>DATJMU010000150.1:0-67506 GCA_035508555.1 Occallatibacter sp. | reverse complement strand
CCGCAGGCGAAGCTGTGCCGGGACCCGCAGCCGGACCTTGCCGACGATGGGCGGGTGCGGCCGTTCTTCATGGTGCGGGAGTCGGCGTGGTACGCGCTGGGGCTGCTGATGCGGGACGGGCCGGGGGACCGCGACCGCGCGGTGGAGATTCTGCAGGTGGTGCTGGAGCAGCAGTACCACGAGCCGGGCAGGCCGTGGGACGGGACGTTCCGGCGGACGCCGAGCGAGCCGGAGCCCGGGCCGAATGCGGTGATGTGGCGAGGGTACGACCCGAACTGGCGTGAGTTTATCGGGACGACATTCGCGCTGATCCTCGAGGAGTACCGGGACCGGATTCCGGCGGCTATGGCCAGGGCGATGACGGCGTCGATCGACGCTGCGGTGGCCGGGGAGATCAAACAGGGACGGCTGGCGCCGACGTATACGAATCCGGCGCTGATGCTGGGATTCCTGTGGAGTTATGCGGCGGGGGACGGTGGACGGCCGGAGTGGGCCGGGCCGGCGGCGAAGTGGGTGGAGACGGAGTACAGGCTGTTCAAGCAGCACGATGCCTTCTACGAGTTCAACTCGCCGACCTACGCGGGCGTGGACTTTTACGCGCTGGCGCTGTGGCGGGATTACGGACAGACGGCGCGGATGCGGGCGATGGGGAGCGAGATGGAGGCGGCGCTGTGGCGGACGACGGCCCAGCTTTATAACGCGCGGCTGAGGAACATCTCGGGGCCGTACGACCGGTCGTATGGGATGGACATGCGGAGCTATGTGAGCGTGACCGGCTTGTGGCTGCGCACGGAGCTGGACGCGGACGAGGCGCCGCTGCCCCGGTTCGATGCGGGGCTGGTGGACCATGCGGACGACCTGTGGTTTGTGCCGCCGATCGTGGCGCTGGGGACGCGGATTCCGGCGGATGCGATGCGGAGCTTTGAGCACTTTGGCGGCGAGCACGAGGTGCGGCAGCCGATCGCGGAGGGACGGATTGCGACGGCATGGATCGGCAAGGACCTGATCTATGGCGGCGAGATCACGGGGCATACGCGAGGGGTGGATGCGGCGAGCCAGTTTCATCCGGTGACGGTGCAGTGGCAGGCGCCGGGACGGGTGGGATGGATCCAACTGACGCGGTGCCCGCCGATCGATGCCGACGCGGACCGGAAAGGGATCACGATCACGGCGCAGGGGGATGTGAGCTTCAGGATGTTTGCGCCGGGGATTGCGGCGGCCGAGGTGACGGCCGGGGAGTGGAAGCTGCCGGGACTGACGGTACGTGTGAAGGCGGACGAGAAGAGCTTCAGCGTGCAGCAGCATGGAGACTCCGTGTACGTGAAGTACGCGGGGATGACGGAGATGCACCTGGAGATGGCGCGGACGGGCGAATGACGCGCACGGGCGGCGGCGCACGGGCGCGAGCCGGGCCGGATGGACGGTGACGTAAGTCATTCTTCTCCAAGAACTTAATGTCGACATGGCCGGATTCGGCCATTTTTTGGCGGGACCGGATAATTGTTAAAGGAATGTTAATCAGGTAACTCTCTGGTTACCGAATTCGCGACTCGATTTACTGATTCTAAATGCTTTACTCGGCTCACATGCACTAAAACCGGTGCAAACTGTGAGGACCCTCCCCTCCCCCCCTCCGGTCCAGGCGACGCTGGATCCGAATGCCGCGTTGCGGTGCTATCTTCAATCGATTTCCGGCCATTGTTCGATTTCATGGCGGTGGAGCGCCTCCTATAAGGATTGTGCGCTTTCTCGGGGTAATTTCCGGCAAAGTGCGGATGCGGGACCGGGAGGTTCCGGGCGAGGGATCGCCGGGCATTGGCGAGGCGCCACGCGCCAGATCCGAAGGAAGGGCGCGCGGGGCGGGGATGGCAGCGAAACGGGCGGCGCCGGAAGGGGACGTGTTCAACTGGATAGCGGGGCGGTGCGGTTTTGGCGATGCGCACGGAGAACTGCTGTCAGGGAGCGATATGGCAAAGGAGCGGGAGTTGATTTGCGAGGGTGCGGGGAACGTGAAGCGGGCCGCAGTTCTGTTCGGCGCGACGGTTCTGGCGGTGTGGGTTCCGGCGTGGGGGCAGGCAGCGCGGTTCTCTGGCGTGGACAACGGCGTGGAGGTGACGGCGGGGCGGTCAGTGCTGGACGTGACGGTGCTGGAGGACGGGGTTGTGGACGTGCACGTGCGGCCGGAGGGGCAGTCGAGCGAGCGGACGCTGGTGATGGACCCTCATGCGAAGCTGCGGGCGCCGGGGTTTGTGCACGCCGCGGACAGGCACGGCGTTTATACGCTGACGGCGCCGGGGGTGCGCGTTCAGATCGAGGAGACGGCGCCATACAGCATCACGTTCGAGGATGGGGATGGGAGGCAACTGCTGAAGAGCGACGACCCGCTGGGCGAGGCGCGGGACGGCGGCGTGACGGTAGAACACGCGGAGGGCGAGAGATTCTATGGAATTTCGGGCATCGGGCTGGACGAGACCACGGCGGGAGTGACGCGGGACAACGGAGGCAAGGTCGAAGCCGGAGTGCAGGGGGATAGCGGAGGGCCGTTCGTGTTTACGGTGCGGTATGGGCTGCTGGTGGATTCCGACGGGGGCGAGTTCACGACGGCGCCGGGGAAGCTGACGTTCGCAGACGATTCGCGGAAGGACGTGGAGTATTTTGTGCTGGCGGGGCCGCCGCTCGAAACGATGGCCGCGCTGTCGCGGCTGGTGGGGCCGCCGCCGCTGCCGCCGGAGTGGACGCTGGGGTTCCTGAACAGCCAGTGGGGGTCGACGCAGGACGAGGTGGAGCGGATCGTGGCCGAGTACCGCGACAAAAATATCCCGATCGACGGATTCATTCTGGACTTCGACTGGAAGGCGTGGGGCGAGGACGATTACGGGGAGTGGCGGTGGAACAGCACCTCGGGACCGGGAAACGTGGCTCCGGACAAGTATCCGGACGGGGCTTCGGGGGCGTTTGCAAAACGGATGGGGATGGAAGGGGTGAAGCTGGCGGGGATTCTGAAGCCGCGGATTCTGCTGACGGTGTACGGCGACCCGAAGCAGCTGACGGAGGCGGCGGCGTACGCGACGGCGCATCATTTCTGGTATCCGGACGAGCCGGCGATGCCGGATTATTTTTCACATCGGATGGCGCGGGACCTGGACTTCAGCATTCCGGCGGAGCGGGCGTGGTACTGGGAGCATTTGCTGCCGGCGTTCCATGCGGGGATGGTGGCGTGGTGGAACGACGAGGCCGATTTATCGGGCAAGACGATCTTCAACAACTTCCAGTTCCTGAACATGGGGCGGGCGATCTACGAGGGACAGCGGGCGGACTCGAACCTGCGGGTATGGACGATCAACCGCGCCTTCTACCTGGGGGCAAGCCGGTATGGGTATGCGCTGTGGTCCGGGGACATCACGACGGGATTCGAGAATATGGCCTTCCAGCGGGAGCGGATGCTGGCGGCGCTGGATACGGGCGCATTCCACTGGAGCATGGATACGGGCGGGTTCCACGGTCACCCGAGCGACGAGAACTACGCGCGCTGGGTAGAGTTCGCGGCCGTGGTTCCGATTATGCGGGTGCATGGGGACCTGGGCGAGAGGCGGCAGCCGTGGGTGTATGGGCCGGTGGCCGAGGCGGCGGCGAAGAAGGCGATCGATCTGCGCTACGAGCTGCTGCCGTATATCTACTCGTATTACCGGCAGGCGACGGAGGGGAACGTGGGGCTGGTGCGGCCGCTCTACTGGGAGTTCCCTGGGGATCCGGGGTCGGCGCAGGTGGATTCGGAGTGGATGTTCGGGCCGGCGCTGCTGGCGGCGCCGGTGGTGAGCCGGGGCGCGACTTCAAAGCAGATCTATCTGCCGCCGGGGGCCTGGATGGATTATGCGACGGGGCAGCGATACGCGGGCGGGCAGACGGTTTCGATTCCCGTGGACGCGGCGGCCTGGAAGGACCTTCCGCTGTTTGTGAAGGCGGGGTCGATTGTGGCGACACAGCCGGTGGAGCAGTATGTGGGCGAGAACCCGGTGACCGAAGTGACGCTGGATGTTTTTCCGGCGGAGACGGCGGCGGACTTTACGGTGTATGAGGACGACGGGGAGAGCTACGACTACGAGAAGGGCGCCTACATGGCGCAGCCGGTGCGCGCGGTGCGGGAGGGCAGGAAGACCGCGGTGACGATTGAAGGCGCGACGGGGAGCTATGCGGGGGCGCTCAAGAGTTACCTGCTGCGGATCCATGCGGAGGCGCGCGGCGTGCAGATCGATGGGAAGCGGGCGAAGGAGATCGGCGCGGCACAGTGGGGCGGCGGCGGGGATGGCGCGTGGAGCAAGACGACGGACCGGTTTGGGCCGGTGGTGGAGGTGCGGGTGAAGGCGGCGGCGAGGACGGAGACGGTGGTCACGCTGCGTTAGAGCATTTTCGCTTCACTTATCAACATTCCTGCATTCTTCAAGGTGGCCTTTTCTTGAGGAAAAAGCCACTCGGCAGTACTGGTTCTGTAAGCAGTCGAAGCGAAAATGCTGTAGAGGCAAGGCGCGGGCGTCTGCAGAGTTAACAGAGGTGTGGCGACTTGGACGGGTGGACCGCGCTACTATAAGTTGTTTGCCGCGCATGTCCCTGCAGCCGGGAGGGTGCGGGAGTCTTAACGAGGACGTTGAAAGTAGATGAGCGAGAAACGCTGGGTTCTGCTGGTTGCCAGTGAGGTGGGGCGCACCGATTCGGTCTCGGACCGTGCGATGGAGCGCCTTGTGGACGCCATTGGCGACGAGGGGTATGAGGTGGTGCGGACCACTTCGCCGGAGGACGGGCTGTCGCTGGTCACTTCGGACCCGAGCTACTCGGCGGTGCTGCTGGACTGGGACCTGGAAGGCAGGTCGCAGTTCGAGGAGCGCGCGGCGCTGGACATCATTCGCGGGGTGCGGCACCGGAACAAGAAGGTGCCGATCTTCCTGATCGCCGACCGGACGCTGGTGTCGGAGCTGCCGCTCGAAGTGATCAAGCAGGTGTACGAGTACATCAACCTGTTTGGCGACACGCCGGCGTTCATCGCGTCGCGGCTGGACACGGCTATCGAGCGCTACCACGAGCAACTGCTGCCGCCTTATTTCCGGGAGCTGCTGAAGTACAACGATCAGTCGGCGTACTCGTGGGATGCGCCGGGGCACATGGGGGGGGTGGCGTTTCTGAAGCACCCGGTGGGGCAGGAGTTCCACCGTTTTTTTGGCGAGAACCTGCTGCGGTCGGACCTGGGAATCTCGTCGGCGCCGCTGGGGTCGTGGCTGGACCACCTGGGGCCTCCGGGCGAGTCGGAGCGGCACGCGGCGCGGATCTTCGGGGCGGACTGGACGTTCTACGTGCTGGGAGGATCGAGCACGTCGAACCAGATCATCGGCCACGCGGTGATTGCGCAGGACGACATTGTGCTGGCCGACGCCAACTGCCACAAGTCGATCTGCCACGCGCTGACCATCACCGGGGCGCGGCCGGTTTACTTCAAGCCGACGCGCAACGGATACGGGATGATCGGGCTGGTGCCGCTGACGCGGTTTTCGCCGCAGTCGGTGCAGGAGCTGATCGCGCGCTGCCCATTCACGGCCGGAGCGCGGTCGAAGCAGCCGACGTATGCGGTAGTGACGAACTCGACCTACGACGGGCTCTGCTACAACGTGGACCACGTGGTGGAGCAGCTTCGCGACTCGGTGACGCGGGTGCACTTCGACGAGGCGTGGTACGCATACGCAAAGTTTCATCCGATTTACAGGGGCAGGTACGCGATGGGGGTGCCGGAGGAGATGGAGGACCGGCCGACCATCTTCTCGGTGCAGTCGACGCACAAGATGCTGGCGGCGTTCTCGATGGCGTCGATGATTCACGTGAAGCTTTCGGATCGGGGCGCGCTGGACTTCGACCAGTTCAACGAGGCGTTCATGATGCACGGGACGACGTCGCCGTTCTATCCGCTGATTGCGTCGATCGATGTGGCGGCGGCGATGATGGACGAACCGGCGGGGCCGACGCTGATGGACGAGACGCTGGCCGACGCGATCAGCTTCCGGCAGGCGATGAGCTCGGTGGCGCACCGGCTGCGGGCCGAATCGGAGAACGGCGAGGGGTGGTTCTTCGGCGTCTACCAGCCGGAGCGGGTGACCGACCCGGCGACCGGCGAACGGATACTTTTTGAAAACGCGGAGGACGAGCTGCTGGCGACCGAGCCGAGCTGCTGGACGCTGAAGCGGGGCGAGCAGTGGCACGGGTATCAGGACAAGGACTCGCCGGACGACTACTGCATGCTGGACCCGGCGAAGGTGACCATCCTGACGCCGGGCATGAATGCGCAGGGCGTGATGGGCGAGTGGGGGATTCCGGCGGCGATCCTGACGGAGTTTCTGGATTCGCGGCGGGTGGAGATTGCACGGACGGGCGACTACACGGTGCTGGTGCTTTTCTCGGTGGGGACGTCGAAGGGCAAGTGGGGAAGCCTGCTCGAGAACCTGTTCGACTTCAAGCGGCTTTACGACTCGGAGGCGCCGCTCGAAGAGGCGCTGCCGGAGCTGGTGCAGCGGTACCCGGGGCGCTACCGCAACATGTCGCTGAAGGGGCTCTCGGACGAGATGCACGACGCCATGATGGCGCTGAACCTGGCGGGGCTGGTGAACGCGGCGTGCGACGAGGATTTCGATCCGGTGATGACGCCGTGGGAGAGCTACCAGAAGCTGGTGCGGCACGAGACGGAGCGGATTCCCTTCCGGGAGATGGCGGGGCGGATCGCCGCGGTGATGCTGGTTCCCTACCCTCCCGGCATCCCGATGTCGATGCCCGGCGAACGGCTGGGGGGTCCGGAGTCGCCGGTGATCAAGCTGATCCTGGCGATGGAGGAGTTCGGCAAGCGGTTCCCGGGGTTTGAGCGCGAGGTGCACGGGATCGAAGTGGACGGCGAGGGGAACTACACGATGCGCGCGGTGATCGAGAGATAGGGGATTGCGATCGGAAACGGGTGTGGGCGGGTCTTACTCGCTGCCGAATCGCCATGAGATGGAGCCGCCGATCCAGGAGACCGTGCGGATGCCGACGGCCATTTCGCGCGCGCCGCAATCGAAGTCGTTGTAGACGCCGCTGGGGCCGGATCCGGGCGCGCAGTATGGGACCTGGCCCAGCGTCCATCCGGGAGCCATGGTTTCCGTGGTCTGGCCGGTGTATCCGCGCGCGATCTCGCTCTCGGCGCCCAGCTGCAGGCGACCATCCAGGAAGGGACGCATCAGAGCCAGGCGGGTTTCACCGACAGGGATGGCTTCGTATGGGGCAGGATGCCCGGGGTTGCCAGCGTCGAGGAACTTGTGCCCGACGTACTCGTATTCCCCGCGCCCCTGCAGGCCGAATGGCAGTTTGTCGAGGGTCGTGAGGGCATCGAAGATGGTGCGGGGCGCTTCGGGAACCACTGTGCCGGGGACGCCATTGAACGCGGCCAGCCGCGCATCGGCCTTGGAGAAGACGGCCTGCAAGGTGCCAAAGTTGAACGCATGGCGGACGCTGGCGGTAAGGAATTTGAGCGTGCCCGGGCCCAGGTCTTCGGCGGATCCGTTGTCGGGGTCGATTTTGGCCGACGTTGCGGTCATCGTGGTGCGGCTCACGGTGACGCGCAGATCGGTATTGGAGAACTCCTTTTCGAGCACGAGCTGGATGGCGTGTGAACGCTCGAAGGGGTCGGCGAGCGCCCTGGCTCCGGTTGCGGTTGCGGAAGGAGCCAGGTTGATGCGCGGATCTTCGGTGAAGAATGCCTGCCCCAGGCTGAAGGAGGCCGAAGGAAGCCAGCGCGCGGTGTTCGAGCCAGCCGGCGTCCAGGTCACCGTGGCCTTGGGGTTCTCGAAACCCTGCCACTCATCGAAGGAGTATTGGGACCGGAACTTGTCTTCGTTTTTCATCTCGATCTGGTCGTGACGCAGACCGGCGTAGAAACGCACGTGTCTGCCCAGGTCGCCGTGCAGGGCGAGGCAGGGCGCCAGCTCGCGGATGGTCACGTTGTTGCCCAGCACCGGGACGAACTGGCCGTAGGACGGCGGAGCGGGCGAGAGATAGTGGTCCAGATCGTCGTTGTGGATGTCGTCCTGGTTGTAGATCATGCCGGCCATCCCTTCAAGCCGGGTGAAGAACGTGTGCGTCTCGCGGGCTTCGCCTCCTGCGACGGTACGGAACTCGCTTTGCCGGATCAGTCCTTCGCCGAAGTTCGAAAAGAGGGCCAGGTTGTAGGTGCGAAGATAGCCCGAGAATGCAACCAGATCGCCGGCGCCGGGCTTCCACTCATCGTTGGCGGCGAGCAGGCCGGTGTGGGTCTGATCCATCTGGCGGGGATCAAGCGTGTCATTCACCGGGACGGCGAATCCGATTGGAACCAGGTTGCCCTCGTGCGAGTGTCCCCAGTAGCCGATGCTCAGCAGCGAGAGTTTGTGGCTGCCGACGTCGAAGACGCGCGTGGCATTCCACTTGAACTGCTTGCGGTGTTCGAGGGTCCGCATCAGGCCGTTGCCGTAGTTGGCTTCAAAGGCCACCCACTCGTTTCTGCCCGCGGCGGAGGGCGCGAATCCAGCGGCGAGATCGGCGTCGCGGAAGTCGGCGTTGAGCGCGAGGAAGCGCTGAATGCGGGGACGAAGGCTATAAGTGGCCGCCATATTGAGCGCGTGGTTGCCTTCGAGAACGTTGTAGGCGCCGGCGTCGGTGGCCACGTTGCCGAGGACCGCCGCTATGTAGACGTTGGGATCCGCATAGCCGTTGCCGTGGGCGTTGGCGGAGAGGTTATTGGGAACCAGGAAACCTCCGATGGCGATGTACTGGGCGATGGGCTCGCCGTGATCTCCGGCGACGCCGGGAACAAAGTACTGCGGCGCCTTGATGCCGCCGGATGCGGTGTCAATGGGCATTCCGGGAATCGAGACCGGGGCGCCGGGCCGTCCGGGATTGGCGTCGAGGAGCTCTTCGCGCACCATGACCTTCTGCGACGGGTCGGGGTCGTCGAGGGTAACGTCGCTGACGCTGGCGGAGACGATCACCTGCTGCGCCGCGGCGGATACCCGTTCGAAGCGCAAGGTGAAACTGGCGGTCCCGGGGGTCAGGTTCAACTGGCGGGCGATTGGGGCGAATCCGGCGGCCTGTGCCCGGGCGGTATACGCACCCCAATCGGGCAGGGAGATTGTCAAGTCACCGTTCTTGGCGGCGGTGGCCGGGAATATGGCCCCGGCAGCGGAGATCAACTGCACACGCGCAGCGGGAAGCGGGTTTCCGGCGGGGTCAAGCACCACGCAACGGACGTTGGCTTTGCCGGCCTGTGCCGGCGCGTGGGACGCGGCCATGACGGCTGCCAAGAGGGATGCAAGTAATACGTTCCCGAATTTTGTGCTACCCATCGTTCAACATCCCCCGCGGCCCTCTTCCTTGATATTACGAATTTCAAAAGAGTGGTATGATGGCAGTCACAAGGGACCGGGCTCCCGCGGCCAGGCCATGGAGCTTCGGCCACGGCGCGCGCTCAGCCATTCCCGGGGTTTTCATGCACGACCTTTTCAGCGATGGCGGCACCGACCTGAAGCGCAAAGTGGTGGGCATCTACGCGGTGCTGGCGGCCTTCAACGCGGCTGCCTGGCTGTGGGCAATCGCGGCCTTCCGGCATTTTCCCCTGCTGCTGGGGACGGCATTTCTGGCTTACAGCTTCGGCCTGCGCCATGCCGTGGACGCCGACCATATCGCGGCCATCGACAATGTAACGCGCAAGCTGATGCAGGAGCGCAAGTGGCCGGTCTCGGTCGGGTTCTTCTTCTCGCTGGGCCACTCGACGATCGTGGTGCTGGGGTCGGCGGCCATCGCGGGCGCGGCCATCCTGCTCGAGCATCACATGGAAGTTCTGCGCAACGTCGGGGGCCTGGTGGGAACGATGGTCTCGGCGCTCTTCCTGTTCGGCATTGCCTGCGCGAACCTGCTGGTCCTGCAGTCGATCTATGGGGCGTTTGTGCGCGTGCGCAAGGGAGAGCCGTACGTCGAAGAGGATCTGAACCTGCTGCTGGCGGGCCGCGGTTTTTTCGCCCGCATCTTTCGTCCCATGTTCGCGTTGATTGGCCGCAGCTGGCACATGTACCCGCTGGGCGTTCTGTTTGGATTGGGATTCGATACCGCGACCGAGATCGGCCTGCTGGGCATCTCGGCAGCCGAGGCCTCGAAGGGCCTGCCCCTGTGGTCGATCATGGTGTTCCCCGCGCTGTTTGCGGCCGGAATGTCGCTGATCGACACCACCGACAACATCCTTATGCTGGGCGCGTACGGCTGGGCGTTTGTGAAGCCGGTGCGCAAACTCTACTACAACCTGACCATCACGATGGTTTCGGTTGTCGTAGCGTTTGTGGTGGGGGGCGTGGAGGCGCTGGGGCTTCTGGCCGGCCAGTTGAGCCTGAGCGGAGGCTTCTGGGATGCGGTGCGCGGGCTCAACGAGAACTTCGGCACGCTGGGCTACTTCATCGTAGGGCTGTTTGCGCTGAGCTGGATTCTATCGCTGGCGTATTACAAATGGCGGCGGTTCGACGAGCTCGAGGTGGCCGGCGCGGTCGAGACCGTGTCCTCTTCGGCGGACGACTGAATCGTCAGGCCCGCAGCGGACTTTGCGCCAATCGCCGGGTGGCGGTTGCGGGTAGCGACCTAGAGTGGTCCGCCGGAAATACGGGATGTTATTCAGCAGACAGGCAGAGCGGATGACAGCAAGGGCTAAGGCCCCAATCTTCGAAACAGGCGTGTCTCGGCAGGACTGAAGTGGTGCCCCGATACAAAACATAACCGATGAGATTTGCGGCGGACCCACTAATGGGCGTGCTTGAGAGCGGCGCCGGAGCGGGTGAGGACGAGTTTGCCCAGCTCCACTCCGCGCAGGGCCAACATGCAGTCGGCCATCTCCTGGATCTCCTTGCTGCGCCCCTTCATGATGACCACTTCCAGGCAGTAATGATGATCGAGATGGACGTGCGTGGCGGCGAGCACCATGGTTCCTCCATGATGCTGCATCTCGGTGAGCTTCTGCGAGAGGTTGGGCACATGATGGTCGTAGACGAGGGTAAGGGTGCCGACCACGGGCTTGTTGGAGTCGACGATCTCGGAGAGCAGCGCCTCGCGGATGAGGTCGCGCAGCGCCTCGGAGCGGTTCTTGTATCCGCGCCGCGCGATGAGCTTGTCAAAGCCGGCGAGCAAATCCTGTTCCAGCGAGATGCCTGTTCTGCTCAGTTCCGCCATGATTCGGTCGCTCCACTCCGATTCTAAAGGCAGGGGCGAGGGAGCGGCGCATCGGCCCGACGCTCAGGGATGGTGCGCCGCGGGAAAGGCCTCGGACTTGAGGATCTTGCCGCCTTCCTGAACGACGTACAGGCGGTTCACATCGAGGTCTGAAAGCGTGTCGACGGTTCCGGAGGGCCAGCGGATCTCGACGAGATCGACTTTAGCCGCGTCGCCGAGGCCGAAGTGCATGCGCAGGTCGCCGGCGGAAAAGTATCCGTTCGAGGAGCGGACCTCGTCGATCTGCGTGAGGGGAGAGCCGGGGCTGGCGCCGAGCACGGGCGTCCCGGTGTGCGCCACCACCTTGATCCGCGCACCGATGCCGGTGCGGTTGCTCCGGGTTCCGACGACGCGAATCTTGATCCAGCTGCGCTTGAGCGACGAGTCGCAGCGCAGCAGCTGCGGGATGGCATTGACGCAGTTAACCACGGCGTCGAGATCGCCATCGTTGTCGTAGTCGCCGACCGAGAAGCCGCGGGCCTTGGCGGGGGTGGTGATGCCGGCGCCGCCCACGAGGCTGAGATCCTCAAACTGGCCGTTGCGCAGGTTGCGGTAGAGATACTTGCGCTCGGCATAGGGCGCGTCGACCTGGGCCCCGTCCACTTCCGGATAGACGTGACCGTTGGCGACGAGGATGTCGAGCCAGCCGTCGTTGTCGATGTCCATAAAGCTGACGCCCCAGCCCAGCAGGCGGGTGTTGATGCCCAGGCCGGCCTGATAGGTCTGGTCGTCAAAGGAGCACTCGCCGAGGTTCATATAGAGCGAATCGGTGTCGCCGGCGAAGTTGGTCTTGACGATGTCGAGAAGGCCGTCGCGATTGTAATCGCCGACCGAGACCCCCATGCCGGCCTGGGGCTTGCCGTCGGGCGAGTAGGCGACGCCGGCTTCCACGGCCTCGTCTTTGAAGGTCCCGTCCTTCTGGTTCACATAATAGGAAGCAGCGGTCGAGTCGTTGGCCACGTAGATGTTCGGCCAGCCGGTGTTATCGAGGTCGGCGGCCACGGCGCTCAGGGCGTAGGTGCCCAGCGCGGTCCACATCCCGCTCTTCTGACTTACATCGGTGAATGTGCCGTCGCCCTTGTTGTGGTAAAGAATGTTTTTGCCTCCCAGGAGGCCCGGCGGCCCGCAGGCCACCTGAATTCCCTTGTAAGTGCAGTTAGCTTCCTGCGGCGTGGGCGCGGTTTTGAGGTCGAGGTCAATATAGTTGCCCACAAAGAGATCCAGATTGCCGTCCCGGTCGTAATCAAGGAAGGTACAGCCGGAGTTCCAGCGCAGCCGGTCCTCGAGAAGGCCCGCTTCTTTGGCGACGTCGGTGAAGGTGCCGTTGCCATTGTTGCGGAAGAGCGAGTTTTGACCGTAATAGGTGACGAAGAGGTCGTTCCAGCCGTCGTTGTTATAGTCGCCGACGCAGCAGGCCTGTCCCCAGCCAGAGCGGGCCACGCCCGCCTTGAGCGTAACGTCGGTGAAGGTGCCATCGCGATTGTTGCGGAAGAGATGGCAGACCGGCTCGCGGTCTTTGGGAAAGCCCTCGAGACGCCAGCCGTTGATCAGGAAGATATCGAGCCAGTCGTCGTGATCGTAGTCGAAGAATGCGGCGCCGCAGCCGGTGGTTTCGAGCAGGTAGGTGTTGCGATGCACGCCGCCGAAGATGGTCTCCAGGTCAAGGCCGGCCTGGCAAGCCACATCGACGAACTGCACGCCCAGCGGAGTGCCGGTTACCGGAGATGGCGCGCCCTTGGGCGCGGGACGGGCTTCGGCCGAATAGGACTGGCGCGCGGAGGCTCCCGGCTTTTGCGGCTGCGCCATCTGCCCGGTCAGGGCAAAGGCCGGACGCGCCAGGCGCAGGACGTCCCGCAGGGGCAGAACCAGCGCGGTGCGCGACAGAGACTTCAACAATCCGCGGCGGGTCAACGGCAAGTGAATAACCTCCGGGAAGGCGCTGCCGGCTTCCGCGACATGTGAAGTTTGTCCAGATAAAGTGTCATGTTATTGGGCAGGGGCGAGCTTCTCCGCCTGGGCGCGCTCCGCGGCGGCTTCCTGGCTTCGCCCCTGACGCTGGTAGGCGATGGCGAGCTGGAGATGCGGCTCAGCGAAGCCGGGATCGGCTTCAATGGCCTGCTGGTATTGCGCGATGGCGTCGGCGAGGCGGCCGTGCAGCATGAGCTCGTTTCCGGCGCTGAGGGCAAACTCCGCGCGCTGGCGACTGACGGCGGCGCGGCTCATCTGGGCCGCCTGCTGGCGGTACCCGGCGGCCTGGGAGCGCAGATCCTTCATCTGGCTGCGCAGCTGCCCGGCCTTCTGCTGATCGCCGGCGGCATCGGCGGCATTGGCCTGCTGCGCGAGGCTCGCCGCCTGTTCGGCCAGGACGCTTGCCAGCGTAACGCGCGGGCTGGGCTGGGCGGGAAGCAGCGAGATCGCCTTCCGGAGCGCATCCGCGGCTTCGTCGAGCTGGGAATCCTGCCGGAGGGTGCTGCCCAGGATGGCCCAGGTGTTGCCGTTCTCAGGGCTCAGCGCAACGGCTTGCTTCAACTGCGCGATCGCCTGGTCCAGCTTCCCCGTTTGCATATACAGGATGCCGAGCGTGTAGGGCGGATCGGGCAGAGTGGGCGCCAAATGCTCGGAGAGGCTCAACTCCGCGACGGCCTGGTCGAAGCGGTCAAGGAACTTGTAGGTAACGCCGAGATCGTAATGGAGCTCGGGATCGTTGGGACGAAGGGCCAGCGCTTTCTTAAAGTCCGCGATGGCATCGTCGAACGCCGATAGCTGCACCTCGGCCATGCCCATGTTTTCGTAGGCGTCGACGTCCCTGGGGTCGCCGGCGAGGGCCTGCCGGAAGAGGGCCAGCGCATCTTTGCCTTTGCCGGTGAGGGTGAGCGCGAGGCCGAGGTTGTCGAGAGCGGTGCGGTTATGGGGATCGCGCTTGAGGGCTTGCCGGAACCAGGGTATGGCGTCGTCCTGCCGTCCCAGGCGCTGCAGGGTCATGGCCAGCTCCAACTGCACGCCCGGCATTTGCGGGTTGATCTCGACGGCTTTGGCAAGTTGATCGGCGGCATCGGCGTCATTCCCCGAGGCCTCGAGGGTGCGGCCATACTCCAGCAGAACTTCGCCGTTGGAAGGCTCCAGGGCGGCGGCGGTCTTGAGCTCCGTAAGGGAAGCGTCGAGGTCCTGCTGACGGCGGAGAAGGACGCCCAGATGAAATCGAGCGGGCACGTACTTGCCGTCCAGGGCGATGGCGGACTGGAAGCGGCTGCGCGCCTTGTCCCACTGACCCATCTGTGCGTCGAGGGAGCCGATGTCGTCGTCGAGGTCGGCGCGGGGGCCGGTGAGCGTCTCCGCGGTCGCGAATTCGTCGGCGGCTTTGTTCGAATTGCCGGCGGCGGCGAGGGCGCGGGCGTAGTCCTCGAAGAAGACGGCTTCGACGGGCTTCTGGCCGGGCAGCCTGGAGAGGCGAAGCGCCGCCTCAAAATGAGGAATGGAGCCGGCCGCCTCTCCGGCCTGGGCCAGGGCCACGGCCAGGTCGGTTTCAAGGCCCGCATTGCCGGGCTCGAGCTTTGCGGCGGCGGCGAACTCCGGCACCGCTTCCCGTGGCCTGCCCAACTCGACCAGCACCGTGCCCAGGGCTTCGTGGCCCTCCGGAATCTGCGGGGCGAGCCGGGCGGCTTTTGCAAACTGCAGGCGCGCCTGTTCGAGCTTGCCCTGCTGCTGCGCGGCGTATCCGGCATGAAATGCGGCGTCCGCCATTTTGATGGCTTGAGGTTCTGTATGGGGCGGCGACTGGGATACGGCGCCGCGCGCAAGAACCAGCGCCAGACAGCCGGCAAATGTGTGAACCATCCCGCAGCCGCGCATCGGTTATCGCTCCGGGGCCGCTCTCAGCCCGTTCTTCTGCAGATCCACGACCATCCTGAACTCGCGATTGGCTTCATCCACCTGGCCGGTGGCCCTGTAGGCCTGCGCCAATAGATAGTGAGTCATGTAATTGCCGGGGTCCATCTGGCCGGCGTGGAAGAGGTACTGGATCGCCTGGATGGGATCGTTGAGCTTGAGGAAGGTTTCGCCGAGGAGAATATAGGGCCCGGTGGAGTCCGGCTCGAGGACCACGGCGCGGTTCAAAGACTGCTCGGCCTGGGTGTACTGTCCGGTGCGCAGATAGGCGTCGCCCAGCCGGTCGTATAACTCCGGGTCGAGCGGGTTGACCTTACGTTCGGCTTCGAGCTCGCGGATGGCGCCCGGCAGGTCGCCCCTGGCAAGCGCGATCTCACCCAGCAGCTCGTGGGCCAGCGGCAATGCAGGGTTCAGCTCAAGAGCCTTCGCGGCCTGCGCGGCGGCCTCGTCGCGGAGCTCGCGGCGCAGAAACATCCGGCCTGCCAGAAGGTATGCTTCCGCGGAGTCGGGGGCAAATCCGTACTGCGCGGCGAAGGCGTGACGGGAGTCGTCGTAGCGCCGCACCTCCGCGTAGCAGACCGCGAGGACATAGTTGGGATCGATGTTCGCCTGTTGCACCGAGGCGCGCGCTTTCTCGAGGTAGACGATCGCCTCAGCGGCATGGCCGGTGCGGAACAGGCTCACGCCGCGCATCTCGATCGACTCGCGGTCGCCCGGGTCTTGGGCCGCGGCCTTGGCGAAGGCGGCGATGGCGTCCTGAAACCGATCCCGCTGGTAGAAGATGATGCCGCGCAGACGCTCCACTCCTGGCGGCTCCGGGGATTGCGCGGCCAGTTGGTTCAGCTCGACCAGCGCCTGGTCCAGCCGGCCCCTGGCAGCCAGGTCCCGCGCCGATGGCAAGGAAGGCGCCGCGGCGTCGCCACCGGTCTGCGTGCTCGCCTGCCGGGCATGCCCGCGCACGGCAGGCATGAGTGATAGAAGCAGGATTGCAGAAGCGAGTCTCTGCAGCATGGCGGGGCTCCGGGCTTTAGTCTAAGACGAATCGGGTCACGGGTGTCTATCAATCTACGCTATCGAGGGTCGCGGTTCTTTTGAACCTGGTCTTCTCAAGCTTGCGCGTTCGGCTGCGGATGGGCAGAGGCGGGGGGCGCTTTTTGCGCCGGCAGAGATATGGATGGCAAGAAAGAGGGGAGCCGAAACTCCCCTCCTCACTCCTCTCCTGGCAGGTCGATGTACTTGCAAAGATCAGAACTCCAGACGTGCCGAGAACTCCAGTTGGCGCGGACCGAAGTCCTGGCTCTGGCCATAGCCCTGAGGGCCGCTGTTGATGACCCCAGTTTGTTCAATATCGCCGCCGGGATTCCCCGCGGGAATGTGGTTGAAGACGTTGTAAGCGTCGATGCGGAACCTGCCGCTTACTTTCTCCCAGATGGTAAAGGTCTTGGTCAGCCCCATATCGTCGCCGAAGAACCTGGGCCCGCGAACAGTGTTCCGGCCTATGTTCCCGAAACTATCGATGCCGGGATTGACGAACGGACCGCTGCCCTGCGCGCTGGCGGTGGGAAGCGTGGACTTGGCGTAGAAGGTGCGCTGGATGGTTCCGTTCGACTGCGGAGCAGCACCGGTAAGGCTTGTACGGAAGTGCTCCCCCTGCACAATGCTCGGGCCGCACGGACCGTTGGGAACGTTGGTACCGCATTCTTCGTAGGTGAGCGAGAAGGGCAGACCGCCCGCCCAGTTCATCACGTCGCTGAGCTGCCAGCCGCCGATGAGCAGATCGGTGGCGCGATTGGCGCCGCTGACGAACTGCTTGCCCTTGCCGAAGGGCAGGTCGTAGCTGCCGTAGGCAGTGAGCTGCGAGTTGCGCACGTTGCTGTCTCGCTGGTGCGCAACCGCGTGACTCCAGGTCCAATAGTCGCTGTTGTCGTCGAAGGCGCTGGCCCACTGATAGTTTGCGGTCATGCTCAGGCCATGATGGTACTGCTGGTTGAGCGTGAGCTGCAGGGCGTCGAACTCGGTGTTCTGGTTATCGCCGTTGTACTGGATGCTCGAGGTCCAGCCGCACATGCCCGGCTGCAGGCTGGAGTCGCCATCCACCTGGGCGATGGTCGTATCTCCGGTGGGAAATACAGAGGCATAGTTTACATCCCGGCACGCCGGCAGCGAACCGGCATAATAACGCTCCAGGTATTTGGAGTTGGACGTCTCGTTGGCGTTGTAGGGGTTGCCCTTTGCGTCCGTTCCCGCGGCGGCCGAGACTCCGCTTGACGGCGCATAGGGATTGAAGGTCACTGTTTGTCCGGTGATGCTGAATTGCGCGGGCAAAGCGATGGCCGCCTCGTTGGGGTTGGTGTTGTTGCCGTCGCCGTCACCCAGTGTGTGCGTCCCCTTGTTGCCGACGTAGGAAACCGTGACACTGAGCGTAGGAGTGAGCGAGCGCTGCACCGCCAGGTTCCACGCATCCAGTGTGGGGAAGTTGAGCGGGTTGGGCCGAACCTTCGATTGGACATTGAAGCCGGGGTTGGGCAACAGGCCGGTGCTCTGCGGAACCGTCGGGAAGACGTAGGCGGGCGGCCCCTGATTGAGTGTGAAAGCAGCGCTTGTGGAGTTGGGGGCCACGATCGTCTGAGCGGCGAGAACGGGAATGTTCTGCGTCACGGTGTGGCCGAAGATGGAGCCGAAGACGCCCATGTCGAAGCTGCGTCCGTAGCCGGCACGGATGACGGTCTTGTTGCCGAGCGCGTATTCAACGCCTAAACGAGGCGCAAACTGCTTCATCAACTTGATCGTCCAGCCCATGTCACTCGGTATTCCGCCAATGCCTGCGATGTGCAGATAGCCGTCCGACAGGTTCATCAGCGCGCCGTTGCCGGCGGCATTTACGGTTTCAGGCCAGAACAGGTCCAGGCGGCCGCCGATATTCAGCGTCAGGTTGTGGGTGGCGCGCCACTGGTCCTCCACGTAGAAGAAGGTGCGCTTCTGAAACTCCTTGGCGTTGAAAGAGGTGGAGACGTAGCGATTGAAGGCGGTCTCGTTCTGGCCGTTGCCGGTGTTGTAACCCGAGACTTCTCCGAGCATGAAGGTCGCCCAGCCGAGCCCCCCGAAGCCTGCGCCGTTGGAGGTGGGACCGGCGTAGAAGTTCAGCAGGCCATCGCGATCCTGATCGGAAGGCACACGCAGGTTGCGGCCGTAGCGCAGGTCGGCGCCCAGCTTGATGGAGTGATTCCTGATGATCTTGGTCCAGTTGTTGACGATCTGGAACTGGTCCTCGCGCTCGATCAGCGGGCAGTTGCAGCGGTCCACGTTCAGGCCGTCGCCGAAGACGGGCTGATTCTGCGTGCCGCCGCCGCCGTTGGGCACGTTCTGAATGAAGAATCCCGGCGAACCGGAGAGGAAGGCGGATCCGGTGTTGATGCCGGGGATGCCAAGACCCTGGGCGAACTCCGTGCCCTGATCGTGCTTGCTGTCGATGACGTTATAGCGGACGTAGCCGAGGCGCACATCGGTCAGCAGGGTGGGGCTGATGGCCACGTCCGCGCCGGCCACGTCGCTGTCATTGGCGCCGGTTGAGTTGCCGCCGTAGTTGTTGATGCCGAACCCCGGACCGCCGGCCGCCCCGAACATCACGGCCCCGGTAAGGGTATCGGTAAACCGCGAAAAACGTTCGAAGAGATGGGTCTTCTCGTTCAACGTGAAGTCGACGCGCTCCGTCCACTGATCGCTGTTGAAGAGCCCCGTGCCGCCTTCGTTAAAGTTCTCGTCCAGATTCCCTTTGCCGGAGTTTGGGACGTAGGAGACGGTCTTTGCGTAAGGCTCAAGGATTTTGAGCAAAGCCAGGGCCGGTCCCGAGGGCCCATTCGCACTCAGATAACTCCTGGGAATGATGTTGTGAGGGAACGGAACGGGCGTGCCTGAGGAGTTGTCGTAGATCTCGGCGGCAGGCCCGAATTGAGTCAGGTATTCGCTGAAGTCGCAGCCGTTACCTCCCTGCGAGTCCGGCTGATTGCCCAGGCAGGTCTCGGTGGTGAAGCTGTCGGGCAAAGTATCGGTGGCTGCAGTGCCGACCTTCTGGCGTTGTCCCTCGTAGTTGGCGAAGAAGAACATCTTGTCCTTAATCACCGGTCCACCGATCGACCCGCCCATGCGGTTCTTCAGACCCGGAGGAATGGAATTCGGCTCGCCGAGAGCCTGCGTATACGAATCGGGCGGTTGGTTGTAGGGATTGCGCGCCAGGTTGGCGTTGCCGGTGCGAAAGTCGTAGATGTCTCCGTGAAACTGGTTGCTGCCGGAGCGGGTTTGCGCGGTCATGATCGCCGAAACCGCCTTGCCTTCTTCGGCGTCGAAGTCCTGCGTGGTGATCTTGGTCTCGGTTACGGAGTCCGTGGTGGGGTTGACGACGATGATACCCAGAATGGGGTCCTGGTTGTCGGCGCCATCCAGCTCGTAGGCGACGCCGCCGAAGGCCTGCCCGTCAATCTGAATCTGCTTGGAAGCCTGGGGGTTCTCATCGGCGGCGTGGGCCCAGCCCAGCATCTGCGCGCCGGGGAGCAGCAGTTGCAGGTTGGTGAAGTTCTGGTCTTCAACCGGCAGGCTTGCCACCTGCTGCTCGTTGAAGACGGTGGCCACGTCGGAGCGGTCGGTCTTGAGGATGGGCTCGGTGTCGGCGTTGACCTGGATGGTGGTTGCCTCCGTGCCGACTTGCAGACTCGGGTCGATGCGCGGAGCGGTGTCGGCCAGGACATTGATCCCGGTGGTCACGAATGCCTGAAATCCCTTGGCTGTGGCCTTCAGATCGTAGACGTCGGGGATCAGGTGGGCGACGGCGTAGTCGCCGGTCTCGTTCGATGTGACGGTGACGACGGTGCCTTTTGACTCGTCCGTAACTGTAATTGTGGCGTTGGGAACGGCGGCCCCGGTCTTATCCGTCACCGTGCCGAAGATGGAGCCATAGACCGCTTGCGCTCGAGCTTGCGTCACGAGAAGACCCGCACCGGCGAACAGAGACAACACGACTGCGCACGCACGCACCTTGTTCACACGACCTCCTCAAAATTCGCTTCCTGATTGATTTTTTGACTGTTGACTTGTGCTACGAGACCAGGCAAGTTGGCAACAAAAGCGCCGGCGCCCCGGCAGGCACGGATTGCCCGCGGAACGCCGTCCCGCTCGCCTCAATAAAAAGCGGCGAACGCACCAACGACACTCCGGTATCCGAAGCAACCTGGTTCAGCAGTGCACGACAACAAAGAAACGGGGATGAAAACGCTCAACACCGTAGCCCAGTAGAAATGCGATTGTCAACAAAAAAATGGAGGAAATTCTCAACCAATCGTTGGAGATAGGTGCCCTTCGCCGCTCATCTTTCTTTCTATGCTTTGCAGCCCCACGGATTATCAACGCACTTTAAGTGGCAAAAACAAGTATTAAGCCCTTTTATAGGTTCTGGTTATAACTTCGGAGGCGGAAGACGACCTAACGAACGGAGCGCAATCGATTTCCGGCTGATCCGCCTGGATAAGGGTCAGGTTCGGGTCCGCCGCTCAAATTGCATGCCGACGGCATTCTTGGCCATCGGAACCGCGTCGAATGTAAATTGCCTGTAAGTTACGGGCTCGAGTTTTTCTGCGCCTTCCCTCACATGGAAGGCGCGGTTGATGGCGATGTTTGTAAACACCTGGGTGCTGCCGGAGGCGGGCCAGAAGATCTCAATCCGGTTGATGGAGCTTGCCTTTCCTACGCCGATGTGCTGGCGAAGAGGATTGCCGCCAAAGCTGGACACGCAGCCGACGGTCCGGAAGACCTGCCGCTGCACGCCGCCATCCACAAATTTGAGCGCGATACGCGCACCGAAGGCTGCCCGATTGGTTTTGACGCCTTCGAGCACCAGCGTGATCCAGTGGTTGCCGTGGCCGGGGTTGCGGAAGAGGACACTCTCGTAGAGGTCGCCGGGGAGATGCCCGCCGATGACTTCGAAGATGTCCTCGTTGCCGTTGTTTTCGATGTCGCCGAAGGCGATGCCGTGACCTTTCTGCAAGTGCCCGAAGCCGCCGGACCTGGTGACGTCCTGAAAGACCCTGCCCTCATGATTGCGAAACATTCGGTTGGGCAGAAGCGACTGATACGATGGGTCTCCCGTTCCGAGGTAAATATCGAGCCAGCCGTCGTTATCCAGGTCGCCGAAGTTTGCGCCCATGGGGAGGATTACGCGGTCGAGATGAACGGCCCTGGTCACGTCGGTGAAGGTTCCGTCGCGGTTATTGCGATAGAGGCGGGGCAGCTCGGCATGGAAGGTCATGCCCATCTCGAAGGCGGCCATGTCCTGGATGGAATCCATTGCGTATCCGGCGGCAAAGATGTCCGGCCAGCCGTCGTTGTCGTAGTCGAAGAACCAGGTGGCGAAGCTCCGGTGCGGTTCCGTGACTCCTGCCTGCTTGCTGACGTCGGTAAATTGCCATTGGTCGGGGCGCGGACGATGCGGGTCGCGCGGTCCGTCGTTGCGGAAGAGGCGGTTGGGCCCGTCGAGCACGGAGACATAGAGATCGGGCCGGCCGTCGTTGTTGAAGTCCCCCCACGCCACGCCTTTGACCCAGCCGAGATCGGCGAGCCCGTTCGGCGCGGCGACCTCGGTGAAGGTTCCGTCGCCGTTGTTGTGAAAGAGCTGCGAGACGTGGGGGTTGTCCGGCGTCGATTCGACCCCGACGAAGAGATCGAGCCAGCCGTCGTTATCATAGTCGGCCCAGGCCGCGGTTTGCGTGGGGTGCCTGGAGAGCAGCCCGGCTGCTTCGGTTACGTCGTCGAAGGTTCCGTTGGCGTTGTTGCGCAGAAGAGACATGGGGTATTCGCCGAACCGGTGCAGCCAGCCGCCGCGCAGCACCAGAACGTCGGGATGGCCGTCGTTGTTGTAGTCGGTGAGCACGATGTTGAGCCCGCCCACTTCGCCCAGGAGTCCGGCCTGCGCGGTGCGATCGGTAAAGGTTCCGTCGCCGTTGTTGTGGAAGAAGCGGAGCTGATCCATGGGGCCGGAGGAGGAGATCATCAGGTCGAGCAAGCCGTCGCCGTCGAAATCCTCAAGGAGGACGCCGCCGGCGTGCCCCACGCAGTTCACTCCGGCCTGCGCGGCCACATCGGGAAAGTTGCCGATGTCGAACTCGGATTCAAAGAGACGCTCAGGAACCAGCCATCTTGCGGGAACGCTCTGAGGGTAGCCGCCCGATAACATGCAGGCAATATTCAGGAGCCAGCGCGACAGGCTGTCATGGCTGTCTTCATTCAACATGCCGCCGAAGGCTTTTGCTGCTTCCGCGGCGGCGCCTTGGGGTGAGCTCGCGGGCGGGGCTGCCGTACCAGGCGAGAGGGTTGCCTCCGCGAGGATGGCGGGTGAGTTTTCCAGTTCGCCGAGGCGAAGGCAGGAGAGCGCGATGTACATCTGGATCTGCCGGTCCGTGTCGTCCGGCAGGAGAAAGCCGCGCTCCTGACAGGTCCGCGCGAGTTCTTGAAGCGTGTGCCGGGCCTCGGCGCACTCTCCGGTGCGCAACAACTCCTTGCCCATCTCAAGCCACACCGTCACCTGTTGCGTGGGCGTCAAGGGATTGCGCAGCAGGGAGCGGTAATAAGCGGCGCGCTGAGCGGTTTTGTCGGGGTCGGCCTTCCAGTCGCTCTGCTCATAGATTTCGCGGAGGAGAGCGGCCATTTTCTTTGTGGCCGCGGGAAGATACACGCCGCCGGGGCTTGCCGGTTCAGGCCAGGCATTGGAGGTCAGCGCCGTGGCTGCGGCCGCGGCGCAGGCCTTGAGAAACGCACGGCGGTCCGGCCGCAGAGCCGAGAGCGAGTGCCGGCGGTTCATGGCGGCCTCCTGGGAGATCCTGTCCGCGGTGACCCATCATAAACCGGTCGCGGCCGGATGCGAAATAGAGACCGCGGCTACGGGGCCGTAGCGACGGCGACCAGCGAATCGGCGCAGCCGTAGTAGAGAAACCACTGGTTGTGAAGATAGACGAGCCCCTCCGCAAAGGTGGTTCCGGCGGCGTATTGGCCGGTCTTCTCATAGGGCAGCGCCGGCTGCAGAACCGGGTTCTCTGTCCGCGCCAGGAGACGTGCGGGATTGCGTTTGTCGAAGAGAGCTTCGCCCGCGGAGTAGGTTTGAGGAGCAAGATTGGAATCGCCACCGGAGACGGCGTTCTTGCCGTTATAGATCACGACAATCCCACGCCTGGTAAGCACAGGCGGCGGGCCGGTTTCGGGAAATGCGCTATCGAAGTGCCCGGGGCGCGGCTTGAGCACCACGACTGGTTCGCCGCCAGCATCCTCGACGGGCGTCCAGTGAATGAGGTCGGTGGATGTGGCCAGACCAATCTCGCCCTCGCCCCAATACATCCAGTACCGGCCGCAGATGCGGGCGGCGACCAGCCTGCCCTTCTGCAACCTGGTGACGATCCCCGCGGACTTGTAGCGCAGGTTCGCATACTTACCGTCCTCCGCGCTCAGAAAGGCGGGACCATGCTTGACCCAATGCCGCAGGTCCGGCGAAGTGGCGATGCCCACCGAATAGGTTTTGCGGTTCCACTGCGTGTAAGTCAGCACATACGTGCCATCCGGCGCTTCAACAATGCGGGGATCTTCGACGCCGCCGGGCCACTCGCGGGATTGCTGGCTGTCGTCCGCCGGGTAAAACACGGGCGCGGGTTGGCGCGTGAAGTGGATGCCGTCGGCGCTTTCGGCGAGCCCGAGGCGCGAGGTGTGCATACCAATCTGCATGGCGCCGGTGTCGTCTTCGGCGCGATACAGCACATCCACCAGGCCGTTCCTCACGACGGCGGCGGGATTGAACGTGTGCAGCGCCTCCCAGTGTACCGGCGCATTGCGGATGGGATCGAGAAAAACAGAATCAGGGTTGGGGCTGATCACCGGGTTGCCGCTGGCCGGGCGGGTGAAGGGGCCGATCGTCCATCCCGCGCGTACGGGCTGTTGACCAGACGCCGGCAGAGTTGCAAGCACCATCGACAGCAGCACGCAGCCGAAGCTTCTCTTCATCACGTCTCCTGCTCTCATCACTCGCTGCGGCTCACTGCCTGCCGCAGCGTTGGACGCCCGCAGCAATCGCCAGGGACAAGGCGCGGGCCGACTGGTCGTCCGGCGAGAAGACCAGCACGCGCTGCAAGGTCTGCTCCGCCGCGTCCTTCCGGCCCAGGCGGCACTGCCCCACGGCAAGATCGACGCCGGCGGCGCTGGCGCCGGGATCGTGCTTGAATACCGTCTGCCAAAGCGGCAAGGCAGCGGTGAAGTCGCCCTGCTGCGCCTCAAGCACGGCGAGATTCGAGGCTGCGATTTCATTGAACGGATCTGCATGCAAAGCTTGCCGATACTCTTGCATGGCCCGGTCGCGGCCCCCGCTGACCTGCTGCAGAAACCCAAGCTCCATGTGCAGTTCGGCGTCGGACACCTCGTCGGGATCGGAGCGCTCGGCCTGGAGCAGCAACGGAATCGCATGTTCACCCGCGTTGCGGTCGCCCTGGAGAGCAAGCTGGGCCCAGGCGATCCCTTCATCCCGCGGCCCGGGTTGAACTCCGCCGATGGGCGCCAGTTGCTGCGAAGCATAGGGGCTCACGAAGGGCTTTCCGACGATCTGGATGCGGTGATCGGTTACCTGCTCGTGCGCGATGTCTTCGGTCTCCTCACGGGGCATGTGACACGACGTGCAGTCGGGGTTCTGCTCATGATGGCCCGACGCCATGCCGGCATGGCAGGAGAGGCAGCGGCTGCGGTAGTAGGCAACGCGGTCTTCCGCAGACACGGAGGAGTGGGGATCGTGGCAGGTGGTGCAGGTGAGGCGGTCGCCGCTGGCGCGTTTGCATGCGCTCTCGAGCAGCGACTCCCACTGGCTGGTGGCGCGGCCCGCGGCGCCGGCTTTGCGGCCGTCCTCGAAGAAAACAACATCGTCGAAGAGGCTGTCGCCGGGCCGGAATTCGCCCAGGCGGCGCCCTTGCCTGACGACGGCGACCTCACCTTCCAGGTGACATTCCAGGCAGATTGAATCGCGGCGGACGGGGTCCAGTTTGGCGGGATTCAGGATCGGTCCTTTTCCGTTTTGCGCAAGGTGCTGCGTGGGATCGCCATGACAGTCTTCGCAGGTGAGCCCTCCGCGCGGAAACGGAGGGCCGGAAAAATGGTTTCTGGCGTCGGGCAGCGATTGCTGCACGCTGCTGGCGTGACAGTGGAGGCAGCCGGGATCGACGGGCAGAGTGAAGGGCATCTCGCGGGTGTTGAGGAAGTGCGGGGTCATGTCCCAGATATGCTTTTTCGCATACCAGTTGATGGGAATTTCGTACCAGTAGCCCTCGCGCTCGAAGAGCCAGGTGCGGCCGCGCCTTCCCGAGCCAAGATAAAAGAGCAGTTGCTGTTTGCCATTGAGGGCACGGCCGGGGGGAGCAGCGGGCCGCTCATACGAGAGCCACACTTTGCCTGCGTCAAGATAAACGCGGTAATGCACGCCTGACGCGGCGTGCGTGAAGTCGGCTGGAATGAAGCCTTCGGTTGCGGGTCCGCTGGCGTGGGCCATGGGCGTGCGCTGCCAGGAATCGAAGATCTGGCGGTGACATGAAGCGCAGACCGCATCGGGATTCCGCGGCTGCGCGGCGGTTTTTGCGCCGTCCGCCTGTGCCGCCGCCGCGCCGGCTCCCAAGGAACAGGCTGCAAACAAGGCAGCGAGCGACGCCGCGATCATGGCGCGGCGAAGCGGCCCTCGAGAATCCCGGCGGCTCATCGGGAGAAATATACCATCTGCATCGGTCGAGGCTCGGGCTCGACGGCAGGCCGCTGCGTCGTCTCTGATTTCCAGGGGCCGCGGGGGATTCTCGAAAAGAGAGTTCCAAACTCTATAACTCTCGTGGTAATGTTTTGGGCTATGTTGTCGCGGGCGATCGCTGTCTGGTTTTGCTGTGTGTCGCTGGCCGCGTGGGCCGCGCCGCCATTCGGCACCGATCTGAGCGGCCATCCGGTGGAGCAAATCGCTCCGGCCGGATCGAGAGCGATCGTGCTCTTTTTCGCCGCGTCGGACTGTCCCATCTGCAACCGGTACATCCCGGAGATGGAACGGCTCGATCGCGAGTTCGCGCAGGATGGCGTGCGTTTCTGGTGGGTCTATCCAAACCCCGAGGACACGGCCGGCGTGGTCCGCAGCCACGACCAGCAATACGACATTCATGCCGAGACGGTGCTGGATACGGATCAGCGCCTTACGCGCATGGCGCGCGCGACCACCACGCCGGAGGTCGCTTTATTTGTCCCTGCCGGGACAGGGCTGCGCGAGGTCTACAGGGGACGCATCGACGACCGCTACCTCTCGATCGGGCAGGAGCGTCCCAGGGCCATGCGGCACGATCTCGAGGAAGCCATACAGGCCGTGCTCGCGAACCGTCCCGTTCCCGGGCCAGGGGGGCCGGCCGTCGGCTGTTCGATTGTGCCCCTCCATGTGCCATGAAACTCCTTCGCGTGACCTCGGCGGCCCTTGTTTGCATCGCGATTCCGGGCTTGTTGCATCCGCGCCGTGCGGCTCAGGCGGCGGAAGCTCCGGTAACCTGGAGCGGGCAGATTGCGCCCATCGTTTACCACAACTGCACAACCTGCCATCATCCCGGCGGAGGCGGACCGTTCAGCCTGATTACGTATCAAGAGGCGTGGCGCCGCGGGCCGCAGATGGTGCAGGTGACGCAGTCGCGCTTTATGCCGCCGTGGCTGCCGGCGCCGGGATATGGCGACTTCGCCGATACACGGCGGCTCACCGACGAACAGGTGGAACTGATCCGGAAGTGGGTGGACGCCGGCATGCCCGAGGGCGATCGCACCCAGGCCCCGCCGCCGCCGCACTACGACGCCACCTGGCAGATGGGCAAGCCCGACCTGATCCTGACTGTCGAGCGCCCTTACACGCTGGCCGCCTCCGGCACCGACGTCTTTCGCAACTTCATCCTGCCCTACCCGCTGGCGCAGTCGCACTTCATTCGCGCCATGGAGATCCTGCCGACCGTGCCCTCGATCGTTCATCACTGCAACGTGCTGATCGACCGCACCGCTTCATTCCGCCGGCTCCATCCCAACGACTGGAAGGAGGGAATTCCTGGCATGGAACTGGAGGTGGATGCGGGTAATACCTTCGACCCCGACAGCCATTTTCTTTTCTGGAAACCCGATACGCCGGTGCTGGCGGAACGCGCGGGCATGCCCTGGCGTCTCGATCCCGGCAACGATCTCATCCTGAACATGCACCTGAAGCCGAGCGGCAAACCTGAGATCGTCTCGGCACAGATCGGTTTGTATTTCACATCCGAGGCCGCGACCCTGCATCCCATGCTTCTGCAGCTTGAGGATGATCGCGATCTCGATATTCCTCCCGGAGACCGCGACTTCGTGGTGCAGGATGAGCTCAGACTCCCGGTTGACGTGGAGGTGCTGGGTGTCTACCCGCACGCGCACTACCTGGGCAGGGAGCTGGAGGGTTGGGCCATTCTCCCCGGCGGCGAGAAGAAGTGGCTCATCCGGATTCCCAACTGGGACATCGACCGGCAGTCCATCTATCGCTACCGCGAGCCCATCTATCTGCCGCGCGGATCGGTCCTGCACATGCATTATGTGTACGACAACTCGACAGACAACGTGCACAACCCGAACGACCCTCCCATCCGCGTGCGCGCCGGCAACCGCTCCGTGGATGAGATGGCGCATCTCTGGATCCAGGTGCTGCCTGTCAACGTTCCCAAGGGCAGCCCCGACCCGCGGCTGGTGCTGGAGCAGGCATGGATGGAGCATCGCCTGAGCAGGAACCCGGCGGACACCATCGCGCTTTACAATCTCGCCTCGGCGCAGGCCGGGCTTGGCCAATACTCCGAGGCCGCTGCGGCCTATCGCAAGCTGCTGGTTGCGCATCCTGACGACGCGCGCACCCTCAACAGCCTCGGCGCCGCTCTCGAAAACGCGGGCGACCTGCAGGGAGCGGGCGATTGCTTCGAACATGCGATCGCTCTGGCTCCCGGCGCCTGCGATGCGCGGTTTAACCTTGCCGGACTTGACCTGAAGCGCAGTCAGCTTTCCCAGGCCGAAGAAGAGTTCCGCGCCATGCTCCGCCAGTGCCCCGCGGACGCAGGCGGGCACAGCGGCTTGGGAGTTGCGCTGAGCGGCGAAGGCAACGCGGCAGCGGCCGAGGCGGAGTTCCAGCGCGCGCTCGAACTGGATCCCAAGAACTTCAGCGCGCTTTATCATCTGGGCCGGATGGCGATTGAAGCGGGCCAGCCGCAGCGCGCTGCCGATCTGCTCGAGGCCGCCGTGAGCCAGCGCCCCGATGACCTGGATACGAGGGAGAACCTGGCGATGGCCTTTGCGCAGTCGGGGCGCCCGGACGATGCGCTGGCGCAACTGCGCGAAGCAGAGCGGCTGGCGCCGGACAATGCCGAGCTGCACGCGCTTCTCTCGCAGGTGCTGGCGGGAACCGGCCAGTTGCAGCAGGCCATCGACGAACAGAACGCGGCGCTGCACCTGGAACCGAAGGACGCCGACGGCTGGAACAACCTGGGAGTACTCGAAGCCCGGATGGGCAAGGCCATTGCGGCGCGCTATGATTTCCAGCGTGCCCTGCAGCTTTCGCCGGATCATGCGCAGGCGCGCGCGAACCTGGCGCGGCTTCCCCGGCAATGACGATGGCATCGGCGAGCAGATGAGAAGGCAAGAGGGTGGTGAAACCGGACTCCGCATGGGGACCGTTGGGAGATTGTGGAGGGTCAGCATGAAGCGAATCGCCTGGATTTTGGTGTTGTTACCGGTGCTTTGGTTTGGCGCGGTGCTGCCCGCGCCCGCCCAGCCGCCCGCTCCATCCGCGCCGCAGTCCCAAGGCGGCTCCGCCTGGTGGAAGAATGCCGTGATCTACGAAATCTATCCGCGCAGTTTTCAGGACTCGAACGGCGACGGCATCGGCGACCTGAACGGCATCACCTCGCGGCTCGAGTACCTGCAGAAGCTTGGCGTCAACGCCATCTGGCTCACTCCCATCTATCCGTCGCCGCAGGTCGACTTCGGCTACGACATCTCGGACTACGAGGCCATCGATACGCAGTACGGCACCATGGCCGACTTCGACCGGCTGGTTGCCGAAGCGCACAAACACGGCATTCGCATCATCATGGACCTGGTCCTGAACCACACCTCCGACCAGGACCCATGGTTCAAGGAGTCCGCCAGTTCGCGCACCAATCCCAAGGCCGACTGGTATGTATGGCGCGATGCCAAGATGGTCAATGGGCATCGCGAGCCGCCCAATAACTGGATCTCGGTATTTGGCGGGTCCGCGTGGCAATGGGACCCGGCGCGCCAGCAGTACTACTACCATCGCTTCTACGTGCAGCAGCCGGACCTGAACTGGAATAATCCCCAGGTTCGGCAGGCGATGTACGATGTGGAGCGATTCTGGATTCACAAAGGCGTCGCCGGTTTCCGTCTCGACGCCATCACCGCGCTCTTCGAGGACCCGCAGGATCGCAACGAGCCGTATGTCCCGGGCCCCAACGGCAAACCGCTCATCGACGCCTACGGCGACAAGGAAGTGACGAGCATCTACACCGACAATCTGCCCGAGGTGCACGATGTGCTGCGGCAACTGCGCCAGGTCGCCGATGAGACCGGCGGCGGCAAGGTGGTCCTGATCGGCGAGACTTACCTGAACTCCATCGCCGACCTGCGCAAGATGTACGGCGCCGATAACGACGAACTGGAGCTGCCCATGGATATGCAGGTGGGCTTTATCAACAAGTTCGATGTCCCGCTATTCCGCCGGCGCATCAAGGAAGCGGAGACGCGGCTCGACGGCGACCAGCCGCTTTTTGTTTTTGACAATCACGACAATCCCCGCTGGGACCGCTATCAGATCGGCGCGGCGGGAACTCCGCAATTCGGATACGGGCCACATCATGACGACATCGGCCGCGTGATCGCCACGGTGCTCTTCGCCTCGCGCGACACCGCCCTGATGTACTACGGCGATGAGATCGGCATGGTGACCACGCCGCCCACGCGGAAGGAAGATGTGCGCGACCCCATCGGCATCCGCGGCTGGCCCAAGGAGAAGGGACGGGACGGCGAGCGCACGCCCATGCAGTGGAACACCGCTCCGGACGCGGGATTTTCGCCATCCGGCGTGAAGACCTGGCTGCCGATTCCGTCCAGCTACAAGACATTCAACGTCGCCGCGGAGGAGCGCGATCCGAACTCCATGCTTCACTGGTACCAGCAGCTCATCGCGCTCAAGGAAGACGACCCGGCGCTGCACCAGGGCTCGGAGATGATGCTGAACCCCTCCGACGAGCACGTTCTTTCCTGGCTGCGCAAGGCCCCGGACGGAGAGGCCGTGGTGGTCGCGTGCAACTTTACGGCGCGGCCGCAGACGGTCAGCTTCAATTTGAGCGCGCAGGGCGTGCATGGCTCCGGGGTAAAGACGCTGCTCATGACACCGGGCGCTGCCGATCCGCAATCGCTCGATTCGATTCAGCTCGGCCCGTATGGGGTCTATATCGGCGCGGTTCGCTGAGGGAGGCTACTGCTGCAGCACGACCTGCTGGCCTTCCCTCACCCCGCTCACGATCTCGGTTACCGACCCGTTCGAGAGCCCCACCGTCACCGCAACCTTGCGCACGCCGTCTTTCTGGCTGTGGTCCGGCAACTGCACAAAGGCGTTCTTCCGGTTGTCGTAGATCACGGCGTCCTCCGGCACGGTCAGCACGCCTTTGTGCTCGGCCAGCAGGATCTCCGCGTTGGCGGTCATGTTGGCCTTCAGCTCGCCGCCGGGATTGTTGATCGAGACGCGCACCTCGAAGGTGGTCACGTTGTCCTTCTCGACGCCCATGGGCGCGATCTTGGTCACCTTGCCATAGAACGGCCGGTCGCGGAAGCTCTCGACCTTGATGCGGGCCGGCTGGCCCATGTAAACGTGCGCAATGTCCGCCTCGTCCACCTTGCCCTGCACGTAAACCTGGCTGGTGTCGCCTTCGGTCATCACCAGCGTCGCGGTCGAGCCCAGCACCAGGATGGAGCTGACCGCGTCCCCGATCTCGACGTCGCGGGAGAGGATCACGCCGTCCATGGGCGCCGCGATGGTGGTGTAGGAGAGCTGCTCCTCGAGCTGCTTCAGGCTGGCCTGGCTCTGCATCACCTGCGCCCGCGCCTGTTTCAGCTTGGCCGCATCGACGCCGATCTGGGCCTGCGCGGAATCGCGCCGGGTGAGCGCGGCCAGGTAGTCGCGGTCGGCGTCGTCGAGGGTCTGCCGGCTCACGATCCCGTCCTTCTGCATCTGCCGGTTGCGGTCGAGCGTGGCCTTGTACATCGGCAGATCGGGCGCCGCGGCGTTGACCCTGTCCTGGTCGATGTTGGCCTGATAGGTTGAAACGTTGGCCTGGGCCGCGGCAAGCTGGGCCTGCTGCGCCTCCACCTGGTCCTCGAGCTCCTCCTGGTCGAGCTGGGCCAGCTTCTGCCCTTTTTTCACGCGGTCGTTGATGTCCACATAGAGCGCCTCCACAATGCCCGAGGCCTTGCTCTTCACTTCGACCTTGGTGATCGGCTGAATATCGCCCGTGGCGACCACCGAACGCGCCACGTCGCCGCGGGTCACCCTGGCCAGCTTGTTGGGATCGATGGAGGCTCCTTTTGCGAGCCGGATCAGCCCCACGCCGGCCACCAGCACAACGACAACGGCGGCCACGGCTATCCAAATCCAGAATCGCTTGTTCCTGCGCAAGGCGGCCACAAAACCCTCCCACGGCGTTCAAAGCGCCACGGCATGCTGGCGCGGGGGAAGAAGTACGACCAGGACTGCGGATTAAGACGCGTCCAGCTTCCGAAAGTGATGCGTTGCCCCTGAGATACGCAGCCGCGCGCCGGTTAGTTCCTCGAATTCGCATTTCCCCGGAACCCTCCGGCCGATTTTTGCGTATTCTCCGGCGTCACATCCTCTTTATGGACGTCTAAGCGCCATGCAGAGCTTTGCCGACACGCTCGGGCAGGTCTTCCGCGCCATCATGGCCAACAAGCTGCGCAGCTTCCTGACCATGTTCGGCATCGCCTGGGGTGTGGGCTCGCTGCTGGTGCTGGTGGGCCTGGGCGAGGGCTTTCGCAGCGGCCAGCACAAGCAACTGGCGACCTTCGGCAACGACCTGGTGATGATGTGGAACGGCACCATTCCCGCGGTGGCCAACCAGCACACGGGCATGAGGCCCTACCAGCTGACCCTGGGCGACGAGGCCGCCATGCGCGCCCTGCCCGAGCTGCGCGCCGTCACCGGCTATCTGGACCGCAACGACCTTTATCAGGTGAGCGCCTACGCGAATACCTCGGGGCAGGTGCTTGGCGTCGAGCCCAACTATGCCGCGGTACGCTTTGCTCCGCTGGCGGAGGGCCGCTTTATCGACGCCGACGACGTGGCCCAGCGCCGCCGGGTGGTGGTGCTCGGCTCCAAGAGCGCCACGCTGCTGTTTCTCGGCCACCCCATCCTCGGCGAAACCATCACCATCAACAGCGTGGCCTTCACGGTCGTCGGCCGGCTGGATTCGGTGAGCCACGGCAACAACGACGGGGACAACCAGAAGCTCTACATCCCCGTCAGCATCATGCAGGAGCTCTTCGCGATGAAGGGGGACAACATTCCCCGCGACGCGCTTTCGTCGATCCAGTACCAGCCGGCGGTCAAGGGGGAGGCCACCGCCGCCGTGGCCGCCGTGCACCGCGTCATCGCCGCCCGCCACGGCTTCGACCCCGCGCTCAAAGAGGCCTTCGAGGAGTGGGACACCATCCGCACCGAGCGCATGATCGCGGCCATCTTCAACGCCATGGATATTTTTCTGGGCGGCGTGGGCATCGTCACGCTGGGGCTGGGCGCGGTCGGCATCATCAACATCATGCTGGTCTCCGTCACCGAACGCACCCGCGACATCGGGGTCATGAAGGCCGTCGGCGCCACCCGCCAGAGCATTCTGGCGCAGTTTTTCTGGGAGGGCTTGTTGCTGACCGGTATCAGCGGCCTGGTCGGGGTGGCTGTCTCCGCGGCGTTCATGGGCCTGCTGCAGGATCTGCTCACCGGCAAGATGCCGGGCTGGGATCCGCCGCGCATCGTGCCGTGGTCGGCCGCGCTGGCGGTGGTTTCGCTGGCCGTCTGCGGCGTGGCCGCCGGCCTTTATCCGGCGAGCAAGGCGGCGGCCATGGACCCCGTCGAAGCGCTGCGCCACGAGGCCTAGGCGCGGGAAAGGAGCGGCGATGCTCAAGGACATTCTGGTTCAGGCCTGGGAGGCGATGGTCTACAACCGCCGCCGCACCGCCATCACCATGGTCGGCATGGCCTGGGGCATCGCGACGGTGGTGCTGCTGCTCGGCTACGGCGCCGGCTTCAGCCGCGCCATCGAGGCGATCTTTGCCCAGTGGGGCACCAACATCATCGGCGTCTTCCCCGGCCGCACCAGCCAGCAGGCCGGCGGCGACAAGGCCGGCGTGCAGGTGCGCTTTACCCTGGACGACGTGGACCGCACCGCCAACAACGTTCCCGGCGTCTTTCACATCTCGCCGGTGGTCTGGAAGCAGTCGGCCGTGCAGAACGACCTGCACACCTACACCTGGACGGTCAACGGCGTCCGCCCGGAGTTTCAGGACATCTGGAAGCTGGACACCGACGAGGGCCGGTTTTTCAACGGCGCCGAGGACCAGCAGCGCGCCCACGTCTGCGTCATCGGATCCGAGGCCAAGGCCAAGCTCTTCTCCGGCGAGTGGCCGATCGGCGAAACCATCCGCCTCGACGGCGTCATCTTCACCGTCGTGGGCGTTATGACCCCCAAGATGCAGGAGGGCGACGACGACGACCGCAACCGCCAGATCTACGTCCCCTTCAACACCATGAGCGACCTCGCCGACACGCATTACCTCAGCGGCATCTGGTTCAACTACCGGGGCGACAGCGAGCTGATCGAGAAGGGCCTGCGCGAGACGCTGGCCGCCGCGCATCGCTTCCGCCCGTCCGACCACAACGCCATCTTCGTCGCCAACCTGCTCACCCAGCTCTCGCAGTTCCGTATTCTCTCCATCGCGCTGCAGGTGCTGCTCTCGATCGTGGGCGCGCTTACGCTGGGCATCGCCGGAGTGGGCCTGATGAACATCATGCTGGTGGCCGTGCAGCAGCGCACCCGCGAAATCGGCATCGAGAAGGCCCTCGGCGCGCGCCGCCGTCATATCCTCGTGCAGTTCCTCGCCGAAGCCCTGGCCATCACCAGCGTCGGGGGAGTGTCGGGGATCTCGCTCGCGTTCCTCATCTCCGCGGTGGTGGGCCGCATCCCGTTTTACAGCGTGGTCGCGCGCAACGCCTCCGACGCCGACATCCGGCTGATCATCTCGCCCGCGTCGATCACCATCGCCACGGTGATTCTGATCGTCACCGGCCTGGTCAGCGGCATGATTCCCGCCATCCGCGCCGCCAACCTCGACCCCATCGAAGCCCTGCGTTACGAGTGACCGGCGCCTCGCCCTCAAAGCGCGGCAGGCATCGAGAGATTTGCCCCGGGACCGTGCGAATCCGGACTTTCGCGGCCTTATCTGCGCGCCGATCGTTTGCCGGCGATGGTTGCCGTAACGATTTGCTCCGCCGCAACACTACTCCACAGAACAACGTCAGGGTGGACGAGCGGAAGGAAAAATCATGCGAGCGAATCCTGCTGAGCCCCGGTTCAACTTGATGGCGGTAGCCCGCCGGCTGCTCCTGATTGCGATCGTGTTTCCGGTGCGTCCGGGCGCGTTCTTCGATCGGGCGGCGGCGAAGGCGGAGGCGGCCGTTGCGACTGCATCGACCTGGACGCAGGTTTCGCGCCCGGATCGCGGCTCGGCGGCCGGTCCACTGGCGCATCGTCCGGGTCAGCCAAAATCGCAATCTTCGACGGCGCGATGAAACGTCCGGCGCGAAACTCGCACTACTTCACTGTGAGTCAATGCCGCTCCTGCTTCTCATGGGGCTCCCGGGAGTAAGTTGACGCGAACCCTGGCAAATCGGCCCCCCGGTTTGCATCGGTCAGAGACCTCTGCGATGCAACCGTAGTTTTGAAAGGAACGGACATGACTCCCCAACAGCCCAAATCCAGCAAACAGCCGGCGGCCGGCGCGAATTCGCTGGCGTCTCTCCCTCCCGAACTGGCCCGGCAGAACTTCAAGACGCTCCTTGCCGCCAACCCCAACTTCTTCGGCAACCTCGCCGAGAGCACCTTCAGCTCCGTGGTTGTCATTCAGGGCGACACCGCGTACGAGAGCATCGGATGCGTCGGCTACAATCCGCAACTCGAGCAGTTGCGCGCCACCATCAACATCAAGCAGACAAGCGGCTACTCCGGGCCGATCTGCACCGCGGGCTCGCAGGAATATGTGCGCTTCTATCTCTCCTACGATGGCGGCACCACCTGGCAGGATCAGGGCCTGCGCTCCGTGAACGTCTTCGACGTGCCGGGACCGAAGCCGCTGGAATTCGCGGTGACGCTGCCCATCAGCCCAGTGGAGAATTTCTGCTTTTTCCAGAATCTCCCGCTGGTGCGCGCAATTCTCTCCTGGAACTTTGCTCCGCCGGCGGCTACGCCCGGCTTTGTTCCGGTCTGGGGCGATATTGTGGAGGCGCAGATCCAGATTGAGGGCTTCGAGTTCATCATCCTGGAGACGCTGCTTGCCGATGCGAAGGTGAAGCTTCCGGAGGAGATCGCGCAGGCTGTGAACCTGAACCAGAAGGTTTCGGCGGCGCCGGAGAAGGCCCTCAGCCCGGCCGAGTTGTACAAGCTGTATGCGGGCACTCCGGTTCCCCAGCACCGCTATCTCGCGAGTCTGCTCAGCGCGGCCGCCAACGCTGCGACGCTGACCACGGCCACCGAACTGGGCGGTATCTCCGGAGTGGACATAGCGAGCGCCGTGGCCAGTTTCATCAACACCAGCGGCGACACCGCGTATGAGCAACTGGACTGCATCGGCCTCGATCCCAACCTGAGCCAGTTGACGGGCGTGCTGGAGATCAAGCAGAGCTCCGGATACGCGGGCGGTCCCTGCACAGCCGGCAGCACGGAGTACGTGGCCTTCTGGGTGGACTGGGGTATGGGCCTGGAGTACGCCGGCACCACCTCCGTCGGCGTACACGACTTCTCGTCGATTCCCGCCGGCGGACTGCAGTACAACGTCTTTCTGCCTGTAAACCTGCTGGCCCACGCGAAGCCTTGCTCCAGCGGCCCGCAGACGGCGAAGGTCCATGCGGTGCTGTCGTGGAACATCCCGCCCTCGACAACGAATCCCTACGCTCCCGTGGTGTGGGGCAACAGCCTGGACGGGCTCATCCTGATCCCGCCGGGCCAACAGATCGGCCCCGGACAGCAGGTTCCCGTCCTGAGCGCGGTGGGCGACGTGGCCACGGAATACATCGGCAGCGACGGCCGCATCACCAGCGCGACGACGGTAACGACGGGCGTCTACTATGCCGACGCGCCCTTCGGCGGCAGGATCACGCTGGCGGGCCAGATCTCGAATCCGACCTCCGGCTTGAAGTACCGCATCATGAAGGCGCCGCACGGGTCGAGCAGCTTTGCCCCCGTGGTGAACGAACCGGCCGGACTCACGCTGAACATCAGCACCTTCAGCGGCGGCTCGTGGACGGAGAGCACGCAGACCTTCCACGCCGACGCGGACGGCTACTATCCGTACCAGGATTTCGGCAACCAGTCCGTGCAGGACCACCTGCTGGGGCTCTGGTACTCGACGCCGGCGGATACGGGCTTTGCCTACGATCTGCGCGTCGACCTCTACACCGGCGGCCCGGATATTGAAAGCAACGTGGTCACGGTGCTGATCAACAACGCCGCACCGGGCGCAACCTTGACGCCTTCCTTTGGAGAGTGCGGCCAGGTGGCGCCGGGAGATACGATCTCCGGGACGTTCTCGGCAACGGCGACGGACTTCGGCTCGTTCTCGTTCGAGATCCTGCCGCCGGGACCGGCGCACGGGGTGCTGCCCGTGCCGCCCTCCAAGACCTCAATCGAACTGGGCGGCACGGTCGCCGATCCGGGCGTAACCTCCGGTTCCTTCTCGATCGACACCACAGGAATGGACCCCTGCGGCTACTCGTTAACCCTCAACGTATGGGACCGCACCAACGTAGACAGCGGTCTGACCAGCAATTACAACCCGGCCTCCGCGGGCTTCTGCCTGCAGACCGGCAGCTAATCGCACGAGGGCGGTCTTCCCCCACCTGGACGGAATCCGGCTTAGACAGCGGGTTCCGTTTAGGGTGAATTATCCATCGGGCAAGGTATGACCATGATGCATCCAATCTGGCTCTTCGTCCTCGGCAGCCTCGCGGTGTGGCGGATCACGCACCTGCTGGCGGAAGAAGACGGCCCCTGGGACCTGATGGCGCGGCTGCGCAACCGCCTGGGCCAGAGCGTAGCCGGCCGGTTGCTCGATTGTTTCTATTGCCTGAGCCTCTGGGTTGCCCTGCTGCCGGCGATCGGCCTGGGCGGAAGCTGGAGGGTGGCCTGCCTCTACTGGTTCTCTCTTTCTGCAGTGGCCTGTCTGCTGCAGAGATTTTCCAGCGCGCCGCAGGCGGCGATGTCCACCATTCAATTCCTCGAAGGAGAAGCTTCATGTGCTGCAATCAAAAGCGAGCGCCGATGACGGCGGGCGAAATGTCCGATGCGGCTGAGGTGCAGCTCTACTACAGCGGGCAGCCGTACATTCGCGTGCGTGGAAACGCGACCGGACGGCTCTATCCCTTCTCGGCGGAGCGCCCCATTCAAGCGGTCGACCAGCGGGATGCGGTGCCCATGCTGCAATCCCGCATCTTCACACACGTCAAATGAACCACTCAAGAAGCGCAAGCCTCGCACCTCCGCGCCGGTATGGCAATCACCGGCGCGTCCCGGGGCCTTCAGCCGAGGCCCAGGATCTGTCCGCGCCCGCGCAGCCGATGCTATACTTGGCTGGTTTCGGGAGTGCGGAGAAACGCTTGCAATTCCACACCTTCGACGCGGAGTACATTGCCAGGCTGCGGAAGGGCGACCCTCCCACGCAGGATCATTTTGTCGCCTATTTCACGGTTCTGCTCCACATCAAGCTGCGCCGCCGTTTGCAATCTCCGCAGGCCATCGAAGACGTGAGCCAGGAGACCTTCGCCCGCGTGCTGGCCCTGCTCCGGAAAGAGAATGCGCTGCGCCGGCCCGAGGCACTCGGGGCCTTCCTGAATTCCGTCTGCAACAATGTGCTGCTCGAGCATGGCCGGCAATCGCGGCGGACCGACTCCCTTGAAGACGAGGGCCAGGCGGAGCCTTCCGCTCCCGAAGTGGATATGGTGGGAAGGGTCGCCGCGGGGCAGCTGAGGGCCAAGGTGCGCGAGATTCTCGACGAGATGCCGGCCCGGGACCGCTCGCTGCTGAAGGCCGTCTATCTGGACGAGGAAGATCGCGACGCGGTGTGCCGGGAGTTTGGCGTGGATCGCGAGTATCTGCGCGTACTGCTCTTTCGCGCCAAACAGACCTTCAAGATCGAGTATCTGAAACGGGTCGGAACGGGATTTTATGCCGGGAAAGCATGAAGCGGCCGGAAGCGGGCCCGCACTAACCATTGGCACGAGCCCGCGGAGGAAACAGAGCCATGGAACATAACCAGGCAATTCATGGGATGCTGGCGGAGCGATACCTCCTGGACGAGCTTTCCCCCGGCGAGCGCGACGCCTTCGAAGAGCACATGTTCGGATGCGACGAGTGCGCCATCGATGTCCGCGCCACAGACGCATTTATGCGGGAGGCGAAGCAGCAGCTCGCCCGGTTTCCGTCGTCATCGCCTGTTGCGGCGCCATCGGATGTTTCGAGGAAGAGGGTGAAAGGAAGCCGCTGGTTCATCTCCCTGCGGCCCGCGTTCGCCTTGCCGGCGTTCGCAGCGCTGCTGGCCGTCATCGCCTACCAGAACTTCGCCACCATTCCGCATCTGCGCTCCGCTGCCACGGAGCCCCGCATCATGCCCTGGTCGCCGGTTCACCTGGGTTCGCGCGGCGGCGCCACGGCGGTGGAGGCGGTGCGCGGCCAGGGAGCGGTCCTGCTCATTCAACTGCCCGAGAGCACAAGCTACCCCAACTACTCGTTCGCGCTCACGGACGCGAGTGGAGATCGGCTCTGGTCCAGCACCGTGGCCGCGCCCGCCCCTGAGAGCAATGGTTCGCTTTCGCTGGTGATCCCGTCAACCAGCCTGAAAACCAGTTCGTATACACTGACGGTCTCGGGTATCTCCGCCGACGGCGCCTCCACGGAGATCGACCGTCGCGTCCTTGCCATTCACTTCGGCCCCTAGATTCTGACCGTCTCGAAAGGAAAGCAGAAACTCCCATGTCCGACCAGATCATCGAACGCCACCTCTACCACGCCGAGGCAACGGCCCTTGGCGGGCATCTCACGCTCCCCCTCGATCAGCAGATTCACCCCCAGGCTTACGCCACGCTCGGCGCGGACGGCGGCTACCTGTCGCAGCGCTCCGAGTTCTTCGCCATCGAAGAGGTCATGCGCTACGAGACGGCTTACACGCAGGTTGCGGGCAACGTGGATACCAAGGCCGGCCACGGCTGGAATACGCTGGTGAGCAGCGTTGTGGAGGGTCTTAACATACTCGACGTGCTCACCGCCGACCGCGTGGTCGCGCAGATCTCCACCGACCACCCGCGCGCGGGCTATATTCCGACCGTTACGTTTCTGGGCACGCGCTTCGAGGGGCTGCGCATCGCCGGCCATCCGGTGCATCTCGACCTCGACGTGAACCTGGTGGGAGACAGGCCCGCAAACGATGCGCCCTACATCGGCCAGAGCGGGTTGATGGACCGGGTGCAGCGGCAGCACGACCGCATCCTCGGCGCCCCGGACGTCCCCGCGGAGGTGGCCAGCCGCTTCAAGGAGATGACGACGACCACGCAGGCCGGCGGCAACCAAAGCGCCGCGCTGGAGTGTTCGCTGGTGAACCAGGCATCGGGAGGCCACCCCGGACGATGCTTCGGGCACGTGATCGACGTGCCCAACTTCGGCAAGATCTACCTGGCGGTGCTGCGCGTGGAGGAGTCGGATTACAAGCCCGGCACCACGACGCCGAGGAGCACGACCTTCAGCCTGTCGATGATCGAGTGCAAGTTCGGGTGCTCGATCGCGGGGAACGCGTCGATGGCGCGAGCCGTGGTCAACGGGCAGGGGCAACCCTAGAGCCCTATTGCGGTTCGAGACCGACCCAAACTATCCCGTTGGCTCGCGAATTAGAGGAAGGTATATTTGCATCGTAGTGTCCACCTCACTGCGATCGAATGCCGTCGTGAATCGGGTCCGGCGACTCTGGCGTCTTCGTTGGCCGGGACGCATTCTGTTTGCCTGTGCACTGCTGCCGCTCATGCTGGTTCCACTTACGGATACCCGCCCCAGCGATCCGCAAGCCGAGTTTGACCTCGCCACGCAGTTATTCCTGCACGGCTATCTCGAAGCAAGCCAGCAGAGGGCCGATTGGGGATATAGGAGATACCTGGCTGCCGACCCCGAATGGGCGGCGAAGTTCTCGCGGCTGGAAGCCGAAGATATGCTGTGGCGGGGGATGTATGACGCCGCCCTCCGCCTGACGAATACACAGCAGGCTGACGCGGGCAGCATGGAAGACAACATTCAGCGGCTGGCGATCGAAAGCGTGGCCTATACCCGATTGCATCAATTTGCAAGGGCCGATGAAGCACTCGCCAGGGCGGAGAGCTCGTGTACGAGTCTGCCCTTCGGGGCCTGTGGCAGTGTGCTGAGGGCGCGTGGCATACTCGCCATGGAGAGAGGACAGTTGCTGGCTGCGCGCCACTGGTATCTCGAATGCCTTTCGCTTGCCCGCAGCCGCAACAATCGCTGGCTCACAGCCAATGCTCTGCTGAACCTCGGATGGGTGGCGCTCGAGCGCGAACGGTATGACGAAGCGGTCGATTGGACCACGCCGGCGCTCTCGGCAGGCATCCGTATTGGAAACGAAAACCTTGTCCAAGGCGCTTCGGGAAATCTCGGATGGGCTTACTTCAAACTTGGGGACAGGGAAAGGGCGCTTGGCTTATTCCTCGATGCCGCCACGCACGCGCGAAAGTTAGGGAGCCTTCGGGCGGAGCTCAACTGGCTCACTACTGCGGGATACGTTTATCTGGACGAGGGGGATCTGAAACAGGCATCCGCGCTCTATCTCCGGGCCCTTGCTCTGGCACAGCAACTTGACAGCAAAGCAGACATTATTACTTCCCTGGAAGCTTTGGCCCTCGTGTCGATTGATTCCGAAGATCTGGATGCCGCGGAGAGATACGTCGATGAAGCCGCTCCGCTGATCCGTGCGAGCGGCAACAGGCTCGACGAGCTCGACATACTTCTTGCGCAGGGCAGAATCGCGGCCGGCCGGCGCGAGAATAAGCAGGCGGAGACGATATTTGAAACCGTACAGAGCGATCCGGCCGGCCAGACCTCCATGAAGCTGGTGGCCGGTCATGAGCTGGCCCGGCTGTATGAGACAGAAGGCGATCTCACGGCGGCGGATCGGAGTTACCAAGCAACCCTGGCGGCCTTCGAGGCAGCGCGCACGGAATTGAGCAACGAGGAGTCGAAGATCTCCTTTCAAGCCAACGCGACCGATATTTACGACGACTACATTGACTTTCTGGTGAGCCAGCACAAGCCCGACGAAGCTCTCGCCGCCGCCGACCGCAGCCGCGCACGCACGCTCGAGCAGGGCCTGGGCGTGGCGGGGCCCGAGCAGCGGTGGAGGGCCGCGTCGCTTCATCCGGCCGCCATTGCGCGGGAGACCGGTTCCACGCTGCTCTTTTACTGGCTGGGCAAAAGGCAGTCGTATCTCTGGGCCATCACCCCCGCAAAGACCGAGCTCTATCCGCTTCCCGCCGAGAGCGTGATTGCGCCACTGATTGAACGGTACACGCAGACCCTTCAGGGCCCGGAGGATCCGCTCGAATCCGGCGACCCGGACGGGCGCTCGCTTTACCAGATGCTGGTGGCACCCGCGAGGGCGCTGATCCGCCCGGGCGCGCGGGTGGTGATTCTCGACGACGGGATCTTAAGTAAGTTGAATTTCGAGACCCTGATCGTTCCCGGCGCAGGCGGCCTCGGCTCGCCGCATGGCAGGCACTACTGGATCGAGGACGCGACGCTGGTCTCGGCGCCGTCGCTGCTGATGATGGCCAGCCATCGGACGGGGCGCGCCGCCAACCGCAGGCTGCTCCTGCTCGGCAACGCGGTTTCAGCCGACCCGGATTATCCCGAGCTGCCCATGGCCGCCAGGGAGATGCGGGAGATCGAAGATCAATTCCGGCCCGGCGAGGGGACCGTTTTCTCGGGCGCGCGGGCGACTCCCGCAGCTTATCTTGCCAGCGATCCGGAGCGCTACGGCTACATCGATTTTGTGACCCATGCGACGGCCAGCAGCACCGATCCGCTGGACTCGGCGATCGTGCTCTCGCCCGATCCCGCTGCCGACGATGCTTTCAAGCTTTACGCCCGGCAGATTCTGGCACGGCCCATCGATGCCCGCCTGGTCACGATCTCGGCCTGCTACGGGAGCGGGACGCGCGCGTACGCCGGTGAGGGCCTGGTGGGCCTGTCGTGGGCCTTCCTGCGCGCCGGCGCGCACAACGTGATCGGCGCATTATGGGAGGTGAGCGACGAGAGCACGCCGAGGCTCATGGACGCGCTCTACCAGGGACTCGGCGAGGGGATGCCGCCCGCCGCCGCGCTGCGCAACGCCCAGTTGGCCCTGCTCCATGGGCACGGCAGCTTCAGCCGGCCCTACTTCTGGGCGCCGTTTCAGCTTTATTCCGGCCTATGACCTTTCCCAACTTCGGCAGAAACCGCAGCCGGCAAAGAAACCATCGGGCGACAACGATGAATGTGGTTCATCTGTTTGCCGACGATGTGGCAACTCTGTATTCGATCTGCCGGCGTGCGGATCGTGAAGGCCCTCGTTCGTAAAGACTATGGGCAGGACGCGTTCGTCTTTGAAGATCCCGACGGAAATCGCATCGATGCCGGGCAGCGCACAACATAAAACGCGGCATAACCTCACCGCCGCGACGGCCGTATGGCGCACCTGCGGTTGCCTCCATCGCAGACCCTGGCATATTCTGTAGACATTCCGGTCTCTTCGGGTTACAGTAACTCTCACTGCTCGCGGGCGAACAGGTTTCCCATGCGCCCCAGTCATCGCGGGGTTGAAACCAGGTCAGTCCTGAATTGCGGTCCACTCCATGGGAAGGACAGGGCCGGTCCTATTCGCTGGCGAGAGCGGCAATCCGCGGAGATTACAAAATACAGCATTCAAGCCGCGAACTCCGGTTGTGCAGTTCCCCGTCTGCAAGCGAATCTGGAGGATAGCTATGCGAGTTTTTCGCCCACATCGAGGGTTTTCCGTGCTGGCCAGTGCAATCGCATTCAGTTTCCTGGCGCTGGCTTTTGTCCTGCACGCCCAGGAGATTACGTCGATTACGGGCGCCGTCACAGATACGACGGGCGCCGTGGTGCCGGGTGCGGACGTGATTCTTCAGAACGCGTCGACGGGAGCGAGCTACAAGGCTGTTGCCAACGCAGAGGGTTCGTACACGATCTCCGATGTGCCGCCGGGGCCCGGCTACAAGATCACTTTCACTCACGAGGGCTTCAGCCCCACGGTCATTACCGGCATCTACCTGAACGTGAGCACCACGCGCACGCAGAACGGGACGCTGCACGTGGGCAGCGCTTCGCAAACCGTGCAGGTGTCAGCCGCATCGCAGGGAGAGACGCTGAATACCACGGACGCGACCATCGGCAACAACTTCCAGGTTTCGATGCTCAACGATCTCCCGGTGCAGAACCGCGACAGCCCGGCGGCCCTCTTTTACCAGCAGCCGGGAGTTACGCTGACCGGTGCGGTCACCGGCGCCCGCACCGACCAGAGCAACGTTACGCTCGACGGACTGGAGATGAACGACGATGCGACGGGTGGTTTCGGCGACATCGTCAGCGAGGCGCCGGTCGACTCGGTGCAGGAGTTTCGCGGGGTTGTAGGCGACCCGGACTCGAGTTCGGGCCAGGGCAGCGGCGGCCAGTTCGAGCTGGTCACCCGGAGCGGCACCAACCAGTTCCACGGCCTGCTGGACGAGTATCATCGCGACACCGACACCGAGGCCAACGACTGGTTCAACAATAACGCCGGCGTTCCCCGCCCTCCTCTGGTCCGCAACCAGTTCGGCGGCAACATTGGCGGGCCCATCTGGAGAAACAAGGCTTTCTTCTTCTTCGACTACGACGGCCGCCGGGACGCGCGGAGTATCGTGGTGGACCGCACGGTTCCGCTTCCCCAATACCTTCAGGGCGAGGTTGGCTACATCAATCAAAGCGGCGCGACCACCTACCTGTCGCCCAGCCAAGTGGCCGCGCTCGATCCGCAGGGCATCGGCTGGGATCAGGCCGAGTTGAAGCTCTTCAACAGCGCCTATCCCTCTTCCGGCCCCAACGACACCACCGGCGACGTCGGCGACCTTGTCAATACGGCGGGCTACCGCTTCAACGCGCCCGATCCCTACGTCGAAGACGTCTATGTGGAGAGAATCGACTACACGCTCAACGACAAGATGAAGCTCTTTGGCCGCGCCACCGTGGCGCGCAGAAACTCGATCGAAAATCCCAAAGAGTTCCCCGGCGACCCCACCTACACCTTTCCCTTCTACGACCGGAGCTATAACTGGGCCGTCGGGCACACCTGGATCATCAGCAGCAACAAGTTGAACCAGGCCGAGATCGGCGAGACCTATGAGGACTTCGATTTCGGGGTCACCTACAACCCCTATGGCACCGACCAGTACACCTTCGGCGGGCTCAGCGGCCCTTACAACGGCGGCAATAACGCGCAGGCCCGCACCTTTCCCATTCCCATCCTGCGCGACGACTTCAGCTGGGAGAAGGGAAGGCACAGCTTCAGCTTTGGCGGCACCTTCAAATGGGAGTCCCCGCAGGGATTCGCCGACGAAAACTACTACTTCCCCTCCGTGGGCGTCACCGGCAACACCAACTTCACGACTCTCTCGCCCAATCTTCGCCCCGCCGACATCAGCTCCAGTTCCAGCGCGGTCAACATCTACGACACCGCTTTTTCGACGGCGCTGGGCGCTGTGGCCGACGTCTCCGGCAACTTCAACTACAACAACAAGGGATCCGCGCTCAGCCAGGGCTCCGGGCTCACTCTCACTTACCGGAGCTACGAGACCGAACTCTACTTCGGCGATTCTTGGAAGATCACCCCGAACCTCACGCTGACCTACGGACTGCGCTACCAGAATTACTCGGTGCCCTATGAGATCCACGGCGGCGAAGCGGTGCCGCAGATGATGTCGGGCTCTTCGGTCTCGGCCTTCAACTTCGATAAGTATTGGGCCGACCGCATCCAGCAGAGCGAGGCGGGCATCTCCTCCTACACAGCGATTCCGTTCTTCCAGTACATCTACGGCGGAAAGGCAAACCATGCTGCCGGCTACTACAATCCCAACAACAAGGATTTCTCGCCGCACGTCGCCTTTGCCTTCACCCCCGGCGCCGACAAGAACACCGTAATCAGCGGTTCGATCAACGTGGTTCACGACCACACCGTGGTGAACGCCCTTCAGTTCCTGCAGTTGCAGTCTTCCGGCCTCTTTGAAGCCAACAACAGCAATCTGTTTGGAACGGCCGGCGACCCCACGGCTACCCTCGCCACATCCTCTCCATCCGCAGGCGGCGCCCCGCGCTTTGGCGGCCTCGGCACCCCGCCGCCTGCGCCCTCCGCGCCCACCATCTCCTCGCCGTATACGCCGTATGTGGCCTCGGGATTTCCCTATGGCCTCCCCTACGGCGAAGGCAATATCGTCATGAACCCCCAGCTCAAGACCCCTTACAGCATCGAGTACGATCTGGGCTTGCAGCATCAGTTTCCGCGGGGTTTCATCCTCAAGATCAACTACGACAGCCGCCTGGGGCGCCGCTTACTTGCGGAAGCCGACGCCAGCCAGCTTATTGACTTTCCCGACAACACCGGCCTCTCCAACCAGACCATGGGCCAGGCGTTTGGCGCGCTTACCACGCAGCTTCGGCAGAATGCCGGCCTCGGGCCCCTGGGCGCCATCCTGGCCGTCACTCCCCAGCCCTGGTTTGAGGATGTCATCACCCCCGGAGCCGGAGTTGCCAACGGCTTTGCCAGCAACACCCAGATGATCGCCTACGACGCCTATCCCTATCCGCAGCGCGGCGACTTCTCCGATGCCATGTACGTGCTCTCGACCATTGGATTCCCCAGTTCCATCCTTCCGCCCAACGTGGGCATGGCCTCCCAGTACGCGACCAACACCGTCTGGACCAACAAGGGCTTCTCCGACTACGACGGGATGCTGGTGACTCTCCACAAGAACACCGGCTTCGGCCTGAGCTTCGACTTCAATTACACCTGGTCGCACTCCATTGACAACGTCTCAGCCCCCGCCGACTTCGTCGCCGAAAGCCAGGGATTCGGGTTTATCTGCGATGTCGCCCGTCCGCGCGAGTGCCGCGGCAACTCCGATTTCGACGTCACCAACTACTTCAACGGCAACTTCATCTACACGCTGCCCTTCGGCCGCGGCCAGACCTTTGGCGCCAACATCCCCTTCTGGCTGAATGAGGCCGTTGGCGGCTGGGAGATCAGCGGCATCCCCACCTGGCACACCGGCAACGCTTACAACGCCAGCTCGAACGCCTATGTCGCCGGCTTCGCCAATAATGCCCCCGCCACGCTGATCGGACCGCCCGGCCTGCTGAAGGTCAAGATCCATGGCGGCGACGGGCAGCCCCTGGCCGCGTTTGCCGACTCCACCGCGGCGCTGGCCGCCTTTACCGGTCCTACCGGCTTCGCCGTCGGCAGCCGCAACAACCTCCGCGGTCCCGGCTACTTCAACATCGATCTCGGCCTGGGCAAGACCTTTCCGCTCTACGGCGACAGGGTCAACCTGAAGTTCCGATGCGACGCCTTCAACGCGCTGAACCATCCCAACTTTGCGTATCCCGGCGAAGTGGTCAACGGCGTCGTCACCGGCAGCGCGGACATTACACAATCCAACGGCGTGCCGTTCGGCACAATCGGAAGCACAGTGATCCCGCCAGGCTCCGACCTCGCCTCCCGTGTGCTCCAGGGCGCTCTGCGGCTGGAGTTCTGAAACATCGCTGCACGCACTGCGACGTTGGCCGCACTTCAACTTTTGGAGTCGGGCCATCACGGGGCGTTAGGCCATTCTATTGCTGCCTCGACAGACGGCGGCGAATCGTCGACGACGGTGAGAGGTGGCTGGGGACAGGGATTCGCGCGGCGGGAACAAAGCGGCGATAGCGGTTCCAGGGTTGATGGACCCCGAAGCGACACCATCAAGTCGCCGCAGCCATCGGGGCGCGGCGACCTTGAATGATCTCAGGGACGGGTATACCTGGCCTGAAACCGCTCCAAGAGAGAGGCGACCTCCGGCGTCAGGTGGAGGCGGCCGCACTCGGCCCGCAGGAAGGCTGCCGGCTCGGGAACGGTTTTGAGGGCGTAACGGAGCCAGGAGAGGCGCATAAGCCAGAGGGCCCGATCGAGGTCCTGGGCTCCGCGGATGCGGAAGGTGGTCCAGCCGGAGTCGGGGAGGAAGTGATGCTGCCCGGCGAGGCCCGCGGCGATAAGGGCGTCGCGAAGGGGGCGGGTGAAGGGAAGGTCGAGGACGCCCCAGAGGTGAAGGTGGCCGATCTCGGCGCGGTTGAAGCGGAACTGGCGCGCGGCGAACTGGTGGGGATGCACAGAGACCGAGGGCCAGGAGAGAATCTCCTGTTCAAAGGTCTTGGCAAAGGAACTCATGGGGCAAAAACTCCGCGCAGGGCTATGGACCGTAAGTACGCCAGGTGAGCAGTTCGGGCTTGGCGGCCTCGGAGCCGCGAAGACGCACAACAAACAACCCCTGGAAGGACGCCGGAGCCGGGTCTCCCGCCCGCCAACCCATGTGCCTGAGAGCCTGCAGGAGCCAGTCGTCGTCGGTGAGTGTCCGCGCCACCTGCCCAAGCGCCCTGGTTTGATCCGAGGCCAGGATCGTGATCACGCCTTCGCCCGAGGGGTTGGGGACACGCGTCACGACCGCAAACGCGTCCCGTTCACTCTCGCGCGGAGGCTGATTGAGAAGAGCCGTGGTCCCGGGTCCGCATTGCATCAGCAACGCCGGTTTGCGTGCGCTCAACCGCTTCCGCTCTTCCGCAGCGGCCTCCGGCGAGGAGTGTTTCACCGTGACCGAGCCGAAGCTGTCCATATCCATGCAGATTTCCAGATGCCGGCCGTCGTTGTTGAGAAACTCCCGGATAAATGGATTGGTGCGGGGATTTCCCAGCAGGATCGGCGAGCAATCGTCTATGTCTTTCTGCGCCATCTGGTAACTGATGCACTGCCCCACGGTGAGGCTGGCCGCATCAGCGAACCATCGCTGGATGGTATCCCGCGCGTCGGTCTCGCCGCGGAGAAGGTATAAGTGAGATACATATACGCCGTCATGGTATAAGTCGGGATGGTCCCGCTTCAGCCTGGCCAAGGCGAGTTCCGAATTCATCTCGTCCTGATTGATCTCCACGAAGCGAAAGACCATTTGTTTTACAGGGTCGCGATAAAACAACGGAGCATTGCAAACTACTGTGCACTTACCCGACCGGATATGTTCCCACCAGAATCCAATGGTAACTCGCGGATGATCCTGCTGCTGGATAAACCGCAGGCGGTGACCGCCTTTGGAGTTTCCCTGTTCAAGCTCCACGCGCCATTTCTGATTGGCGCTGTGCCTCAGGTTGTATTGGCTGATCGACCGGCGTAGCTCCTCGAGATGGTGGCGTGTGCTATCGGCCAGCTTTTGTTTGTCGATGTTTTTCGATTTCCGGGCCGGGTCAGGGAGGGTTTCGAGTCCGATGGTGAGGGCTCTGAAACCACTCTCTTCACGCCTGTGAAGGAACAGAAAGCGCAAGATTCGGACGCGGGTCTCCGCTCCCGTTCCATGAAACCATCGCGACTCGATCATCTCGTCGATGAGAGCCGCCTGCTCTTCGTCATCGTCCTCTCGCGACGGTCTCGGCATCAAGCACCTCGTTCGGCTTCATGGCACCTCATGGTAGCACACCCCTTCTACAGGCCGGCCCATGGTGCGCCATTCGGATTCATATAAATATAAGAAAATAAACAACTTATTGTTGACATCGTCGAGCTTTCAGATGGACAATCAAGACACTTGATCGCGGATGCGATCGGGGCGAAAGGAGGCAAGACCTTATGATCTGCACCAATTGCGGCAAAGAAATGATCCCGAGCGCAGTCGAATCCACGCTCATGCGAAACGTACTCCGGTGCCCGCAATGCGGCTACCGGTCCACTCACGTCAGTACAGCGGGGTGGCTGATTCGTGGAGGCTTATTCCTGCTCTCCTCGACCTTTGGCGCACCCATCGACTTTGGCGGCTTCTGATCGCCAGGGTCGGCTAAAGGAGAACAGCCATGTTGACTTGCCCAGAATGTGGATCCTCGGAACTTCGCCTTCGCGATGGGGAATCGTCACCGGCCGTGCAATGGTTCAGCTGTCCCAGCGGTCACAGGTTCTCGCATCGGACCCTGGGAGGGAAAGCGGCGGAGTTTTCAGGCCTCATCATTGCCGCGGCCGTGGTAACTCGCCTCTTTCTCGATCACCACGGCTTCTTCGATGGCGTGGACGACTTCTTCGGTTCTGTCTAACTCGTTCGACCGAATGGAGCCAGGAAAGCCTTCCGGAACCGGAGCTTGTTACTAACTTTTCAGTAGACGCGAATGTCGATGGCGGGCCCCGGAACCGGCTGCTGTTGACCGAGTTAGTTACTCCAGGCCGGATTCTTCGCAGCCGATTGCACCATAACTCTGCAGAAAGGAGGTCAAAGCCATGCGCAAAGGAATCAATGCGGCATCACTGATCGTGTCAGCCGGTCGCTTCCCCAAGGTAAGCCCCAAGTTCACGACGAAGAACTGGGAAAGCGGCGAAGGCGGCGGATCCGATCACGGCGAGTCCCCGTCCGATACGTAGCCAACGGGAGCCCGTCCCCGGGGCGGGCTCTTCTTTCCTTCACTCGACTTCAACTCCGGAGGCATGTCATGAAGTTTTCCGATCTGTTGTCACCCGTCTCCCCAGAGGTCTTCTTTGCGGAGTACTACACAGAGAAGGCCCTCTGCATCCCCGGAACGGCTGGAAAGTTCCAGGGCATCTTCAGCTATGCGGAGCTGAACCGGATTCTGAACTCGGGCCCCATCCCGCTGCCGACACTGAAGATCGCCCGTCAAGGCAAGCCCGTCGCAGCCGGAGACGCCATCGCCATTTTGGATGCGCTCCAATCCGGTGCAACTCTGATCATCGACAAGATCGACACCTACTGGCGCCCCCTGCGCGACCGCATCAACGAGTGGAGCGAGGCCCTGGGCGAGCCCCTGCAGGTGAATCTCTACCTTTCGCAGCCCGACATGCAGGGTTTCCTTACCCACTACGATACGCACGACGTGTTCATCCTGCAGATCGCGGGGCAAAAGCGCTGGCGGATCTTCGAACCCACGGTGCAATTCCCCACCTGGGAGCAGAAGGATCACGACCGCAGCGTCCCGGATACACCGTATATGGACGTGAACCTGGGCCCGGGAAACCTGCTCTACGTGCCGCGCGGGCACTGGCATGACGCCACGGCGCACGACGAGACCTCGATGCATCTGACCGTCGGCATCAACGCCCCTGTCGCGGTCGATTACCTCACCTGGCTCTCCAACGAGTTGAGGAGCCGCGCATTGTGGCGCCGGAATCTATTCCCGCCGGGTTCACACACGGCCGATGCCGCGGATCGCCGCCGTCAGATCCAGGCACGGGTCTCAGAGCTCGAGGCCGATCTTCATGCAACTTTTGCCGGCGAGGAGACGCTTGCCGCTTACGAGTCCTACTGCAGGGCATCGGCCAAGAAGTCTTTCGCCTTCGATCTTCCCGCCCAGCTCGGAGCTGTCGCCGACATCGGCGCACGCGCCTTTTATCGTCTTCCCGGCCAGCAGGTTTGGATCGACCAGGATGGCGGCGCAGGGGTTGTCCGGGTGGCCGTCGAAGACAGGCTTTACACCCTGGATGCGGCCGCCGGGCCGTTGCTGCAGCGCATCTTCTCCAGCAACGAATTCGACTTTGGAGAGCTCGCCCGCGTGAGCCCGGATCTCGACACGGCGCTCATTGAAGACCTGCTGTCGCGTCTCGTCCTCGACGGCGTGATTCACATCAGGGAAGCGCATGCGCAGCCCGTTGCCGTATCTGCGGCCTGAACACAGCCAACAACCAACCCGAAAGGAGACCACATGTCATCCAATGAACGTTGCTGGTGCGGTAAACCAGTCCAGAAGAGCGAACTTGAGTCCTCCGTAATCGAATCGGTGTTCCGCTGCGAGGCAGGACATCGCCTTGCGCGTCAGACGGCTCTCAAGCAAATTGCTTCCGTGGCTCCCCTGGCCACCCTGGGAGTGATTCTCGGGGGCATCGATCTGAGCTGGATCGACGGCGGCAGTTAGGGCCTTCGGGCATGGTCGGCCGGCCAGCTTATCCGCCGCGCCGCATCGATCCTGCACGCGGGGAGGTCGATTGACTCCATCTGCGGATTCGCCGTGGCGGCCTGCCTGATGACGTATTCCTGCGAGGTGCAGAAGTAGCGGGGGGTGATGCGGGGGCGGTCGCGCGGACAAACTAGCCGCAGAAGAACTGGCGGGCACCGGCCTTGCCGAAGCTGACGCCGTACTTCCCTTCCCGGCGGCTGCGCTGCTCGCGATGGACGGTGAGCTTGCTGTTAGAGCATTTTCGCTTCACTTGTCAACATTGCTGCATTCTTCAAGGTGGCCTTTTCTTAAGAAATAGCCACTCGGCAGTACTGGTTCTGTAAGCAGTAGAAGCGAAAATGCTGTAATGATTTCGCTGAGATCGCCGGCGCCTTGGGCGCGGGGGTCATGCTGCGCCCGGGCGGTGCCAGGGCCAGGAGAAGTGCGCACGCGCTGATTGAGATTTTTTCCATGTTTCGGCCTCCACAGCCGGCATCTTTGGATAAGTGTCTGCGGTAACGGCGGGCGGCGGGTATTCATGAACGACCGGGCGGAGATGGCGCCCGGGTGGTTGCGATTCACGATCACACTCTTTGCGCCGATAAGGGAGACAGAACCGGTGCGCCCTCCGCCGCGCGGTTGGGCCCGGTCACGAGCGGTTGGGCCAGTCACGCGCGGTTGGGCCAGCCCAGAGGATGAGGCGGTTGGGAAGGGCCGCACCGACAGGGGGTTGAGAGGATGGGAAAGCGACTCGGTCTCGAGCAGCTTCTGACACTGGGCTTTGGGCTGGTTCTGTTGACGGCCGCTTTCAGCGGGCTGATGGCGGTCCGCTGCCTGCTGGAGATGCGCGCGGCGGGGGCGGCGTTTGCGCGCGAGTCGCAGCACGCGCTGCTGGCGCAGCAGATGCTGATGCTGCAGCAGCGGGAACAGGCGACCTCGCGGGCGTATTTTCTTGAGCCGGCCGAACACGGGGACGTACGCTGCGCCGAGGCGGCGCACCAGTTTGCGGGGATCTCCGCGGAGCTGGCCGCGGACACCGGCGACGCCGGGGCACGGGAGAAGCTGGAGCGGATCGACGACACCTGGAGCGCGGGCGAGACCGAACTCCGGAAGATGTTCGGCCTGGGGCGGCAGGGGAAGAACGACCTGATGCTGGCCGAGCTGCCGACTTCGGTGGCGCTGAGCAAGAAGATCCAGAACGCGGTGACGGACTATGTTTCCTACACCGAGGCGGCGGCCGGGGCGCGATGGCGGGAGGAGCAGGCGGTCTCGCGCCGGGCGCTGTGGATCACTTCGCTGCTGATCGTGCTGGGCCTGCTGGTGGCCGTATGCGCGGGAGTGGCGACGATCCGGACGGTGAGCCGGCGGGTGAGCACGGCGCGGAGGGGGTTGGAGGCCATCGCGGAGAAGGATCTTTCGGGTGCGGAGATCGAGGTCTACACGCGGGACGCCGTGGGGCAGACGTTGCGGTCAGTGAACAGGATGAAGGAGTCGCTGACGGGCGTGATCGGGGAGCTGCTTCAGATCGGGAGCCAGGTTTCGTCGGCGGCGACGGAGCTGGCGGCCTCGGCGCAGAGCGCGGCGCAGAGCGCGGACGATCAGCGGGCGCAGACGGACCAGGTGGCGTCGGCGCTGACGGAGATGGCGAGCTCGGTGGCCGAAGTGGCGAGGCGGACAGCGATCGCCTCCGACTCGGCGGGCAAGGCGGCGGCAGCAGTGCGGCAGGGCCAGGAGGCGGTGACGCTGACGGCCGGGAAGATGGCCGAGATTGCGGAGCGGTCGGCGCTGTCGGCGGGGACGATTGAAGAGCTTGTGGCGCAGTCGGAGGCGATCGGGCGGGCAGCCAGCCTGATCCGGGAGATTGCGTCGCGGACGAACCTGCTGGCGCTGAATGCGGCGATCGAAGCGGCGCGCGCGGGAGAGAGCGGCAAGGGCTTCGCGGTGGTGGCGGGCGAGGTGCGGCGGCTGGCGGAGCAGACCGGGGCGGCGACCGGGGAGATCGAGGCGATGGTCGGGGGTGTGCAGTCGCAGGCGCGGAACGCGCTCGAGAAGGCGCACGCCGAGCGCGGCGAGATCGCGGCGGGGGTGAGCCTGACGGCGACGGCACGGGAGTCGTTCAAGGCCATTGAGGCGTCGGTGAGCGAGGCGGACGCGATGATGGGCCAGATCTCGGCGGCGGCGCAGCAGCAGGCCGCGACCACCGAGGAGCTGAACACCAACGTGCACAATATTGCGCAACTGATCGCCCACGCGGCGCGGACGGCGCACGAGTCGTCGGATGCGTCGGCGGAGCTGAGCAGGTTGTCAGAGCAGATGCACAGCCACCTGGTGCAATTCCGGTTGCCGGGGGCGGATGCGCCGGCAGGCCCTGGAGCGGAAGCCCCGTGGAAAAAATCGTTGCTGGCGTCGGCGGCCGATTGAGGGGCCGGGGGGCGCAGGGTTTGGGGGACCGGGAGCGCGGGATTTGGGGACCGGCGAAATCGGGACGGGCTACAATCGCAGAATGACCGGGCCGGCGAGGAATGCGGAGCAGAAGCCGGGGCGCGGAGTGCGGCTGACACGGGCGCGGCGGACCGCGGTGCTGAAGGCGCTGGCCGATCCGCGGCGGTTCGAGCTGCTGGAGCGGATCGCCCAAAACGCCTGCCCGCTGGGTTGCGCCGAGGCGCGGGCGGCGCTGCCGATCTCGGCGGCAACGCTGTCGCACCACGTGAAGGAGCTGGAGACGGCGGGGCTGATCGAGGTGCGGCGCGAAGGGAAGTTCCACTTCCTGGCGTTGCGGCCGGGGGTTCTGGAGGCCCTGGCGGAGGTGCTGGCGGGGCTCGTGGGGAGCGGGTCAGCGAGTTAGCGAGTTGGCAAGTTAGCGAGATAGCGGGTTGGCGGGCGGTGGTCGAGAGCGCTTGTGCGCAGTCCCACCCTTGCCGCGCACGAGCCGGAAAAAAATGGGTCACCGCGGCCCATTGCGCAGCATCATTTTTGACAGATCCCGAGATTGGGGCACGGGCGCCCCGGCGGATTTCCACAGGGTTTCTGAATCCGCGCAGAGGGGTCGCTAATCAATTCGATGGTTGTCGAAATGTCGAAGTGATGGCGTTTCGACGAGGAGAGAGAGATGAACACGGATCTTAAAGGCAAGGTGGCGCTGGTGACGGGTGCGTCGAAGGGCATTGGGGCGGCGATTGCGCGGGAGCTGGGCGCGCGGGGCGCGGCCGTGGCAGTGAACTATGCAGGTGACAAGAAGGGCGCCGAGAAGGTGGTAGCGGCGATTGAAGCGGCGGGCGGCAAGGCGATTGCAGTGCAGGCGGACCTGGCGAGACCGGACTCGGCCGGGCCCCTGGTGGAGACGGCGGCCAAGGAACTGGGGCCGATCGACATCCTGGTGAATAACGCGGGTGTGTATGAGTTTGCGCCCATCGACCAGGTGACTCCGGAGCATTTTAACAAGATGTTCAACGTGAATGTGCTGGGGCTGCTGCTTACGACGCAGGCGGCGCTGCGGCACTTTGCGCCACGGGGCGGGAGCATCATCAATATCGGCTCAGTGGCGGCGGATGGGATCGGCGGAGCCTCGGTCTACAGCGCGACGAAGGGTGCGGTGGACTCGATCAGCACTGCGCTGGCGCAGGAACTGGGGCAGCGGAAGATCCGCGTAAACTCGGTGAATCCGGGGATGATCGCGACCGAAGGCGTGGGGGCGGCTGGTCTTCTGGGCAGCGATTTTGAGAAGCAGGCCGTGGAGCGGACGCCGCTGGGGCGAATCGGGCAGCCGGACGACGTCGCGACGGTGGTCGCGTTCCTGGCTTCGGACCAGGCCGGCTGGGTGAATGGTCAGACGATCCAGGCGGCGGGAGGGTCGAGGGTGTAAGGCAGTGAATCGTGGTCAGTGTTCAGTGATCAGTGGTCAGTGCCACCGGTTGATGGCCGACGGGTGGTAGTCCGCAAAACCATGAGATTGTGGCTGTGGCGCGGCGAAACGGGAAAGGCTGCCGCCCTCGGTCCGATGAAGATGCATTGACGAGTTGGGCTCCAGCGGGTACTCGGCGCTGGGGCCTTTTGTTTTGCACGGGGGGCGAAAACGGTTGAGTGGCAACGGAGGCGGGGAGTTCGCGCTTCTTACTACAGCAGGCACAGCGGTTGCTGTGGCAGGGAGAGCGCGGGTGGGGTGGAGAGTTGCGTTGAGCGGGCGCGGCAGTTGAGACGGTTCGACGCTGTGCGTTAGGATGGGCTTCGGCCTGGGATGCGCCGGCGGGACCGGTTTCGACGACGGCAGAAACGGGTTGCGAGGTGCGGACGCGGCGGGGAGAGCGGGTTCTGTGACGATGGAGTTCCACATTGCGCGGAGCGCGCGGGAGCGGTACGGGTTCCGGGAGTCGCTGTTCTCCTATAACGGGAACGTGGTGCTGGCGAGTATGCCGGCGTGCCGGGAGCTGACGCACCGGATGAACCAGGTGCGGGAGGCCGATAAGCACCCCGAGCGGGCGGTGCACGCGGGGGCGCTGTACGCGATGGGGCTGATCGACGAGGCGAGCCACGTGCTGATGGCGCGCTACAGACAAAATGTGGACCCGCAGGTGATGCAGGCGGCGCTCGATTGGTTTGGCGGGCAGGTGGGGCCGGAGCAGGTGGATAAGCTGCTGCTCACGTTTGTGGAGCTTTTTCCGGGCCAGAGCGTGATGCGCGGGGACGAGACGCCGGCGGAGTGGCTGGCGGGGTCGACGGGGAGCGTGACGCATCGCGAGGCGGCCCTGGAAGAGCTGATGCTGCTGTGGACGGCGAACCGGAACGAGGCGTTTCAGCCGTTCGAGGAGCTGTTTGCGGAAAAAGAGCTGGCGGAGCGGACCGCATACCGGAAGGTGACGGCGCGGATGCCGGAGTACTTTGCGACGCGGCCGCTGATACCGGTGGCCGGGGCCAAGGCGATGAACCTGCTGGACCTGCTTCGGGAGCCGGCGCGGCGGTCGCCGAAGTCTCTGAGCGACCAACTGCAGATTATTCGCGGGCTGTGGGGCGGGCTGCTGGGGGACGAGCTGGAGCGGCTGCTGTTGATGGCCGGCGAGATCCTGCGCGAAGAGTCGATCGCGATCTGGACGCTCTACAATCCGCAGGTGGCCCAGACGCGGGAGGAGGCGGCGCGGCAGCGGGCGCACTGGGAGCCGTTCACGAGCAAGTCGGAGGTGCCGGTGTTCGGGGACCCGGCCTTCGAGTACGAGAAGTTTTCGCCGGATACGGACTGGATGCCGAACACGGTGCTGATTGCGAAGAGCACTTACGTGTGGCTGGCGCAGTTGAGCCGGAAATATGGAAGGCACATCGGGCGGCTGGACGAGATTCCGGACGAGGAGCTGGCGCTGCTGGCCAAGCGGGGATTGAACTCGCTGTGGCTGATCGGGGTGTGGGAGCGGAGCCGGGCTTCAAAGACGATCAAGCAACTGTGCGGGAACCGCGATGCGGTGGCCTCGGCGTACTCGCTGTACGACTACACGATTGCCGAGGACCTGGGCGGCGAGGCGGCGTATGTGAACCTGCGCGACCGGGCCTACAGACACGGAGTGCGGCTGGCGAGCGACATGGTTCCGAACCACATGGGGATCGATTCGCCGTGGGTGATGGAGCACCCGGAGTGGTTTATCGGGCGGCAGGATCTGCCCTACCCGGCGTACAGCTTCAACGGGCCGGATGTCTCAAACGACGCCCGCGTGGAGATCAAGATCGAGGACCACTACTATGAGCAGACGGATGCGGCAGTGGTCTTTCAGCGGCGCGACAAGGCGAGCGGCGAGACCAGGTACGTCTACCACGGCAACGACGGGACGAGCTTTCCGTGGAACGACACGGCACAGCTCGATTACCTGAATCCGGCGGTGCGGGAGCAGGTGATCCAGACGATTCTGCACGTGGCGCGGCTGTTTCCGGTGATCCGGTTCGACGCGGCGATGACGCTGGCCAAGCGGCACTTTCACCGGCTGTGGTTTCCGGGGCCGGGGTCGAGCGGGGCGATTCCTTCGCGGGCCGAGTATGGGATGACGGACGCCGAGTTCGACCGCGCGATGCCGCACGAGTTCTGGCGGGAGGTGGTGGATCGCGTGGCGGCGGAGGTGCCGGGGACGCTGCTGCTGGCCGAGGCCTTCTGGCTGATGGAAGGGTACTTTGTGCGCACGCTGGGGATGCACCGGGTGTACAACTCGGCGTTCATGAACATGCTGCGCGACGAGCAGAACGCGAAGTACCGGTCGGTGATCAAGAATACGCTGGAGTTCGATCCGGACATCATGAAGCGGTACGTGAACTTCATGAGCAATCCCGATGAAAGGACGGCAATTGACCAGTTTGGCACGGGCGACAAGTGCTTTGGCGTGGCGGTGCTGATGTCGACCTTGCCGGGGCTGCCGATGTTCGGGCATGGGCAGATCGAGGGGTTCACGGAGAAGTACGGGATGGAGTACCGGTGGCCGCGGTACGAGGAGTCGCCGGACCCGTGGCTGGTGGAGCGGCATGAGCGGGAGATTGCGCCGCTGTTGAAGCGGCGGTGGCTGTTTGCCGAGAGCGCGGATTTTCTGCTCTACGACTTCTTTGAGCCTTCGGGATCGGTGGACGAGAACGTGTTTGCGTACTCGAACCGGAGCGGGCGCGAGCGGGCGCTGGTGGTTTATAACAACCGCTTCTCGACGGCGCGGGGACGGATCGATGTGTCGGCTGCGTACGCGGATAAGGGCGCGGGCGGGCTGAGGCAGCGGCGGCTGAGCGAGGGATTGGCGCTGAGCGGCGACGCAGGGGCGATTGTTGCGTGGCGGGACTCGCTGACGGGGCTGCAGTATCTGCGGCGGGCGAAGGATCTGATGGAAGGGGGAGTGGAGCTGGAACTGCACGCGTACCAGTGCCACGTGTTTCTGGACTGGCAGGAGCTGCGGGCGACGGCCGAGCATCCCTGGGACCGGTTGTGCGACTGGCTGAACGGGCGGGGGGTGCGGAGCCTGGAAGAGGCGCTGGTGGACCTGGAGATGCAGCCGGTGCACGAGGCTCTGCGGGAGCTGCTGGCGCCGGCGCTGGTGCGGGAGCTGGCCGGTGTGGCCGAGCAGCCGCGCACGGCGGCGGTAATGGCGGCGAAGACCGAACGGGAGCGGCAGGAGTTTGCCGAGCAGGCCCGGATGCGGTGCGAGGGGTTTATTCGCGTCGCGTTGAGAGCCTACCGGCTGCGGCTGGCGCAGGAGGGAAAGACGGCGGCGTTTGAGCCGATGGATTCCGGCGCGGTGGGTGAGGCATTTCGGCGGCGGCTGCGCGCGGCGATGCGGCTGCCGGTGGTTGAGGCGCTGTTTCCGGCGCCGTGGACGGCCGCGGCGCGGAGCGTGCTGCCGAGCGCGAGCCCGCAGCTGACGGCGACGGCGATGTGGGGTCCGGTGCTGGGATGGTGCGCGCTGGAGCTGCTGGCCGAGTGCGTGGATGGGGGCGCGCCGGAACGCGTGGCGCTGGAGCTGTTTGACCGGCTACGGCTGAGGGAGCCGTTTGCGCAGGCCTTTGGAGGACTGGGATTCGAGGGCGAGGATGCGTGGCGGGCGGCGGCGCGGATCAAGGTGCTGTTGCTGGCGGGGGCGGGCGCTGGGGTGGTGGAAGAGAACGCGGCGGAGACGGAGTCTGCGGGCAAGACGCCGAAGCCGGCGAGCGAAGCGGGGGAAGCTTCTGCGCCACCGGCTGAGGAGAGTCAGGATTCCGCGGAGGGTGAGCAGGTGGCGCTAGCGCCGGGACTGTGGCTTGATCCGGATGTGCGATGGCTGACGGGCGTGCACGAAGCGGAGGGGCATTTCTACCTGGTCCGCGAGGAGTACGAGGAGCTGCTGTGGTGGCTGCTGCTGCCTGCGCTGCTGCGGGTGGCCGGCGAGGCGGCGCCGGCGCGCACCGAGGTGATGCGTATGGCCGCAACGATTGGCGAGGCGCTGAAGACGGCGGAAGAGGCGGGCTACCGCGTGGATGTGCTGCTGGGGCCGGTGCTGGCGGGGCAGGCCGCCGGAATTGAGGAGCAGGTGGACGAGGCCGCGGAAGACGAAGGTGAAGTTCTGCCGGCTGCTCGCGACGACGGCGGCGGAACCGCATCCTAAGCTTCGACGATTCGCTATCCGGGGGGCAGAAGGTAGTGGCGGCACTCGATCGTTTTGCCGCGAAGATCGACTTCAACCACCGCATTGACCAGTTCCCGCTGACCGATGTAATTAAGCGCGGCGCGGAAGAGTTCCCGCTGGAGAGCCGGTTTGGCATTGGGAACTATGACCACAAGCCCCGTGTGGACAGGCGCCTTGGAGTAAAGCGCCAGAAAATCCGTCCGGTTATTCGTGACGAATGTGTAGTCGCGCGCAAGAATAAAAGTCATCAGCTGCCAGTCTTTCGAGCCGCCCAGACCGAGGTAGTTCACGTGATCGGCAGCATAGCCTGCGGCGTGAGCGAGATCGAGGAGGGATGTATGGAGGCACTCGTCAATCAACAGCTTTGGCAGTAACTTTGGGAGCAGACTTTCCACTATCTCTTCTTTGTCTCGGGAAAGCGGACAACAGCGATGGGCCCTTGTTTTGCCCATGGGCGGCGGGGCGGCCGCCCGCGTCGCGGAAATGCGGCCACGTAAAGAGGCGCCAGCTTCACCTGTTCACGGGTGAGGGCCGGGTAGCCTTCCAGTATTTCTTCGACAGTTGCGCCCTGCGCGGTCATCTCCGCGACGAGATCGACTGGGATCCGCGTGCCTTTGTACACGGGAACGCCGCTCATGATCTCGGGGTCGGAGACTGCCATGTGCTCCGCTTTGTGAAGACGCTTGAGTTCGCGCTGCACGTCCCTGCGAACGCGTTTTACCTGGACGATCAGGGCGGAGCCGCCCGCGACGGCAACGGAGTCGGTATCAGGCGCCGATTCGATGGCGCGGGCCAGTTTGCGGCGCGATTCGAGGGGAAGAAGCCGAACGCCCTCAGCTTCAAGCCGGAGGTAGACAATCTGCTCCGGCGAAAGCAGCCGCTGTATCCGATGCCCCTGGCGCGCCCTGCGCGGGCGAATCAGATTGCCGTCAATCACCTTGTGCACGGCCTTAAGAGGCAGCCTGGCGATGGCTGAGGCTTCCGCGGGGGTGTAGGATTTGGCCGGCATGGAATAATTCTACCCTATTCAGGGAAGGATTAAAACATCAGCCAGAGATGAGGCCTCTTATAGTCCTTTGCGCAGCCGGAACTGACGTACGATTTCAGCGGGGTCGCGGTGCCGGGCGTCGACGGCTTCGTTCATGGCGCGCATGTCGGCGGCGGTGATCTTGCCGCCGAGGGCATCGAGGGCTGTGTGCATCGAGGGCCAGCGGGCGAGAGCATCGTCGCGGACGAGCGGGACTGCGTCGTAGGGCGGGAAGAAGTGCTTGTCGTCTTCGAGCACGACGAGGTTGAACTCGGCAATCTGGCCGTCGGTGGAGTTGGCGGCGATCATGTCGACCTGGTGACTGATGAGAGCGCGGTAGAGCAGGCCGAGGTCCATGACGCGGGGCGGGGCGGCGAAGTTGAGGCCATAGGCTTTGCTCAGGCCAGGGAGGCCGTCGGGGCGCTGCTGGAACTCGTAGCCCACGCCGAGACGCCATTGAGGCGTGTAGCGCGCGGCCTGGCTGAGCGTGGTGAGGTGGAGGCGGCGGGCGTCTTCACTGCGGATGACCATGGCGAAGGTGTTCTCAAAGCCGAGCGGCGGGGTGACCGTGACGTGGTAGCGAGTTTGATAGAGGAGGCGGACGGTGGCGAGGACCTGTTGGGGGTTCCTGTCGATGGGCTGCTTGAGGATGGCGGTGAGGGCGGTGCCGGTGTATTCGACGTAGGCGTCGATGCGGCCGGCGACGAGGGCCTGCTGGCAGATGTAACTGCCGGCGAGATAGAAGCGGCGCTCGACGCGGAGGCCGGACTTGGCCTCGATCTCCTGGGCGAGAAGCTCGCCGAGGATGACCTGTTCGGTGAAGTTTTTGGCGCCGATGACGGGGTGGTTGGGGCGGGGCGGCTCGCAGCCGGTGAGCGCGGCGGCGATGGCGCCGGAGAGAAAGCGGCGGCGGTTCATGGGGTGGGGACCCGGAAGCGATGCTCGAGCAGGCCGAGGGCGGCGTCGGCGGCGAGGGCCAGGAGCGCGGCGGGGATGGCGCCGGCGAGGACGAGACGGTTGTCAACCGAGGCGACGCCGCGGAAGATGAGCTCGCCGAGGCCGCCCGCGCCGACGGCGGCGGCGATGGTGGCGATGCCGACACAGGTGACGGTGGCGGTGCGCAGGCCGGCGAGGATGAAGGAGGCGGCCAGGGGCAGCTCGACTTTGAAGAGGCGCTGGGCGCCGGTGAGGCCGAGGGCGCGGGCGACTTCAGTGACTGCGGGGTCGATGCCGCGGATGCCGGCATAGGTGTTGCGCACGATGGGCAGCAGGGCGTAGGCGGTGAGGGCGACGATGGCGATGCGGGCGGCGCGCTCGCCGAGCCAGGGGAGGGGCAGCAGAAAGCCGAACATGGCGAGAGAGGGGATGGTTTGGAGCACGTTGGCGATGCCGATGACGGGGCCCGCAAACCGAGGCGCGCGCGTGAGCCAGATGCCGGCGGGAACGGCGATGAGGGTGGCGAAGAGCATGGCCGCGCCGGTCATCCAGAGGTGCTCGACGGTGAGCTCGGCGATCTGGCCGCCGTATTGACCTAGAAAGCTCTGGTTCATGGGCGCGCCTCCTGCTCTGCGCTTTGTTCGGACTGGGCGGCGCGCTGGCCGCGGTGAAAGGCGCGGATGTAGGTGGCGATCTCGGGCTGGGGCGAGCGGAGGAACTCGTCGGGCGGGAGGTTGGCGGCGAGGCGGCCCTGATCGAGCAGGACGACGCGGTCGCCGAGATAGAGGGCTTCGTCGAGATCGTGGGTGACGAGGAGAACGGTTTTGCGGAGGCGCTGAAGCAGTTCGCGGAACATGTCCTGCATCTCGGCGCGAGTGAGGGGGTCGAGGGCGCCGAAGGGCTCGTCCATGAGGAGGATTTTGGGGTCGGCGGCGAGAGCGCGGGCGAGGCCGACGCGCTGGCGCTGGCCGCCGGAGAGCTGGTGAGGGTAGCGGCGGGCGAACTGCGCAGGGTCGAGGCTGACGGCTTCAAGGAGCTCGCGGCTGCGGCGGGTGCGCTCGGCGCGCGGGCGGCCCTGGGCTTCGAGGACCAGGCCGACGTTGCGTTCGACGGTGAAGTGGGGGAAGAGGCCGGTCTCCTGGATGACGTAGCCGATGCCGCGGCGGAGGGGGATGAGATTGGCCTGGCTTACGTCGCGGCCGGCGACGAGGACCTGGCCGCCGGTGGGCTCGATCATGCGGTTGACGGTGCGGAGGAGGGTGGTTTTGCCGGAGCCGCTGCGGCCGAGGATGGCGGTCGTGGCGCCTTCTTCGACGGAGAAGGAGACGCGATCGAGAAGCAGGCGGGTATCGGCGACGGCGTAGGAGACTTCTCGGAACTCGATGGCTGGGGGCAAGGGGTCTCCGCGCTTCCAGTGTAGTGGGCGCACTTCAGGTCTCGGGACACTTCGGGTCTCGGGAATTGAACGGTAGAGACGAGTGGTGCCAGGGCAATCGCATTTGGACTTGAGATCGCGAACGGTAGTGGCCTTGAAAGGGCACGGCTTTAGCTCCTGAGCGATGTATTTTAGCTTCCCGCAAAACCATGCCTCGGGGGCTAAAGCCCAAGTCTTTCTATTCCGCCCTTTTTCGGCACGGCTAAAGCCGTGCCCTTTCAAGACAAAATCTTCCCCTATCTTGAAATGCAATTACCCGGCGAGTGGTGCGGAAGTATTTGTTACAAGGGGCCGTGGCCCGTAGAATCACTGGAGGGCTGGCGGCAGCAGGCTGCCGAGGGCCTAAGGCGGCGATGAGCGAACAGGAAACAGGAGTCAGCAGCCAGGCGCAGGCGGTATCGCCGGCATGGAAAAGAGTTGAACAGGCGCGGCACCCGCAGCGGCCGAATCCCATGGAATTGATCGAGCGGATCTTCACGGATTTCAGCGAGATTCACGGGGATCGCGCGTTTGGCGACGATGAGGCGGTGGCGTGCGGGATGGCGCGGCTGGACGGCGCCGAGGTCATGGTGGTCGGCATCCGCAAGGGCGGGACGACGAAGGAAAAGATCCGGCGGAACTTTGGGATGCCGAGCCCGGAGGGGTACCGGAAGGCGCTGCGGTGCATGAAGATTGCGGAGAAGTTCAGCCGGCCGGTGATTGCGCTGATCGACGTGACGGCGGCGTATCCGGGGCTGGGCGCCGAAGAGCGCGGGCAGGCCGAGGCGATTGCGCGCAACATCCGGGAGATGGCGCGACTGCGGACGCAGACGATTGCGGTGATCACGGGCGAGGGCGGCTCGGGCGGGGCGCTGGGACTGGCGGTGACGGACCGGGTACTGATCCTGGAGAACGCGATCTACTCGGTGATTCCGCCGGAGGGCGCGGCGGCGATTATGTGGCGGGATGTTGTGCACAAGGACCGGGCGGCGGCGGCGCTGCGGGTGACAGCCGCGGACGCGATGGCGCTGGGATGCGTGGACGAGATTGTGAGCGAGCCGGGCGGCGGCATCCATATTGACCGCGATTCGGGCATTGAGGCTCTGACGGCGGCGCTCAGGAAGCACATGACGGAGCTGCTGTCGATGCCGATCGACGCGCTGCTGGCGGCGCGACAAAGCAAGTTCCGCAAGATCGGGCAGTTCTATACGGAAGGGTGACTCCGGCGCAGGCGTCAGGCGAACGAATACGCATTCGGATGGTGGAAGTGGGATCGATCCGGTGGGATAGCGCGCAGGGGGCCGATCGCGAAGGCGAGAGCGCATGAGTGCGCCCGCGACCGCCGACGGCCGGCTGCGCGCCTATGCGCAATTCGTGGTGGCGGTGCTGTATTTCTTCGTGGCGCAGGTGCTGGCGCGGCGCGGGGCCGAGGGATTGGCGCCGGGGCCGTGGGCGCCGCTGACCGACCAGGCGATGCTGGTCTTCCTGCTGCTGCTGGGCTACGCGGCGATGGGGTTCTGGTTCAACGGGCAACTGCAGCCCGTGAGCGAACAGGGATTGCCGCTGCGGAAGGGCTGGCCGCGCGAGGCGGGGATGGGATTGGCGCTGGGGTGGGGCATCGCGATTGCGTGCGTGATTCCGGCGGTGATCTTTGGCGGGATTGCGATTGTGCTCTCGACGCGGGCCGGGTCGTGGGAGTGGCTGGCGGCGGATACGGGATTCTTTGCGCTGCTGGCGCTGGGCGAGGAGATTGCGTTCCGTGGATATGGGTTCCAGCGGTTTGCGCACGCGGTGGGGCCGCTGGGGGCGGCGTTGGGTTTCGCGGCGTATTACGCGATTGTGCAGGCGCTGCGGCCGGGAACGAGCCGGGCAAGCATCGCCGTGAGCGTGCTGCTGAGCCTGGTGCTGGCGACGGCCTACCTGCGCACACGGGCGCTGTGGGTGAGCTGGGGGCTGAACTTCGGCTGGAAGGCGAGCCGGGCATTGATCTTCGGGCTGGCGGTGACGGGGATCGACGACAAGTCGCCGGTAGTGCAGGGCAACCCGATGGGACCGTTCTGGGCGACGGGCGGCGGGTTTGGGCTGGACGGAACGTGGATCACGTTTGGGCTGCTGCTGCTGGCGCTGCCGCTGGTGTATGCGGCGACCCGGGAGCTGGACTTCCGGTATAACGCGCCGGTGCTGGAACCGGCGGGGATTCCGGTGGACCTGGAGGCGGCGGGGCGGGCCCAGCATGAGGCCGCGGTGGGAGCTGCGCAGGCGACGGGGCCGATGCTGGTGCAGATTGCGCCAGCCGCGGGGACGGCGGACCGGAGCGGGTCTGGCGCCGGGCTCGAGGGGCACCCGGAGACCGGCGTTTCACCCAATACGAGCAACGGCGCCAGGGCTGAATCCTCAGCGGAACGCGTTCAGGCCGAACGCCCGGCCGATTCCCAGGAGTGACTGCGGATCCGGCCGCTTTCCCACCGGATCGAAAGCTTTTGCAGGGTGGGGCGGGGACCGATTTGCGTTTTGCCGCGAACGGGGCTATCTTTTGCCCAACGCTACTGGTAGACGTGGGAGGCCCCCATGAGCAAGCGATCTCTACCGAAAAGCACGGAAACGGGCGGCCGACGGGGCGGACGAGCGCTCCTTTGGCTGGCGGCTGGATGCGGCGCAGGAGTGCTGCTGGCGGGCGGCGCGGCGCGCGGCCAGGTGCTGACGATCGACACAAGCGGCAAGGGGCCCGTAGCGGTGAGCGGCCCGGTGGACCGGCGGTACGCGCAGGTGACGCCGACGCACATCGATCTCTCAAAGCAGGAGCTTGACCCCAAGACGCGGCTGATGCTGATCCGGGCGCTGCAGTCGGAGCAGGGGTTTGCGATGCGGCCGTTTCCGCGCGGGCACAAGGGGATCACGCTCGAAGCGAACGGTAAGCTGGAGCCGGCGGGCGAGGCCTACCTGAATATGGCGACGGTGAATGGGCTGTCGGCCAAGCCGGGGGACCGGCTGGTGATCACCAACGTGAATATCGACAGGTCGAAGATCGTCTTCGACCTGAACGGCGGTCCGGACCCGAAGCACCGGTTCCTGCGGCATGTCCAGATCGGCATGGGCGGTCCCTATGACGACCCGACTATGGACCAGCCCATCGCCGGCAGCGCCAATGACGTTCCTACCGGCGCGCGCCTCACGCTCGCATTCCCCGGCCGCGTTCCCGAGATGACGTCGCAGGAGGTAGAGAATCTGCTGGCGCCGTTGATCTCGTTCAACGTGAAGACGCCCATCGAGGCATTTACGGACACGCTGCCGGCGCCGTTGAAGAAGGCCATCCTGGACCACGAGGTATGGGTGGGGATGACGACGGATATGGTGCAGTTTGCCAAGGGTGATCCGGTGAACAAGTACCGCGAGGTCGACGACCAGATGCCGGTCACGATCTGGATGTATGGGAGACCGCCGGAGACGGTGGAGTTCGTACGCGTCAACGGGAACCGGGTGATCCGGGTGGAGATTGCGCGGGTAGGGCAGCCGCTGGAGATATTCACCAAGGACGTGGTGACGCCGCTGATGATGGAGAGCGGCAAGCCGGTGGTGGAAGCGTCGAACCGGAGGCCGATGCAGGAAGGCGATGTGCAGCGCGACCCGAATACGGAGGCTCCGGCGCCGCCTCCGACGCTCCGCGGGGCGGGCGAAAGCCTGCCGCAGGATAGCGACAAGAACAGTGTTGGAGTGATGAGGCCGGTGTACTTCCCGAAGGATACGCAGGACGACAGCACGCAACTGGGACAGAACCCGGATGTGCAGCCACCGGCCGCGCCTCCGGCCAGTTCAAAGCCGGCTGCGGCGACTTCGCAGTCTGCGCCAGCGAATGGATCGCAGCAGCAGACGGCCCCATCCAGCGCTCAGACCGCGCCGGCCAACGGGCAGCAGCAGTCGACGCCGGCGAAGCCGCAGCCGGAACAGCGATTGGTAGCGGAGTCGCCCAGGGCGAATTGAGGGCGGCGGAGTTCGCATTTGAGCTCGGTGCAAATTGCCGTTATTTCATCGGCCGCGCGGACGGAGGCAGCATCCCGTTGAGGCGGAGGTAGCTGGCCATCTGCGAGTAGTGGTCGGGAAGGTCGGCGGTGAGCGCGAGCAGCGCCGCCGCGCGCGGCAATTGCCTGCCGCGGAAGAGGGTAATCGTGTCGCCGA
>DATJMU010000149.1:0-16355 GCA_035508555.1 Occallatibacter sp. | reverse complement strand
GCTCCGCTCCGCCAAAGCTCGGACTGAACAAGCCCTCGACCAAGCAATCACAGAAGCTCTTCAGAAAATATCTGCAGACAACGCAAAAGCCTGGTTCAGACTGACCTTCAACTGGGTACAGCTATGATGAAAATGCTCTAGTTGGCTGCGAAGCTCCTGCTCCTGGAGAAAACCTCAACTGAAAGAGGATATAGCTTCTTACTCGCAGCCTCGTCGCATGGCTCGGGTTATTAGCCGGTTATCTCCATGATGATTTCAGTTGACCGTCATGCGTGGAAAGCCGCCGGACCCTCGCCGGCTTACCACGAGGGGTCCGAATTGAAAGAGAACCCGGCGAATTTCGGCGCAGCGATGTTACGGTTCCACCGGGAGGCCCTTCAAGCGCGTACGCAGAAACTCATAGAAGATCGCCATTTTCTGTACCCGCGGCAATCGTTCTGGACCCACGCGCCGGCCCAACTCTTGGCAGTCGTTCTCGCGGCTGCGGAAGACCGGCCATGCCGGCAATGCCGCGCCATTGGGATCCCCGGTTTTCACAAAACGGCTCCAGTAGCCCACCAGAGTTCGCGATAGGGCCGCATCCCCCGGCTGCGGGACCCAGCTTGTCCAGTAGTGCCGGCTGAGGAACATCAGCTCTTCGCTGTGGAACGCCCCCAATTGAGCAAACGGCCCCGCACCCACATAGGTGAAGCGATACAGATAGGCCTCGCGCCCGGTGAGCGCCGTGTCCCCGGCCAGCAGCCACGCGCTGAAGGCAAAATCGTAATCGCTGAACATCGTCCGAAAGACGCCGGGCACCTCCCTGTCCTCATGCGCCGGATAAGCCGCGAACACCGGACCCGCAAAACTGCTGCCGAACTCCCGCTGCAGCCAGGCATGATAATCCGCCACCGTCTTCGGCCGGTACGCGGTCCCACCCACCAGCGGGCTGGCAAAAATCGACACCTCGTCCTCGTTCGTCCCCACCAGAACCGCAACCGGCGCCTGCCGCCCGTGAGCAAATGTGATGCCCGGCTGCTCCGGCAGCATCCAACCATCGATGGCCGGCTCGAGGTCCACGTCTCCATCCCTGGCCGCGGCCAGAAGACGCCCGGCTGGAACGGCTCTCAGCTTTCTAAGCGCGTCCGGACCGGGTTTCACGCCCAGAGCCCGCGCCAGCCGTTCGCCGCTTGTCTCCTCGTTCTGGAGCGTCGGGTACACGGAATCCACGCACGTCCCGCTCTCCAGCACTGCCCCCTCAAACAGTCCCCTGGCCAGCGGCGACGCCATCAGAATGCATACGTCCTCGGAACCCGACGACTGGCCCGCAATCGTCACCCTCTGTGGATCGCCGCCGAAGGCCGCGACATTGCCCCGCACCCATTGGAGCGCCGCGATCTGATCCAGGTTTCCGTAGTTCCCCGAAACCTGTTCACGCGACTCGCCATCCAGCGGCGGGTACGCAAAAAATCCGAACACTCCCAACCGGTAATTGAGGCTGACCACCACCATGCCGGTTTCCGCCAGCGTGGGTCCCAGCGGGGGCCACTCTCCAGAGCCTTCGACATTCCCGCCTCCGTGTACCCACACCAGCACCGGCAGCTTCTTGGCCGGATGCAGCTCCGGCGTCCACACGTTCACATACAGGCAGGCCTCGCTCGTGGGCATCGCCCGAATCCCCAGCATCTCCGGCAACCACGGACTCGGTCTCTGCGGACAAGCCGGTCCCCAATGCTCCGCTTCGCGCACCCCGCTCCAGTGCGGAGCCGGCTGCGGCGGCCGCCACCGCAGCGCTCCTACGGGCTGCGCCGCATAGGGAATGCCCAGAAAGACTCCCCCGTGCGGCAGTGCCGCCATGCTCTCTCCGCGCAGAAGGCCGCTCTTGATCTTCACCTCCGGCGTGGCCGCACGCGAAAAAGCAGACAAGGTCAGGACCATCACCCCTACCACCATCCGCCGCAATAGAGCAATTTTCATCCTCGTCTTCCTTTTCACCGGGCGCCGCATCCGTTGCGCAACGAAGTGTTGAACAGGAACAACCAGCTCGAAGCCGATGCGCAATCCGTCAAAGACATTCTCGCCTTCGAGACAATTCCGGCCGGCATATAGGGTAGGTTCCTGTCACTTGCAGCTCTGCTCGCGGGTAAATGCCAGGTCCTGGTAGTCGTAACTGAAATCGGCATTGGGATCGACCTTGGCCATGTGCAGGGTGCCCTGGCCATCGGCAGGAAAGCGCAGCCACGCCTCCGCGTCGCCGTGATCCCAATGCACCAGGTACTGCGTGCCGACGCGCATCACCTGCCCTGCCAGCCGCGGCGACATGGTGGAAGTGAAACGCACCTCGCCGTTGCCCTCGCAGATCGATACCGGACCGAACCATGGATCGCGCCACACGCCCAGTTGCGCGGCCAGCTCCTGTGTAGTAGCCGGCTGCCGGGAGGAGGTATCGGGTACAGTCGCCATGCGCTGCGCCTTCTCGTCGCGCGCCAGCTCGTCGGTGTAACTGGCCACGGAACGGCCGTTGTCTGGCGCGGTGAAGTGCTTCAGCAAGACCTCGGTCAGCACGGTACGGGCATCTTCGGCGTCCGTGTCGATCAGAATGACAAAGCCGCTTTTCTGAAACGGAAGCAGCATCACGCCCGAATACATGCCCGAAAGATCTCCCGTATGCCATACGGTCATCTGGTGATCCACATTGGAGATACGCCAGCCGCGGCCGTTGCCCCGGAAGATCGTCTCGTTCCAGCCATATTCGCGATTTGAGATCGGCAGGGGGGTGTACGTCGCCCACTCCTCGCGGCGCTGCAGAGGCGATAACCACGCCAGTTGCTGCGGCGTGGGCGCCAGCCAGTTCATCGCCCAGGTGAGCATATCGTGCAGGCTGCAATACACACCGCCGGCCGCATCCATCGTGGTGGCGTGAACGATGGGCCCACTGCTGCCGGCGACCACGGTCTGCCCGTCGAGCTGCACGTGCGGCTGCGCGACATTGCCGACCTCGAGCCGGTTCCAGGTGCCGATCTGGCAGCGCGACATGCCCAGAGGCTCGAAGACCTCGCTGCGCAGCAGTTGGGCGTAGGGCGCGCCGCCGGCCGCTGCGGCTAGCTGGCCGGCCACCACGAGCAGCACGTTGTCGTAGGCGTAGCCCGCACGGAAACTATAGGCGGGTTTCAGATAACGCAATCCGGCCATCACGTCCGCCGGGGTAAAGTGATTGGGCGCCGGCCACAGCATCAGGTCGCCGGAACCTTCGCCCAATCCGCTGTGATGCACCAGCAGATCGCCCACCTGCATGTTCTTCGTGACCCACGGGTCATACATGCGAAACGACGGCAGGTACTTGGTCACCGGATCGTCCCATTGCAGCTTGCCCTCCTCCACCAGCCTCGCCAGCAGGGTAGCGGTCATGGCCTTGGTGTTGGAGGCGATCTTGAACAAAGTATCGGCGTTGATGGGTTTTCCTGATTGCAGCGAGCCCGCGGTGCGCGTATAAACCACGCTGCCGTTGTCGATCACACCGACAGCGATTCCCGGCAAGTGATAGCGCGCAACCACCGCATCTACCACTCGGTCATAGTCGAAGCCTGAACCCGCCTTCGGCGCCGCGGCCTGAGCGGCAGTTCCGCAAAGGGTCCACACCAAGGCAATCAGAGTGCATTTCGCGATGTTAATCGTAAACTCCTTTGCTAGCGTTCTGGCTGGTTGCCGGTGATCATGTCCCTGACGATCCGGCGCCGTCGCACTGCCGGGTAGCAGATGCGCCAGGTGACGCCGAAGCCGGCAGTTGGGCAATTCACGAACCGTTGTCCGGTGGCGCGGGGGCGAGGATTTGCTGCAGGTAATCGGTTGTGCCTGGCACGCGGACAAGGTGCGGGTACTTCAGTCCGCCGTCGTAATGGACCGTGTAAATCTGGCTGACGCCATCGCCTTTCGCGGTGATCTGCAGCGGCTCTTTGCTCTGCTGCGCCCGGGCGATCTCGCTGCGCAGGAGTTCGGTGCTGTACGGATTTCCGTCAATCGACACAAGCTTCATGCCCGGCGCGAGCCCGGCCTTGAACGCCGGTCCGTTCCATAATACGTCTTCGACATTGCCTTGCTGATCGAGAAACAGGCCCACCGAAAACATGGCGTTGACACCCATGTGACTCAGTTCGCCTTCGCCGACGTTCTCGAGCGCCTTCTGGTATTGCGAAGGCTGGTCGGTATAGACCAGGCGCCATCCGCTGGCGCCGATGCCGGACAGCAGCGGAACCTCGCCGTCCACGCCGTATAACCAATTGTGCAGGAAGCCTGCCCAGTCGTACGTTTGGACCGCGTTGAGGGCAGTGACAATGTCGTTGAACGTGTAGGTATGCGTGACGAAACTGCCGTTATCCGCCCCGAAAAACCGGCGGGCAAAATCGTCAATCGAGCGTCGATCATCGCTCAGGGTCCGAATCTTCATATCCACGGCAAGCCACAGCAGTTGGCCTTCGCGGTAGAAATCGGTTCGACGCCGCCAGTTCGCCCACGCGATCGGTGCGCCGTAGCCCAACTGCGCGGCGATGGTGGTGTCGATCAGCGGCCGCCACGCGCGGCCGGTCTGGTGCGCCATCATGGCCGCCCGGTAGGCAACCACCTGGCGCCAGATATCCGGGGACCATAATCCGCTTCGTGCCGTCAGCATGTCGCCGAGGTAGACCGTGAGACCTTCATAGACCCACACCATCTGCGTATGTTCGGGATCTTCGAAGTTGGGCTGCCACAGCTTTGCCGGACGCATGAATTTTCCGTTCCACGAGTGAGTGTATTCATGCGGCAACAGCGAGGCGTCGAGCATGAAATGACCGGGGTCGGCAAACATCCTGCCGCCGCCGCGCGCGCGGTCATCACTCGACTCGTGATGTTCGAGACCTCCCGTCGACACGTAATCGCTCAACGTCAGAAGGAAGTGATAATCGTGGTAGTGATGAGAATGAAACAGGGCCTGCGCCTGCACGACCAGACGCCGGTAGGCGGCGATCTGCGCATCGGAGATATCGATTGCGGCCGCACTGTCGCCCACCATATCGAGATAGCGCTGCACCGGGGAGCCCGCCGGGGTGAGATCGATCTCCCGGAAATACCTTCCCCCGATCACCGGTGAATCGACCAGCGTATTGAACGGCACAGCTTTGAACACGATGCGCCCGCCGGCGCGTTGCTCTGTCTTGAGCGCAGTCGCGTACTGCCAGCCGTCGGGGATCACCAGAGTCGGCTGATACATCTCCTCTTTGGTCGGATAGCCGGCCTGGTACAGCGCTACCTCGTTCCACTCCAGCCCCATGAGATTCGGCGTAACGCGGTCTTGTGCCGGAACCTGGAAACGGAGATCGATGCGGTCCACGCCGGCCGGCGCCGTCAGGTGAAACGTGAACATGTCCACCGCATCGCGGATCCACGGGATCCTCTGGCCGCCGGCCGTGATTTCCAGTCCCATCAGGTCGCCGATCGGCCCGTCCGGCGCGTGATCGCCGGGAATGTACTTGGGGTAGTAAAGCGTCAAGGGCCCCGGCCGGACCGGCATCACCTCATGAACGTATAGGATCTGCTGTCCCGGAACAGGCAGTTGCACCGTTAACGCGACGGGGCCGGCGGGACCCTTCCCATCCGCCTGACCGGGACATGACGCGGACACGGCAAGAGCGGCAGCGCCCAATAACAGTAGAATTCGGTTCATCCGTCCTACCCTGATGCGAGTTAGTTGACTGCGCCGGCCTCCGGACAGGCGAACCGTTCGAAGCATCGCGGTACGGGTCACAGGTCTCAAAAACTCAGCGTGCCATTGACCACGACGATGCGGCCAAAGCTCGTGGACCCAAACGAGCCGTAGGGGCCAGTGGGCTGGACCACATCGCTCGTGATCTGTCCCAGGTTCGATAGGCTGGCATCATTGGCCGGCGCCCCAAAAGCAGGGTGATTGAGCAGATTGTAGGCCTGTGCGCCGACCTTGAACTCCAACCCCCTCTCGTTCTTGAAAACGTTCTTGTAAAGACTCATATCGACATCGCCGTAATGCGGTCCGTAAAAGGCATTGCGCGGAACATTGCCGAAGTTGGTCTGTGCCGCGTCGTTGTACGGGTCGGAAGTGGATACCCCGGAGCCGTTAAAGTAGTGGCCTTGAAAACAGGGGTTGCTGAAAGAGTTGCAGGAGTGGTTGAAGCGGTTGTCGAGCACATCGGCCAGGACGTAGTAGTTGCCTGTCCCGTTATATAGATCGTTGGCGGCGTTGTTATTGAACACGCTGAATGGCTGGCCAGACCGCCAGTAAGCCTTGCCCGCGAGTGTCCAGCCTCCCGCGCCGTACTCTGCGACTCTGCTTTTGAATTGGAACGGCTCGATCCAGGTGACGTCGGCCAGAAAACTATTGCGAATGTCGTAATCCGCGTTCGAATACATCAGCAGGAATGGGTGGTTCGGCACGATCTGGAAAGGAAGACTGTTGCCGTTGAAGGTCTCATCCTGGCCCTGGTTCGAAACATCATCCAGCGCGTGCGACCAGGTATACGAGATATTCGTCGTCAGACCGTGGTGATCGATGTGCTTGTACTGAATGTACATGCCGTTATAGTTGGAGACGGCGCCGTCGTTGATGATTCCCATTTGACCGAAAGCCGGATCGGGCGGGTTGACGGGCACATCTTCGAAACTGGAATATGCCGAAGATCCCGTATAGGCGTTGCCGGCCAGGCTCTCATTGATTCCGTAGTCGTAGCTGATCCCGTCGTAGCCATGGTTCCCCACGTAGGTAAGAATCAGGGCATCGGAAGGGCTGAGCTGCTGCTGTAGCTGCAGGTTCCATTCCGCATATTTCGCGGTCACCATGTGCTGCGGCGAGATGTAGTGGGCGGGCGCAAAGAAAGGTGAGCCCGGGGGTAATGATGCTGCGATCTGGTTGGCGCTCTCCCCGTTTGAGAACCCCGTGGTCAGCGCGTTGTAGGATGCAAGTGCGAAGGCCGGCGCGCTGCCGGCTCCCTCGGCCACGTTTCCGGCCTGCACAAAGGCGCCATAGTTATCGGGAAACGTCAGATACTGGTTCTCGATCAGCGCACCCGGAAATGCATCCGCGAAGAGCCCAAAGCCTCCACGGAGGTCCGTCTTCCCATTCCCTCTCAAATCCCAGTTGAATCCGAAGCGCGGCTGGAAAACAATCGGTTCCAGTGAGGAGAAGACGTGGTTGTACCCGGTGGCGAGCAGCTTATTATAGGGAGTGTCCAGGGTGGCGTCGGCCTGAGGAAAGCCGCCGACCAGGCGCGAAAAGCAATTCGTTTTGCAAGAGATGTTTCCGTCGCGGTCTAAGCGTAAGCCGTAGTCAATCATCAGCCGCGGAGTGGCCCGCCATTCATCCTGCGCATAGATGCCATAGTTATAGCCGGCGATGGCGATCTCCTTGGCCTCGTCGAAGGTCTGCTGGAAGTTTGAACCCGCGGACCCCGGCAGCACGCCGCCGGCCAGATCTCCCAGAGAGTTAAATGTGTAGTAGCCGCCGTAGGTATTCACCGTCGGATAGCCATCGGTCACGTCATAGCGCTTGAAGTTAAAGCCGAATTTCAGCGTGTGGTTGCCCCTCAGCCAGGAGACATCGTCCACAAACTGATACTGAACCGAGTTTGTGGTTGTGGGGTTGCTGCCCCAGTCGAAACCGACCCTGCCTTCCTGACCCAGACCAGTGGAAAAGTTGGTGCCGCCGTCCGAGCCATCATTGAACTGAGTGGGCGAAGCCGCCAGCGTCTGCTGCAGGTTGGCTGGACCGTAAGGCCACGAATAGTAGAAGGCCGATGCGATGAACTGGTTGGTCAGGTAAGGAGTAAACAAATACGTGTGGTTGAGCTGGCCATTCCAGATGGGCTGGCTGCTCAGCACGTTCAGCAGCGGACTGACCAGGCTGACGGAGACCGGCTTGGATCCCTGATCGTCGCTGATGCGGAGGAAGACCCTTTGCTTGTCGTTGATGTTCCAGTCGACGCGTCCAACGATCATGTGTTCAATCACCGCTCCGCTCGCGACGGCCGCCGCCGCCGTCATACACGGAACGGCCGTTCCCGTGGAGCCGGATGGCACGGCGCCGAAATAAGTATTGGGCTCCCCATCGACCGGAGTGCCCGCGAAGCTGCCGCAGGCAAGATTGCCTGAACCATCCTGGAGCGGACCGCTTCCAGTCGTCACTGGCACTGATGTTTTGTAGAAAGGCGACCCATCCAGCAAGTTGAACATCTGGGTGTACAGCGGAACGCTGCCGGACGGGATGGTATTCAGAGTGGTGTTTTGAAATGCCGGCGTTGGAAAATTGACATAGCTGAGCGACGGCTCGATAAAGCGAATCCCTTCGGTATCGGCAAAAAAGAACAACCTGTCGCGAATGATCGGACCGCCAATCTGTGCCGCGTATTGATTCGAAACCGCCTTCTGGCGAGGTATGCCATTCAGGTTGTAGAAAAAATCGTTGGCATTAAACCCGGAGCTGTTATACGTCCACTGGAGCAAGCCATGGAACTTGTTGGAGCCGCTCTTGGTGACGTAGGTTTCCGCGCCGCCCGCCTGACGACCCCATTCCGGGTTGTAGCCGTTCTGCACAAAGGAGGCCTGCGCGATTTCCGCCGCCCCGATGCTGAGGGAGGACGCGCCGGTGGTGGAGTCATTGAAGAATGAGTCCGTCTGATCGGCGCCGTTGAGGATAATGAGGTTGGAGATTCCGGGCAGCCCGCTGACACTGAAGTTGCCGTTCCCTCCGGTGCCCGTATTCATCACCACGCCGGGCGCAGTGAAGGCGAATGTCGTAATATCCCCGCCCGGGTTAGGCAGGTTTTCAAATTGCTGACTGGTAAAGGTCGTCGTGAGACTGGTGTCCTGCGTCTGGATCAGCTGCGCATTGTTGGCGCTCACAGTGACAGTCTGCTTGCTGGCCGTCGGCGTGAGTGTGAGATTGGCCACGGACTGCTGGCCGACCAGAATCTCTACCGACGTGGTGCTCGACTGCAGCCCCATGGAGGATGCCGAAATTGTATAGTTGCCAGGCTTGAGAAACGGGGCGCTGTAGAGTCCCTGGCCATTCGTGGTCAGCACGCGCTTATCGCCGGTGCTGGTCTCAACCAGTGTGACGGCAGCGCCTGGAACAACTGCGCCTGTGGAGTCGACGACAGCTCCGTTCAGGCCTCCGGTGACCGCCGTCTGTGCAAATAAGGCCGGTGCCGGCTGGAGAAGAACCATCGATACCCCGGCCCATGCGACCAACCTCAGCACATCACCCATCCCGCATTTCAACAATGAATGCATGCGGAAAGTCCGGCACGCCGGCGGTGACGAATCCAGCCGTTGCTCCGGTTCGCGCAGTCGGGGCGAAGTCGAGGCCATCTTCGATGGAATGCTGCACCGCAGCAAAGAACAGGTACGGTCTCTCATGCCAGTCCTCCTCAGAACCCGGATGACAAACAGGAAATTGATCTCAGTTTTCGATTGTGCCCTGCAACTGTCGTTGCAGCTTGCAGACAACGCGACCGCAGGAAGCGGAGGAAAAGAGCGTATCACGAAATTGTGCGCCGAGTTTGTCCGGCTGTCAATGCCGTTTTTTCAGCGGCTTCAGGCGCCCACGGAGAGATTAAAGTTGGAGCTGCGTAATACAACAAAAATTGCAGCTGTTCACGAAAGAATCTGAAGCGGTGCTGGATGTCGCGCTTGACAGTATGCCCAGGAAGGCCCTATGTTCGGGCTTTCGATCCCTCTGCGATGCCCAGACGAAATCCGTCGAGTCCTGAATTCGTGCCGGACAGCCTGAATGACATGCTGAGCCGCATTCACCGCAATCGCCAGGACATGATCCGTCCGGTGCTGGAGGAGCCGCGGGAGTATGTCCTGCTCAGCATCCGTGAGCTTGCGGCCAAACGCCAGGTAGACGCCGCCACGGTATCCCGCACCATTCTTGCCATGGGGTTTCCCAGCTACAGAGAGTTTCGGCGCTATCTGCATCAGCTTTCCATCGCCCATAGAACAGCTCTGGACCAGATGCGGGCGACTATGGAAGAAACCAGCACATTCTCCAGTCGAGTGAAAGAGACCCTGGACAGCGCCGCCAGCAACGTCCACAGAGTCGTGAATTCCCTGGAGATCGATCGCCTCAAAAATCTGGCGGCCAGATTCTATAAAGCAAAGCGGATTTTCATTCTGGGCGGAGATCTGGCGGAGAGCCTGGTGTTCTTTCTCCATTACATCTTGATCCTGCTTGGATTTGACGCCATTGCCGCCTCCCGCGCCGGCCACATCGCCCATCTCATGAGGCGCAGCACGAAACACGATCTGATCGTAGCCATCAGCTTCCGCAGGGGCCTGCGTCAGACCGTGGAGGGACTTTTGCAGGGCAAGGCCAACGGCAGTTACGCCGTCGCCATCACCGACACCTCGATCTCGCCGCTGGCCAGAGCGTCGGATGAAGCCTTCATTGTGCCCATTGATACGCCCTCGTTCACATCCTACGTGGCTCCCATGGCCCTCCTGGATGCGATGATGAGCGCCGTCGCGAATTACCGGACAGATCGCACGCTCACCATATTGAAGAAGGCGGAGAAAGAGCAGCGCGATGGCACCCGCTGGTATCCGGAACTGTAGTCGCTCCCGGTATCGGCCCTTGTAGGGCAAAGCGCAGCGGCACTCTCCGCATCCGACACTGATGGTGACTCTTCGAATGAATAACACTTAGGCCACTCGGTGAGCGGCAAACCCGCTCCCCGTCTGCCGTTCTATCCTTATGCGAGATTCTCTCCACGAATGAGATTCCTCGCGCCGATTTCCTGCCGCAGCCGAGCCGAGACGATCACCGAAATCACCACCGGACGATTGTTCAAATGCGATGTCCGCCCCTGCCGAGATCGTTCGGGTGCTCATCCCTGCAGCAACGCGCAGAAGCGATCGGGATTCTGCGCGAGCGAGGATGAGTACCGCGCAGCTTGCTTCCACTGGAAGAGCATCTGGTCCTTCGGATGCAGGTCGATGACCGGCTGCGATGCCGCGGGAGCATCGGCGAAGCGCCCCGCATCCCACTCACTGGTGAGGGCGTCCGCGAGAGCCTGATCGCGGGCCGCGATCGCCTGAATCAGCACGGTGGCTCTCGCCCGATCCAGCGGCCGCCGCGATGCCTGCTCGACTACCACGATTTCACGCCAGAACATCCTCTCCAGATACTGGATGCAGAGAGCTAAGGCGTGAAAATCGGGGAGATTGGTCAGAACGGAAGGTTCCAGCAGGACCAGCAGACTGGAGAGGCGAGTGAAAGGATTCGGGGAGGGAGCACCGGCCCCGAGCACCTGGGTCAGCTGCGCGTCGCTGCTCCAGGGGACTGGCAGCGTGAGCCCGTGCCAGGAGGCAGTCTCGCCTCCCGGCCAGTACGGAGCGGCGCTATATAGACTGTCGAACAGCTCGCTCCAGTTCTCGTTCCAGGTCGACTGATAATGGTTCTCCACGAAACGCCGGAAGCCCGAGGTTTGGGCGGTCGCGGTTCCCCGGTTAAGAGCGACGGCGGCGTAGGCAAAGCTGTCCCAGATGGAATTCTGAACATAGCGGCTGGGAACCCAGTTGGTGACCACCACGCCGAGCGATCCCGGTTCGCTCGACGCCAGATAGGCGTCAGCATAGGCGTCGATATTGCGCAGCTGCTCGGCGCCGACCCGCGGGCCCCAGCGGTAGCAGGAAAGCCCGGGGGCTCCGATGGCCCGAGCACCGTGCGCAGCGATCTTTTTGAGCGTGTCATGAAGTGGAACGGCGTTGTTTTCTGCATAGTTCCAGTCCATGATGATGATGCGCTTGTCCAACAAACCGAGGATCTGCGGTTCCTTGTGCAGGACAAAGTCGCCCCAGACGATCAGTTCCTTGTGCAGTTCTGCCGCAGCGCGGTTCAGGGCGTTCAGATAATCGGCCCAGATCTGTGCGCGGCTCCGGCTCTGCAGCGCCTGGCGGGAGCGCGCGGAGCCGCCCCAGTTGACCTCATCGCAGCCGCCGTGCAGATAGATCGAAGGAAAGATCGAAGCGATTTCGCCATACAGTTTGGTCATCAGCGCGAGTGTTGCAGGATCGACCGGGCTGACGCCGGAAAACTCCGAGGAGCCGCTGGGGTCGCGATCCAGCAAATGCGCAAAGGCGGGTGAGCGCGTGATGTATCCTGTGTGCCCAAAGGACTCAAGCTCAGGAATCACATCGACTCCATAATGTTGGCCGTACTCGGCAAGATCTCTCAGCTGCGCCGGCGTAAAGGCATCCCTGTGGGTGATCAGACCGGTGACGGAAGCGAAGCGGAGCGCGCTTCCCTGATCGTCGGCAAGGCGAAAATGGAGGGTGTTGAAACCCCACTCCGCGCAGAAGCTGATCACGCGGTGGTAGTAGTCGAGCTTCTCCGGAACACGTCCAGCGTCGACCATCAGCCCACGCATCGCACAAAGGGGGACCGCTGCTGCCCGAGCAGCCGCCGGCAGCAGAGAAGACATTCCCCGCGCTCCCTTTGCTCCGGCAAACCGTGCCGGAACGGCGACGGCGCCGGCAAACGCAACGCCCGCTCCGCGAAGAAAGTCCCGTCGACTTCGATTATGGGCGGTCAGGATTTCGCCTCCTCACTTGATCTTAACGGCGGCTGCAGGAATGCCTTCGCGTGCTGACTTCGAATCGATGACATCCCCATCGCCTTATCGGGTGCCTGCGCCGAATAGCTATACCTTGGTTGTCATCGATTTGGCAAAGGGAAGAACGCGTTTCAGTAGCCCTGGACGCGGTCAGGATCTCGCCAGCCAGACACTGGAGCGCAGAACTGCCAGAATGGTCGTGGAGTTTGAAGACCATCGGCGCCTGACATCGATTCCGAGTGAAGCGCATCAATCGGTTCCAGCCGTCCCTGAAAGCTCCGGTCCAGGCCCGCGCGGCGCCAGGCAGCAGGGCCGGGAACCGCTTCAGGAAGGATAACCGCCGTGAACCGGCTCGTATCCGATGCGCACGCGGGCAGGGCGTCGCGGCGTACGCCCTGCGACAATATGAGCGAGGAAGATCCTGATGACCGAACCAACCTATGAGGAATTGAAAGCGCGGTTAGCCGAACTCGAAGCCCAGAAACAGCGGACTGGAAACATGAGCTTCAAAGTGAGCGACAAAGGCGGAGTTTCCGTCTACGGGCTTGGCCGCTTCCCCGTCACGCTTTACTACGAGCAATGGCTAAAGCTATTGGATAGGGCGCAAGATTTGCGCGACTTCCTCGAAGAAAACAAGAGCAAGCTCAAGCTGAAGGAATAGTAGTCGCCGCTCGGGGACTGTTGACCACTTTCACATTGAAGAGTCGGCGGCGACACGTCATCGTTGGCGGTCGTACACCCGCGGTTCCCAAGAACTCCTCGAATTCGATCCTTTGGCAGCGGCGCGCCCCTCCGCTTTTCCCTTGCGCTTCGACACAAACGTCGCAGCGCCTCGTTCTCCACCACAGCCCGGGTGCCCCACCCTCGCCGCGTCTTTGTTTTTGCGGCTAGGGTGGGGTGAACCCAAAGCCCCAGCCGCCCCAGTCTCCTCCACACCCCGGGTGCCCCACCCTCGCCGCGTCTTTGTCTTTGCGGCTAGGGTGGGGTCAACCCAATGCCCCAGCCGCCCCGATCTCCTCCACAACCCGGGTGCCCCACCCTCGCCGCGTCTTTGTCTTTGCGGCTAGGGTGGGGTTGGCCCACCGCCCAGCCGCATCGTTCTCCACAACCCGGTGCTCCTCCGTCCCGCGTGGCCCACAACCTGGAAATGCACAAAGAACAAAATTATGGGCATTTGAGAACCTGGGAGACCACGGACCTCAATGGGCTGGGAGGCGGACCACAGTCCTTCAGGATCGGTCCCGGCAAAACGCCCTTCGCACCAGAATTCAGTCCTCCGGAGGTGCGACCGCCTGGACGCAGTCTCTTTTGCATGGAATTTCCCCCTTTCGTCGCAGAATGGAAGTGAGAGGATTCCATGGATCAGACGGCTGAGGGGCGAAAAGAAGACAGGAACCGGCGGAAATCCGGCGGCGGCCAGCCCCCCCCCCAGGGGAGGTCCTTCACAGTCTGCACACTTTTCGGTGCAAACGTGAACATAACCCTTTTAGAATCAACAAACCGATCGGGGAATTCGGTAACCAGTCAGTTACCTGATTAACATTCCTTTAACAATTCACGCAGAATGCGCCTTTTTGCATCTTGCTCAAAAAAAACGGATTATACATGAGGCCGTCTGGAGGAACGACCCTGACCGGCAGCGTCGGCTGGCAGATGCGGCTCTTCAACCCCGGTAACTTGCCTCTGCAATCGCCCCGTCCTCAACCAAACCAACCTGCGCCAGCCTCTGCCGCCCAGCTCGCGCGCCATCAGCCCTGAGACTATGATCGCCGCCTGCGCCAGCACCGAGAACAGCCGCAGCCCCACCAGCGAAAGCCCGAAGAGTGACAAGCTGATGCGCTCCAGAAACCGAGTAACCGGAGGCACGGCGACGAATCCCCATCCCAGGTGCTGCGCATCGCTCAGCACCTGCGGTTCGTCGCGGTGGAATCCGTACCGTCCGTTCGTGGCGACGTGCAGCGCCGCCATCGCGCCGGCAATTGCCAGCAAAGGAGCGATAAGGATGCGATCTCTCGTGGGGAGTGGTTCCGTACCAGCGGTGGAAGACAAATCGGCCTCCGTGTCTCTTCGCCTTTCCCGGGTATTAAGCTGGCGGGACCGCGTCCGTTCCCCGTCTGCGTTCCATGGGCGAAGGAACCAGCACCGACGCCATGCCTGCCGCCGTCGCTGCCTCGATGCCCAGCGCAGTATCCTCAAAGACCAGGCAATCCTCGGGCGCAACGCCCAACTTCTCCGCGCCCAGCAGGTAGGCATCCGGCGCCGGCTTGCTGCGCTTGTAGTCCTCGGCCCCCACCAGCACCTCGAACCGGTCGAGGAGCCCCAGCACCGTCAGCGACTTCACAATCGACACGCACCCGCTGCCGGAGACCACTCCAAACGGAATTCGCCCATACTCGGCCTCGATCACCGCAAGCACTTCGGGAACCGCCTTCAGTTGCGGAACCAGTTCGTGATACAGTCCCTCTTTCCGCACTGCCACAGTCTCCACCGGCATCTTCAGGCCGTGCAGCGCGTTCAGGTCGGCAATAATCCTGGCTACGGGTTTGCCGCCCCACGCATAGAACAGCTCCTCGTCGAACACGCAGTTCCATTCTCTGAGCGCCGTGGTCCAGGCGATGTAGTGCAGCGGCATCGAGTCGGCGATGGTGCCGTCGCAGTCGAACAGGTAGGCGCGGAAATCTCCCGCGGGGATCGTCAGCTTCATCTCTTGGACAGGCTCCGTAGTGGAAGTCAGCGCGCCGCGGCCGCTTCGGCGGCGGGCGCAGTCTCCGCCGCCGCCCCGCATCCGCCCTCGCCGGGCTTGGTCGGCTCCACCTTCAGCGCGTTGTTGAAACGGTTAAAGTAGTTGAACAGCCCGATCGCGCAAAGCAGCTCCACAACCTCGCCCTCTGAGTAGTACTGGCGCAGCTCGGCAAACTGCTCGTCGCTGACCGCGTGCGCATCGCGGGTCACCGTCTCCGCCAGCCGCAGCGCCGCCTTTTCGGCCGGGTTAAAGTCGTCGCGCTGGCGCCACTCGGCCAGGTGCGCAAGCTGGTCGTCCGTCCACCCCAACCCCCGCGCCAGGATCGTATGGCTAGCCAGGCAATACGGCGTCTCGTTCACCTGGCTGGTGCGCACGATGATCAGCTCCTTGAGCTTTTTCGAGACCGTGCCCGTATCGAGCACCGCGGCAAAGTGCGCCTGCATGGTCGCAAAGATCTCCGGCCGGTGCGCCATCACCCGGAACATGTTGGGTACGTTGCCCCGCTGGGCAAAGATCTTGTCGAACATAGCCGCCAGTTCGGGGCTCACCGCGCTGCGGTCGACTCGCGAAATCCGGGACATAGAACCTCCTTGCACTTTTCATCCTACCGTTCCGGGCCCCACCGTCCCCCCCACCCGAACCGGCATTGCCGCGCGTTTAGCGCCGCCGGCCGTTTTTGACGCTCGCTGTCCCGTCTGGTACCTTGATAGAGGACCATCGGCTCCAGGGCATTCCTCAGTAGCTCAATGGCAGAGCATTCGGCTGTTAACCGAAGGGTTGTAGGTTCGAGTCCTACCTGAGGAGCCAATTAAATCAACAACTTAGCAAGCAGAAGACGAGCAAAAATCTCCCCAAAAGTGCCAACTGTAAATAATTTTGTGCACCTGCTCCTTCAAAATCGAGTGCTAACCCATAGCAATCGAGCTTAGTTGTTGCCCCACTCCTCAGACGACTCCCAGCCTCCAATCTGAAGTCCCGCGACCAGACTCTCGTCTGGTCTCCCGGTGACCTGAATT
>DATJMU010000148.1:0-8808 GCA_035508555.1 Occallatibacter sp. | reverse complement strand
TCCGCAAACATCTCGCTGAGGGCCACGCGGATCGGCGTTCCCGGCACAATCAACTCGTCTTCACGGACAGGCTCCAGTCCCTTCTCCGTGGCGCGATAGGCAACGCGGCTCTCCGGGTCGACGACCCATACGTTTTCGACGCCGAAGAGGCGATATTCTGCGGCTTTTTCTTCCATTGCTCGCAACGTATCTTCGGGCGAGAAGATTTCGATGGCAATCAGCGGCGGCTGCGTTATATAGCGGTCGAAATTGTACTCGGCGCGCACCACCAGGACATCGGGGACGCGGAAATTCCTGATCTTGGTCTGCGTGCGTAGCTCGGGAAAGATGTTAATTCCCCATTCGTTGCGCTTCAGGAAGAACAGCGCCGTTAGAAAAGCCTGAATGATGGAGTGCTCTTTCTCGCCCAAGTTGCGCTCCTCGATGCGCCCATCCACAAACTCGCGGTCGGGGCTCCAACTCGCGCGGAGATACTCCTCCACGGTCCAACGCCTTCCCGTGTTGGGCAGAGTCGCCATAGACCGATTATCTTCCTGAATCGAGGGTTATGCTATCGGATTTCGCGATGGGCTTCCCGCTAACCGTCGCTGGCTTCGCCTTCGTCACCTTCGACGGAGATGCGGAGGGAGCGGAGGAAGTCGCGGTCTTTGCGGGTGAAGGCGCCGACGGAGCTTTTGGACTCCTCGGTCTCGTCTTCTCCGGAGTCGGAGGATTTGGAGACTTCGTTGAGGCCGATGGTGGCTTCGAGCATGAGGAGGACATCGAAGCCGTACTCGCGGATGTGCTGGACGACGCCGGCGATCTGCTCGCTCTCGATGACGGACTCGTGGATAGCTTCGCCGAGTTGTTGGATGAGTTCGCGCAGACGGGGTGTCACCGGTACCTCCAGGTGCGGCGGCCAGCGCCGGAAGCGAAGCGCAGGTTGCGGCATGGGATTCCTCTACCTTACTGCCACGGCCACGTGGAGGCAACCGGGTAGGAGGGACAGACCACGAGGAGCGCCCGGCTGCGCGCCGCTGCTACCATCATAAACGGAATGAAACCAAAGACCGTTGGCCGGGTGCTGGGGATTGGATTGCGCGTGGCGGGGCGTGTGGCCGGCGAACGGATGGCGGGCCAGGGGGGCAGGCAGGCCGCGCCGAATCAGCGGGTTGTGGGCGCGGCGGACGTGAGCGCAGCGGCCAGCCGGGCCAGGCAGGCGGCGGGGCGGGCGAGCCGCGGACTGGGGCGCGGCGTGGGCGGGTTTCTGCGGCCGTTCGGGCGCGTGGGGCGGATTGTGTGGCTCGAAGTGGCTGGAGTGTTCTTTCTGCTGCCGGTACTGGTGTTTGGCGCCTGGATGTGGCGCGAACGGGCGAGCTGGGCACATGGCGCGGATCATCGGACGTTTGTCGCGTCGGCGGTGATCGTGGCGGTGTTTCTCTACCTGGGCGTCACATCGTTCTGGCGGGCGTGGCGGAAGTGAGGGGTCTGGCCGTTCAGGCTTTGGTGTTCGCCGAGCCGCCGCCGGAGCGTACCAGCGCCCAGACGACGCCGGAGATGGCGGCGACTCCGAGGACGAGCCAGATGAAGCCGCCGCCGGCGTGAAAGGCGCGATAACCGCCGAAGCGCAGCAGGGCCAGTTCGTTCAAAGCCGTGGTCAACATGATTCACCTCTGCGGACTGGGTTCGAGAGCTCAGCGGCCGCAGTGGTAGAGACACGGGAGGCGGAGGCAAGTTGCTGCGGGGGGTCAGTGCCGCTTCTGGCCGGCGCGGATGAGTCCGATCAGCACGAGACCAACAATCATGGCGACGACCACGACGAGGATGAGACCGGCGCCATAGCCGAATCGACCCCTGGCGGGGGTGGTCCCGCCGGTCTGCACGAGCGCCAGAGCAAGAACTGGAAGGGCTGGCATGAAGCTCCCCTGCAGACGCGAGCATTTCGAAGTATCGCCTGCTAGAAGCATAGAGCGGCAAAAGCGGGCGCGAGTTGCTTGGGAGGGTGCGCGCTATTTCTGCGGGAGGGCCGTGGAGAGGATGGCGCGGAGTTCGTTGCGCTGGTAGTCGGAGAGGCCCGCGAGGTTCAGGATGAGATGTGCCTGCGAGCGCATGGCCAGGACGATCAAATCTTTTCCCTCGGTCCAGGATTCGTAGACGTCCCAGCCGGATTTGCTGAAGGTGCCGGCAGTATTTTGCGTTGTGATGGAATCGGGAGTGATGTTGACGGCGAACTGGCCTTGCATGGCGGGATCTTCGCGATAGAGACGGCGCAAGGGGCTTGCGCCAGCCCTCAACACAAGGAGCCAGACGATCGCGAGAAGGATCATCGGGCCGAAGTTCTCCAGTGCGTGAAGCTCAGGGTTCGACTCTTCTTTGGCCCTGGAGGTCGCGTTGGCGGAGGGTTGAGGACTACTTGCAACTGCTGCGGGGGCAGCGGTTCTCGAACCTCTGCCGTGAGCGGGCCGCTGAACCACGGCCCAAAGCAGAGATAGGCAGATAAGTATGAATACCCAGAAAAGAATCGTCTTTGTAACGCCATATTTGCTCATGAGCAGTTTTTGGCGCAGTTTCCAGGCCTGAAAATACTCCGCTTCGCTCACTCGATAGCTGAATTCCATGGCGGAAGGCTAACATAGGCGGTTTGGCGCGCGATTCATGGTACGTCTGCGGGCTTGCGCCACCATTTGCGCGGGGCAATCGCATAGTTCAACTGCACCAGCACGATGGCGGCGATGCTGACCCACGTGTTGATGAAGCAGAGCAGCGCGCCGGCGGCGTAGAGGGACTGGGCAATGACGATGCGGCGGCAGATGCTGCCGCGGACTTCGTCGGGCGTGTCGGGCTTGACGAGGTTCAGGTGGGTGGCGTGGGCCCAGCTCCAATAGAGCATGGCGCCGGGGGCGAGGATGTTGAGCCAGTAAATGCCGAGGGCGGCGCGGTAGGTGATGAAGCTGGCCAGGAGACGCGTGGAGAGCGGCAGGAGCGTGATGGTGAAGAGAAAACCGAGGTGAATCCAGGTAAGGTCGCGGGCGCCGTGGGCGATGTGGTTGAGCTGGGTCTGCTGGCCGGCCCAGAAGATGCCGAGGGTGAGGAAGCTCATGAGGTAGGCGATCCACTGGGGGCCCATGGCGGCGAGGGCGGCGAACAACTGGGCTTCGCTGTGGACTTCAGCAGGGGACGGGATGCGGAGATCGAGGACGAGGAGGGTCATGGCGACGGCGAAGATGCCGTCGCTCAAGGCGGCGAGGCGGTCGAGGTTGCGGCCCTGGATGCGGTTGTAGAGGGTGGGCATGGGCGGCGAGGGCTCTCCTTTGAAGATCTGCAAAGTACTGGGGCGGCTCTGGCGGCGGTTGCGCTCTTACACCCGCGGCGCGGGCGGCTTTTGTCTCAGGTGCCAGACGGCAAGGCCCAGGGCCAGCGCTGCCAGGGCGTAGGCCATGAGGGCGTAGGGGCCGCGGTGAATCTGCCAGCCGCGCCAGAGGGCGACGCCGGCAGCCAAGAGCATCACGATTCCACGTACAGGATTCACGTTCGCATCCTTCCTGCCGCCGGCGCGCGGAGGATTGGCGTCTGGCGGTGGTTCCATCCATCGTAACGCCAGGGGGCGTTTGACCGGGCGCGGCGCGGTGCCTATGGTGAGTAAAGGAAAGGCCGATCAAAAGGAGACGCCCATGACCGAAGCTTCGACCGTCGCCGCTGCGCTCAAAAAGACCGCTCTCAACGCCACGCACCGGGCCCTGAAGGCCAGGATGGTGGACTTCAACGGGTGGGATATGCCGGTGGAGTACCCCGGAGCCGGCGGGGGACTGATCGCCGAACATCTGGCCGTGCGCACGGGCGTGGGGCTGTTCGACGTGAGCCACATGGGCGAGATCCAGTTTCGCGGGCCGGGAGCGCTGGCCGCGGTGCAGCACATTACCATGAACGACGCCTCCAAGCTGGTGGATGGACAGGCGCAGTACTCGGCGCTGCTGACGCCGGAGGGGACGTTCGTGGACGACATCCTGGTGCACCGGCTGGGAGCAAACGATTATCTGCTGGTGGTGAACGCGGGAACCAAGGACAAGGACTTTGCATGGATTCGCCAAAAGGTGGGGCGGTTTCCGGAGATTCACATCAGCGACTACTCGGCGTATTACTCGCAGCTGGCGGTGCAGGGGCCGCGGGCGCTGGAAACGCTGAAGAAGCTGACCAAGACCGACCTGGCGGCGATCAAAAATTACTGGTTCACGTGGGGGACGGTGGCGGGTGTGCCCAATACGCTGATCGCGCGGACGGGCTACACGGGCGAGGACGGCTTCGAGGTCTATATTCCCTCGGATGAGGCGACGACAGTGAAGGTGTGGAACGCGCTGCTCGAGGCGGGAGCGGAGTTCGGCATCCGGCCGTGCGGGCTGGGGGCGCGCAACACGCTGCGGCTCGAGGCGGGCATGAGCCTTTACGAGCACGAGATCTCGGAGGAGGTCAACGTCTTCGAGGGTGGGCTGGGGCGATGGCTCAAGCTCGACAAGGGCGAGTTCATCGGGCGCGAGGCGCTGGCGGCGGTGCAGGCGGCCGGAGGGCCGAAGCGGAAGATCGTGGGACTGGAGATGGTGGAGCGGGGCATCGCGCGCGACGGGCACCAGGTGCTTTCACTTTCCGGACGGGAGATTGGCCGGGTGACTTCGGGCTCGCCCGCGCCGTTTCTGAAGACGAATGTCGCTCTGGCTCTGGTGACCGCGGAGGCGGCTGCCGGCGGCGAGGAGGTGCTGGTGGAAGTGCGGGGTAATCGCGTGCGGGCGAAACAGGTTCCCCTGCCGTTCTACAAACGGGCGAAGAAGTGAGGGCGGAAGCTGCTCCGCACGAGGGTATGAAGACAGCCTACGCGCCGGCCTGGCGGGGCTTGCGGATGACGCGGCCCGCGCCGGGGATGGCTTCGGGCTGCGGGGCTTTGGGGGCGGAAGCCATGGCGGGGTCCCAGTAAAGCAGGCGGCTGCAACTGTCGCAGGCCAGGAGCTGGCCCTCGCGGAGCTGGTTCCAGGTTTGGGGGCGGACACCCATGCGGCAGCCGGTACACTGCTGATTTTCGGCGCGGGCGATGGCGGTGCCGCGGGAGGCGGCGAGGCGATCGAAGCGAGCGAGCCATTCATCCTCGATGCGCTCGCGGACCTGCTCGCGCTCGGTGTTGAGGACGGCGAGCTGGGCGGCGATCTCCTGCTGACGGCGGGCTACGCTCGAACGGACAGTCTCCAGCGAGGCGGCGAGGGACTCGACCTGGGCGCGGGAGGCGGCGAGCACGGCCTCCTGCGCCTCCGAGCGCTCGAGACTGCCGATCTCTTCGGTTTCGAGGCGGTCGGCTTCGGAGGCGGCAAAGTGGATCTCGTGCTCGATGGCTTCAGCCTGCGCGGGAGTCTTTACGGAGTCGAGCTGGGTGCGGAAGCGGGCGGCTTTCTGGCGGTGGCCGGCGATCTCGCGTTCGAGGCGGTTGCGGAGCGACTCCTCGCGGCTGAGTATGGCGGAAGCGTCGGCTGAGCGGCTCTCGGCGGCAACCAAGGCCGCCTCTGCTGTGGCAATCTCGGACGGCAGTGCGCGGGACTGTTGCGAGAGACGTGTGCGCTCGAGCTCAATCTGCTGAAGTTTTACGAGATTTTCAATCCGCTCTAGCATCCGTGCAAGAAGCATACGGCATCAGGTCGGCAATGGGAAAATCGGGATGCGGGATGGGCAGCGGGATTCCGCACCGAAGTTGGGCGTTCGCGCAAGGCGGGAGCAGCGTCTAACAAGGAGAATGCGGGCCGACCGGGAAGAATCGATGGGAGCGAAGGCGGGTTCGACGGAGCCGAAGAGGCCGTTCTGGCGCAGCCATCCGTGGTGGACGTGGCTGGGCGGGAGCGTGCTTTTCGTCGCCGCGGCGCTGGCCATCGCGGTGTCGATTGCGCTGCAGCGGGCCGAGCCGTATGTGCGCGCGCGGATCGTCTCGGCGCTGGGAGCGCACTTTCACGCGCACGTGGAGCTGGATAAATTTCAGATGTCGCTGTGGGGCGGCCTGTGGGCGGAGGGCAAGGGGCTGGAGATCTGGCCGCCGTCGCAGGAGGGATCGCCTGCGACGGCGGCGGGCGCGCCGCTGATCCGCGTAGCCGAGTTCCGCTTCCACGCTCCTCTGCACTACGAACCGGGGAAGCCATTCCATATAGCTGTCATGCAGATCCGCGGACTCGACGTGGACCTGCCGCCCAAGGAGCGGTTCGCGCACCTGACCGGCGGGGCGGCACAAGCGGGCTCTGGGGCGGGGGCATTGCACTTCGACGTGGGGACGATCGAATGCACGGATGGGCATCTGACACTTGAGACCAGCAAGCCGGGCAAGCTGCCGCTGGAGTTTGCCATCGCGCGCCTGAAGCTGACGAACGTGAATCTGAATGGGCCGGTGGACTTTGACGCGGAGGTGACCAACCCGAAGCCCACGGGGACGATCTACACGAAGGGGACGTTCGGGCCGTGGGTGGTGGACGATCCCGGCGAGAGCGCGCTGGCGGGGAAGTACCGCTTTGAGCACGCCGACCTCGCCAGTTTCAGGGGCATCGCGGGAACGCTGAACTCGACGGGGAACTTCTCCGGGACACTGCGCAACATCACCGTCGACGGGGTGACGGAGACGCCGGACTTCCGGTTGACGATGGGGGGGAACGCAATGAACCTGCGGACGCGGTTCCACGCGCTGGTGAACGGGACGGACGGCGATACCTGGTTGCAGCCGGTGGATGCGACGCTTGGCAATTCGCACCTGATTGCGAAAGGGAAGATTGTGCGCGTGCGGGCCGTTCCTCCGCAAGATGGAAAGCCGGCCCAACCGGGCGGGCACGAGATTGCGTTGACCGTGAATGTGGACCGGGGGCGGATTGAGGATTTTTTGCAGTTGACGACACGCGACCCGACGCCGCTGCTGACCGGCGCCCTGGCGCTGCAGACGACGCTTGAGATTCCGCCCGGGCCGCTGCCTGTGCGCGACCGGCTGAAGCTGGACGGAACGTTCACGCTGAACGATGCGCGCTTTACCAGCTCCAAGATCCAGGACCGGATCGACGAGCTGAGCCAGCGCGGCGAGGGCAAGACGAAGAGCAGCAGCGGATTGAATTTTTCGGATGTCCGCTCGACCATGCAGGGGAGCTTTCAGATGGCGGCAGGGGTGATCACGCTGCCCAACCTGCAGTACACGGTACCTGGGGCGGAGATCGATCTGAAGGGAACTTATGGCGTAGCGGGGGGCGCGCTGAACTTTTCCGGCAAGGCGCGAATGCAGGCCACGGTGTCGCAGATGGTGGGCGGATGGAAGGGAATTCTGCTGAAGCCGGTAGACAAGTTCTTTGAGCATCAGGGGGCGGGGACGGTGCTGCCGGTGGTGATCGAGGGAACGCGGCAGGATCCTCAGTTTGGAGTGGACTTTGGCGGGCTGAAGAAGACCTCGCCGCAACGGGATGGCGGGCCGTAGGGGCACTGCGGATTCCCGGGACGGATTGCGCAATCTCCAGCTTCGGCTGCAGCTCGCGGGCGCGGGGTCAGACCGAAAAGAAAGGCCGCGCCAAGGACCTTCTCCGACGGCCGTACCTTAAACCAGCTTCGGGCGGCCGCCGTCTATTCAACTGGGATTCCCGGGCGCGACTTCATAGCCGGGGTTTTCGCTGCGGACGAATCGAAGGGCCGGCCGAATCAGAATCGCAAGCCAACTGAGGGATTTGCCGTGGGACTCGCGGCGCCGGGTTGCACCGCGCGGAGGCGCGGTGTTTTGTGTGCTGCTGTGCATGGCGGCGAGCGGCGGCGCGCAGGATGGCGGTGGGGGGGCAGCGTCGCAGATGAGCCCGCCGACGGGAGTTGCGCAGACCGCGAGTCCAAGTGCTCAAGGGAGCATTCACGGCATTGTGGCCAGCAGAGACGGGGCGGTGTATGAGGGCGTGCACGTGGAGCTGAGCGCCGCGGGCGCCACTGGGAGCGAGCCAGCGCGTGCAGAGGCCACCGACAGCGATGGCGCGTTCAGCTTTGCCGGCCTTCCGGCGGGAAGCTACAGGCTGACGTTCTCCTCGGAGGGATTTACGAGTCGGACGGTGACGGTGCAGCTTGGCGCGGGGCAGATCTACGACACGCACGAGATTGTGCTGCAGATGGCCGGAGCAGCTACCGAGGTGAAGGTGTCGGCCGAATCGCCCACAGTGGAGCTGGCGCACGAGCAGCTTCACATCGAGGAACAGCAGCGCGTCCTGGGGGTGATCCCGAACTACTACGTGACCTACGAGCACAACGCCGCGCCGCTGGACGCGCGGCAGAAGTACCAGCTGGCGTGGAGGTCGTCGATCGATCCGGTCACCTTTTTGCTTTCCGGTATCTTTGCCGGGGTGGAACAGACGAACGACGAGTTTTCCGGCTACGGTCAGGGTGCCGAGGGGTACGCCAAGCGCTTTGGCGCCAACTATACCGATGGCTTTGTGGGCACCATGATCGGCGGGGCGATCCTGCCGTCGCTCTTCAGGCAGGATCCGCGCTACTTCTACAAAGGCACGGGGACGGTGCGTGCGCGTACGCTGTACGCGCTGGCCAACGCCGTGATCTGCAAGGGCGATAACGGGCGCTGGCAGTTCAATTACTCCGGGGTTCTGGGCAGCCTGGCGGCGGGCGGGATCTCCAACCTGTACTACCCGGCCAGCAATCGCAGCGGCGTCGCACTGACCTTCGAGAACGCGGGCCTCGATACGGTCGAGAACGCGGTGGACGACCTGTTTGAGGAGTTCGTGCTGAAGAAGTTTACGCCGAAGGCGAAGAGCGGCGCGGGGCAAGGGGCGCAGTAAGCCAAACGATTCC
>DATJMU010000147.1:0-2320 GCA_035508555.1 Occallatibacter sp. | reverse complement strand
GGGACAGGTGGCGGGAATGCTCAGCCCGAAGGCCGGCTCGGTCGTGAACTCGGCCTGAGCCAGGCGCCCGTCCAGCGCCGCATGCACCATCGCCCGCGTGTGCGGCAGGCTCATGCGCTTGCCCACTCCGAACGCGCCGCCGGTCCAGCCGGTGTTCACCAGCCAGCACTGCGCGTTGTGCTCGCGCAGACGGCGCCCCAGCATCTCCGCGTAGACGCGCGGCGCCAGCGGCAGGAACGGCGATCCGAAGCAGGTGGAGAACTCCGGCACCGGCTCGCTGCCCAGCCCGGCTTCGGTTCCGGCCAGCTTGGCCGTATAGCCGGAAAGAAAGTGATACATGGCCTGATCCGGCGTCAGCTTCGCGATCGGCGGAAGGACGCCGAAGGCATCCGCGGCCAGAAACAGCACGTTTCTGGGATGCCCGCCCACGCCAGGAATCACCGCATTAGCGATAAAGTCGATGGGATATGCCGCCCGCGTGTTTTCGGTGAAGCGAATGTCGGAGTAATCCGGCTCGCCGGTCTTCGGATCGAGCACGACATTCTCCAGCACCGAGCCGAAGCGGATCGCGTTGTAGATCTGTGGCTCTTTTTCGAGCGTCAGATCGACGCACTTGGCGTAGCAGCCGCCTTCGAAGTTGAACACGCCGTCGGGACTCCAGCCGTGCTCGTCGTCGCCGATCAGCCGCCGCTCGGGATCGGCCGACAGCGTCGTCTTCCCCGTCCCCGACAGGCCGAAGAAGAGCGCCGTGTCGCCGGCGGGGCCGATGTTGGCCGAGCAGTGCATGGGAAAGACATTGCGTTCCGGCAGCAGATAGTTCATCACGCCGAAGATCGACTTCTTCATCTCGCCGGCATATTTTGTTCCGCCGATCAGCACAATCTTCTTCGTGAAATCGGTCAGGATGAAGGTCGCCGAGCGCACCCCATCCCGCTCCGGAAGGGCCTCGAACTCCGGCGCCGCGATCACCGTAAATTCCGCCACATGATTCTTCAGCTCCTCCGGCGCAGGCCGCACGAAGAGCTGCTTCACAAACAGTGCGTGCCACGCGTATTCGCAGATGACCTGAATCGGCAGCCGGTACGTGGGGTCTGCGCCCGCGGCCAGATCCATGACGAACAGATCGCGCTCGGCCATATGCCGCAGCACCCGCTCCAGCAGGGCGTCAAACTTGTCCTGCGGGAAGGGCTGGTTCACCTTGCCCCAGTGCACGCGCTGGCGAGTCTGGTCGTCTTCCACCGTGAACTTGTCCCGCGGGGAGCGGCCGGTGCGCGCCCCGGTCATCGCCACCAGGGCCCCGTTGGCGGCCAGACGGCCTTCGCCCCGTGCAATCGCGGTTTCCACCAACTGCGGGGTGGAGAGGTTGCGATGAGCGTGCAGCCCCTCGGTGAGTCGTTGCAGATCCTGCCGTGTGACCGTCGTTCCCATTTGGGGAGAATCCTCCGCTGGGGTCAGAAAAGAACCCACTATTCTCCCATTCAGCCCAGGCGCTTGCCTAGGAGAAAAGCCGTGGCGGGCGCTTAGAATGCAAGGCAGCCGTCCTCGGGGGACTCGATGCCTACGCCGTTTGAAAGTGCGCAGCTGAATCTCCAGCTCTTCGCTCTGCGCCGGGAGCCGGTGCTGCGCGAGGCGCGGGCCTGGTTCCTTATGGAATTCAATCCCGAAACCCTTGACGAGATGGTCACCCTGGTTCGAGGGGAGCGGAACACGAGCTTCCGGATGGTGACCGGATACTGGGACATGGCCGCCTCGCTGGTGACCAGCGGGGCCATTGACGGGGACGCCTTTCGCGCGGCGCACGGGGAAGTTTTCGGCACCTTTTGCAAGATCCACCCATTCCTGGCCGAGTTTCGCGCTGCCGCGGGGGAGCCGGAGTTTTGCAGACACCTGGAGGCGGTGGTGACGGCTGCACCGGACGCCCGGGCGATTCTGGAGCGGCGGCGAAAGGGATTGCGAGAGGCCGCACGGGCGCGAGCGGAGAGGGCCCCGCAGGGCCATCCGCTGATTCCGCCCGACTCCGCGCTTTAGACCTGAGGCTGCGCGTCGTCCAGCGGGACGAGGTAGGGCAGATTGCGGGTGTGGCCGGCCTCATGGAGCACGGCGTTCACCTGCTCCAGCACCTCGTCCACGGTCATGGTATACATCTCGCGGCCGTTGTCGTAACCGGACTCGATCGCTTTCTGCAGATACCGCCCGGCCGCTTGCGCCGCCAGGCTGTCGGTGATGACGTGCCCAGTCTGCTTCTTCTGTTCCACCCAGGCAAGACACGGCATGGCGATCCACACCGGGCGCCCGTTCACGTCAAAGCGAATATCCACGG
>DATJMU010000146.1:0-38154 GCA_035508555.1 Occallatibacter sp. | reverse complement strand
CGAGAACGGCTTCCGCCCGCTCCAGAGTCACCCCGCGCAACAGAAACACCTTGCTCCGCGATAACTCGCCGGAGATAATCTCAACGCCCGACTTAGGCAATCGGAATAACTCTGCCAGAAATTCAATAAGAGCCAAGTTAGCGCGTCCCTCGACCGGCGGCGCCTGCACGGCTATCTTCAGTTGCGCCGCGGCGCCTTCGCCATAGATACCGGCGATGGCGGTCTTCCTCGCGCCGGGCTGGGCGCGCACGGCAAGCGTCACCCCGCCGGCCGCCGCGCGCACCATCGCGGCGCTCATTCCGGAGGCCCTGTGTACGGTGCACGCTTGCCAAAGAGCGCCGTGCCAATGCGGATGCGCGTTGCTCCCTCGGCGATACCCAGCGCAAAGTCGCCGCTCATCCCCATCGAGAGCACGTCAAATCGCAGCCGTGGCTGCGCCGCAGCCCACCGGTCCCGCAGCTCTCGCAGCGCGCGAAAGCACGCCCGCGTCTCGTCCTCCGCCACGCCCCACGGCGCCACCGTCATCACTCCGCGCGTTTCGAGCGACGCAAGGTCCGGCAGCCGTTCCAGCAGCTCGGCGGCCTCCTTTGACTCCGGGTCCAACCCCGTCTTCGTCTCTTCCGCGCTGAGCTTCACCTCGAGAAGAACCGCCAGCCGCTTGCCAAGCCTCGCCGCCGCGTCATTCAACCGCTCGGCCAGCCGCAGCGAGTCCACCGAGTCCACGCCGTCAAATAACTCGGCGGCCCGCGCCGACTTATTGCTTTGTAAGTGTCCGATCAGGTGCACGCGCGGCCTCGCCGGCACGGCTCCCGTCCAAAGCTCCGCCGCACGCGGCGCTTTCGCAGCAAACTCCTGCACGCGGTTCTCGCCAAAGAGCGTGAGCCCCAGCGCCGCCGCCTCGGCCATCGTCTCCGCAGGATAAGTCTTCGAGACCGCCATCAGCTCGATCTCGGCGCGCGAACGCCCCGCCGCTCGGCACGCCGCCGCAATCGCCTCTTCCAGCCGTTCCAGATTCTCAGCGATCGTGCTCATTCCCCGTCCGTGCGCCCGATGCGCGACCGCGCGCTCTCCAGCCGCCCGATGGCCTGCACATGCCGCCCCGCGCCGGCCAAGCCGAATCGCGGCATGTTGGCGTAGACGCACTCGAACGCGCCGCGCTCGACCATGTAAGTTTCGTGCCAGATACCCACTTTGCCGTTGCCCCCGACGCGCCGGTTGAACTCCGCCCACGCCGGCAGGTGCTCCGCGTTGCGCGCATGAGCATATGCGTGCAGATGCTCAAAGCTCTTCCAGTACTGAATCACCCCAACCCCGCGCCAGTAGAGGACGAACTCCGCGTGCAGCAGCCCCAGCTCCGGCTGCCGCTTGAGCTCGGCGATCATCCGCGGCATCGCGGCGCCCGCCCGCGTCCAACTCCGCACTGCCAGCAGCCGGTTGATTCGCATCCCGATCAGGAAGACGACGAACGGCCCGTCGAACTGCGCCGTGTAGCGGCCCGGAAAGACCTTCGCCATAGCCCAGCTCCTTCACGCGGCGGGTTCAATGCCCCCGCGCCTCGAGAAACTTCTCCGCTTCGAGCGCCGCCATGCACCCTGACCCGGCCGCCGTAATCGCCTGCCGGTAGCGCCGGTCCTGCACGTCGCCGCAGGCAAAGACGCCCGGCACCACCACGCCGTTGCGCATGGTCAGGACGTCGCCCGTGGTCAGAACGTAGCCGTCCTCGTCCAGATCGATCTGGCCGGCGAACATCTTCGTGTTCGGCTCGTGGCCAATGCCCAAAAACATCCCGCTCACCGGGAGATCGCTGGTCTCGCCGCTCGTCACGTTGCGCAGCTTGAGCCCCTTCACTTCCTTTTCATCAACGCCCAGCACCTCGTCCACCACCACGTTAGTGCGCAGCTCGATGTTCGGATGCGCGATCGCCCGCTCCAGCATGATCTTCGAGGCGCGGAAGTTCTCGCGCCGGTGCAGCAGCGTGACCTTGGTGGCGAAACGCGTCAGGAACAGCGCCTCCTCCATGGCCGAGTCGCCGCCGCCCACCACGGCAATCTCCTTGCCGCGGAAGAAGAACCCGTCGCAGGTGGCGCAGCTCGAAACGCCGTGGCCAATCAGCGCCTGCTCGCTGGGAATGCCCAGCCACCGCGCGCTCGCGCCCGATGCGATGATGAGCGTGTGCGCGCACAGCTCGCCCGACTGCGTCTGCAGCTTGAACGGGTACACGCTCAGGTCCACCTTGGCCAGGTGCGCCAGCTCGAACGTGGCGCCGAACCGCGCCGCCTGCTTCTTCATGTTGTCGATCAGCTCCGGTCCCTGGATGCCGTCGGGCCAGCCGGGAAAGTTCTCCACGAGCGTGGTAATCGAGAGTTGCCCGCCGGGTTCGTGGCCCTCCAGCACCAGGGGGTTCAATCCCGCGCGGGCCGTGTAGATCGCTGCTGTCAGCCCGGCGCAGCCGGAGCCAAGAATAACCGTGTCGCGTGTCTCTGCCATGTTTCTACCTGTCTCGATTGTAGTTGCGCGCCGCCGGGAACTTCGGTCCAGCCCCATGACAGCTCGTGCATCTTTCCGTTCTGGATAAGATGAAGGAAGGCGCCAATCCGACTCTAACCCACCCGACTCCTCACTGTATCGGAACGGGACATCCCGAAAAAAGGTCTCATCCCCTCGGCGCACGAATCTTAGAAGCCTCTCAAGCACACACCCATCGCACGGCCGCCAAGTTGCAGGATTCTCATCGTCCGGAGGATCCAGCGTGCACATCTCCTCTCCGCGCCGGCGCGCCGCCATCGCTCCCTGCCTCCTCGCGCTTGCCCTTGCCCCCTCGGCCGCCTTCGCCGGGGGTCCCAAGTTTGTGGCCGGGGTCAGTTACTTCAACCGCGGCGTCATGGGCCAGCCCGTCCACTGGCTCAACGGCCAGGTCAACTACTACGTCGACCAGGGCCCGCTGAACTCTTCTGTCTCGAACCAGCAGGCCACGGCCATGGTCGACGCCGCGGCCGCCCTCTGGAGCGCCGTGCCCACCGCCGGGGTTACGCTCACCGACAAGGGCCAGCTCAACGAAGACGTGAACGGCTCGAACATTGTCGCCTCCACTACGTTCAGCGGCCCGATCGCCCAGCCCGCCGACGTCGCACCTTCGGCAACGAACTATCCCGTCGGCGTGATCTACGACGCCGACGGCGCCGTCATCGAGACCCTCTACGGCGCCGGGGCCAGTGACCCCGTCGCCTGCCAGAACGACGGCGTCTTTGTCTGGCTCGATAACTTCACCGCCGACGCCATCGCCACCCACGGCATCATTCTGCTGAACGGCCGCTGCGCCGCCACGCCCGATCAGCTCACCATGATGAGCTTCGAGCTCGAGCGCGCCTTCGGCCGCATCCTCGGCCTCGACTCGTCGCAGGTGAATCCCGGCGCCCTGATCGGCACTGAAGGAGCGGACGCCACCATGGGACTGCCCGTGATGCAGCCGGGCAGCGGCGGCTGCGGAACATCGGGCGGCGCCTGCATCCCCGACCCCACGGTGCTGCGCTATGACGACATCGCCGCCCTCAACCGCGTCTATCCCATCACCGCGGGTAATCTGGCAAGTTTCCCGGGCAAGGAGCTGACCGTGGCCAACACCGTCTCCATCAAAGGCGCCATCAGCTTCCGCACCGGCTACCCCATGCAGGGCGTCAACGTGGTCGTGCGCCCGCTCGATGCCAACGGCGACCCCCTCTACCAGTACACCGTGACCGCTGTCTCCGGCGCCCTCTTCAACGGCAACCACGGCAACCCCGTCAGCGGATACACCGACTCCAACGGCAACCGGCTTGACATGTGGGGCTCCAGCGATGCCTCGCTTCAGGGTTCCTTCGACGTGAGCGGCATTCCGCTGCCTCCCGGTGTCACCACCGCCAACTACCAGGTCACCTTTGAGGCTGTCGATCCGCTCTATATTCTCGGCGAGTCAGTCGGTCCCTATATCGACGGCCAGGCCGCGCCCTCCGGCACCATGCCCGTCCTCTCCGTTCCCGGTATGTCGGCGGGCAGCGCGCAGACTCTCACCGTCACCATCGCCGACTCTGCCGCCGGCAACTACCAGGACGCCATCGGCTCCGAGTCCGCGCCGCGCATGGTGCCCGCCAGCGGCTTCTGGTGCGGCCGCCTCGGCCAGGTGGGCCAGACCGATTGGTTCACGCTGCCCGTTCAGGGCGGGCGCACCTTCACCGTAGTCACCCAGGCCATCAATGAAAACGGCCTTCCCACCGATTCAAAAGCCATGCCCTCCATGGGCGCCTGGGACGCGTACGATCCGATGGGTTCGGCGCCCATCGGCTGGGCCGGTGGCCTCAACGGCACGGCCACCGGCGAAACCTGGCTCCAGGTCACCGCCAGCTCCGACGACCAGGTACGCATCGGCATCGCCGACCAGCGTGGCGACGGCCGGCCAGACTACTCCTATAACGGCTGGGTCCTCTACGCCAGCGCCGTTCAGCCCACCCGCCTGCCCGCCTCGGGCGGTCCCATCGTCATTCACGGGATGGGCTTCCGCGCCAACGACACGGTTCAGGTCGGCGGCCAGGCCGCACAGGTCACCAGCATCTCGCCCAATGAGATCACGGCCATCGCGCCCCCCGCCGCCCCCGGCGTCACCGGCTCGGTCGACGTCGAGGTGGACGATCTGCCGGCCTTCAATGCGGCCGCCGTCCTCTATAGCGGCATCAGCTACGACTCCGGCACCGGCGACGCCCTCACGCTCCTCTCCGCTCCAGCCAACACCGTGCCCATCGGCACGCCCATTCCCTTCACGGTCGCCGCACTTGGTCCCGATATGACTCCGGCCGGCGGTGTCACCGTCACCTACACGGTCACCAGCGGCACGGCTCAGCTTAGCTGCGGCCTGCCCGCCTGCGCGGTCACGGCTACCGGCGACGGCCGCGCCACCATCAACATCATCGCCACAGACGCCGCCTGGTCCATCGTCACCGCCTCGCTCACCAACGGTTCCAGCCTCCAGGCGCAGTTCGCCGGGGGCATACCGCCCGTGCTCACCGCCATCACGCCCCAGCTCTCGCTCGCCGCCGGCGCCACATTCACCTGGAACGTCCAGGCCCTCGTGCTCCAGAACGGTGCGCCGCTGAGCGGCCAGTCGGTCGCCTGGCAAACCGGTGCCGCGGGCATCGCTCCCCAGGGCAGCTCGGCTGCCATCACCAGCTCCGCCGGCATTGCCACCAAGACCCTCACCGTCGGCCCCCTCGCCGCGGGGCAAACTGCCACCATCCAGGCCTGCCTCAACGGCACCAGCCAGTGCGTCAGCTTCACCGCCTTCGGCGCCCGGCCTGAGTACGCTGCCCTCGCCGCCGTCTCCGGAACCACGCAGACTCTCGCCGTCTCCGGCACCCCCACCCAGGTTGTGTTCCGCCTGCTCGATATGGACGGCAATCCCATGGCCGGCGGCACAGTCGCTCTCTACCAGGCCCTCTACGCCTGGGCGCCACCCTGCCCGCCGCACGGCGCCTGCGCGCCCGCCGAGTTGCTGGCCACACAGGTCTCTACGGCCACTTCGGCGGTCGACGGCGGCGTCACCTTTACCCCCGCCACATTGCCCGCCGTAGCCACAAACCTCATCGGCATCGCCGTCAGCGGCAACACGGCGACCGCCGTCATCGATGTCGAGCAACACCCGTGAAGCCCGGCCGTCCCGGGCAGCCGGCTCACAGTCTGGCCCCCCTTTTTGCGGCCGCTGCTTAATTTCTCCCTGTTTTTGCACGGATTTCTTGGTCTTTCAGCGGTTCTTGCCGGGTTCGTAACAGAACGGCAACATGAGGTGTGTATTGTACAATCAGCGCCGAGTGCAGGATTGCCGCCAATTGGCTCCTTCGCTGGCGCGTCTGCCACGGTTTGGATTGAACTAAGGAGACTTTCGCTCGTGACCTGGAGGTAGAGCTTGGGAAAAGATGGGCAACCCGCGCCCCCCGCCGCGCAGCAATCTGACCGCCCGCTGCGCATTGTGCTCATGACGGAGACGTTTCTTCCTAAGATCGACGGGATCGTCACACGGCTCTGCCACACCCTCCGCCACCTCCGCACCCTGGGGCACACGGTTCTGGTCGTCGCCCCCCACGGCATCGATGAATTCGAAGGCACGCCCGTGCATGGCGTTCCCGGGTTCCGCTTTCCTCTCTATCCTGAACTGAAGCTGTCCATGCCCCGGCCCTCGGTGGGGCGCGCGGTCAAGCGCTTCCGGCCCGACATTATTCATGCCGTCAATCCCGCGGTACTGGGCGCCTCGGCCTTCTTTTCGAGCTCCTACGAGCGTGTTCCACTGGTCGTCTCCTACCACACCCACCTTCCCAAGTATCTGCGCTACTACAAGCTCGGCTGGCTTGAAGGCACCTTGTGGCGCGCCATGCGCTCCACATACAACCGCGCCGACCTCCGCCTGGCCACCTCGCAGGCCATGCAGTCCGAGCTTGAAGCCAAGGGCCTGCTCCGCGTGCGCCTCTGGCAGCGCGGCGTCGATACGGATCTCTTCCGTCCCGACCGCGCCACCCAGGCCATGCGCGACCGCCTCACCCAGGGCCATCCTGATGAAAAGCTCTTCGTCTACATCGGCCGCCTCTCGGCAGAGAAGGAGATCGAGCACTGCCGGCGCGTCCTGGAGGCGATGCCCGGCGTCCGCCTCGCCCTTGTCGGCGATGGGCCCCACCGCCAGAAGCTCGAAGAGTACTTTGCCGGCACGCCCACCCACTTCGCCGGTTTTCTCAAGGGCGAGGAACTCGCCTCGGCCTTCGCTTCGGCCGACGCCTTCTTCCTGCCCTCGCGCACCGAGACGCTGGGCCTGGTGCTGCTTGAGTCGATGGCCGCCGGCTGTCCCGTCGTCACCCCGCGCGCCGGCGGCACATCTGACGTGGTGCAGGACGGCGTCACCGGCTTCCTTTACGATCCCGCCGATCCCGGCAGCGCCGTCGCCGCCATCCGCCGCATCCTCTTCGAGCCGGGACTGCGCGAAGCCATGGGCCGCGCCGCCCGCGCCGACGCCGAGCGCTGGGGCTGGCGCGCCGCCACCGAGCAGCTCGAGCAGTACTACCGCAAGGTGCTTGCCATCGAGGCCCATCTGCCCCACCAGATCGCCCAGCGCCGCGGCTCCGGAGCCTCCACCACCGCCATCTGCAATGAGCTGCTGATCTCGAAGGCCACCTACCGCCGGCACGCGGACACGCTGGCTTACCGCTGAACGCTCGGAGATCAAGCGGAACGAGGCGCAAGCCAAACGGCGCGCTCTTCCGGGCCTTCCAGACCCGCGTCCTCCCGGTCTGCCCGGAGCGCCGGCTACTGAATGTTGAGGATGCGCAGCGCCGCCTTGCGGAAGAACTGCGTGCTCCGCGACGCCGGCTTGGCCGGCCGCGACGACGAGAAGACCGCCGTCAGCGCACGCACCGGCAAAGGCGGCCGCGCCTGGCCCGGTTCCGGGGCAGGGAAGAGCTGCACCAGCGCCTCCCGCGGATTCTCCCGGATCCTGTCCAGTAGCGCCACCCGGTGCACGCAGAAGATCGTGCAGTAGGGCGCGCACGCTTTCGGAGTCTTCGACTCGCGGTCGATGTCCTCCTGCGAGTACTCGGCCAGCGGCTTGGCCGGGTAGCCCCGCTGCGCCATGCAGTAGTGCACCAGCCCGTTCTCGCAGATGTAGATGTGCCGCCCGCCCGCCGGGCAGTGCCAGTCGTTCGGCTTGCCCTCCAGCAGGTTGGCCCGCCAGGGATTGTGCCGCGCAAACGAGAACAGCGGCTTCGACTGCTTTTCGATCTCGGCGAGAACGTTGCGCGACCGCTCGTCCAGCGGCTGGATCCGCCCCGTCGGATCGTGCACAATGCCTGCGCTCGAGCCCAGCCCCAGCTCCGTCGCCCGCCTGGCGATCGTCAGTGCGTCCTCGGGCTGCGCCGTTCCCGCGCCCACCACCGAGTGGATGTGCACCTGGAACTCCGCGTACTGTGCCAGCCACTTCAGCTTCTGGTCCAGCACCTTCAGGCTCTTCTTCGACACATCGTCCGGCTGCACGTTGTCGATGCTGATCTGCATCCGGTCCAGCCCCGCCCTGTTCAGCTTCTGGATGCGGTCCACGCTCAGCAGGTAGCCGTTGGTGATCATCACCACGATCATCTTGTGGCTGCGGATGCGCGCGATGATCTCCTCGAGCTGCGGGTGCAGCAGCGTCTCGCCGCCTGTCAGCGTGACCGCCGTCGTCCCCAGCGCCGCCAGCCGGTCCACGCGCCGGATCATCTCCTCGATCGGCACCGGCTTCGAAAACGTGTCGAACTCGCTGCAGTAGGTGCACGCCAGGTTGCAGCGCCGCGTCACCACCATGTGCGCAAACACCGGGTGCCGCGGCGACTTCAGCGCCATGGCTACCATCCGGATCTCGCGGTAAAGACGATTGCTGCTTCGTGCGGCGCGGCGCACAGCCAGATTCGCCATAAGGACCGGCCTCCCGGGGGAAGACTCGTTGGGGGCTGCGACGCCCGCCCGGAGGCGAGCACAATCACCCGTGAAAGCAGTATAAAACCCGAATGTTAAAGGAAGTGCTTGTTTTTGAGGGGCAAGTGGAAAACCAGGACCGGTCCCTCGGTCATCTGGTCCCCCGCGTCTCCTCGTACAACTTCTCCAGCGCATCGCAGGCCGCCCGCACCCCGTCCTCCCCGTCGAGCCGCTCCTTTACCTCCATCGCCCGCTCCGCGTAGCGCGGCTCGGCCAGCATCTCGCGTATCTTCCGCGCCGCCCTGACCGGCGTGAAGTACCTCCGGTGGATCACCCGCGCCACCTTCAGCCGCCGCATCCGCCGCGCATTGTCCGGCTGGTCGTGCGAGTAGGGCATGATCAGCATTGGCTTGCCGGCGCGCAGGCTCTGCGCCACCGTGCCCACCCCCCCCTGGTGCACCACCATCGCCGTGTGCGGAAACAGCGCCGTGTACGGCGCATACTCCGTCACGCAGACCGAGTCCGGCAGCGCCCGCTTCGGCCGGTTCCGCGGGTCGGAGCCGATGAGAAGCACCGCCCGGATTCCCAGCTTCACCGCCGCCCGCGCCGAGTACTCGTAAAACCGCCCCGAGGCCAGCACCGCCGCCGAGCCCAGCGTAAACACCACCGGCGGCCCTCCCTTCGCCAGGAACTTCTCCAGCGCCGGCGGCAGAGCCGCGTTGCCGGCATCCGCATCGTAAAAACAAAACCCGGTGATTCGCGTATTCTCCGGCCAGTCCTTCTGCTCCACCCCCAGGGCCCGCGAAAACAACGCCAGCACCAGGTACGGCGAGTGCTTGGCGTCGAAGATCGGGTTCGCGCCCCTGGGCAGCCCCAGCTCGCGGCGCAGCTCGTAGATCGGCTCCGGCCACTTGCGCGTCACAAACCGCGCCAGTCGCCGTATCGCCCGCCCCATCCCCGGCACCGCCCGGTCGGCCCGCGCCAGCCTGGGGTAAGGCGGCAGCACCGGCGGGTCGAAGGCCGAGAAAAACGAAAACGGCGCCAGCACGTAGCTCGCCCACGGAATTCCCGTAACCTCCGCCACCAGCGGTCCCGCGTAGTTCAGCTCGCCCAGCAACAGCAGGTCCGCCCGCGCCGGCTTCGTGGCTGCGTCCAGCAGGTCGTCGTAGGTCTCGCGCAGCGCCGGGAAAAGAAACTCCCGCAGCCCCGTCTCCGTGCCTTTCTTTACGTCGTAGACCATCGCCACCAGCCGCGTGTCCGTAGGGTCGAGGTCCGGCCGGATGGCGTGAAACCCGATTCCCAGCGGCTCGATCTTCGGCCGGTAGAGATTCGGCACCGCCATCACCGGTGTGTGGCCGCGCCGTTTCAGCTCAAGTGCAATGGCGATCAGGGGGTTGATGTCGCCGAAGGTTCCTATGTTCGATAGAACGATGCGCAAAACTCTTTCCCCGTGGGCGGCAACAGGCCCGCACGGACTAGGGTATAGCATCCACCGCGCCTGTCCATCGCGCCCTTCCTGTCATTTGCCCAAAGAATTATGCGGCCGGCGCACCGGACTACTTTACAGTGGTGTTCATGCCCGCCCGGCACAGCAAAGCCACCATCGTCAGTATGGCTGTCGTGTCGATGGGCCTCGCAGCGCTTCTCCACGAGGGCCTGGGCCACGGCGTCACCGCCTGGTTGCGCGGCGACGTCGTCACCCAGCTCACCAGCAACCACCTCTCCGACCTTAAGTCCGATCACCTCGTCGAGGCCGCCGGCACCATCGTCAATCTCCTCACCGGCGTCATTGCCCTGGTTGCGTCCTTCCGCGCCCGTCCCAACCTGCGCTTCTTCCTCTGGTTTTTCGCCGCGGTCAGCCTGCTCGACGGGGCCGGCTACTTTCTGTTCTCGGGTATCGCCGGAGTCGGCGACTGGGCCATGGTCATCCACGGTCTTCCCGGTCAGGTCAGCCTGCGCACCGCCATGGCCATCTTCGGCGCCGCCCTCTACTACCTGTGCGTCCGGTGGCTCGCTGCCGGCATTCGCCCCTTCGTAGCCGCTCGGGCTGAGTACAACACCCTCGGCCGCCTTCCCTATCTCGCCGCCTGCATCTTCTACTGCATCGCCGGCGCCTTCGATCCGCTGGGCATCAAACTGCTCTTTCTCTCCACCATCCCCGCCGCCTTCGGAGGCCTCTCGGGCCTCCTCTGGGCCGACAGGCTCCTGCCCCGGGCCGCCCCCGCTGAACCGCTCGCGGTCAAACCAAGTCCCGCGTGGTGGTGGACAGCCGCCATCTTCGGCATCGCCTTCATCGTAATCCTCGGCCGCGGCATCAACTTCCGCCACTAACCGCCCGTCTTCGTATGCTCCGGATCGAACCCACGGATGCTTGGGCGCCCCCGTCTCGACTCTGAGCCTTGGGAGACCTCGAACTTGCACTGCAAAGCACCAGCCGTCAGCAACCCGCCAACTTGCCAACTCGCTAACTTGCCAACTCGCCAACTCGCTAACTTGCTACTTCGATCCGCACTCGCACTTCTTTCCCCGTCCCCATCGCCACGCTCAGCGGGATCGCCTCAAACCCCGGCACCAAATTAAACGTCCGCTCCGTCGGAATCTTCTCGAACCCCGCGCCAGCGTCCGTGTGCACCGTGATCGTCCCTTTGGCCTTCGTGACGCGCACGGTCTGCGCATCCCGCTGGTCAAATGATTCGCTTGCCCGCGCAATCACCGGCACAATCAGCCGCAAACTCGCATCATCGGGTATCTCCCCGCTCGCCTTCGCCGTCAGTTCCACGCCGCTCTCGCTGAGCGTATAAGTCACGTGATACAAAACCTCCGTCCCCTTGAGCGGCTTGTGATAGTCGTCCAGCATCCGCCCCTGCGCCGCGAAGACTACTGCCCCGTCTTGATCGGTGGCCGTCAGCAGCGCCTTCAGGTCGTTCAGGCTCGAGAGCGTGGTGTTGCCCGCCCTATATTCGATCCGCGGCGTCAGCGGCATGTGGTCTTCGCTGCGGTACTGCTGCTGGTTGGCGATCTCGATCATCAGGTAGCGGGTCATGCTCGCTGTCAGCACCGGCCCGATATCCATATGAAACAGCCCGCTCAGCGCGCCGCCCGTCACATGCCCGCCGCCCAGTCCGCTCGCGCCCGGCTGCACGTGTTCTTCATACTCCCAGTCGTACTCGGTCACCGTCGCCCGCCACGGTCCAACCGCCGCCAGCCGCGTCGCAATCGTCGCAAAGGTCTTCAGCCCGTACGCCTCGTCCCGTGGCAGCTTCGGCCGCCCCGCTTCCGCGCTGAATGTGCACTCGTCCAGCACCGCGGCCATCGCCTTGGCGTGTGTAAATGTGTGATGAATGCACGGCAGGTCTCCGTGCGCAAAGAAGTCCGGCCCACCGTAAAGCAGCCCATTGTGCGTGCAGGCCGCCATCAGCTCCGCATTGCGCCGCGCCGCCTCGCGGAACCGCGGATCGAACTTCGACATCAGGATGAATCCCGGGTGGCATCCATCGGCCGTACGGCTGCCCCACCAGCTCCACTTGTAGTTCCGCGTCCCCCAACTGTTCTCCCACGCCCCGTCCGGCAGCATGAACTCGATGTGCGTCTTCATCGCCTTCACCACCACATCCTGCACCGGCTTGTCATCGGCGAGCACGCTGTACATCGCCAGTGAAGGCAGCGACTCCTCCACGTTGTAGCCCAGGTCCACCGGCCGGCAGCCCTTCGGCGAGACGCCTTGCAGCGGATGCCCTTCGCCGAACAGGAAACCCGTATCGGTGAACTGCTGCATCGCCTCGTGCGCCATCCCGCGCCCGCGCGTGAGATAGTGATCCTCGCCCAGCACCTGCCCGCACAGATAAAACGCCAGCGACGACGTTACCGGGTAGTTCACATTCCCCGTCTCGATCGAGATAAACTCATCCAGGAACTTCGCCGCCGCGGCCAGACGGTCCCTCCACTTGCCCCGCGTCGCCGCGTCCAGCACCTCGCCGTGGTGTTTTAGCGCCTCGGCCAGCGCAATCGCGTGAAACACCGTGATCCCCTGCCAGGTGCTCAGCGTCACATCGTTCACCCAGCTCCCATCGGGCCGGCTCACCTGCGCCTGCGACCATTCGTTTACCAGCATCGCCGCGCGCACATACTTCGCCTCGCCCGTCGCGTGCGCCATGCGCAGCAGCGGATACACCGAGTCCCCGCAGCGCCCGTGGATCAGTACGCACGACGGGCACAGCAGCCCGCCGTAAAACGCCGGGTCGCGGAATTCCACGATCTGCCGCTCCACCAGCCCGTCGCACCACCGCGCCAGCAGACCGGCGTACAGCTTCTCCTCGGCGGTTTGTGTCTGCGCGGCCCCATGATCGACCCTCCCGGCGGCCGAAGCCAGTTGCGGAAACGTCGCCCGGGCCCCCAGAATCGCGGCCCCCGCGGTTGATACTTGCAGCAGTTCTCTCCGAGTCAGACCCTTGCCCTCGCCACGTATATTCATCGCTACGAATACTACCGCCGCGCCCCCGCGCATGTATACCGATTCAACATCGCCGCCACGCCCCGCTCCTCGGCCTTTCGTTCCCGTGAAAATGCCTTCCCAGAAAACACTTGCCGACCGATAGGGGATTTGCGACAATGGCTCACCGGCGAACCGGACCTCCGCAAATGTCTCTGCATAGACGGGGAATGGACGCTGGCCACTGGCTTTCGAAGTAGCTCTCTTGCCGGCTTCGAAAGGCATCGCCAATTCGGTGCGTCGCATCCTGGGTATCCGAATAGGCCGGCAACCAGCGTCGTCTTCCTACATATAAATGGAGGCAATGAGCAAACGCGGGTCAGGCGTTTCTCGGCTCTAAAGTCACTTTTCCCCCAGAAACTGCAACAGCGCGGCTTCGGGCGCGGACGATTCCACAACTCAGCCACCGCAGTTGCAAGCCGGAAGGGATATCTGCAATGAGTTTCCCTCTTCGCTCCATCGCAATCAGGGCCTGCGGCGGATTCTGCGTGGCCGCCTGCCTGCTGGCCTGCGCCCCCCGTGCTCACGCCGCCGATCTCTCCGCGCAGTCCTCTGCCGCCCCTCAAGCTCCCGCTGAGACCGCCTCCATTCCCGGTCCGCTCCGCTCCTTTCTCCGCATGGCCGGCATCAGCCAGGAGATTCCTCCCGAAAGCGTCCTGCCCATGCTCGCCCGCAATCTCACCCTCTGGGGCTATGAGGACGGCCGCGAAACCGAGTATCTCCGCCTCGTCATCCGCTATGTCCACATGGCCCGCGAACTGCACATGCTGGCCGGACCCGACGGCGTGATCCACGTCGCCAACTGCTCCGACGCCGCCGAGCTGGTCCACGTCCTCGGCTACGCGTTCCAGCAGCCCTGCGGCCAGAAGAACTCCTTCCTCGTCACCGCCACTGCCGGCCGCGCCTTTCTCACCGTCGACTCAGGCTTCCCCATCACCCAGCTCGAGCAGGACCTGCAGGCCGGCACCCCCTTCAGCTATGACTTCCCGGCCACGCCCGTTCCCGTCCTCGGCACGGTGCACAAGTGGGACGCCATCAGCGCCCGCGGCCGCCGCGCCGGCGAAGACATGCTCGACGTCCTCCTCTTCGACCCCAACGTCGATCGCCTCTACTCCGCCATGGCGCGCCTCGACTCGGAGACGGACGCGGCCCTCCAGCGTTCGCCCGGCCTCTCCCGGTTGCTCACCGACGCCGACATCCTCGACTTCTACGGCAGCCAGATCATCATCCGCGACGGCCAGATCCAGGTTCCCGGCGGCGCCAATGCCGAGCATGCCTGGCGCGATCTCGTCGGCGCCAGCCCGCACTCGCCCGGCGAATTCGTCAGTCGCCTGCTCACCCGCGATCACGGCTGGCTCGCCGCCTACTTCGACGCCCTCCAGCGCGTCCATCCGGATCAGCAGGCCCACCTTACCGAGAGCCCCCGGCTCCGCGAAGTCTACGACGGCTGGCGTTCCGTCGGCACCAAGTACGGCGCCGCCTCCGGCGTCTTTCCGCGCAACGCCGATCTGCTCCTTCTCTTCACGCGCCTCCAGTGGCAGCCCGACGGCCAGGTCTCCGTCCCCGGCAACCTCAGTCTGTGGAGAGAGATCCTCGAGCGCGAAGCCCGCCTCATGGGCGACCGCGCCTGGGAACGGCGCGTCCGCGGCGTCAATTCACCCGCCCAGCTCCTCGCCGAAATGGCCGCCTCCGCCAATCTTGAAACCAACGGCGGCCCCACCCAGGCCTACCTTGCTCTCGAAGCCATCGACCACGGCCGGCCCGCGGACGCGCAACTGTCCGAAGACACCGTGCGCCTCGTCGCCGGCAACTTCGAAAAGTACAACCAGTGGTTTCCCGTCTTTGCCGAGTTTCCTTCGCTCAACGATGCTTCCATAGCCCAGTTCATCCAGACCGCCGACGCCGTCGACGGAATCGCCAACTCCGCTCTCCGCGCCAACGCCATGGGCGCCTTCCAGGCCGACGTGGGCCTCTGGGAGATCTTCGCCCGCCAGCGCCAGATCCCCGAAAGCGCCTTCAATACCTCATGGCAAGGCGCCATTGACCCTTTCCACACTGTCTCCTCGTCCACCGGTCTCTTCACCGCGGCCCGCACCTCCCTGCGCTCCATGGTCGTCGCCGCCGGCGGCAGCCCCGACCTCTCTGAAGACGAGCTCGTCGAGATGCTGGCCGGCCCGCCCCAGACCAGCGACTCCGGCCGCCGCGCCCACCAGGAGATCGCCGACCGCATCCGCTCCGTCCTCAGCGACCAGCGGCTGGTCTCCCTCGATACCCTCTTCGGCCTCTATGACGGCCTCAACGACCTCGCCCACGGCGCCCAGGTCAGCGACAACCTCCTCCAGCTCGCCGGCAACCTCCGCGAGTTCGAGCTGCCCCGCCCCATCTTCACCGGCAGCGAGCGCACCTCCTGGTCCCCGGTCGTCTACAGCAGCCGCCACGCCGAGCTGCAGGTCCGCACCGACTTGAGCCGCGTCATCCGCTCCGGCGCCTCCGCCGCCCAGCTTGAGGAGGCCCGCGGCCGCCTCGCGCCTTTCCTGCGCGACACCCTCGTGGGCCTCAACTACGCCTTCTATGAGCCGCCCGGCGCCCAGGTCCTGCGCAACAATCCCCTCTTCGTCCGCGCGCACGACTTCACCGCCGCCTCCGTCCAGGGCGTCAAGGACATCTGGGACGCCCCCGTTCCCGTCGGCGTCGGTGTCACCGCCGGCGGCGGCGCGTTTCTCATGGGCTCTCTCGCCGATCTGCCCTATGCCCTCGCCTCCATGGAAGAGGACTTCATCGCGCCCTCCCACGTGCAGGCCCTCATCTGGAAAGAGACCGTCCCCATCCTTCTGACCGACGCCGTCGTGCCCCGCTGGTGGAGCGTCAGCCGCGACGAGCTGCACGCCGTCGCCCTCTATCAGCGCGCCGGCGAGGAGCTCCTCACCGCGGCCGCATCCGATCCGCAGTTGCGCGAGCAGGTCCTCGCCATCCTCGCCGGCTGCACCACCCCTCACCGCCTCGAGCGCATCCAGGACGGCATCGGCGACGAAAAAGGCGCCGCTGCCCTGGTGCCCCAGATGCTCCCCGATGAAACCTTCTATCTCGGCGCCGAGTTCCTCAAAGCCCATCCCAACGGCATCGCCCGCTTGAGCGCTGCCGGCCGCGATCTCGATGAGCTGGCCCATCGCGATCCCCAGGCCGTCGACCTCCATCAGCTCAAGCAGGACTTCGGCGTGCCGCATCCCTACATGGCCGGCAGCAACGCACCCACCCTCCTCTTCACCGGCGTCTTTCCCATCTCCGGCGGCTACGCCAACCGCCTCTTCGGCGAGTCCTGGGAGTCCACCAACCTCTACTGGGCCCGCCTCGCCGACGAGATGAATGTGCCTCCAGCCATGCTCAACGTCCTCATCCCCATGCTCACCCGGCACATGGTCGCCAACATCTTCGGCACCAGCATCGATGACTGGCCGGCTCTGCTCCGCGCCATGCATCAGACCGGCGATGAGTTCCGCGCCGGGAAATTCGGCGTTCAGCCCGGCGGGATGATCGCCCTGCGGTAAGGTTCGAAAGGATAAACCATGCGCATCGGTAGAATCGCGATGAAACAAGTCTCGGTCGGCCTCGCCGTCTGCGCCGGGCTGGCGTTTTTCCTCTTCTGCTCCCGGCGGCCCGCCGCCCAGGACGACTCATCGCGCCTTCATCTCAACGTCGACCTCGTCGAGCTCAACGTCGCCGTCACTGACCGCAAGGGCGACTACGTCTCCGGCCTGCGTCCCCAGGATTTCCTCGTCACCGAAGATAAAATCCCCGAGAAGATCGCCACCTTCGAGGAAGGCGGTGCGCCGGCCGGCAGCGTTCCCGCCAGCGGCGCCGCTCCGGCGCTCCCCGAGCAGGCCGATAGCGGCGCAACCTCTGAGCCGCCCTCTTCCTCCGCCTCCGCCGTCTCGCCCGTCCATCCCATCGGCGCCAACGTCTTCATCCTCTTCGACACCAGCAACTACATGTACCGCGGCTTCGTCTACGCCCAGGACGCCATCACCGAGTTCATCCGTTCCATGGCCGCCGAAGACCACATCGCCTTCTACTCCTATAGCCGCGACCTCTCCCGCGCCGCCCTGCTCACCACCAACCGCTTCAACATCGTCCGCGGCGTCCGCAGCACCGTGGCCGGCGATGACGCCGCCCTCTACAACTGCCTCCTGCTCACCGTCGAAGACGCCGCTCCCCTCCGCGGCCGCAAAGCCATCGTCGTCTTCTCCAACGGCCCTGACAACGCCAGCTCCATCCCGCCCGAGGATGTGGCCGAGCTTGCCCAGTCCACCGGCACCATCATCTACATCATCAGCACCAACGCGGCCCAGAACGAGCCCGTCTCCACCGCTGCCTTCGAGCGCATGAGCCGCGCCACCGGCGGCAAAGCCTACTTCGCCCGCAACTGGCGCGACGAGCAGCAGGCCTTCGGTTCCATCAAGGAAGACCTCGGCCATCTCTATACCATCAGCTACTACCCGCGCCCCAATCCCAACCGCGGCTGGCGCGCCATCAGTGTCAAACTCGTCGGGAAAGATCTCCAGAAGTACAAGATTCGCACCCGCGACGGCTACAGCCTGCAGCAAGTCAACGTCAACCCGCAGGATTACGCCTCCGACGCGTCGCAGTCCGATCCGGATTACTAGTGCTTTGTCCGCGTGGTTTCGTAGCCGAACCATTGAACTTGGGTGCCCCAGGTCTCGCTTTTGAGACCTGGGATGGGCAACTGCAGTGACAAAACCATCCTGTGAGAGATCTGGCTCCGCCAGCCCCGCTAACACCGCCAGCCCCGCTAACACCGCTAGCTCCGCGAACTTACTGACTCGCTAACTGAATCACCGACCGTCTGATCCTGCACTACCGGGGGTGCCCCAGCTCCCGATTTTGGGACCTGGGATGGGCAACTGCAGTGCATAGAGCAGGCCGTCGTCCGCCCAGAACGGATCCCAGGTATCTCCATTCGAGTGATTCCACTTATGAATATGATCCAGATCGAGCGCGGCCCGCGTGATGCGGCTCGTCTTTGGATGAGCTGCAAAGGCCAGCGGCCCTGCCTCAGCCACGCAAACTCCCGCCGCCGTGGCGCCCTTGATAAACAGCCTCCGGCTCCAGCGCCGCGATCCCTTTTCTTCCCGCTCCATCCCCGACATCGCCCCACGCCAGTTTAGTGTCGTGCGTCCGCGCCAACAAGGTATTACACCGGGTCTGACCCTTTGCCCTTCACCTCCCTGAACTTTTTCCGCCGGCGAGCGTACTTTTTTGCATCCCAGCCTCCGCTCCCGTGCGGATAAGAAAGTAGAAGCGAACGCCATGGCCAGCAAATGGCAGCCGGACTTTGAAAAACTCGTGGACGAACACCAGTCCATGGTCTATTCGCTGGCCTTGCGCATGACCGGCGACCGCGGGCTGGCCGAGGAGATCGCGCAGGACGTCTTCCTCGAGCTCGATCGCCGCCTCGGCCGCATCGAATCCCTGCTGCACGCCCGCTTCTGGCTGCGCCGTGTCGCCATGAGCCGCATCGCCGACGCGCTTCGCCGCCGAAAGGTACGAGGTATGGATCTGTGGGTCGAAATCGAGGAGCAACACGCCGCGCAGCCCGAAGAACGCAGTTCGCCCCTCGGCGCTCGCGTCGAGCGGCTGATGGCCTCGCTCCCCGGGCCCCTGCGTGCCGCCCTCGTCCTCCGCTACCAGGAGGACATGAGCCCCGACGAGATCGCCGCCACCCTCGACGCGCCCGTGGCCACCGTGAAGAGCAACCTGCAGCGCGGCCTCAAGCTGTTGCGCGCCAAGGCCGCCACACAGTTGAAGGAGTACGTTCGTGGAACCTGAACCCATCGACGATGTGGAACGTGAGCTGCGCCAGGCTCTCGAGCGCCGGCCCGCACCGCCGGCCCTCAAGCGCCGCATCATGGACCAGCGCCGTCGCCGGCTCGAGGCCCGCCAGCACCGCCGCGTCGTCCTCTGGCAGCGCCTGGCGGCCGCGGTCACCGTCGCCGTCGTGCTGGCCGCCGTGCTTCTCTGGCGCAACGCTGAAGAGCGCCGCAGGGGCGAGGAGGCCCGCCAGCAGGTCCTCACCGCACTGCGCATCACCAGCCGCGCCCTCAACCAGATGGAATCGCAACTCGCCGCCACCGGCCGCAGCAATCAGGAGTAAAAACGGCCCGGCGCTTCCCACTGAAACGGAGAAACCGCGATGAAAGACCGAATGTTCGTTCTGATCCTGGCCATGGCGGCGCTGGCTCTGCCGGCAAAGTCGCAATCGTCCTCCGCCTCGCCGCTCACTCTGCCTCCCGCCGTCGAAAAGGAACTGGCCGCGCACGCCTCCGACGTCACCGAGGTCACCCTCAACAAGAGCATGTTGGGCTTCGCCGCCAAGTTCATGAACGATAACGACAAGAACGAAGCCGCTGCCCGTCAGCTCATCGACGGCCTCGACGGCATCTACGTCCGCGACTACGAGTTCGACAAGCCCGGCGAGTATTCGATGGACGACATCGAAAATCTCCGCAAGCAGTTCGACACGCCCGAGTGGCAGCCCATGGTGCGCGAGCGCGACCGCAAAAGCGGCGATACCACCGACGTGCTCATGAAAGTCGTCAACGGCCAGTCGCAGGGCATGTTTGTCCTCGACGCCGAGCCCAAAGAGCTTTCGATCGTCCTCATCCTCGGCCCCATCCGCATGGACCAGCTCGGCGCTTTGAAGGGCCTCGGCGGTCTGGGCAATCTCGGCAACATCCCCAACGGAGTCACGGTCAAAGGCAAAGCCAAAGACAACGACAAGTAAGGAGGCGGGCCATGAGACCCTGGCTCTGGATTCCACTGTGCATCGTGGCTCTGCTCGTTCCGGTCATCGTCCTGGCCGGCGGCGCGGGCCTCGGCTTCGACGGCGTCGTCCGCTCCATCGAACTCCGCTACAACACCCGCGCCACGCGCATCCCGTTCATGGGCCTTGCCAGCCTCGTCGCCGGCACCGTCACCCATGGCGGCGTCTGGGGTGTGCACGTCGCCGAGTTCGAACAGATCCCCACGCCCGTCGACGGCCAGGAGCTCGACCGCATCGTCACGGAGAAGCTCGGCGAAGGCTGGCAGCAGATGATTCGCGAAACCAGCCGCACCCGCCGCGAGCAGACGCTCATCTTCTCCCATCCCGAGGGCAGCCGCATGGGCCTCTTCATCCTCGACCTCGAAGGTCACGAGCTCGACGTCGTTCAGGTCTCCGTCGATCCCGATCACCTCAACCAGAGCATCGCCCAGTATCGCCATCTCCACGGCGACAGCCACCCCAGGTCGGACTAGTAGGACGATTCCAAAATAACGTGGCAATGCGGCCGAATGTGGTTTGTATCAGGGCACGACTTTAGTCGTGCCGAAACACGCCCGATTTGATGACGGGGGCTTCAGCCCCTGCTCTCTCTTGCTCCGTCTGCCTGCTCAATAACATCCTGCACCACCGGCTGGGCTTACGGCCCCTTCATTCTGTACCACTCCCACAAATCCCCGCCGACCCGCAATTCACCGGGAATCAAGTCCGCCATTTACGGCCCATTCCGCGGTAGCTAGACTTATCTTGACGATGGCCACCATCCCCCCACCGCGCACGTCCTACTACTGCGGTCGCCTTGCGCCCTCGCCCACCGGCTACCTGCACGTCGGCCACGCGCGCACCTTCTGGACCGCCAGCCAGCGCGCCCGCGAGGCCGGCGGCACGCTCATCATGCGCATCGACGACCTCGATCCCGACCGCAGCCGCGCTGCTTACACCGAGGCCGCCCTCGAAGATCTCCGCTGGCTCGGCATTCGCTGGCACGAAGGGCCCGACAAGGGCGGTCCCTTTGCTCCTTACTTTCAAAGCAAGCGCAAGGCCCTTTACCTCGCCGCCTGGCGCAGGCTCTACCGCACCGGCCGCATCTTCCCCTGCCGCTGCTCGCGCAAGGACCTTGAAACCGCCCTCGGCGCGCCCCACGAGCGCGTCGGCCAGGCCGGCGGCAAGCTCGACGCCCTCGAAAACGAGCCTATCTATCCCGGCACCTGCCGCAGTCTCATCGCCGTGCCCACCCAGCTCCCCGGCCGCACCACTGAAGAAGTCCAGGTCCCCGACGGCATCACCTGGCGCTTCCGCGTTCCCGACGGCGAAGCCGTCGAGTTCGACGATCTCAACCTCGGCCCCCAGCGCTTCGTCGCCGGCATCGACTTCGGCGACTTCGTCCTCTGGCGCCGCGACGGCGTCCCCAGCTACCAGCTCGCCTGCGTCGTCGATGACGCCGTCATGAACATCACCGAAGTCGTCCGCGGCGCCGATCTCCTCAAGTCCACCGCCCGCCAGATCCTCCTCAACCGCGCCCTCGGCTACAAAGACCCCGCCTGGTTCCACTGCCGCCTGGTCGTCGACCACAACGGCCGCCGCCTCGCCAAGCGCCACGACGCCCTCAGCCTCCGCTCCCTCCGCCAGCGCGGCTTCACCCCCATGAACATCCTCTCCGCCGACCTGCCCAGCGACATCTGAAGCAGTCCCACACCCGCGTCTGCCCCATCGTCCGGCGGGAGCCCCAGCGTCCCCATATTGCCACCTGGGATAGCGGCTCAGCGACCGCGAAAAAGATCTGCTGCGGAAACCCCTCAGTTCGCCGGCGCGATCAGGTACTGCTCCAGCTTCCCATCCGGATACGTATAAGTCGTCAGCACCAGCCGCCGCTCCGGGTACACGATCGAAAACACGCGAAACGTCATCCCTCCGCGCTGCGCCGTCTCCGTCTGCCGGAAGCTCAGCGGCTCGCCCAGCGGCGCCAGGCTCGATTCGTAATCCGCGACCGCCTCCGGCGTAAAGTAAGCATCCAGGTTCGGCGCGAGCTGCCTCCTGTCGAGCTGCCCCTGCTGCAACCCTTTGTAAATGGCCAGTGCCTGCTGCTCAGCCGGGCTCAGCTTGTAGCCCGCAATCACGGGCGCAATCAGGTGCGCAATGGTGATCGCCGCGCTCACCGCGTCCTGGTTCGTCAGCACCGCCACCGCCGCGTCCGCATCTGGCAGCACCTCGTTGTCCGACACAAACCCCGAGACCTCGCCCGAGTGTTCGATCACCGGGTGTCCATCCAGGCTTCGCACCTCTTCTCCCAGCCCATAGTGTGTCGCCGTGCCGTCCTTCAGCTTCACCGCCGTGAACATTTCCTTATAACTCTCGGGGGACAGTATCGATTGTGAAAGCAGGCTCTCGTCCCACAGCGCCAGGTCGTGCGGAGTCATCGCCAGCTCCCCCGCCGCGAACATCCATCCCCGCCCCTCCTTGGGCGCCGGCCGCAGCGGCCCTAGCGCGTGCCGGTAGTACCCCGTCGGGTCGGCATGTGTCAGCGCGTCCTGGTCCACATTCCACACCGACTTCATCCCCAGCGGCCCAAAGATGTGCTCCTTCAGGAACTGCATCAGCGGCTCGCCGCTCACCTTCTCCACAATCTGCCCCGCAATCACAAAGTTCGTATTCGAATACTGCCACTCGGTCCCCGGATCGAAGTCCAGCGGCTTCTTGCCCCACGTGTCCAAAATCTCCTGCGCGCTCGACGGCTTCATCATCGTCACCATCACGTAGTCTTCCGGCCAGTAGTCCTCGTATCCCGACGTGTGCGACAGAATCTCCCGGACCGTCACCTCGTCTCCGCGCGTCAGCCCCGGTACATACTTGCCCACCGGATCGTCCAGCGACAGCTTGCCCTCCTGCTGCAAAAGCAACATCGCCGCCGCCGTGAACTGCTTCGAGATCGACCCGACCGCATAGCGCATCGTCGTCGTCGCCGGCATCGGCGGCTCGAGCCGCGCCATCCCGTACGCGTGCGTGTAGACAAGCTTCCCGTCCTCCACCACCGCAATCGACGCCGAAGGCACGCCCGTCTCCTTCAGCACATCGCTGGCGATCGTGTCGATGCGGCCCTGCAACTCCGGCGCAATCGTGTCCACCGTCTGCGCCTGTAAAGGTACGGCGGCCAGCAACACGCCGGCCAGAAACACCCAACCAGTCAGTCGTTCGAAAAGTCTCATCCAAAGCCTCAATCGAAGATCTGCGACCAGACGGCATCAAACTCCGTCTTCGATCAAATTATCAGCCCTGGTCGCCACGCCCCGGTGCGATAGCCTTACACTGACGGCCCCGGGGGCAGGGAATCGTCCGACCGGCCGAAATACAAAACGGAGTCATCACGTGGAGCGCCTGATCGCGGGCTACAAACATTTCCTCTCCGACGTCTTCCCCGCCAAACGGGACCAGTTCCACCTCCTCGCCGAAAGCCAGGCCCCCGAGTGGCTCTTCATCACCTGTTCCGACTCGCGCATCGTTCCCGATCTCATCCTCGGTACCGGTCCCGGCGACCTCTTCATCTCGCGCAACGCCGGCAACGTCGTCCCCGTCGCCGGTAACGATGTCGACGGCATCACCGCCACCATCGAGTACGCGGTCGAAGTCCTCCACGTCAAGCACGCCATCCTCTGCGGCCACTCCGACTGCGGCGCCATGAAGGCCGCCCTCGACCGCAAGGGTCTCGAAAGCCTGCCCAAGGCGAAGCGTTGGCTGAGTCACGTGGAAGCGGCCTTCACCCATCGCCAGCCCCCCAACCCCGCCGACGGCGACCACGCCGAGCTGGCCGCCCTCATCCGCGGCAACGTCGTCGCCCAGTGGCTCAACCTCCGCGCCCAGCCCTCGGTCGCCCGCGCCGCGCAGGCAGGCCGCCTCACCGTCCACGCCTGGTACTACGACATCCTCACCGGCCGCATCGAGCACTACGACGACCGCGAGCGCCGCTTTCTTCCCCTGGTGCGATGAGCCGGGGGAGGAAAATCAGTCGCGCACGAGATGAGTCTGACTGCAGTTTGAAAGGTTCAGCTTTGGTCTGTTGGGGTGACTCAACGGGCCGGAAAATCGCGGAACTCCGCCTGCCCGGCTTTACCGCGGCCACCGCCCCACGATCACAAACAGCGCCAGCAGAAATGCCGCCACCGCCGGCGCCGCCTCCTCCCGCCGGATCAGGTGGTAGATCCCCGCCCCCACCATCAGCACCGCCAGCGCCCCGGCCGAGAGCCGCACCAGCAGATACTCCGGCTGCAGCGCCGCCGGCGTCCACGCCGTTGGCAGAATCACTCCCACCGCCGCCGCTATCTCATACAGCCCGATCAGCCCCGCCAGCACCCTCGACACCCCGATCCTCACGCGGTTTTTGCGCATCTCCAGCGTGCTCTTCAGGTGCCCATACGCTACCAGCTTCGCCGCTCCCGCAAACAGAAAAATCCCCCCCAGCACCAGTTGCCCAATCCATAGCAGTCCGTTCATCGCCTGCCCCGCCTTCTTGCTGACCGAGGAACCGCCACCGCGCCCCATTGAGCCACCGCTCCTGTTCCCGTGTCAAGTTCATGCCTCACAGAGCCCAGGGCAATCCCATTTGGAATCGAATCCGTCGACGATCGGGGTTATGAAAAGGCGCGGCTTCAGCCCTGCCGCCAAAACCGTCTGAAAATGGAGGGCCTTGGCGGCCGCTGGAAAAACTCAACTGGAGAGGCTTTGTAAAAAGGGCACGGCTTCAGCCGGGCCGATAAGGCAAGCAGAATGAACCGGGCTTCAGCCCCGGCCAGCTCATCCGTCATAGGATTCGCTGTTCCTTCGCATCTCTCCCGCAGCCTGTTCAGCTCCTGCCAGATCCACGACTCCCGCCTCACGTCCCGCGCTTTGCAGAGAATTACCCCTTCCAGGCGCACAATCGGCTTGGGAGAATATGCGCCATGAGCCGGAACCTTCCAGCCCCGCCGAGGGCAAAAACCAGACCATCGGATGCGGGCAACGGGCCTTCCTTGACCCCCCCCTATACCCCCCTCACAGTATGCATAAAAATTGGTGCATTTCTAAATGCCGATCTGAATAGAATCAAACAGATAGCACTTCCTATTTCGTTACTATCTGGTTATCTAATTAACATTCCATTAACAATTCAAGGGCTGTTTTTGGCCCTTTTTGCACCATTTTTGGTGCAAAAAACGACCCACAACTACCGAATTCCCGCCCCTTTTTCGCGCCGGACGGCTCCACATCGCGCCGCGCGCGCCTCAAAACCCCGCGCCTCGCGTCCTCATTTGTCTCCTGGATTATCGCGCCGCCGCGGCCGGCAAAATCTCCTCCACGTCCACCCACTGCGTCGGGTAAACGCCCGTGTAGCACGCCGTGCAGAACCCGTTCCCCTCGCCGCCGTCACAACTCTTCAGCAGCCCCTCGAGCGACAGGTAGGCCAGCGAATCGGCCTCGATGAACCGCCGTATCTCCTCGATCGACTGGTTGGCCGCAATCAAATCCCGCTTCGACGGCGTGTCCACCCCGTAGAAGCACGGCGAGACCGTCGGCGGGCAGCTGATCCGCAGATGCACCTCGGTCGCCCCCGCCCCGCGCACCATGCGCACGATCTTCCGGCTCGTCGTTCCCCGGATAATCGAGTCGTCGATCAGCACCACCCGCTTCCCGGCCAGCAGGTTATGCACCGGGTTCAGCTTCAGCCGCACCCCGAAGTCCCGCACTCGCTGCTCCGGCTCAATGAACGTCCGCCCCACATAATGGTTGCGGATCAAGCCAAACCGGAACGGCACTCCCGCCTCTTCGGCATACCCCAGCGCCGCCGTCACGCCCGAGTCCGGCACCGGCACCACCACGTCCGCCGGGACCCCTGCTTCACGCGCCAACTGCCGCCCCAACTGCTCCCGGCTCTCCTGCACCCACCGGCCAAAGATCTTCGAGTCGGGCCGCGCAAAGTAAACATGCTCGAAGATGCAGCTCGACTGCGGCACACCCGTCGCAAACTGCCGGCTCGTCACCCCGTCCTCGCTCGCCATTACCAGTTCGCCCGGCTGCACGTCGCGCATGTAATCGGCCCGCAGCAGGTCGAAGGCGCAGCTCTCGCTCGCGAACACGATCGTATCCGGTCCGTCGGGATGCTTCAGCCGGCCCATCGAGAGCGGCCGGAAACCCCGCGGATCGCGCGCCGCAAACACCCGGTCCCGCGTCATCATCACGATCGAGAAGGCTCCCTCCAGCTGCGCCAGAGAATCGGCGATCGCGTCCACCAGGGTGCCGGCGCTCGAGTGCGCGATGAGCTGCACGATGATCTCGGAGTCCGACGTCGTCTGGAAGTACGCTCCCTCCCGCTCCAGCCGCTCTTTCAGGTTGCCCAGGTTGACCAGGTTCCCGTTGTGCGCAATCGCGATCAGCCCCTTGGTCGAGTCCACCCGGATCGGCTGCGCGTTCAACAGCGCCGAATCGCCGGTGGTCGAGTACCGCGTATGCCCGATAGCCATCGACCCGGGAAGCTTCGCGATCACGTCATCGGTGAAGATCTCGCTGACCAGCCCCATCCCCTTGATGTTCGCCAGCCGCTGCCCGTCTGCAGTAGCAATCCCGGCCGACTCCTGCCCCCGGTGCTGCAATGCATAGAGCCCAAGGTATGCCTGCCGCGCCGCGTCCGGATGCCCGTGAATCGCGACCACCCCGCACTCCTCGCGCAGCTTGTCGCTTTCAAATGGAGCGCCCCAACCGGGTTCCTGTTGTCTCTTAACGGGTGCGTCCCGCTCCACAACGGGTTCCCGCCGGTATTGAAAAGGCGTCTCCAACTCCGCAAAGTTCTCCGGCCGGTTTTGAAAGGGCACGGCTTCAGCCGTGCCGCCCGCGGTGCCACAAGACTCTCCGGGCTCCAGTCCCTGAGGGAAGTTCTCAGGAACTTCGGCGACCCCCTCGTAGAGGCGCCGCGTCATGCGTGGACCTCGTCGTGGAGCAAAGCTTCCAGCGCATCCGCCCACGGTTCCCTCAGCTCGGCCACTGAAGCGGAGATCAGCGGCTGGCGATCCACCGAAATCTCAATCCGGTTGCCGCCCGTCACCCCGATCTGCGCCGCCAAAAAGCTGTACTCGCCCGCCAGTTTTTCGACCGCGCTTACATGGTTGTGCGCCGCCGTGACCAAAACCGTCGAAGCCGGCTCGGCAAAGACGCCAAAGAGCGGATAAGCCATCAGCGACTGGTCCTGATCGACCGTTGCGCCAATGTTGTTGGGGAAAGCCGCCTGCGCCAGCGCCACCGCAATACCGCCGTCTGCAACATCGCGTGCCGACCCGATCAGCCTGCGCTCCGCCAGCACGCCGAGCAGCGTGTGCAGATCGGCTTCGGCATCCAGATCGAGCGCCGGAGGCTGACCCCAGACGCCGCCAAGAATCGCTTTCGCGTACTCCGACGAGCCAAACTCGTTGAGCGCTTCCGTACTCGCCGACTCGCTGGCATCGGCCTCTATGGTCGGCCCTTCTTCATAAAGCGGCATCGGGTACTGGCTGATCGCCGGAGGATTGAGCGGCACCGCCAGCGCCGGATCGGGCTCCTCCCCGCGCGGAATGGGCCAAAGAAGCAGAATGGCCTCGCCGGACCTTTCAAAACTCGAGGGCACAGCCTTCGTCACGTCGTCCAGGATGCCCACAATCCCGAGCACCGGCGTCGGATAAATTCCTTCGCCCCTGGTCTCGTTGTAAAGCGACACGTTGCCGCCCGTGATCGGCGTGCCCAGCGCCGTGCACGCCTCGGCAATCCCGTCGATGGCCGTCGAAAGCTGCGCCATGATCTCCGGCTTCTCCGGATTGCCGAAGTTCAGGCAGTTAGTCGCGGCCACCGGCTTCGCCCCCGTGCAGGCCACCTTGCGCGCCGCCTCGGCCACCGCGTGCATCGCGCCCAGCTTCGGGTTCAGGTAGCACCAGCGGCCGTTTCCGTCCAGCGCCATTGCTAAGCCGCGCTCGCGCTTTTCTGACCCCTGGTCCCTGATCTCTGGTCCCTGTTCCCTAATCCCTGTCCCCTTGATCCGCATCACGCCGGCCTCGCCGCCCGGCCCCTGCACCGTGTTCGTCTGCACCATCGAGTCGTACTGCTCATGAACCCAGCGCTTGGAACAGGCATTCGCGCTCGCCAGCAGCTTCTTGAGGTCAGCGGTGTAGTCACGGTCCTTGTCCAGTGCGGCCAGCACCTCTTCCGGCGGATCGTGCGGAACCGGCGCCGTCCACTCGCCGACCGGCCGATGGTAAAGCGGTGCGTCGTCCGTCAGCGATTGGTTGGGAATATCGGCGACAAGCACGCCGTGATGCCGGATACGCAGCCGCGGCTCCGGCTCGACCGTCCCCACAATCACCGCGTCCAGCCCCCACTTGGCGAAGACCCGCAGCACCTCCTCCTCGCGCCCCTTCTCGGCCACCAGCAGCATCCGCTCCTGGCTCTCCGAGAGCATGATCTCGTACGCGCTCATGCCCGTCTCGCGCTGCGGCACCAGGTCCAGCTCCACATCCAGGCCCACGCCGCCCCGCGCGCCCATCTCGCACGTCGAGCACGTCAGCCCCGCCGCGCCCATATCCTGAATCCCGACGATCGCTCCCGTCTTCATCGCCTCCAGGCAGGCCTCCAGCAGCAGCTTCTCCATGAACGGGTCGCCTACCTGCACGTTGGGCCGCTTCTGCTCCGATCCCTCCTTGAACTCCTCGCTGGCCATCGTCGCCCCGTGGATACCGTCCCGCCCCGTCTTGGCGCCCACATAGATCACGGGATTCCCCGTGCCCGTCGCCTTGGCGTAGAAGATCTCATCCTTCCGCACCAGCCCGAGCGCGAAGGCGTTCACCAGCGGGTTCCCGCTGTAGCAGGCCTCGAACTTGGTCTCGCCGCCCAGGTTCGGCACCCCGAAGCAGTTCCCATACCCGGCGATCCCACTCACTACACCCTCGACGATGGCGTGGTTCTTATGCACCAGCTCCCGCTCCGCCGGTCTCGCATCCGGCCCGGCCTCGATGGGCCCGAACCGCAGCGAGTCCATCACCGCCAGCGGCCGCGCCCCCATCGTGAAGATGTCCCGCAGAATGCCGCCCACCCCCGTCGCCGCCCCCTGGAACGGCTCGATATAGCTGGGATGGTTATGGCTCTCTATCTTGAAGGCGCAGGCCCACCCCTCGCCCACGTCGATGATGCCGGCGTTCTCACCGGGCCCCTGCACAACGCGGTCGCTTCTGGTCGGCAGCCGCCTGAGGTGCACGCGGCTCGACTTATAGGAGCAGTGCTCGCTCCACATCACGCTGTAGATACCCAGTTCCGTGATGGAAGGGGTGCGTCCCAGGGCTGCGAGAATCCGTTCGTACTCCTCGGCCGTAATGCTGTGCCGCGCCAGCAACTCCGGTGTCACATCTGCCGGCTCGGGCGCGACTGCGGTGGGGGGTGGGGTCATTGCCGATGTTTCCATTGTCGCACGGGTCTCGCAGGCGGGGTTCCGCGGGGCTATGTGGAAACCTTGACCGGATCTCTTTCCCTATTCCGAACGCCGGCCCCGGCCGTTCTCCGGCTCCCGCTCAGCATAGTGGCGCCCGCGCCAGGGCCTATGCGATATCTCTGAATGTAGTCCTCCAAAGCCCATCCCGGGAGAGCGGAACTGGCAGGCGCAGCGCACCCAAATTCGGCATAAAGGCCCGCCCATGAGGAGGCGCGTTCACAGGTTCATATGCTCGCAGTACGGCATTAGCAGTCTTGAGAAAAAGCGGCTCAAGGTATCCACGATGGAAGACCTGAAGTCGATGCGGAGGGGTATGCCGCATACCTTGTTTTGACGCATCTTCTTCCTGGCCAGGGGCGACAGAGTGCTTTCATCCGATTCAATGTCGCGAAGATGCCTGCCGCGGATCGCGACGAACTGACTTCTTTCTTGTTTTTTTATTGGCAGTGCGGGCATTCTTCTGCATGTTCTGGCGCGGAGAAATCGCTGCATCTCTCTATGAATAGTGAAGCTGGGGGTGTCAATCCAAGGTCTGAACGTCGGATCAGCCTCTTCTATGGTCTAATGGAAATATTGGCGGGTTGGCGGAACTGGCAGACGCAGGGGTCTCAAAATCGTCTTTCCGCAAAACAGACTCCATATAAACAACTGAATATAAATAGTTTGGTGTGATCTTGCCCAGGGCGCGGGACTTGCGCAACACTTGCACACTTTTGTGCTTCTATAGAGGAATCAGGAGGTGCAGCCGCATGGCAGAGCATCACACCATCCTCGGTGGCAAAGTCCACGTCTACAAGCGTCCGAACAGTTCCAGTTGGCAATGCGCGACCTATTTGGCCGGAAAGAACCGGCGTACCACAACCAAAGAAGACAGCCTCTCGAAAGCGAAGGAGTTCGCGGAAGACTGGTATTTGCAGTTGCGCGGCAAACTCCGCGACGGTGAGTTGAAGAGCGGCAGACTGTTCCGCGACGCTGCAAAGTTGTACCTGCGCGAGTTTGACATCATGACGCAGGGACAGCGCAACCCGAAATACGCATCTCAACAGCACACGCGTGCTAATGGCCATCTGGTCCCGTTCTTCGGCAGCATGGTGTTACCTGAGATCACGGCAGGCAAGATCAACGAATATCGCATCCATCGCCTTGAAGAGTGCAAGGCTATGCGCGGCAAGCCTCCAGCGCATAGCACCATGCACCAGGAGATCGTGACGCTGCGCCAGATTTTCAAAACGGCTCTGCGGCACGGATGGATCGATCATCTCCCGGATTTGTCAGCGCCATATCGTGCGTCCGCGAAGATTTCGCATAGAGCTTGGTTCTCGCCGGAAGAGTACAAGCAGTTTTACGAGGCAACGCGGAAACGCGCCCAGGACCCGAAGCAGCCCCGTTTTCGTTGGGAAGCGGAACAACTTCACGATTATGTTTTGTTCTCCGCCAACACCGGACTCCGCCCCGACGAGGCGAGGCGTCTTCAGTTCCGCGATGTTACGGTGACCGAAGACGAAGGGAGCGGCCAAACCATTCTTGAGATCGAAGTACGCGGAAAGCGAGGTGTTGGTTATTGCAAGAGCACGGCAGGTGCCGTGCATCCGTTCGAGCGGCTGAAAGCCCGCCCACGTCCTGCTGGAGGGCCGGGAAGATCGGGCAGCCGTACCGCATCAATGGCCAACGGTGAGTGGCACGCGCCCGGCCCCACCGATCTTCTGTTCCCGAAATGGCCACGCGAGTTGTTCAACGCAATCCTTGAAGAAGAGAAGCTACGCACCGACCGTGACGGCAGGCCGCGAACGGCCTATAGTTTGCGCCACACCTACATTTGCCTGCGCCTGCTTGAAGGTGCCGACATCTATCAGATTGCCAAGAACTGCCGGACAAGCGTGGAGATGATTGAGAAATACTATGCGGCGCATTTGAAGACGCAGCTCGATGCTTCCGCTATCAACATCATGAGGCCACGGTCGAAGAAAAAGACGGTTCCCAGGAAAGGCCCCGGACGGGTCGAGGCCGTCCGTTTGGCTGAGGAAGCGTAGACCAGCACTGGCTTGCTTTCCGGTGACCGTAATATTCGGTGAGCCAGGATGGAACCATCCTGGCATGGTTTTGGGGCCGGAACCGGCCCCACTCAGGCCCGGAACCGGGCCTCCTAGCTGAAGGAGGCCAATACATCATCTGGCGAAAGAACAGTGATGCTGCTGAACCGGCGAAAATCCTTGACATTGAGCGTTAGCAAATTCGCAATTCCGTGCACGCGCATCGCTGGCACCATGCGAGCGTCATGGACCTGGATACCGGAGACACCCGCCGCAACTACGATCCTCCGCCACTCTTGATGTGTTGCTTCGCTGTCGGCGGCAAAAGAGAAATTGGATTCGATCAGAGCAGCGCGTTCATCCGTCTCTGCGACCGAGAATCCGAACCCGTTTCGATCAGCCGGGCGAGTGCAGACGTTCCAGAATTCGGCCAAATTTTGCGACGTGTAGAAGAGGTCCGCTCCCAGCGCCCAAAGACGATCCGTACATTGCCGGATCGTTCCATATTCGGGGCTGTCAGGCTGTGCGAGGCGGAGCAAGATGTTCGTGTCCACCAGGTAGGACGAGCCGGGCATCAGGCGTGTTCACCGTAAATCATTTCACGCGAAAAGGTCTCGGTTCGGAGTTGCGGGACATTCGGCGCTTTGCTCGCAAGAGCATCCAGAAAGGCACGAAACTCCTCCTGGCTTGGGCGTGCGTGTCGTTGGCCCCTACCAGCGATTGCTTCCTGAAGGAGCCGCTGCGCATACAATTCCAGCGCAATGCCGCGAGCCAATGCTTCAGCGGCAAGCTGTCTTTCCATCTCCGGGTTGAGTTCGACACGGATCGTCATCGGAACCTCACAATACCCATTATCGGATGGCTGCGAGCGAAAGTCGATCCTGTCGGGTTGTGCGGTCGCCCGGCCAGTGATCCACTATTTCGTGTCGCCGACAATGAGAGCGTCAACCGCCGAGGTCATGCCGCGCGTCAGGGCTCAGTATTCTTAAGCTGAATCGCTTCGCACTTGCTGGTATTGAAGAGGAATTGGCTCTGGGGTTCGCAGGTCAGTGCGTATGGCTGTCCATTCACCGTGACGCTGATCCGATCGAGGTTGCAATACTGCGCGCTGACGTCAACGGAGTGCCGCGCTTCAACTTGCAGGGCCTTTGTGGCGGACAGATATTCCATTTTTGGTGCAGCCCCGTCCACGCCATAATCGATCTCCACGACTGAGTCTTGACTGAATTCCTTGCCACAACGAGGATCACTCCACGTATCAGGCGTCTTCAGCAGGAAAGACACCCTTAGCGGGAACTCTTCTGCGTGCTCCTCGCGGCTGTATTTGTGAAGCACGCCTCCTGTTTGTCCGTCAAAGACCCAGAGCTGATCCAGACGGAAGTGCAGCAGCTTGTAGTGATGATGGATTTCGGAAGGAGTATCCACTGTAGGCTCGGACGTGTCCTCTTGCGAGGAAATAAACGGTGGAAGCATTTTTCCAATCACCAGTACGCGCGGATGGGCCGCAAAACTGCGCGCGACGGAACTCCCGACAGTGACATTACACGTTACATCGCCTGGATTCTTGCTGCAATCAGGCTCTAGCCAGTCAGAGTTGTCTATCAGGATTTCCGTACTTAAGTCGTTGAAGCGCCGCACTTGCGCCTTCACTCCGAACGCATTCGATGCGACATAACTACCGAGAGGAACTCCTTCTCTCTTCCAAATGCTCGCCCAGTCGTAAAAGTTGCCGTCTTCATCGGAGAGCGGATCCAAAGGGATTGTCACCGTTAGCACTTGGGCATCGGCATCGTACGAAGTCTGAATCTTTCCGTAGACGGTGGCATCGGCACCGCGCACAGATTCTCCTCCGAGGCCAAGCACGAAAGCAAATTCATCGCCGGCCGACATTTTTCCGAGAAGAGGCTGACTGGCAAATACCTGGAGGCGGGTCTCGTATTCAGCACTCGATTCAAATTCCTCTTTATCGGGATGGACGAGCTTCTGCGCAATGGCACGGTAGAGCAGGTCCGCGTCGTCGCCCTGAAAGTTGGCTGGGAGTTTGTTGCTCGATTGGTCGAAGGCGGCTCTCAGGGATGATGGCCGAGAAAAGTCGTGAGTGGATTGAGAACATGCCAACGACACGGCACAAGCAAGGAAGAGGAAAAATACAAAGGAGCGCATGTGACCTTCTCACAATTCGTTGCTGAAGCCGTATCACTGACGGGTTCTACGCCAATGAGGCTCCATTTCATCCCTAGGATTCGCTAGAGGCCAGTGTAACCGGTTGAACCAGGACAGCCTGAAATCTTGCTTTCTCCCGTGCGTAGAGATCAAGCAGCCGCCGAACTGCGGTCAGGCCTTCTTCCACCTTGGCGTGTTCCCCATCAAAATCGTTGAAGTTCTTGATGGGCGAAACCTTGATGCGGATTGCGGCGCTCTTACTGGTTTGAACAGGAATCATGTCCGCATCCAGACACAGACTCGACCCCTCCAATGCTGTGACATTTGTATTCGGGAAGGTAAGGTCCACCACGCCCATTGTGGACTTGTGATTGATGTAGGCTCCGCGGGGAAGCTGCGTACTCCTAACCTCAAACCATGTGTCCCCGCTGTAGGTTGGCGCTGGCGGGCGGGTATTGATATTGCCGTCTCGCCATTCGTCGCAAAAGAAATCTTGGAAATATGCAAAGTACTGTTTCCGAAAAGCCGTCATCACCGGGTCTACCACTTGAACACCGTTTGATTCGCACTTTCGGATGGCTTCCTGGAGTACTCGCATTTTGAATTCACGTCGGCGCTCGTCGCAGCACGCGAAAAGGCCAACTACACTCTCAAGGCTGACTGCGTTGTCGAAGGCATGGCCACGGCTGATATAAGTCTTCGGGGCCACCAGACAGGTCCAATACGCGTCCCACTCTTTGCCGATTCCAGCCCTGCCTCGCTCCGCGTATCGTTCAGGCTGTTCAGGCTGGAAAGCTGCCCGCAATTTATCCTCGATCAGAATGGCTGTCCGCCTTTTTTCTGAATTCGAGTAGACAACGATTAGGTCGGCCTCTCCGAAGGCGTCAGAGACGGAACGCCTCACGGACTCAATCTCAGCGGAAGCATCCGCGATGCTGATACCGTCTTTCGACTCGGCAGCGCCGAGGAACCCGCGAAGGAATTCAGGAGTCGAATAGAACTCCTCTTCAAGCAGGAAGTCTATGTGGAGTTCCCGTACTTGCGCTCCAACGCTCAACTGAACAAAGGAACCAGCGGCCATTATGACCCTTTCGGCAGCTTGATTTCGCGCAACATTGCCATGCAGCCGCCACAGACGATTTTTTAGGAACCAGCCTGAATCGGTCAATCCCCAAATCGGGTGACTGATCAGACATCCATACTGGATTCGTACATATTCGTTGATCTGAAAAGTGCGATTGCTGGCCGCCTCTAGCGGCCGCTTGTAATTTAGACTGATCCGCATGAGCCTTGACCATTTGCTCTCTGCAATCGACGCTGAAATCTCTCGACTCCAACAGGCCCGCGCACTCTTGGCAGGGTCGCGCAACGGCAAGCTCGCCGCCCCAAAGAGAGCCCGGCGAAGGTTGAGCGCAGAAGCCCGGAAGCGGATTGCCGACGCCCAGCGGAAACGTTGGGCTGCCCAGAAGGCTGCTACCCAATGAAGCGCATCCACTGGCTTGTATTTGCTATCTTTGCCTTTGCCGTCAGTGCATTCGCGTCAGACGTGACGCTGGAGCTGAACGCGACCGCAAGCAATCAGGGACTCGTCGTGAGTGTGAAAACGAATCTGCCCGCGAATACCGTCCTGATGGCCACAGTGGTGAGCCCGGTAGACCAAGGCGGCGACGGTTACACAGGGCAGGTGCAGGCCGTGGTATCGGCGGATCACCTTATCAGATTTGGCCCGTTCACACAGGGCGGCAATCGGCTTTCTCCCGGCGTCTATCAAGCGACCGTGTCCACAGTGATGGCAGCACTCCAACCAAAGGACGTTCAACCATTTTTCGGACAGCATGGAGAAGGGCTCACCGGACAATACGTTTCGACTCTGCCGGGAACGTCAGAAAGGGTGATTTCGCATACGTTCCGGGTTCAAATCAATCAGGACGGCTCCATAGGCGCTCCCGAATCCAGCGAGCCCGGTGCGGCGCGTACCATCGGTTCAGCAGATGACAAGTGGCAAAAAGTCGAGAGCGGCGGCAAGGAGATTTACGTCAAGACGAATGGCTTCTACTATACGAAGCCAGGCTATTCGGGCTATGGGTTCCACACGTACATCGTCGCCAACCTCCCGGAGAGTTCAATCGTCGGGGCACCCGAATCGGTAATGAACGATGTGGAGGGGAACTGCGAGACGAGGACGTTTCACGTGCTCGGCACCCTTTTCTTTACTGGAAAGAACCGCAGCGGCGTGGCGATGAAGAACCTTCCTGCGGAAAATGTCGAAAGAAAGGTGATACCCGGTTCCGCATTTGAGAAGGCTTTCGACATGCTATGCGCAACCGCCGAGGGGCAGAAGTAGCCGATTGTTTAGGGCGGAGCGGTGTTGCTCTACGTCGTCCCACTCGCCGATGTGATGATTGGGGTCGACCCGAACAGCGGCTCGAAAGAGTGATAATCTGCTGTTGCCTTTGAGGGAGATCGGGTGATCGAGTCAGGAGTAAAGCGCCGTTCAGCATGTTTTCTCCTGATCCTCTCTGTCTCCGCCGTGGGCGTATGCGCTCAAACTGCTCCACTCACACCGTCCATTGCGCCGCAGGTTGACGAACGTGTGGAACTGCTAAGTATTGTGTGGCGACTCGCGGGCAGCCCCGAATACAACATGAACACCCTCCCGAACTACTCGCAGGATATTGATCGATACTTTGCCCCGTACCGTGACGATCCGGCAGTGAAGATGGCGCAAACGCTGGAACGTACACGCGGCGTGAGCTTCGACGCTGTCATGGCCATGGCCATTTCGCTTTCGCCACCACCAGCCTTGCAGCCGCTCGTCCCTTTTTCGGATTCAGTTCCCGATCCGCGTTGGGGAATACAGGGATCGGAGAAGTTCCTTCCCCTGCTGCGCGACTTCTATCGGGACAGCAAGTTTGAGGAGTTCTATCGGGCGCACTCCGTGTTCTACCAGTTGGCTGAGAGCCGATTCGCCACAACGCTTAGCGCCGTGGACTTTGGTTGGTACTCGCGGTTCTACGGCGAAGCCCCGAAGCTGACATATCACTTAATCTTGGGAATGAACAACGGCGGTGGCAATTACGGGCCTCGTCTAGTCCATCCGGACGGCAGTATGGAACTTTTCTCCATCATTGGTTGCTGGACCCACGATAACGCCGACAATCCGACCTATCCGCCCGACAAGGGCTATTTGTCAACGATCATTCACGAGTTCAACCACTCGTTTGTCAATCCGGCGGTGTCCCAACACTGGGGGGAGTTCTCGAGCGCGGAGAAGCTTTACGCCGTCGTTGCCGCCCCGATGCAACGCATCGCGTATGCCAATGCACAGACCATGGTGGACGAATCCCTGGTGCGTGCCGCTGTCATCGTTTACTTTCAGGACAGAGGCGAAGACGGCGTCCAAAATCTAAAGCGCATTCGCCAAGAGCAAAGGCTCGGCTTCTTCTGGATGGATCGGCTCGTCGAGCTGTTGAACCAGTACCAGGGCGAGCGCGCAAAATATCCAGACTTCTCTTCCTTCATGCCTCAGGTCGCGTCCTTCTACCGCGAACTCGCGCCACATGCGACTCAAGCCCTTGCCGCCTTCGATGCAAAATCCGCGCACGTGATCGGGATCGAACCCTTCACCAATCACGCGCAGGATGTTGACCCATCCCTACAATCCATCACTATCCTCATCGACAAGCCGCTCGATCCGAAGGCGGGAATCTCCATCAACTATGGTCCGGACGGCCGCGAACACTACCCGATTGTTGGCATCCCGGCATTCGACGCCGGAGGTCGGCACATTCTGCTCCCGGTTCAGCTGAAGCCCAACCAGGCGTACAGCTTTGTGCTGACCCCAGCGCGGTTCGCAACGCCGGATGGTTATCCACTCGAAAGCTATACGGTGGAGTTCAAGACGAAATAGGGGTTGCAGACCCTACTCCTTGTCGCCCAAGAACTGCGATGCCTTCGGCATCGGCGGGAGTGGCGACACGTCACCCCGGCTCGGGTGCTGCAAGGTTCCTGGAGGTTCCTGCGGCGGGAACCTGTTGAGAATGCAGCGATTGACCACCAAATGGCTTGCTAACGGTTACTGGCGCAGTAACCTGCCGATGCCACTCGGGGAACCTGTTGAAAGCACAGAGTGAGAGGCCGGAACCGGCATCCCGGCGCGCTCACGCGCGTGTAGCCTCCGCTCCGCCGTCCGTAAAGGCTCTCCGCTTCGCTCCGACCGCTCACGCGGCGCACAAAGAACACGCGGCCTTGACTGACGGCTCCGCTACGGCTGGTTTGCAGCTATGAGAAAAATGTCTTTTTCTCATGTTCCACATGACAAGGCCACGGCCCCGATGTGCGGCGGCTCTGGGATGGGGCCAGCGGCTCCGACGGCAGGGCGGGGCAGGCAGCGCCAGGGTTGTGGCTGAGAAGCGATGAGGCAAAATCTCTGAAAACGGGTTACTCTGGTAGCAACCTGCGGTTGCTGAAGGGGTAACCCGATGACTCCCCTCCCTTTAGCAAGAAGACGACTCGGCACGGCCCCGTGTCCTGAACGTTGCGGCGCGCTGGCGGCGTGCGGGCCGAATCCCGATTCCAATCCCAAAACCAATCCATCCGGCGGTGAGCAATGAAGGCCCCGCTGCGGACCAAATCCATCGGCACGAAAGTGAGCGAGGAGGAGTTCGCGGCGCTGGAGGAGTGCGCGCGTCAGGCCGACATGACGCTTTCGGAA
>DATJMU010000145.1:0-4205 GCA_035508555.1 Occallatibacter sp. | reverse complement strand
TAGAAATTCAGCAGTATCTGTGCGTCCGGTGGACCCTGGTTCTGTTCGCCGAGCACGGGCATGACGAACCGTTTCCCATCGGGAGCGATAACCGCCGCGGCCCGATCGCAGCAAAATGCCGCAAGTTCAGGAAAGGCTTTGCCCAACCACAACCGCGGCTTGCCGGCGGCGAACGAGCCTCCGCTCGCTGTGTATGGCACGGCCATGAGCCGGCCGTCCACGGTCAGATAAAACAGTTCGGGAGCGGCGCGAGACCACGCCGGATCGCTTCCGCTATTTGAAATCTGCCATTCGGGCGAGTCTCCGTTCTCGGGTGGCGGAAACGGACGAACGCGCACCCCGCCCGCAAGGTCGGTGAATGCGATCCAGCGCCCGTCGGGCGAAAACTCGGGCTGCCTCGAGGGCCTGGTTACGAAGGGTTGCGGGGCGCCCGCCCTGGGATTGTCCGGATCCTGCAGATCGAGAGGCAGGGTCCAGAGCTGGTAGCTGACCTTGGTCAGCCATGCGAAGGCCAGGTGCCCGTCGGGCGACATCGACCAGGGGTCCTTCTCGTTTTTGTCGCGGAAGAGTGTTTTCGTTCCACCCGCTCCATCCGCACGAATCCACTGAATCGAGATTCCGTCCGCGGAATCCCTCACGTACGCGATATGGCGGCTGTCCGGCGCCCAGACCGGATTGCTGTTGTTCTGCGTGAAGGTCAGGCGGGTGAGGGACTGACGCCTGAGGTCGTACACTGCGATATCCCCGAGCCGCCCGTGCGCGAGGACCAGCGCCAGTTGACTTCCGTCAGGTGAAAGATGCGGCTCGCCGTAAAGGCCCGGCTCCAGCGGGATATTCTCCTGGTTGCCCATCGCGTCGATCCATCGCAAGGGAATGCTTCTCGGCTGGTCGCGGTTGCTTACATAAAGCAGAACACCGGCCTCGGCGTCGAACTGACCGTTGGCATTTCCTATGTTCCCGGCCACGTCGTCGAGCAAAGGAACCGGAGCGCCCCGGACTTCGAGCCGACTCAGGTCGAAGGGCGCGGCATAGAGGGTGGAATGGCTCACGTAAAGCAGGTGACCGGTCGGCACATAGCGTCCGTGGTATCCGTTGCGCAGGATGATTTTCCATTTACCGGTCTTCAGGGAGAGCACCTCGATGTTTGCCTCTTCGTAATTGTGTGTAATCGTGTGGCCGGTGAAGAGCACTGCCTTCCCGCCGGGCAGCAGTTGCGGCCAGCGATGTGTCACCTCTCCTGTCGCGGCGGGGTCGGTGAGCTGCTCCGGTGTTCCCCCGGCTTCGGACACGCGAGAGATGCCCCCGCCCAAAGTAAGTCCCGCATAGATATAGCCGTCCGCGCCCCACCATATACCCCGCACCGCCGGAGCATCGCAAAGCGTGGTGACGGGGCCGCCCTGAATCGGAACCTTCTTCAGCTTCCCGTCAGCGTTGAACGCAAGCGACTGGCCGTCGGGTGAGAAAACAGGACCGCTTGCGCCTTCAGTCCCCGGCACAACGACCGCCTCTGCCTCACCGAGCATTCGTGTCGCAAGTGCACGGTCTCTGTTGCCGCCGCGAACCACAAACGCAATGCGCATTCCGTTCGGCGAGAGGACCGCCTTCGAGCCATCTCCCGAGTCATCGATCGCATCCGGTCCCAGGTCAGCATTGAAACGCATCAGCGGATGCGGGGTCGGCCGGCTGGCTCGCCAGAACAGGACGCCGAAAAGAATTGTTGCAGCAGCAAGCGTGGCAATGGCGATCCAGAAGCGGTACCGGGACTGGGATACGATCTCCTGCGGGGCCTCAAGCAGGGTTTCCCAATCCGCAATATCCCGCAGCCGCTTCTTCGCATCGCGCTCCAGGCAGCGCCGCAGCAGGCGTCGTACTCGCCATGGAACCGAATTCCAGTCGATCTCTTGTGTCAGTACCGCCGAAACAACATCCGTCGCGGTTTCGCCTTGAAATAGCCTCTTGCCGGTGAGCATCTCGTAAAGCACCACCCCAAAGGCCCAGATATCCGTCCGCTTGTCCACCGGCCTGCCGCGCGCCTGTTCGGGAGACATGTAGGAGGCTGTGCCCATGATCATCCCGGCGCGGGTCAGCGTGGACCTCTCATCCTGATCGGTAGCGTCGCCAGCGGCAGAGTGCGGCACGGCGGCCAGCCCGAAATCCAGCACCTTCACCACCCCGTCGGGCGTAACCATGATGTTTGCCGGCTTCAGGTCACGGTGAACGATGCCTTTTTCATGCGCCGCTTCGAGTGCGGCCGCAATCTGCCGCGCATAGTCCAGCGCCGTCTCCATGGACAGCGGTCCCTTGAGGGGTTTCCCGGGTACCAGCTCCATGATGAGAGCGCGCCCCTCAAAGCCGTAAACGTGCGCGATGTTGGCGTGATTCAGTGCCGCCAGTGCCTTGGCTTCCCGCTCGAAGCGTGCCAGTCTTTCAGAATCCAGGGCGACCGACGGTGGCAAGACCTTTATCGCGACATCCCGCGCCAGCCGCAGATCGCGCGCCCGGTAGACCTCGCCCATGCCGCCGGCGCCGAGCATGGAGACGATCTCGTAGTCGCCGGACCTCGCCCCCTTCGCCAGCCGCGCCCAGCCCTGGGTGCGCAGGAAGTCGGACGGGATTCCATCGCCCGGGTCGAGAAGCGACTCAACCTGGCTGCGCAAAGAATCATCGGTGCAGGTCGAGTTGAGAAACTCCGCGCGCTCATCCGGAGCAAGCTGCCGAACTCGTTCAAGCACATCGACGATCTGTTGCCACCGCGCCGGAGTCATACCCATCTCGTGAGGGGCCCGGATTGGCAAGAATTGTATCGTGGAGCTGCGCTGACAGAGGGAGAATGCGCGGAAAGAACACTTAGGCGTGATGCAAGCGGGAGAATCTGCTGCGTGGCCGGCTCTGTTCGCCTTCCTTACCGTTATTACCCTCGTCGCTCAAAGTGGGATATCCGCTGGCCGATAATTTCCACCAGACGGCTATAATTGGAAGTAGGGATAAAAGGGCCCGGTTGCTGATGCGGCCGGGCCTCAGCTTTTGGCGTGAACTAAGTCTTTTGTAATCTGATCTATAGCCGTAAGCCCTTTATTATGAATGGGTCCCAGATGATCTGTCGCTAAACCTCATGAAATGAATGGGTAACAGATTCCAAGGGGGGAGGGGGGTACCCCTCCAATAGGATCATTTTGGGAATAGAATGCCAGAGGATAGAACGTGAGGAGTGACCATGGCGTCCGATGCACTGAAGTACCAGAGCTTCGCTGAGATTCCGGTGGAGAAGTTGAATCCCCTGCTGGACAGGCAGTTCGTCTACGGCGAGCAGGGCATGCTCGCCCGTCTCTTCCTGCGCAAGGGGTGCGTCGTGCCCGAGCACAGCCACGCCAACGAGCAAATCACCTACGTACTTGAAGGCGCACTTCAGTTCACTCTCGGCGACGGACGAGTGATCGTCGTTCGCTCGGGAGAAGTGCTGGTGATCCCACCGCATCTGGCGCACCGCGCCGACGCCCTGGAGGATACGATCGACCTCGACGTCTTCACGCCGCCGCGCGCCGATTGGATCTCCGGAACGGACGCCTACCTGCGCAAGTAAGGACTTCTGCCCTCGACCGGTCCCTAACGCCCGGTTGACCCGAAGCCCTTGCCGCCGCGCTCGCTGGCCGACAGTTCCTCGACCACCTCGACCGGCAGCGCCGTCCGGGCCTCAAACGGGGACATCTGGGCGATCTTGTCACCCTTGCGGATGAGGACGCTCGCATCCGTACGCTCGAGCGCCACGTCGGCAATACAGCCCTCCGCATCCCTTATGAGGCGGACGGTATATGTCGGCTGGTTGACGTTTACCAGGCAGACGAGAATCTCCCCGCGGTAACCGGCATCGATCCGCCCTCCGGCGTAGGTCACGCCGCGGGCAGCCATCGACGACCGGTCACCCAGGACGAAACCCCAACCCGGCGGCCCCTCTACGGCAATCCCTGTCCGTACCTTCACGGGAACGCCGGGGGGCAGCTCGACGTCCTCGACCGAGTACAGATCGTAGCCGAGGTCACTGCCCGCATGGGCGACCGTAGGGGGGTGGGCCTCCGCATGCAGCAGCTTGACCCTGATCATTTATTTCTTGGTAGTAGCTGTTGCAGCTTTCTGTTTGGCCCAGCGGCGCTTCTGCGCCGCCGCTATGCGCTGACGCGCCTCAGGACTCAGGATGCGCTTCTTGGGGG
>DATJMU010000144.1:0-3560 GCA_035508555.1 Occallatibacter sp. | reverse complement strand
GCAATGGCCATGCTGAGGGAAGTGTAGCGGCTAGGCGCGGCCCAGGCAAAGCTCAGCATGTGGATCGCGAGCCGGCCTCTCATTGCAGCCGGTTAGACTGGAAAAGTCCCTTGGATCGCGATGGCTCACCGGTTTGGCATTGTTCGCCGCTTTCGATTCAACCTGCCACAGCGCATCGCCGCCTGCATGTTGGCCGCGTTTCTTTTCCAGGGCCTCTGGGTCGTCAGCCATCAGACCCTCACCGACCGCGACTACCAGTACGCGCGCTGCGGCCGCGAAACCTGGGAGAAGCCCTCGCCGCTCGCCGGCTACTACACCACCTGCGGCAACATCCGCGACGGCATCCTCGCCTACCGCCTGGCCGGTCTCCCCCTCACCCTCAACGTGCTCGCCGAGCGTGCTCTCGACACCTTCCGCAAGCCCGAGGACCGCGTCATCCAGACCAGCGGCGAGATCGGCACCTGGGAACTGCGCCACCAGATGACCCATGTGCTTCTGCTGCTCCGCCTGCCTTTCCTGCTTGCGGGCTGCGTGCTCGGCGGCAGCCTCTGGTGGGTTACCCGCCGCCTCTACGGCAACCTCGGCGGTTACACCGCCCTTGCCCTCTACTGCTTCACGCCGGCCATCCTCCGTGCCTGTCTCTCCCCCAATACTGAAATACTCGCCGCCCTGGGCGTCTTCGGCGGCGTTTATACGAGCATCGGCGTAGCCCATGCCATGCAGGGCCCTCGCCGCAAGTGGCGCCCGCGCATCGTGCTGCTCACAGTCGTCTTTGGAGTCGCTGCGGCTGCCCACATTGTGGCATTGCCCATCGCCGCGCTGTTCGGCCTCGTGCTGATGCTCTGGGTCGCTGAAGGCCGCCGCGGCCAGGTTCTCCCCATCGTCCTTGCCGCCGCCACCGGCGCCCTCCTCCTGGTCTTCGCCTGCTACGGCTTCTCGCCCGACGCCTACAGCTACGTCTTCCGCTCCGCCGACGCCTTCCTCTGGTTCTCCCTCGATCCCGCCCGCCGCTTCTTCACCACCCTGACCAATGCGGGAGTCACCCTCGCCGCCACCGCCGCACTCGTCTTTTATGTGTCGCTGCGCAAGTCCCGCTACTACGGCAACACCGCGCCCCTCTTCTGCGCCGTGGCCCTCTTCCCGCTCGTCATGACCGGCACCCCCGGCAGCCCCTGGATCTGGGCTCTGCCTTTCCTCTTCGCGTTCATCGGCGGCGTCTTTGCCGACGCGATCGAAGGTCCCCGCGGGCGTATGGCGCTCTATGCTGCGGGCGCCATCATGGTGCTGCAGGCGCTGCTTTGCCTCATGAGTCTGCCGGGGATGGTGTAGGAGGCAGGACTTGAATTGAGTCTCGCCGTACTGGTTTTTTCTTCGAAGATATTCGCGATCGGCGGATCTTGCGGTATTAGCCATTATGGAGGATTCAATAATGGCAAGAAGCGCGAAAATGCACTTGAAAACATTAGGCTCCCTGGAGCATACTATGACCGAATGGCAGGTAGTCTTTCACGATGAGTTTGCCGCTGAGTTTGGGACGTGGTCCGAGATGGTTCAGGATGCCGTCCTCAGCACGCTTGGGAAACTGCGGGTATTCGGGCCCTCTCTTGGGCGGCCAAGCGTCGACACGCTCAAGGGGTCCGAATATCCCAACATGAAAGAACTCCGAGTAGATGCCGAGGGCGGAGTTTGGCGGATTGCATTTGCGTTCGACCCGAAGCGTAGAGCTCTCCTGCTGACAGGTGGAAACAAGACAGGAATCTCAAGGGATAGGTTCTATTCAATGTTGATACGCGTCGCCGACGTTCGTTATGGTCACTATCTGAAGAGCATGGGAGCGGAGCGGAGCAGGAAATGACGGTCTCTCTTGAAGAAATCCTGAATGAGATGCCAGAGGAGCGACGCCTCAGGATCGAGCAGCGTGCGGCCGAGTTGATCGCCGAGGAACTGAACCTGCGTGAGGTGCGCCGCCTGCGCAAGCTGACCCAGGCGCGGCTGTCGAGGAAGCTCAAGATCGGGCAGGAGGGGGTCTCGCGCATTGAGAAGCGCACCGACCTCTACATTTCCACTCTGCGGAGCTACGTGGAAGGCGTGGGCGGCAGGCTGAAGCTGGTGGTCGAGCTGCCGGACCGGCCACCGGTAGTTTTGGCAGGATTGGGCGAGGACCGTGGCAGCAAAGCGGCCAAAAAGAAGGCCGGGAAGGGGACGAATTCCAAGCGCGGCGCAAAGCGCGCAGCTTAAAGAACCGAGGGCCTGGAGGGCGCGACTCAGACGGCGGCTTAAATTAAAGCAAAATAAGCACTTATTTCGAATCATCCGCCTTGCTAAAACCCCTTTCAAGCCCGTAAAATAGATGTATAGCCCGCGGACCCGGCCCCGCGCATTCCGGACCTTTTTGCCGCCCCTCCTTCGGACTGAAGAAAACCTATGGCAGACGACAAGAACCCCCAGCTCCCTCTCGACGGTGGCAACCCGCCTAACAGCGGCACGAACCTCATTCCCATCAACATCGAAGACGAGATGCGCCGCTCCTATCTCGACTACTCGATGAGTGTGATCATCGGCCGCGCCCTGCCCGACGCCCGCGACGGCCTCAAACCCGTCCACCGTCGCGTGCTCTACACCATGAGCGAGATGGGCCTGGAGCACAACAAGAAGTACACCAAGTGCGCCAAAGTCGTGGGCCAGGCTATGGGCGTCTACCACCCCCACGGCGACTCCGCCATCTACGACACCCTCGTCCGCATGGCCCAGCCGTTCACCCTGCGCTACCCCCTTGTCGATGGCCAGGGCAACTTCGGCTCCGTCGATGGCGACCCGCCCGCCGCCATGCGTTACACCGAGTGCCGTATGGCTCGCATCGCCGGCGAGCTCCTCGCCGACATCGACATGGAAACCGTGGACTTCGTGCCCAACTACGACGAGTCCACGCAGGAGCCCACGGTCCTTCCCACGCGCATACCCAACCTCATCGTCAACGGGTCCAGCGGCATTGCCGTGGGCATGGCCACCAACATCCCCCCCCACAACCTCACTGAAATCGTCAACGCCGCCATCGCCCTCGTCAAAAACCCCCACGGCGGCCTGCTTGAAGTCCTCAAGCACGTCCACGGCCCCGATTTTCCTACCGGCGCCATCCTCTACGGCCGCAGCGGCATCGCCCAGGCTTACAAGACCGGCCGCGGCCGCTTTCTCATGCGCGCCCGCGTCGCCATCGAGAACATCACCAAGGACAAACAGGCGCTCATCGTCACCGAGCTGCCCTACCAGGTGAACAAGGCCACTCTCTTCAAGCGCATCGCCGAGCTGGTCGAGAACAAGGTCATCTCCGAAATCGATATCAGCTCCGAGAGCACCCGCGACGAGAGCGACCGCGACGGCATGAGAATGGTCATCGGCCTCAAGCGCGGCGCCCAGCCGGAGATCGTGCTCAACCAGCTCTACAAGCACACGCAGATGCAGGAGAGCTTCTCCATGATCTTCCTCGCGGTGGTCAACGGCCAGCCGCGGGAGCTGGGGCTCGACGAGGCCATCCGCGTCTTCATCGATCACCGCATCGACGT
>DATJMU010000143.1:0-40541 GCA_035508555.1 Occallatibacter sp. | reverse complement strand
CCAACGAAGGTTTCCCAGAAAAGGCGCTGCGCCGGCCGCTGGGTATCGCCCGAGCGGAGCACTCCGTATCCCTCTTTGCTGCGCGCGCCATCCCAGATCCAGCATCCGCAACGGGCCACGGTCACCCTTTCCATCAGACTCTTTTGGGAGACAATCTTCACACCACCCTCCCGGCTTCCATGGGCCGGATTTCCGCCACCGAAGGCCGACTTCCTTGCCCGTTCAAGAGGCCGTTCCGCCACACTTCAGCCACCTGGACCGGACCCGCATGGACAAGGGCGATTCTCATTTTCGAGAAATCGTGTTTAGGTAAAAGTGGCGGAGAAAATCGCGCAAAAGTGTTTAGGTATCCGTGGGTATTTTGGCGGAGAAATCGCCTGGTGTCCGTTCTGGTGTCCGTTTTATCTGTGGATGGGTGCGGGGACATGCGGCGCGGTGCCTCGCTGACAATCAGTATAACTCAATGTATCTAAACTTGATATGCGAATCAGTGCGGCAGGGTGCGGAAGTATGCGGAAGGGGCAAAATCACATTTCGAGTCAGGTGCATTCAACCGGGCTCTGCCACCTCTCCGCTTTGTTTACAACACCTCACCGGAAGCTTCTGAGCCCTTTATTCTGCTATTGGCAGTTTTGATGGCACTTGTGCACCCGGAAATCCGCTCCACCGCCGACTGCTTGTGATTCACGCTGAGATGTGCGTATCGCTTGGTCATCTGTGCCGTCCGGTGCCCCAAAAGCTCTCCAACCGTGTGCAAATCCACTCCGGCCATCACCAGTCTACTTGCGAAAGTATGGCGATTGCAATGCCACGTGTAATCTTTGAGTTGCGCCCGCTCGACGGCGGACAGGAAGCAGCCGCGCGGACTCTCCGCATGGGGAAAAACAGAATCTCCTTTCGATGCGGTCCGTAACGCTCCGAGCGCCGCCAGTGCGGTTCCGTTGAGGGGAACATCCCTGGGGTCCCCGTTCTTGGTCTTCGGCAGATACAACTGATGCCGCTTGAAATCCACCTGGGACCACTTGAGGCTGTACTGTTCGCTCATGCGGATTCCGGTGTGGATCGAAAGCAGGCGATGAGAATGAAAACGAGGATCGGTCAACCGCTCGGAGCACAGCCAAGCCTCCACGAAAGCTTGCTTTGCTATGCACCGGCAAATCGGACCCATGCCTCATTAGTGCCTCGAGATGACTCTATACATCAGGAATAGGGTGGTCTTTGGAGTAATCGATGCGAGTGGTTTGCGGTAGTGAGCATTCAACCGAACGGAGACCCGATGCTTCGTACTTTGTACGCAGTCACATCTCCAAGCGGGGTTACTGTTTGCTAAGAGCACGGCCCGGAAAGGTCCGGTAGGCGATGACTTCAGCATCCAGCGGCGTGCCCACCAGCTTGGTGGTCTTCAGCAGCAGTTCGAAGTACGGCAGCGTGTGGATGCGCAGCCGGTCCTCGAAGCGCTGCAGGGAATCCTCCGAAGTGAGGAAGTCGCCTGCCGCCTCGGTCGCCTCCGAGGTGGTCCCAGCTACGATCAACACGTCGGCGGAGCGGTCATCGTTCGGAATATAGTCGATGATGCTGAAGCCAGTGGAGCTGCTGGGATCGACCGGCGCCCCATACGTAGGGCTTTCACCGAGCAGCGGATGGCGGTTTTCCACTAACATCTCGTTCAGCTCGGGATTGTAATCGAGAGTGAAGTTAAGGCGGTTTTCAAAAAGCTTGCACCAGGGATTCGAGCGGCTGCTCCCGATCAGGATCACATTGTCGGCCTGCACGGCCCTGGGGCGGTATTCTCGGGCAAATTGCAGGTGAGTTCGGCCGGAATCGGGATCGAAGGCGAGAATTTTCTGGGCGACGCGGAAGTCGCCAAGGCTGCCGTTGCTTCGCGAGGCAATCACCTCAAGATCTGTCTTCAAATCCGGGCTGAGGTCGGAGGACTGTATCTGCTGGATGTACCCGTGATTCAAATAGTCATTGAGCGTGATGCGCTGCTTGAGAACGTCTTCGACCAGGGCGACGGACGTGTCGGCGACCACCACATCGGTCTGGCGAGGTGAATCGAGGATGCCCGACCAGAACGGACCGAGCGCAGGCTCGCTCTTCCAGCCATAAAACCTGTCGCGCAGCACGCGGGCCTGATGGAAGTAATACGCGGTGGCGAGCGCGAGCACGACTATGAGCGCGAAGGAAGCATAGCGGCGCGCCCACTTCCAGAAGGGGGACGGCGTACGGGCCGGGCTCTCGGGGCCAGCTCCATGCAACTCCAGTACGGAAGCGGGCTCGGGCGGTTCGGCCTGAACCTCCGGTTCGAGGTGGCGCAGGGTGAAGACAGGCGTATAACTGCCGCGGGGAATATCGATGAGGATCGTTTCTTTTGCGCCTTCCGAGGCGTAGTAAGCGGCGATGCGCTTGCGCAGCTCGGACGCGTTGACGCGGACGATATTGTCTGCGCTTGTATCGTAGTTTTTCTGCCGGCCAAAGACGTGCACGCCAATCTCATGCTCGGAGATGATGGCGTGTTCGCCATCGAGCGAGCGGTGTCCGACATAGCGCAGAAACTCGCGGAGCCTGGCGGCGCGCCTGAGCTCGTTGCTGGCGCAAATCCGCTCCAGCAGCTCGAAGCATTGTGCGGGGTCGAGCGATTCCGCAGCGTGGTGGGTCACGGCTACCATGGGTGGGCAACCCTCGATGATTCCGTAAGGAACCCCGCGATCCCCGCTTCTCCTTACGTAAAGATTATGTCAGAGAGGCGGATTCTTACAGCGAATTCGCTTGCCATCGGGCGCCGGGGAACAGGAGTCTGGTCGTCTATGTTTTCGGCCCTGATTCTATCACTGCTGCTCGTTGTCTCTCCGGCCGCGCATGGCGAATCCACCGCGGCTCCGGTGAACCAGGTGGACGCCATGATCGGGACCTCGGGTGGCGGGCAGACTTATCCGGCCGCGGGGGTTCCGTTCGGCATGACCCAATGGGCTCCCCAGACCCGGGAGGGCGAGCATAAGTGCGTCGCTCCCTATTACTTTGGCGATACGAGGATTCAGGGGTTCCGGGGCAGCCATTTTATGAGCGGCTCCTGCACCGAGGACTACGGCAGCGTGACGCTGATGCCGGTGAGCGGGAGCCTGAAACTGGGAGCGCGGGAACGCGCGTCCCCGTTTTCGCACGCCGAGGAGCAAGCGGCGCCGTATCGGTACGCAGTGACGCTGGCCGACTACGGCATCCGGGCCGAGGTGACAGCCAGGTCGCACGCCGGCATTCTTCGCTTTGTGTTCGAGCGGCCGGGGAAGGACTGGATTCTGGTGCAAAGCAACTCCCGCGTGGGGGAAGGCTCGGTAACGATCGACCTGAAACGCAATGAAATCTACGGGTTCAATCCGGTTCACCGGCTTTACGCGGGGCAGGGCAAGCCGGCGGGTTTCAGCGGCTGGTTTGTGGTGCGATTCGACCGGAAGTTCACAGCCGGCGGAACGTGGTCCGGCGGGCTTCGGCGGAAGGGAAGCACGGAACAAACCGGCACGGAGGGCGCTCCTGGCGCTTACGTCTCCTTCAACCTGAGACCTGGCGAGGCGGTTCAGGCGAAGGTGGGGATGTCCTTCACCAGCCTTGAAGAGGCCCGCCGCAACCTGGACGCGGAGATTCCGGACTGGGATTTTGAACAGGTGGAGAACCAGACGCGCGCCGAGTGGAACGCCGCGCTGGGAAAGATTCAGATCGACGAGCCGGACGCGGTGAAGCGCCGCATTTTCTACACCGCGCTGTACCATACGCTGCTGCTGCCACGCGAGTTCAGCGACGTAGACGGCTCCTACTCTGGATTTGCCAACGCAGGACGAATCGAGCACGCCGACGGCTTTAAATATTACGACGACTTTTCGCTTTGGGATACGTTCCGGGCGGTGCATCCGCTGTTCACCATCCTCGATCCGGGCCGCGACGAGGACATGATCAAATCGCTGATTTTAAAAGGGGAACAAGGCGGCTTTCTGCCTATCTATCCAGCCTGGAACAGCTATACATCGGAGATGGTTGGCGACCACGCGGACGCGGTCATCGCCGATGCCTACATGAAGGGAATCCGGGGCTTCGACATCCGGGAGGCCTACCGGCTGATGCGTAAGAACGCCATGGACGCGCCGCGGTCCGAGGCCGAGTACCTCGACGGCAAGGGGCGGCGGGGTCTCGCGTCGTACCTCAAATATGGCTATATCCCTCTTGAGGACACGGTCCCCGACCACTTCCACAACAACGAACAGGTGACGCGCACACTGGAGTATGCCTACGACGACTTTCTGGTGGGTGAAATCGCGCGTGCGCTCGGAAAGGAGAGCGATGCGGCGATGTTTACCCGGAGGGCGCAGAACTACCGGAACGTTATCGATCCGAGCGACGGCTTCGCCCGCGGACGTTACGAGAATGGCGCCTGGGCCTCGCCGTTCAATCCGGGCGGCCATTACAGCTACATCACCGAGGGATTGCCCTATCAGGACACATTCTTTGTTCCGCAGGACATGGACGGGCTGATTCGGCTGATCGGAGGCCCGAAGGCGTTCGTGGCCAAGCTCGATGGGCTGTTCGCCGGCGGGTACTACGACCAGGGCAATGAGCCGAGCCACCAGATTGCCTACCTTTACGACTACGCGGGCGCGGCCTGGAAGACGCAGCTGCACGTGCGGAAGATCCTTGAATCCGATTACTTCGACCGCCCGGACGGCTTGCCCGGCAACGACGACTGCGGCCAGATTTCGGCCTGGTACGTGTTCAGTGCGCTGGGTTTTTACCCGGTAACACCTGGATTGCCCACGTACCGGATCGGCAGCCCACTGTTCGACGGGGCGGCCATCCACCTGCCGAGCGGCAGGACGTTTCGCGTTGTCGCCGAGGGCGCGCCGGAGGGCAGGCAGTACATCCGTGCGGCGACACTGAACGGCGAGCCTCTGGACCGGGACTGGATCCGGCATGAGGAAATTGTTTCCGGCGGCGAGCTGGAGTTCCACATGTCTTCGCAGCCCGATCCCGACTGGCCTGTGCGCGCGGCGCTTATACATGCACGCCAGCCTTTAACAAAGTGACTAACGCAAATTCTTACGTAAATTCGCTTGCCGAAGGTTCATCGGGGTGGTCATCGTTATCCGCTGTCAAGCCGAATGCCTTTTAGCCGCGGCTTATTTCCCCGAACGGCCGCCGGCGCGGAGCAACACCCAGATCGGGCGCGAAAAGAGATCGGCAGAATTCAAGGAGGAGTGCGAATGTTTGAGATATTGACCAAGAGCGGGGCGCAGGGCGTGCTGGAACCGCAGAGATTCAATACGAAAAAATGGCCGGTTCTGGCATGCAGGCTGGTCTTGCTGGTGGGTTGCACCCTGACGGCCGGCCTGAACGCGCAGACCGGGCAGGGCGCAATCACCGGCCGCGTGACCGATTCAAGCGGCGCCGTTATCCCGAAGGCCAGCGTGCAGATCGTCAATAACGACACGAGGGTGGCACTGACCACCGTCACCAATGACGCCGGCCTCTACGATATCCAGTCGCTCAATCCGGGCCAGTATACGGTCACAGTGAGCGGCTCAGGCTTCGAAAGCCAGAAGATCACCACGGTAACCGTCAGCGCCGCGCAGACCACGACGGCCGACGTCACGATGCAGCCGGGAAGATCAAACCAGACTGTGACCGTAACCGCACAGGCGCCTCTGCTCAACACCAATTCCGATGTTTCGACCACAATCGATCACCAGATCGTGCAGAACCTGCCTTATCCGGAGGTAGGCGCTCTGGAAGCTTCTCTGCTGGCTCCCGGCGTGACTACCACCTATCCCGCAACCTATGGAGGAATCTCTCCCGAGGACCCGCAAACTACAACGGCGGCTATAACCCCTGGGTCAAGCATCACCGTCGGGGGCGCGCCTCCGGGAACCGCATCCATCAAGTTGGATGGGTCGGAGATCGTGATGGCCAGCTATCCGCGCGCCGGCATCAACATGTCTGGGCCGCTGGTTTCGGAGATGACTGTCCTCACAACCGGCGTACCGGCGCCTTATGGCGATACGTCCGGAGGCGTGATTGTGGAGACGAGCCGGGCGGGCACCGCGCAGTTTCATGGCATCGTGGCCTGGCGTCATAACGATCCGTTCTTCAACGCCTGGCCGCTGGGTTCGACCGCGCCGAGCGACCAGCACGAGAACTTTTTCGCCGGCGATGCGGGCGGCCCGGTGATTATCCCCAGGATCTATACCGGGCACGGAAAGAACAAGACCTTTTTTTTTGGCGGCTATGAGCCGGCCAGGGCGCGCAGCGCGGGAGGTTACCGCGGCGCATTCAACACCGACGCCGATGTGGCAGGGCAGCTTCACAACACCCTCAACCTGCTCAACAAGAGCATCCTCGATTCGCAGGGATACGCCGCCGCTGTTGCGGCTCCGCGCATTGGCGGCATCTATACCAACTCCACGGTGAACGCGCAGGGTTTTCCGAATGGAAAGATCGGATCGGCGCCACCGCATCAGGAGACGGGGCCGAGCGGACTGGACGATGTTTCGGCGGAGCTGGCGGACAATCCTTTTGCGCAATATGCGATGTCGCTGATGCCCACGCCCTCGCACCCTGGGCCATACGTTGAATTCGACAATCCGGCGGGCACGTACGACGAATCCGGCAACAACGCAAACTATCTACGCGGCGTCACGGACGAGGACAATCGCTACTCTATCCGCATCGACCATCAGTTCAACAACAGCAACCAGATATTTTTCCGTTACACTGTTGAGCCCATCACCGGGCCTCGCTTCTATGCGCTGGCCATCAGCAATCCGGCCAACCAGGTTCAAACCGATGACGATCTGTCGAGGGATTTCGCCACGGGATACACGCTGGTGCTGTCGAGCACCGTGGTCAACAACTTTCACTACTCGCTGATGCGTTCCATCCAGGATCGAACACCACCTCAGAGTGCTCTGACGGAGGACTTTGGGGCAAAGTACGGTTTAACCCCGGCCACGGTCGGCAAGGGATTCCCCGACCTTGGCGGGTTCGGCTTCGCTGTGAATGGAGGCAACGATTCATACTACAACGATATCGATCAAAACTTCGATATGGGGGACGTTCTAGCCTGGTCGAAGGGAAGGCATTACTTCCAATTTGGCGGCGACATACGCTGGATCCAGTCCAATCAGTACGACACTTCTTTTGAGTACGGCGGCGACTACAGCTTCAACGCCAACATGACCAACACCACGGGAACTTCGTCGGGATCGGGAGGGAGCGAACTGGCCACGATCGATCTGGCCGATATCTACTCCTACAAGGCTGCTCCTGTGGAAGTGCCGGGATATTACCGCTGGCGCTATTATGCGCTGTTCGGCCAGGACAACTGGCGCATCATGCCCAAGCTGACCCTGAACATCGGACTGCGCTGGGAGGTGGAGACTCCCCGGAAGGAAAAGTTCAACAACCAGGCCATCATGGTTCCCTCGACCATGACAAACCCCGACACCGCGGCGTTTTGCTTCTCCGGGAGCTGCGGTTTGGGCAGAGGGCTGTGGCCGACCAACTGGAAGGGCATTGAGCCGCGCATAGGATTCTCCTATGCCCCGACCCCGAAAACGACGGTGAGCGCCGCATATGGCATATTCCGTGCCCCCATCACGGGCTACGAGAACGAGCCCGATCCGGACTTCAACGTCGCTTCCACCACGGTTGGCGATCAGACCGGCGGCACCATTCCAGGCTCTATCGTCAACTACATCACTAACCCCGTGCCCAAGCTGGTTTCGTCCTACACGGCGCTCGGCGGTTCCAGGGGCCCGTTCTACAGTTCGAACGGATTCAATCCCGATTATGTAGCCCAGACCGACGCGATGCCCTACCTGCAGAGCTGGGATCTGTCCATCGAGTACGAGCCAACGCCGCAGACCTTGATTAAGGCCACTTATCAGGGAAGCAAGGGAACCCATCTCATTGGAGACTTCACCGGCGCTATCAACGTGCCCAGCCTTGCCACGCTTGAGGCAAACGTAGCGGCCGGCGTCAACCTCAGCGGCACCGCAATCGTTCCCGCCGGCGATGCGGGGGTCGCCGGCGAGAACGTGCTCCAGGCGCTGAACCCTTACCCCGGATTTGCCAACGAGTCGATACCACAGATTTATCCGCGCGTTGGCGTGTCGTCCTATAACTCGTTCTCGGCAAACGTGGTTCATCGTTACGGAGAAGGCTTGTCGATGATGGCCTATTACACCTGGAGCAAGTCGATGGACGACGTGCCGAATGTCACCGCCGGAGACGCCGGCAATGTCCTCGTCGACACGCCCCAGAATCCGCAAAGCGACGCGGGCGAGTGGTCGGTCTCCGCATACGACGTCCCGAGCATACTGAAAGGCGGATATAACTACCTGCTACCCTTCGGCACGGGACAGCATTTCCAAACCCACAACCGGATACTGGACGAAGTCATCGGGAATTTCTCAACCTCCGGGATCATGACGTGGCAATCGGGGTTTCCCTCCGCCGCGCAGATGAACGTTGTGGGCTACTTCACCTCGTTCACCCGGAAGGGATCGAACCCGACTCCCATCGGCATCGCGCCGGGTGTCAGCTCCCCGGTTTGCAATCCGAGCGGTTCCACGACGTACTGCGCCGGCAGTGCGCTCCCGACAGGCTATGTTCTCAGACCCAATATCGTTCCCGGTCAACCCCTGATCAACTCCCACTGGAAGCAGAATCCATTCGGATTAGGCGGGCGGGCGCTTACTCCTTACTTGAACCTGGCCGCATTTGCTCCGCCGGGCGCATTGGGGGCGCCGCTTCTTGGCGATGCGCCGCGCACGCTGCCCGGTGCGAGGGGCCCTCGCACGCTCTACTTCGACATGGACGCCGAGAAGGGAATCAGTATCAAGGAGCGCTACAAACTGAATCTCACCGTTTCGGCCCTCGATGTCTTCAATCACCCGATGTACATCGGCAGCTCGACGACCTCTCTGGTGTCTTCACAGACAAACGAGGTCTCCGGCGCAGCCGCGCCGAGCATCGTCTATAACCTGGACTCCTCCTCTTTCTCGCACGTTCAGGGGGGCAGGTCGCGCGTCGTGCTGGTGGGGGCCGATTTTACTTTCTAGACGGGCAACCGTCCCGCTCGATAGGCTTCATGGTGGTTCTGAACGGCGCAGTTCTTTACGGAGAAAAATTGGACAGAAGACAAATGCTGATGCTGACCGCGGCCTTGGCCTCCGGCTCGGCGGTTGCGGGCGCTTCGCGGCGGCACGAGGACAAAGACGGACCGCTCCCGCTTTTCGATCCCATGCAATTCGGCGCCAAAGGCGATGGCAAAGCGCTCGATTCTCCGGCTATCAACGCTGCGATCGACACCTGCAATCGCGCTGGAGGCGGACTCGTGTATCTGCGTCCCGGCGTTTACCGTTCGGGTACGGTGACACTGAAGAGCAATGTGACTTTGTATGTTGAGGCCGGCGCCATCATCCTCGGCAGCCTCGACTTGAACGATTACACGGCGATGCCCGGCCCGCCGGTTAACGGCGACGCCAACCAGAAACACCTCATCTTCGCCAAGGGCGCCGAAAACGTAACCCTTGCCGGCCCGGGACGCATCGACGGCCAGGGGCAGAATTTCTGGGAGCCATCCGGCCGTCCGCAGTTACCGCCGGAGGACCAATGGGCCGACGTGGTGGCGCATGAAATGAAGAAGAAGCCGACTGGGCGGCCCAGTCCCATGCTCGAATTCGTTGAGTGCCGCTGGCTGCGCATTGAGGATCTGCGCATCGAGAATTCGCCGGGGTGGACCATGCGCCCCTATAACTGCGACAACGTCATCATCAGCGGCATCGCGGTCAAGAATCCCATCTTCGGCTCCAACACCGACGGCATGGACATCACCGGCTGCCAGAACGTCTTCGTTTCCAACTGCTCCATCGACACCGGCGACGACGCGATCTGCATCAAGAGCGAGGCCCCTTATGGCGGCGAACCGCGGGTCGGCAAAAACATCGTCGTCACCAATTGCATCCTGACCACCTGTTGCAACGGTTTCAAGCTGGGCACGGCCACCGAAGGCGGCTTTGAAAACATTACCTTCTCGAATTCGGTGATTTATAACAACGACGTGCCGTTCAAGAATCGCGTCATCTCCGGCGTTGCGCTCGAGGTGGTCGACGGCGGCTGGATCGACGGCGTCGTGGTCACCGGCATCCAGATGCAGCGCACGCGCACGCCCATCTTCATCCGCCTCGGCGATCGCAAGCGTCCGTTTCATTTTCCCCAGCAAGGCATCCGCGGCGTGAGCATCGAAAACATCCACTCCTCAGACGCTTTGCTCGCCAGCTCCATCACGGGCTTGCCCGGCATGGAGGTGCGGGATGTAACGCTCTCCAACATTCGCGTGGACAACGTACTTCCCTGCTTGCCGCAATGGGTAGGCGTCTCCGTCCCGGAAGTACCCAAGAAGTATCCAGAAGCGCGCATGTTCGGCATGTTGCCGGCCTCGGGGCTCTATGCGCGCCACGTACGCGGCCTTCGCCTCGACGACCTCGTCTTTAGCGCCACGGAGAGCGAAGCCCGCCCCACCGTCATCTTCGACGATGTCATTGGCGCGCGCATTACCGGGCTTGCCACGACGCGCGTCGCCGGCGCCATGCCGATTATGCAAATGGTGCAATCGAGCGATGTGTGGATCTCGGGCAGCTCCGCGCCGGCCGGCACGGCGGCCTTTGCCGGCATTCAGGGCTCGTCCTCGGCGAATATCCTGCTCTCCGGCAACGATCTGCGCAATGCGCAAAAGCCGGTTGAGTTTGCTAACAGCGCTTCACCTAAAGCGGTGACGCTCACCGGAAACATAGAGCACGTGACTGCTTGAGACGCGACGGTCCTGACTGCGCGACTCACTGAGTTTATCTCGATGAATCGCTGCTCGTTGATCGGCACTGATTCTGCCTGGTCGGCGGCGCGGCGTGTTGCGTCAAAAAATATGAATAAATCGCTTGTTTGGAGGTAATCGGGGGCAGAAATGGAAGACTGACAAGAGATCTGGAAGACAGATCTTGGCAATTCATTCCACGACGAAATACTTTTCCGCGGTCCATGAACGTAAGCGATTCCGTTATCGCTACCGAAACGCGCTTCCCCTGTGCACTCCTGGCGCATGAGGTCGATCGGACCTCCTCTCAACATTTGGAGAAGCTGCCACTCGCGACGCGTCAGACATAACGAAGGGGCAGGCAAGAAAGGCATCGATCTGCGGATGATTTCGGGGGATCCGCACAAGGATCACCATCCGCATTGACCACCTCAGGAGGACAATCATGCAAAGAGAAATATCCCACTTCGCTTTGTAGAGCCGGATTCGAGCGGCGGCAATATTCGCCGCGCTCGCAGTTCCCCAAACGCCGTCTCCGCACTGATCAAGGCAACATTCTGATCGTTTTTTGGGGCTGGGGACGTATTGTTCGGCCATTTGGACAATGCCCCCGGTGCAGTTCGCGCCCGGACCGGGCCCATTTCTGAGGTGTACTGTTTACCAACTCATCATCTCCGCATGGCGGTCAACCATATCCTTGCCCCATTCACGACTGCTGATCAACCGCCCGAAGCTGACCTGCAACTGGATTTCACTGCAAACCATGCGGCGGTTTCAACATGGATCAGTCCGGATAGGGTGTTCGTAACAGGCCAATCCGCGTCTCCAGCCCGACCGCCGCTGATCCGGGCTCCGGTCGATTCGTCGACAAGGGAGACAAGATCCCGAAACGGCTTCCGCCCTGACCGGAGTGTCCCCGGGGAGCAACGCTACCGGACACGGGGGCAGACTGTTTACTACTTCAAAACTTAAGAGCTGGCGGCATTTAAGAGTGGGCGGCAATCAGGCCCTTGCCCAATTCACGACGGCCGGTCAGCCTAGCATTGCGATTGAATTGGAGCTTTGACTCGATGCATCGCAAAAGATCGGAGAATCCACTGGGCAAGATTCCTGTTGACATTCTGCCTATAGATGCGGCACCTTATCTGTAGAAATGCAACAGGAGAGGCGATGGGAGAAAAGAAGCCCGACGTATTGCAAGGCACGCTCGACCTCATGGTTCTGAAGACGCTGGAAGCGATGGGCCCGCTGCACGGTTACGGGATTGCACGGCGGATTGAGCAGGTAAGCGGCGACACCGTGAGCCTGAACCAGGGAACCATTTACCCGGCGCTCTTGCGGCTGAAGCAGCGCGGCTGGATCAAAGCTTCGTGGGGCATCTCTGAGAGCAACCGGCGGGCAAAGTTCTATGCGCTGACCCGCACCGGGCAGAAGCAAATTGAGAAAGAGACGGAGAACTGGGCGCGCATTGCCGCCACCATGGCGCGGTTTCTTGCGCCAACAACTTAGGAGACGCCAATGGACCGGATACGAATTCTGCTGAGCCGCTGCGCGGCGCTGTTCACCGCCCGGAGGGAGAACGCGGAACTGGACGAAGAGCTGCAGGCGCACATCGATTTGGCCATTGAGGAGCATCGCAGGCAAGGATTGCTGGAACCGGAAGCACGAACCGCGGCACTGCGCGCGTTTGGCGGCGTGACGCAGACGAAAGAGCGCTACCGCGAACAGCGCGGAGTTCCGCTCGTCGAACAGTTTGCCCGCGATCTCCGTTTTGCGCTACGGCAACTGCTCAACTCACCGGCCTTCACATTGGTGGCGCTGCTCACGCTGGCGCTGGGCGTAGGCGCGAACACGGTGGTCTTCTCGCTGATCAACGGTTTACTACTGAGGCCACTGTCGGTGCCTGATGCGGGCCGGCTTGCCGTGCTGCGCATCGAAGAAGGCGGACCAACGCCGAACTATGCGTTTTGCACGCCGTTTTTCCGCAGCCTGGAGAAAAGGCACGACGTCTTTGCAAATGTTTTTGCGTTCGAGCGGGACCTGCTCCAGGTGCGTGGTCATTCCGGCAGTGAAAACATCCCGGGCCAGCTGGTGAGCGGTCAATTTTTTCAGGCGCTTGAAACCCCACCGCTGCTGGGACGGTACCTGACGCCGCAGGACGATCAGCACGGAGGCAGTCCGGCAGGGCTCGCAGTTGTGATCAGCGAAGCATTTTGGAATAGCTGGTTCAATCGCGCGCCTGATGTTGTAGGCCGCAAGCTGGTCATCGCCAACACGCCGTTCACCGTGGTAGGGGTCATGCCCAGGCGGTTCATTGGCGCCGACCCGATGCAAAGGCCTGAGATCTTCGCTCCGCTGTCAGCCGACCCCATCATCGACGCGCCAAGAAACCACATCGACGACGGAATCCATGCATGGTGGATCAACGTCATGGGGCAACTCAAACCCGGCGTCAGTCTGGACCAGGCGAATGCGGAACTGCGCACTATCTCCGATCCGATTCTGCACGAGGCGGGCGCCGATGCCAGGTATGTCGCGGATGAGGAGAAAAGCCATTTCCATTTTGCAGCCGAGCCGGGCTCTCGAGGGTATACCTTTGCGCGGACACTGTTTCGCAAGCCGCTGGTTGCCATGTTCGCCATGTGCGGAGGCATCCTGCTGTTGGCCTGCCTGAACCTGGCAAGCTTGCTGATGGCGCGTGGCGCGGCACGGAAGAGAGAGTTGGCCACGCGTCTGGCGCTGGGCGCGGCGCGGGGCCGGCTGATTCGGCAACTGCTGACCGAGAGTCTTCTGCTTGCGGTGCTGGGCACGGCGGCCGGTTTGGCAGTAGCTCCCGTGGTCAGCCATTCACTCGCGGCTATGCTGTTGAATGGCTCCGACGGCTTGCAACTCGACACGTCTATCGACCTCCGGATATTCGGTTTTGCCGCGCTGATTGCGGTTGTCTCCGCGGTCTTGATCGGTCTCATTCCCGCTTTGCAGGCCACAGCGGGTAACCTGAGCGACCACATCAAGGAGGGCCAACATGCCCGTCAGGGGCAGGAGCGCAGGAGAATTCTGCCACAGGTGTTGTTGGCATCGGAAGTAGCAATCGCGGTAATGCTGCTGGTCTGCGCGGGCCTGTTAACTACCAGCCTGACGCGACTGTTTAAGTCGGGCGTTGGCTTCGACCCCCAAGGCCTAGTCAACATCGCCTTCAGTATGGACAAGCAGCAACTGGACGGCGATGCGCTGATGCAGCTCTACCGGCAACTGGGCGAGGGGCTGAGCCGCCAGCCGGGAGTGAAGAGCGTGAGCTTCCAATTCATTGTGCCGCTTTCGCATGTGGGCTGGAACGGCTCCTACGCCACCCCGGAAGGGGGCACGCACCTCATCTTCCTGAACAGCGTGGGGCCCGACTATTTCAGAACCATGCGGATACCTGTCTTCACGGGACGCGAATTCAGTTGGAACGACACCAGAGCCTCGGGACTGAAGATGATCCTGAATCAAGCTGCGGCCAAGCAGTTTTTCCCAAATGGGAATGCGCTGGGACAGCAAGTGCTGAATCCTCGCGAAAAGACAGCTTATGAGGTGGTGGCCGTTGTGGGCAATAGCAAATACAGAGATATGTCTGCGCCCGCGCCACCCATCGGCTACGTGCCGATGATGCAGGACGAACAGCCGAAGCCCTCGTTGACTGCCGTAGTCCGCACCGATGGGCCGCAAGCGCCATTGGCAGCGGCAGCGCGCTTGCTGGCCGCTAAATTGGTGCCGAGCATTCCCGCACCGCTCATGACGACCATGGACGACGTGCTGAACGAATCGGTGAGCGCGGAACGAATGATGGCGCTGCTGGCCGTATTCTTTGCCGGGTGCGCGTTGCTGGTTACGGGCATTGGCCTCTATGGAACTTTAAGCTATGCGACAGCGCGACGGACCAGCGAGATCGGTATTCGTATGGCGCTGGGAGCGCGGCGTGCGGGAGTTGTAGCCATGGTCTTCAAGGAAAACGCGGCCGTAGCGGCCGCCGGTTCAGGTGCGGGACTGATTGCGTCTGTTCTGCTGTCTCGAGCCCTGGCCAGCTTCCTCTACGAAACCTCACCACGCGATCCATGGGTGCTGGGGGAGGCAGTGGCGGCTCTAACCGGGATTGCGTGCGCCGCTTCGCTCGTGCCGGCGCTGCGCGCTGCCTGGATTGAGCCAATGCAGGCGCTGAGAATGGAGTAGCACCCCGATTATCGGCAATGGAGAGAATGCCCTGAGAGTCTTTCGCCTGTGCCGGAGGATTTCCCATGGGGCAGCCGCTGTTGCTCACTTTCTAACGCGACCGTCGCCGGTCATTCGCCCGGAACCTCGGGAATTGTCTCCCAGGCAGTTGATTCGCGCCTCGGCGATTTAGCGTGAAGCCAGAATTCCTCCCGGTTACGTGCTCGTTTCTCAGGACTCATCTATCGAGATCGCCGCAGAGGAACCGATGAATCGGCTCCGCACAAAGAGAGTCACCAGAGAATCGGCTCCGCTGAGCTTTCGGCAGAGGCTGATTGCTCCTGCGTCATCATTATCGGCGAGGACAAACGACGCCGCTATTCCGAGAGATAGCTGGAGCGATGCCGACTTGCCGTCGGCGCGCGGTTCTTCCATGCGCTTGCGACGGATCATATTGGTGCGGCTGCCTTCGAAGTCGAAGCACGTCGGCTCGACCGTCGTTTGTGTGAACTCTGCGAACGACCGGCCCACCCAGTAACTAAAGCCGTTGGCGCCTTCGCGATCATTCTCCGAGCCTTTGGGATCGGGACCATAGGCCTTGGCCCTACTCGACCAGGGTGCCCCGGACAATGGTCTCGTGGGTTAGGACGCACTTCCAGCCGCTGTCTTCCCACTTCAAAACGTCTGTCTCGACCTCTTTGACAGAGAAATCCTTATGATTGAACGAACCCGAGAGCGAGAGCTTAAAAGTTACTGTTGCGATGTTGCCGTAGACGCGCACGCGGGCATTCGCGAGGTCCGGCTCGTAGGTCTTTCGCGTAAAGGTGCCCGCCTTGATCGCGGCGCAAACGCTGTCCCCCACTCCGGCATCGTCAAGAAAGCCGCCATTTCCATTGACAATTGCCCAGTCCGCGTCCAGTAGATGGCAGAAGCCGTCGGCGTCGTTGGTCCGCATCGCCTGTGCGAGTTCTTGTTCCGCCGCGAGTGCGTTTTCCTTGCTTGGTGCATCGTTGGCCGGGCTAGCCGCAGCCCTTACGGTATGGGCCATGAACATCTCTGTGGATGCAATCAGCAAAAAACCAATGATCCACTTGGCTCTGCCATTCGTTGTTCGCATCGTTTGCGCTCCTTTTCGTTTTGCGAGCTTCCGAACATGACTTAATTTGCCGTGCTGCCTGGCAAAGGAAAACTGCCGTCGTCCATTTCGTGAGCCGGCAGGGAAGAACACCGGGCTAATGAACCTTGACTCCTACAGGTTCCGCCAGCAGCGTCCAATGCCGACCACCATCCACTTCATAGACCGCGTGTCCGTCGCTTTCATCTGAGAACAGTAACCGGAGCGGTCACTGGATGTCGTAGCTTATCGTCCGCCAGCATGGGTTTTGCGACGAACCGCAGGTTTTGCGCGGTAGACCGCGGCGCCACGGCCACACCGCTGGACTAAAATACAGAGCGTGTTGAAGCGCGACGACCTTGGTTTTCCGGCGTTTTGGCCGCTGCAGATCGCGGGATGGAGCTGCTACTACCTGTCGGTGTTTGTATTGCTGCTCCCATCCCTCAAGCAGCCCGGCACGCTCCGTGCCAGCGGCCTGTGGGTGGCCGTCATGTTTGCCGTCAGTTGCCTGGTGCGCTTCGTTTGCCGGTTCCTGATGAGGCGTGAGCTCTCATGGGTCGCCCTGGAGACGCGAGCAATTGTTTGCTGCGTCCTGGCGGGCGCGATCACAGGTTATCTCATCGAGGTGGTGACGTTTCCGGGTCGCCCGCTGCATTGGCGGGACTGGCTTGAGTACTCTGCGCAGGCCACATTCCTTCTCTTCCTCTGGTGCAACCTGTACTTCAGCGTTAAGAAATGGCAGGAATTGGAAAGGGGAAGAGAAAGCCTGCTGCGGGCCGAGGCGGAAGCGCGCGACGCCCGGCTCAGCGCTTTGCGCTACCAGCTCAATCCACATTTTCTGTTCAATTCGCTGAACGCCGTGTCCACCCTTGTCCTTGAAGGGAATGCTCCCGCCGCCACGCGTATGCTGGCGCAGGTCGGCGAGCTTCTCAGAACCACGCTCGATGGCGAGGCCGCAGCGGAGACAGAGCTATCCCAGGAAATCGCCTTCACCGAACAGTATTTGGCAATTGAGCAGACCAGGCTCGGCGAACGCCTGCGGGTCGACCTGGCCATCGCTCCGGAAACTTTGGACGCACTCGTACCCAGTATGTTGCTGCAGCCGCTGGTGGAAAATGCCGTACGGCACGGCGTGGCCCCCCTCGTGGAAGGCGGAACGATAAGAATCCAGAGCAAGCTGAACGGCGCTCAATTGCAGGTCAGCATCCGGAATTCGGGGGCTCCCCGTACTCGGGCCGAGCCGGTCAACCAGCCGGCGCATGGCATCGGGCTCAGAAATACTGCGGAGCGCCTGAAGACGCTCTACGCCAGCGCTCACACGTTTGCTTTGCAATGGCCGGAGGCAGGCGGTTGCGAAGTGACGGTCGAGCTGCCTTTCCGAAAGGCCGCACTGGCGCCTGGGAGCACGTCATGCGTGTACTGATTGTCGATGACGAGCCACTGGCCCGCCGCGGCGTTCGTGTGCGGCTGCGGAAGTGCGTCGATATTGAAATCGTGGGCGAATGCGGAGACGGTCTGTCCGCGGTGGAGAAGATCCTCAGCCTTTCGCCCGACCTCGTTTTCCTCGATGTACAAATGCCAGGTATGGACGGTTTTGAGGTTCTCCGCTCTTTGCCCGCGGAGATTCTGCCGAGCGTTATCTTCCTGACGGCTTACGAACAACATGCCTTGCGCGCGTTCGAAGTGCACGCGTTGGATTATTTGCTCAAGCCGGTGGACGATCGGCGTTTTTCTGCAGCCGTAGATCGGGCCCGAAAGCTTGTCGATTTAACTTCGAAGACACAAATGGCCGAGCGCATCCTGAAGATGCTTGGACAGGAGTCCGAACAATATGTCTCGCGGTTTGTGGTGCGAACAGGCTCACGCATTCAGGTCGTGCTCGCCGAAGACACCGAGTGGATCGGAGCGGCGGGAGACTATACGGAACTGCACGTTCATGGCCGCTCGCATCTTTTGCGCGAGACCATGAATTTCCTCGAACAGAAGCTTGATCCGGCCAGGTTTCTTCGCATACATCGCTCGCGAATCGTGCGAACCGGCTGCATTCTGGAGCTACGAGGAATCGACAACCGGGAGTACCTTGTGAAGCTTTCTGACGGTTCGGAACACCGCTCAAGCCGCAGCTATGCCCGCCGGCTGGAGGAATGGCTGGACTCCGCGAAAACGGAGTGAGACACCATCAGAAGGGTAGCGACAGGATGTTGGCATTCGCTCGGCGACGATCGACCATCATCGCGGCATGCGCTATTCACACTTCGTACGGGAGGAGTCAAAGACGGTCTACCAGGACGAGCCGATGAAGGTGCACGCGCGGAGCTGACAGGCTTCCTATCAGCCTGGAATGCTCTCACGTGCCGCCTTAAACGGCCCCTATTTTCAACTGTCGCAAATACGCGTATCCAAGTCGGACGGCGGCTGGTTTTGGGGGTGCCGGGCGTATCGCCAATCGGAAAATTGAAGGCAGGACGGCGAAGCTTCGGCAAAGATCACGATGGCCGGTCACACGACCGCGCCGAGGAAAAGGGGCTGGTCACCGCCCAGTACGTCGTGGAGTCCCGGAAAACGTTCGAGAAGCCGGGTAGCGATCCGATCCCCTCAGAGTTCTTGGAACATAGCGGGAGCTTTTGGTGTCCAATTAAAAAATGACCAGCTCACGACTCGGGAGAAATTCTAGAGATGCGGCTTTGGCGACTTTGCTAGCGAAACTTTGGCCGAACAGAGAGCATGAATCAAGTGCTGTCGCCGGGCTGCTATGCCGTATGGGGATCCACAACTGGCGAAGACTGGATGTGTCTGACCTCGCCCCGGATAGGAAGGTTCGTTTTTGTTTCTGGTGTTCAAATGTCGAGATCGACGGCACACTGTACACACCATAGCTCCAGGTTCCGCCAAGCAGGTCCTGCTAACGGGACCTGATACACGAGTCCCTAGTTTTCGTCAGATCCGCGTGGTTACCTTTTCTCGATCCTGGCTTCCGCCAGTCTCACCGCTGTTTCAAGTGCATCGGCTACCTTTACCCTTACCTCCGGCGTCACCCCAACCCCTTCCCAGTCGGTCTTTCCGTACGGATTAATCGGCCGTTCCTCCGGAATGCCCATCCCGAAGTGATCGTCGATGCGGTGGAAGACGCCAGCGTGAGCGCCGCCGCGCGTGGTCTCACCGACGAGCGTGGCGCGCTTCAGCATCTTGAGGTCGTAGCTGAATTGCTCCGCCCCCGACCACGTTGTGCCGGAGGTCAGCACATACGCTGGTTTGTCCGCCAAATTGTTTCCCGCAACCGGCGAGCGCGTCCACGAATCCACCGTAGGCGCTTCCCGTGGATCGTACATGTACACCGGATGATCAAACAGGTAACTTGCAACCAGCGACACCGTATCCGGAAAGCCGCCCGAGTTGTCCCTCAGGTCGAAGATGATCGCGTCCGCGTGGTTCAACGACGCCATCGCCTCCCGTATCTCGGCTCCGCACACTGATTCGTCCGGAAAGAAATCAAGCTTCAGATACCCAATATTGTGCGGCAGAATCTCCGCCATTCGGATCATGCAGTGTTGCCGCAACATCGCATCCCGAAAGCGCGCCGTGACTTCGGGCGTCTGCACGGGTGGTCCCGATGGCAGAGGGTTCTGGCTATACTCCACCACCAGGTGCATGTCGCTGCTCACGTCCCTCATCTGGGCGGTTAGCAGCGCGGCGAAGGCCGCACCTTGCGTCGCTGCGTTGTCGTCGCCATTCTTCTCATGCGTCAGCAGTGCCTCCGCCGTCTTCTCCGCAACGCTACGATCGAAGTAGTACTGCCTCAGATCGGCAACGGCTGCATTGACCACCCGTTGCCTCTCGGCGCCGTCGATATTAGAACGCTGCGCTGCTGAGGCGACTGCGTCTCTTTGCGAAACTGTCGATTGCGGTACCCCCATCAGAGACGCAGAATGTTCCTTCGGATTCTGCGCTCGAAGGCGGACAAGGTGATCGTGCGCGCCAAGAGCGCTCTTGCTCTGCGGCAGCGATGCCGGCGGTTGCAATTTTGATGTGCTCGCGGTTGCGGCTGGGCGAGGTTGTGGCCGTTGTCCACTTGCAATTGCTGAGGCGGGCCTGGCAGCTTCCTGTACGCTACTCACCACAGCATCAGGGGTTGTGGCACTATTGAGACGCTCAAGTACCGATTCGATCGCAGACATTTGTCGATTCGAACCGGAGAGGAGCGGATACGTGATCGGCCGGCTCAACACAAATCCAAATGCTGCAATCGCGGCCAGCGACACCGCGCCGGCGACGAGTATCGATCCACATCGTAGCGGTTCCTCATCCAAAATCTTGAAGGAGGGAATGCCCCCGGCGTGAGACGAAAGTGCCGCCGCTTCCAGCATTGTGTAAGAGTTCAGATGGGCCCGCGGTAGTCCAGCCAACAAATCGGCGATAAGGTCCCAGCAAAGACGAGTTCTTCTTAGGAACCCTGTCTCATCGCGGAGACGGTCCCGAATCAGCTGCAGTGCCTCACCTTCGAATTCCTCGCGGAATCTCGGTGGATACAGGCGAAACAGGCGGGTGTACATCTTTTCAGACATAATCCCCCCTCAGGATTTTTCGTGCTCGGGCGACGCGCAAAACGCCAGCCATCTTCTCGGCCTCCGAACGCGCTAGTTTGCGCCCAGCCACGGTCAACCGGTAGTAGCGACGGCGCTCCTGGTGAGCGTCGGTGTCGCCAGGCCGGTCAACTTCCTCGATCAGTTTCCCCTCGAGGAGCGCCTGGATCGAACCATACAAGGTTCCGGGTCCAAGGCGAAGGCGTCCACCGGACTGCTCCTCGACTTGGCGCATGATGGCGTATCCATGCAGGTCGCCTTCCGCGAGAGCAAGCATTATCTGGAATGCGGCGGAGGGTAACGGATCAAGTTTTCGCTTTGGCATTTTCCCTCGATGATCGATATAGCGTTAAACGACTATACAGCCATCTGATCTCGCTGTCAATTCGTCTTGGCGACCGCCTGACAATCTGACCGCAGCAATCCATATGGTTATCGAGGCGGCCCTCTGGTTCCATCCGGTTGTCTGGTGGATTGGAGCGCGGCTGGTGGAAGAACGCGAGCGCGCGTGCGATGAAGCGGTGCTGAGCCTTGGCGGCGAGCCTCGCGATTACGCTGACGCCATTGTAAGTGTTTGCAAACTCTATGTAGAATTTCCGCTCACCTGTGCGTCGGGTATCTCCGGCGCCGACTTGAAGAAACGCATCGTCCGAATTATGGCTCGCCATGTCGGGCTGAGGATGAGCCTGGGCAGGAAGCTGTCGCTGATCGCGGCACGATGGTTGACTGTGGCTGTGCCGGTGATTGTGGGTTGGGGGCAACTGCCGCCCAGCGTCGTGCCGCTGCTTCACCCAAAAGACGGGGTGAGGCACGCCTTTGAAGTGGCAACCATCAAGCCGGCTCTGCATACAGGTTTACCGTGGCAAATACGGGACTTACCCGCGCACTTTACTGCGACCAACATGACCGTAAGCGACTTGGTGAAGTATGCATACGGGATTAAGTCCGACGCACATCTGGTGGATGCGCCGGGCTGGCTGCTGACGGAGCGTTTCGACATCCAGGCCAAGGCGAGCGACGCCGAAATCGCAACATACGACAAGCTTGGAATTGAAGAGAAGATGAACGTGTAACGACTGCTAATGCACTCGCTGCTCGAAGATCGTTTTCAACTGAAGGCGAAGATAGAGACGCGCGACCTGCCGGTGTACGCGCTGGTGGTTGCGAGTGGCGGAATCAAGATGAAGGAAGTGAAGCCGGACGCGTTTCCACCCCCCGGTGAGCAGCCAGTGCCCGGCGCGCATTTGACCAGGCTCCGAATGACAGCTCCAAATCAGTTCACAGCGACGGCGTGGCCGATGGGCCGGATGACGGATTGGCTCTCGCGCTTTTGCGAAGTAGGCAACAGGCCGGTGGTGGATGAGACCGGGTTGAAGGGCAACTACGACTCGGTGCTGAGCGGTGTTGGGCAACACGCTCCAGCGCCCGGCGATGCCGAGAGAAGCGCGGCACAGGAAGCCACGGTTTCGCTGTTTGCGGCGCTGCCTGAGCAATTGGGACTGAAACTCGTGCCCAAGAAGGCGCCCATTGAAGTTCTGGTGATCGAGAAGATTGAGCAGCCATCGGCAAATTAGAAATGAGTCGGCTTGTAATGACGAGTTCATGCCGAGGCGCTCATTGAAAGCGTTCCAGGAGGTTTGTCGGCTATCGGGAGAATGCTTCAGAAGCGCTTTTTGGGGGCGGCAACCCCCGTACCGCGCTGGAAGTTGTTTACCAGAATGTAAAGTCACGGTAGGCGGTGATACAACCAAAATGCCAAACCTGCAGGCCCATCACGCGCACAATCGCCAACCATTTGTCTGGCTCGCAATTCCCGGCCCGAGGCAGTAATCGAAATCCAGCGGATCATCCTGGCTCCTGCTTGCATGTGAACCTTGGCCCCGCGCAAATCGTCACGCTGCGCAATCTCGGTTAATGCCAGGTCGTGGGTGGAAAGAGCGCCCACTGCTCCGGAAGCGCACGAAATCTCCCGGCCCGAGGAGGCTCCTCAATCGGAAACGAAAAGCGGATAGAGCCTCGCGTTGACATCCAACAGGAATATACACCATACTCATATAGTTTCTCGATAGGAGTTTGGTATGGGAGAGAATCAAACCAATCTTCTCCAAGGCACTCTTGATCTTCTAATCCTCAAGGCGGTCGGTGAAGGAGAACTTCATGGGTTGGGGATCTCCCGGCGAATCGAGCAAATAACGCGCGGCACATTCCAGGTAAAGCCGGGCTCTCTGTTTCCAGCCCTTCACAGAATGGAGGAAGCCGGATGGCTGACCTCTTTCTGGGGTGAATCGGAGAATCGTAGACGCGCCAAGTACTATCGTCGAACGAAAGCCGGCGAACGCCAACTCCAACTGGAGACCGAGCAGTGGAGCACAATCGTGCGCGCAATGGCGAGCGCGCTCAAAGCCCAGGAGGCATAATGGCCATCGGGTCGCGATTAAAAGCTGTTGTTCGGAACCTGCTGCACAAAGAACGCGCCGAGGCGGAGCTTGACGCGGAGATCCGTGCCTATATGGACGAGCAGGCCGATGAGTTGATTGCCACCGGCGTTGAGCCTGACGAAGCGCGCCGTAGAGCTCTTGCGGAGGCCGGCTGCGCTGAACCTGTAAAGCAGGCCGTCCGGGATCACCGCGCCGGCGCCAGCCTGGAACTTCTCTGGCGGGACGTCTCCTACTGTCTGCGCCAATTGCGCCGGAATCCTGCGTTTGCATGGACGGCGATTCTGACGCTTGCACTGGGGATCGGCGCAACCACTACGATTTTTTCCGCAGTGTACTCGCTGTTGCTTCGTCCACTTCCCTATCCGGAGGCGAAGCAGCTTGTGACGATCAAGCCATACAGCGCCGAATCGCCGACGAACCTGATGGCTTCGCCAGATTTCGCGGCGGCCAGGAACGGACTGGCGTCGTTCCAGGACGTTGGCGGATATCTGTGGCGCAATCGCAATGTGACCGGGGTTGGCGATCCAGTGCGTGTGAATTGGGTGGGAGTATCGGCGAATTTTCTGCCGATGCTCCGCGTGGTGCCACAGCTTGGGCGCGTGATGCGGCCCGATGAGGATCGCCGCGGCGGGCCGCCGGTTGTCTTGCTCAGCGACCGATTCTGGCGCAGCGAACTTCATGCCGATGCGAAGGTCGTGGGAAAAACAGTGATTCTCGACGGAATCGCGCAGACCGTGATTGGCGTATTGCCGCCGCACTTCAGCTTTCCCGATCTCGCGCTGGAGCCGGATATTTATGGCCCCATCGACCTGGATCGCGATACCACCTACTCCGTTCAGAAGCCTGTCTTTGGAATTCGCGTGATTGCGCGCCTGCGAGACGGAATCAGCATGGAGCAGGGTCAGGCCGAGGTGCGATCCTTCTTTGAGCAGCGTGCAAAGACCTTGCCATCCTGGGTAGGAATGATGCCCCACAATCAGGTCATTCAGGTTACCCCGTTGCAGCAGGACCTGACGGGGGCGAATCGCGGGCCGTTGCTGATCGTGTTTGGCGCGGTGGTCGGCCTGCTTTTGATCTCCTGTGTCAACGTTGCCAATCTGCAGCTTGCGCGGGCTGTATCGAGGCGGCATGAAACGGCCGTGCGCAACGCCCTCGGGGCTTCGCGCGGACGCCTCATCCGGCAATTGATGCTGGAGAGCTTTGTGCTTTCCATGCTGGCCGCTGCGTTGGGGAGCGCGATCGCATTCGCTATCACGTTGCTGATCCGGCGCGCGAATCGCCCTGAGGCATTGGCGGGCGCGCAGACTTGGCACTTCGCGCAGGCGCTGCATCTACCATTCGGAAAACTGAGCGGGCTGATTCAGGTGAATGGATGGGTGGTATTGTTTGCGATCGGAATCGCCATTCTGACGACATTCCTGTTTGGATTGGCGCCGGCGCTTTTCACGACTCGAGTAGACCTGCGCGGATCTCTCCAGCTTTCCGGGATGCGCATCAGTTCCGGACGAGAACAACGCGGGACACGCCATGTGCTGCTGATACTCGAGGTTGGGCTGACGGTTATGCTTCTCTCCGGTTCGGGAATGCTGATTCGCAGTTTTGTTAACGTATTGCGGTACGACGCGGGTTTCAATCCGAATAACACGATGACCGCCAGAACGCTGCTTGATGGTACTCGCTATTCCTCCGGGGAGAGGATCCAGCTGTTCACAGATCGGCTGCTGGCACGGCTCAAGGCCATTCCAGGAGTTCAGTCCGCAGCGCTTGCGAGTGCTCTCCCGCTGGGACCGACCTATACCAACGTGTTCAGCTTTGGGGACGATCCCAATCCGCCAATTCCGGCGCGCCGCTTCGCAACCTTGATCACAGTTACGCCGGACTACTTCAGAGCGGTTGGCACTTCTCTGATTGCAGGACGCGCTTTCACAGATACCGATACCGCCACTTCGCCACTGGTGGCGATCGTGAATCGTGCATTTGCCCGGCGCTATTTCAATGGCGATGCGATAGGAAAGCACTTTCGGATCGGCCGCGTGGTGGATCGCCTTCCTTCGATGATGCGTACCACGGTGGTGGGCGTTGTGGAGGATGTGCGCCACGACGGGCTTGAGCAGGAGGTTCAACCGGAAATCTACGTTGCGATGGCGCAGATGACGGTCACGGACATCCACATCATCGTGCGCGGTGTAGATTCGGCATCGTTTGCCGAACCGATGCGCCAGGCGCTTCTCACCGTAGACTCGCAGCAGCCATTGTTCGACGTCGAGAGCCTGGATGAGAAAGTGGCCGACGCCGTCTCTCAACGCCGCACGATCATGGTTCTCATCACCGCCTTCGCACTCTTAGGACTGGTATTGTCGGGCGTGGGCGTATACGGAGTCTTCGCATACTCCGTCTCGCAACGCACGCAAGAGATGGGAATTCGATTGGCGCTTGGGGCGTCGCGCACGCGGCTGTTTCGGCTTGTCGTTGGACAAGCAGCTACGTTGATCTTGATTGGCAGCGCTCTTGGGATCGGGTCGGCGCTTTGGGCAGGCCGTTTCCTTTCGAGCGTGCTGGTCGGAATTAGTCCGCACGATGCGATTTCACTCTTGATCGCATGGTCTCTAATGACCGGACTCGCTTTGATGGGGAGCTTCATACCAGCTGCAAACGCAGCGACTACGGACCTCAATACCGTGCTTCGCTCCGAGTGACCACTCTTGGATCGCAACGGAACTCGTTTTGGTTTGCAACTAAGGGAAACCCGTTCTTTGGTTAGCTCAGAGTGTAAATTTGCGGTTCTGGTATAGTTGTCGGCGATGGGGAGACACCCCGAAGCGGTTCCGCCCGGGCCGGAGCATCCGCGGCCAGCGGGTCGAGCTAGAAAGGGCACGAAGGTTACTACTTTCAAATTTCAGAGTCGGCGGTCAGAACGAAGCTGCTGACGCGGCGAACACTGGCGCGTTGTAAACTGAAGCAGCCATGACGACGCACTTTGACTTGCGGAAGCTGAAAGTTGAGTGCATAGTTATCAAGCAAAACGCTATTCAAATTCCATATATATAAACCACGTCCGCCGCAAACGTCAGCGGCTTCCTTCTTACCTCCTTATCGAAAGCGCCTCGGAATTAGTTCCGTGCTCGCTCCAAACTCGTCGCCGAGGCGCTTCCGATCAAGGCTAACGGTGATACATCTGGAAGGAACGGCGAAGCTTTGCCGGGTTGAGAATGATTGCGGTCCCCCGACCGTCTCGCTGGGTCGGCCTGTGCCATAATTGCTCTCACGATCACGCTCAATCATTGCTGGTGGATCAGGAGTGGTCGAGGCCAACAAAATGATCAGGCTAATTCGCTTTTTGGTGACGGCGTTAGTGGTTCTCCTTCTGTCCCCTGTGAGCCTTTGCGCTGCACCCCAGCCCGCCGCTCCATTCATTACGCCCCAAATGAAAGAATTGATCCGCGCTCATCGGAGTGTGCTGGGACGAATGAATACTCCGGGCGAAGGGGGAAAGCTGCGGCAACTCGAGAGCCCAGCGCGGAATTCTGTAGAGGGCTCTCGGGTACAGGGGCGATTTCGGCAAACGAGCGAGGAGACGCATGCAGACACAGCGAACCAGAGTTTTTATTACGGCGATGACCATGGCCTGCGCACTCTCTCTCCACGCGCAGCAAACGCGGGAGCAAGCGGTGAAGGGGATGCGCAAAGTGCTGCCATCGGAGATGGACTTAAGCTACACCCGGCCGGCTCCGTTTGCGCAGAAGCTGGTGAATCATGCTCTGGCGCGGCATCCGGAGATTCTTCTGATGGCGATTCACGCGCAGCCGCCGGGACACGGCAATGTGATCGTCGCTTCGGACTTCGGCCGTATCGGCAAGCGCGGCGACGAAGACGATATGCGTTGCATCCACACCGGCAAGCCGAACCTTGAAGTAAACGGGCCGCACTTTGAAGACGAGCTGGCGCTCAAAGACGCCGCAGGACGCACCGTGGGCGCGCTGGGCGTGGTGTTCAATTACAAGCCGGGAGAAGACAAAGAGAGGCTGATCCGGATTGCCAACGAAGTGGCGCGGGAGATGCAGCGGCAGCTTCCCGACGCGGCGCGGCTCTTCGGACCTGCGTAGCCGCCGTCTACGTCTATCCGCTGCGGCGGACGAGACCGGGGGCACGGGTTTAGTGTTCGATCGCATAGAAGAGGATCTTGGCCGTGTTCGTGGTGTCTCCGGGTGATGCGGCCAGAACGAGTTCGTGCCTGTCCGGCAGCAACAAGCCTGTCTTTGCGCCAGGCGCCGTGGGGATTCGGGCGATAGGCTTGATTTGGCTGGGCGACGAAGTATCGTAGATGCCAAGGAAGCCTTCGCCGCCGGGAACATAGAGGCGGTGCGCGGGCTGATCGTAGAAAAGGTCATCGGCGCGCAGAGGAGCCGGCGCGGTGGAGACGACAGCACCGGTGTCGGAGTTCATGACGACCACCATGCCCGGATTGCGGCACACAACGTAGAGGCGGTGCTGCTGCTCGTCGAGGGCCACCATGGCGTTCATCTGCGCCGGAGGTACGGGCCAGAGAGCGATCGTCTTCATCGTCCGGCGGTTCACGACGGCGAGCCTGTTGGTCTGGGCGAGATTGATGAAGAGGAGCGGGCCGTGCTTTTCAAGCGCCATGGCCTCGACGTGATTGTCCTGAAAAGTGACTCCGCCCAGGCGCGCGCCGGTCGCGGGATTGACGGCCTCCAGATTGGCCGTCTTCATGTTCACATCCTTACCGCCAGTTACCACATACAAAATGTTTGCCGGCGCATCGTAGCCAGAGGAGTCGGCGCCCACCGTCAGCGGAACCGTGCGCACCTCCGCGTAGGTATTCGCGTTCAAGATCTTCGACATCGAGTTGCCGCTGTCGGCGAGGAAGATGGTAGGCGCGGCGGGACGCACCAGGATGCTGTGCGGAGTCTCAATGCCGTCCTTGACCGTGCGCAGATGATCGCCGGTCTTCAGCGAGAACACTTCGAGCGTCCCATGATCCTCGGCCGCCAGCAGGATGCGCCCGCGCTCGCGGTCCACAGCGAAATGATCGAAGTCGCCGTGATAGCCGGGCAGGGTGACGGTTTTGATCAGCTTGAGCGAGGGCGCGGTCTGCGCGCCGGCTCGCGCCCCGACAAACATTCCCACAAGAATCAACGCCGCCGCGTAATACAACTTCCTCATCCCTCTGCATCCTCCCGGCACGATGTCCAGTGAAGCATCTCCGTTGGGCATGAGAAGAGGCTGAAGCGCAAATAAAAATGCGTTCATATGCCACGCGCGCGGATTGAGCGCTGAGGGTTGGCGAATTTCTGAACGGCTTTTTACGCGACGTTCAGCGCAACGCCGCGCGGCGGCTCTATGATGCGGTTGCTTACTGGAGGCGACTCGCCGCTTGCTCCCATTTCCGCGCATAGCATTGTTTACGGCTGCAATCCTGCCCGCGCTTGCGGCACAGGCCCAGCCCGGATACGTTCCCGAAGGCCGCACGGCGGGGATAATACGCGTCTGGGGCAGCGTGCAGATGCAGGAGCTTATGCGCTTGTGGGAGGCAGGGTTCCATCGCTATCAACCTGAGGTGCGGTTCGAAGAACGGCTGAATGGCACGGTTTCCGCAATGGGCGGGCTTTACGCCGGCGCCGCCGACCTTGCGCTCATGGGCCGCGAGATCTGGCCGGAAGAAACGATGGCCTACACACAAGTGACGGGAGCCGCGCCCACCGGCGTTGAGGTGGCGATGGGCAGTTTCGACGTGCCCACCAAAGCCGATGCATTGATGGTCTTCGTCGCGCGCGGCAACCCTCTCACTAAAATCAGCTTTGACCAGTTAGGCGTTCTGTTCGGATGTAGAAAACAGGGACCGCCAACCTGGTCCCAGGCGGGCGTCACCGGCGAGATGGGCAAACAGCCGGTGCACGTGTACGGCTATCTGCCTGCAAATGCGGCAGCCAGGTTCTTTCAGAACCGCGTGCTGCGCGGCGCGCCCTGGAATTGCGGCCTGCACGCATTCGGCAACCGTCAAACAAAGGCCGGGGGGCGCATAGACGCGGGCCGGCAGATCGTCGATGCGCTGGCCGCGGACCCGCTGGGAATCGCCATCGCGAACATCCATTACACTACGCCGTCGGTAAAGGCGCTCGCACTCTCGGAGGGGACGGGATTGCCTTTCATTGCCCCCGACCGCAGCGACTACGCGGCCGGACGGTATCCACTGACGCGCTCAGTCTTCATCTATTTTGATTGCGGAAACCGGAAAGGCGAATGCAGCCCCGCGGTGCGTGAGTTTTTACGTTACGTCCTCAGCCGCGAGGGTCAGCAGGATGTGAGCCGCGAGGGCGCGTACTTTCCTTTGCCGTCGGCCGTGCTGGCGCGGGAACGGAGTAAGCTTCCATCAGTGAAATGAACGCGATTTTATTCCCGATTCACGCATGGCTCATGCGCGGCCCGGATGCTGGTCAGAGCTTACGGCCATCCTCTGCCGCGTTTTTGCTTCCCCGTTCAACGGTGAACGGTAAACGATCAAGGAGTTCGATGCGGTCCCCATGCTGAGCCGATTCACGCGTTTCTTTGTCTACATATTCGAGCGGGCGCTGCCGGATGCCTATGTCTTCGCGCTCCTGCTCACTTTTCTGGGCGCGGCGCTGGCTTACTGGCTGGCTCCGCATGCAAGCATTCACGAGATTCTTTCCGGCTGGTACAAAGGCGTCTTCAGCATCTTCACTTTCGCTTTCCAGATGGTGATGATGCTGGCCACAGGCTACGCGCTGGCATCCACGCCGGTGGCGCGGCGCGGTCTGGAGCGCATCGCCGCCATTCCCAAAACGCCGCGCACGGCCATCGCGCTCACGGTGCTGGTCAGCCTGATCGCTTCCTGGCTCAACTGGGGGCTGGGGCTGGTCTGCTCGGCGCTGCTGGCGCGCGAAGTGGCCAAGCGCATCCGCATCGACTTTGGCTGGCTGGTGGCCGCGGCTTACTCGGGCTTCGTAATCTCCACAGAGGGGCTCTCTGGATCGATTGCGCTCTCGCAGGCGACGCACGGCTCGGCCCTGAATATGGTGGAAAGGGCCACGGGGCAGATTCTGCCACTATCAGAAACGGTTTTTACCCGCTTCAACCTAGTGGCCGTTGCGGCGCTGGTGGTGATTCTGCCGCTCATTCTCTGTTTTACCGGCCCCGCGGAAGAGGACATTGTGGCGGCGGACATCGAGCGGCTGAAGTCCGAGGACGCGCCGCCGGCCGTGAAGGAAAAGCGCGGCACGCTGGGCGTGACGCTCGACCGCGCCTGGCTGCTGACCGTGCTCGTCTTTGCCTTCGGCGCCGTCGCGCTCTACTTCATGCTGCGAGAGCAGCACTTTTCAGTGGACTTGAATTCCGTCATCCTGATTTTGTTTTTGCTCGGCGTGGTGCTGCACTGGCGGCCTGTGGCCTATGCCGCCGCCATGAAGCAGGCGGGACGATTTACCGGCCCGCTGATTCTCCAGTACCCGCTCTATGGCGGGCTCATGGGGATGATGACCGCGACCGGTCTCGCCGGCGTTTTCTCCGCCGCGTTCATCCGTTTCTCCACCGCGCGCACCCTTCCCCTTTTCACCTATCTCACCTCGCTCATCATTACTCTGTTCATTCCCAGCGGAGGCGGGCACTGGGCCGTGCAGGGGCCATTCGCTATCCCCGCGGCCCAGGCGCTGCACGCTTCACTGGCCGGCACAACCATGTCAGTGGCCATGGGCGAGTCGGCCGCCAACATGCTGCAGCCGTTCTGGGTGCTGCCCATTCTGGCCATCGCCGGCATCTCCATGCGGCGCGTGATGGGCTTCATGGTGATTACATTTCTGGTCGCGCTGATCTGCTATGCGCTCTCTTTGTTTTTCCTGCTCCCGCACTGAGAGCGCCGCAGGCTTCTTTCAAGCCTTTAATTCGCGCAGGCGCACCCGTGCTCGGCGCGCTCCAGGCGCTGGCGCTGCTGGACGTCGAGCGCGGCGGGCAGCGGCGTATAGATGCCGTCCTTCACAATCTGCTGCTGACCCTGCCGGCTCAGAATGTAACGAAGAAACTCGAGCAGCACCGGATTCACCGGCTTGCCCGGCGGCTGATTGAAAAATATATAGATCACGCGGCTCAGCGGGTAAGTCTGCGCGGCCACCGTCTGAAATGTTGCGGGAATATACGGGCCGCCCTCATGGATCGACAGCGCCAGCACTTTCGTATTGGGACTGTCGTCCCATGCAAGACCGGTGTAGCTGATCGCGTACTTGTCGGCGCCGACCTTGCCAGCGAGCGGAATCACCGTATGCTGGCTCTCAATGCCGTCTTTCCACTGCCCGTTGGCGAGCACCCGCATGTTCACAAAGACGTCGTAACCGTTGGGAATCTCCACGCCCCACATGTGAATCGGCTTATCGGCCCAGTCGCCGGTCAGTCCGAGCTGGCCCCAGGTGGTGATGGGCGTCTTCAAGCCGCGATTGTGCGTGGCCGAGTAGATGGCATCGAGTTGATCGAACGAAATGCGATTGAGCGGATTCTGCTTGTTAACAATGAAGACCACCGCGTCGGTAAAGGCCTTGTCGGCGAAGCTGCCGCCGGAAACTTCAATGTCCATCGGCTTGCGTCCGAACTTCTCGATGAACGGGGTCACCTCCCGCCCCATCATCTCGCGGGAGATAAAGGCAAAGTCGGCGGTGCCGGCGGTGAGCCTCGGTCCGCCCTGGCCTGACCCGCCGATGTCCACTTGAAAGTGGACGCCGGGATAGATGCGCGTGAAGCCGTCCTCCCACAGTTGGAGCAGGCTGGTGACGGTGTTTGATTCCACGCCGCGCAGGCTCCCGGTCAGGTGCGCAACGGGCCGGTAAGCGGGAATGGAGGGATCCACCTTGCCGAAGTAGGGCAGAGGCGGATTGGGATGCGCCTTCGGCTGTTCGAGGTTCTGGCCCCAGGCGGCATTGCGGACCGGCGCTGCCGCAGCGAGACAGCAGGCAATACCAATGCATAGACTGATCTTCAACTCGGTCTCCAGTGCGGCAAAACTTGGGCCATCATGCCACGCGCGCCGCGGAAAGTCCATGAACAAAACCTGAAAATCTGTTCAGGCGCAGCAAGATCCGCGCCGCGGGATAAACAAAGATGAACGGACTTTCACGATCAGTTCAGGACTCGCTTGCATTGCGGCGGCTATCGTGGTTGACCATTGAATTCCAGCATGACAGCCGGCGTCGAACAACCGGGGCGATTCATGATCTGGACAGGAGCGATAAAGATGGCTTCCCCGATCCGCCGCACGTTTCTCGTGTTGAAGAAGGCACACTGTACGCCACTGCTGCTCGCATCGCTGGTTTTTCTCTGTCTCTCTGCCGCAGTCCCGGCGCGCCCGCAGACTGAGGGCTCCGCAACGCTCGAAGGCACGGTGACCGATCCCACCGGAGCCATCGTGGTCGGCGCCAAAGTGACGGTCACCGATGAATCGACCGGCGTCTCCCGCGCTTTGATCAGTAACTCCGCGGGATATTATTCCGCCATCGACCTTGCGCCGGACACATACAAAATCGTGGTTTCAAGGGCCGGCTTCGGGCGCCGCGAGATCGACAATGTAGTCCTGACAGTAGGCAGCGTCCGGCAGGTGGATGTGCCGTTGACGGTGGCCACGGTTTCCAGCAGCGTCGTCGTTTCTATCGTCGGCAGTGCGCTCGAGACGGTCAGTTCTTCGGTGCAGGGCGTGGTGGACGGCGCAACCACGCGCAACCTTCCGCTGAATGGACGCGACTTTACGCAACTGGCGACTCTGCAGCCGGGCGTTTCTGCGGTAGAAACCCAGTACAGCGCCGATGCCACGTCAACTACTCGTCTCAGCCGCGGCTTCGGATCGCAACTCAGCATCGGCGGCAACCGCCCGCAGCAGATCAGCTACCTGCTCGACGGCATTAACGAAAACGACTACGCCAACGGCAGCCCCGGCAGCGTCTCCGGCGCCATACTCGGCGTAGACGCCGTGGGAGAGTTTTCCGTCATCCAGAGCAACGCGCCTGCTCAATATGGACGCACCTCCGGCGGAGTCATCAACTCAATCACGCGCTCCGGCGGCAATACCTTCCATGGCTCCGTGTATGATTACCTTCGCAACAGCGTCTTCGATGCGCGCAATTATTTTGATCCGGTCGTCATTCCGCCGTTCCGGCGCAACCAGTTTGGCGGCACTGCCTCGGGACCCATCTACCGCAACCGGACATTCTTCTTCGGCAACTACGAGGGCTTTCGCCAGAGCCTGGGCAGCTCCGAGGAGGACATCGTACCCAGTCCCAACGCGCGCACAGGTGACCTGGTGGCCGGCAAAGTGACGGTGAACGCCAACGTAGCTCCGTTCCTTGCGCTCTACAACCTGCCCAATGGCGCCGTGAGCGGCGATACAGGCATCTTTAGTTTCGTCACTCAGCAGCCGACCAATGAGGACTTCAGCACCATTCACCTGGACCAGAACTTTACGGACAGGAACACGCTGCACGCGACCATTCTTTACGACACCAGCAGCATTTCATCGGCGGACCCGTCGGACGCAGTGATCGATCAGGCAATCTCCCGCCGAGCAGCCGGCTCCATCGAAGATATTCAGATTTTTTCGCCGCAGCTCACCAACGCCGTGCGGCTGGGCTACTCGCGCTCCGTAGCCGTCGGCCCGCGCCAGCAGGGAGTTATCAATCCCGCGGCAAGCAACACCGCGCTGGGATACTTTCCGGGCGCGAACGTCGGTGCGCTGCTGGTCTCCGGATTAACTACCTTCAACGGCGGCGTGGGCGCGGTGGGAACCTATACCTACCACTACAACAACTACCAGCTTTACGACGACGTTGCCCTGGTCCGCGGCAGAAGCTCATTTGCGTTTGGTGGTTCCGTGGAGCGGCTGCAGGATAACGAGGAAGCCGGGCTGCTGCCGTTCGGCGAGTGGGACTTCGGGTCGCTGAAAAACTTTCTCACCAACGTTCCCGCTTTCTTCGAATCGGGCCTGCCGACGCTTCCGGTCGCGCCCGTTGACCTGCGCACCACCATCGCCGCCGGTTACGCGCAGGACGATTGGCGCATTCGTCCCAACCTGACGCTCAATCTCGGCGTGCGCTACGAGATGAACACCGACTTCACCGCGGTTGGAAACAGGCTGGGCGAGCTCGCCACACCCACCTCTGCCGCCGTAACCGACGTCAAGACTTACTTCAGCAATAATCCGACCCTCAAGAACTTCGATCCGCGTGTCGGTTTTGCCTGGGCGCCGTATAAGAACGGGAATACGGTGGTTCACGGGGCATTCGGCTTTTACGATGTGCTCCCTCTGCCCTATCTTCTGGGCTTGCAGGCGGTTTCCTCGTCGCCCATCTACGACGAAGCGGAAAATACCTCGGTGGCCAAAGGCACATTTCCGCTCAACGGCTTCTCAGGCTTTACGCCGCCGGTGCGCGCCATTTATACGCCGTCAAACCCTGGACAGAACTATGTCATGCAGTACACATTCAACGTGCAGCAGCAGTTGTCGCGCAGCGCGACGATGACGCTGGGTTACATCGGCTCCCACGGCGTGCGCCAGCCCTTCACCGCCAACGACATCAACATGGTGCTCCCGATCCTCGAGTCTCCTCAGGGGTACGTCTGGCCCAAGAGCGGCACCGAGCCAAAGTCGAATCCTGCCATCGGCATCGAGTCGGGGACCTGGTTCGAGGGCAGCTCTCTCTATAACTCGCTCCAGGGAACGCTCAAATTCACCGCCAGCCGAGTCCAGGGGATGCTCTCTTACACCTGGGAGAAGAGCCTCGACGACAGCTCATCGGCACTTTCCGGCGCCAGCTTCGGCAACGCCATCGCCAACCCGCCCTACTTCGACATCCGCCTCAACCGCGGTCCGTCCGACTTCGACGTGCGCAACACGGTCTCCGCTTATGCCATGACCGCGCTTCCGGGGCCGCCTTCGCACCTCGGCCGCTGGGTTTCTCCGCTGCGCGGCTGGAACCTCGAAAACATCGTCACCATCCGCGGCGGAGTGCCGTTTACTCCCCTGGTCAGCGGCGATGCGTTGAGCAGTCTCAGCAGTTCGCCGTTCGACCGTCCCGACCGGTTGATGAAGAACGGTTGTACGCGGCCGCAGAACATCCACTACCTGAATACGGCGTGCTTTGCGTTTCCCGCGCCCTACCAATATGCTCCGGGGCTTACCGGCGCCCGGCTGGGAAACGACGGCCGTAATTCTGTCGTCGGTCCCGGAGTCTTTTTCTGGACTACCGGCGTGATGAACGAAAAGAAGCTTGGTGAGCACGTAAGCATGGAGATGGAAGCGCAGGCATTCAACGTAAACAACCGCGTCAACTTTCAAGTTCCGGAGTCCACCGAAACCGATATATTCAATGTCTCCGGCAACTTGCTCTCCGCCGCCGGCGAGCTCACATCCACTTCCACCACCTCGCGCCAGCTTCAATTCGCGCTCAAGTTCTTCTTCTAAAGCGGAGACAAGCCCCATGACTGCCAACCGAGCCGGCCATCCCGGAAACGGAGCGTGACAATGAGAACGTCCCTTTCCCTGCCCGCCGCGGTGCTTGTCGCGGCCATTACTTCGGTCCCCGCGTCTGCCGCCGCGCAGTCCGGCGTCAACTACCGCATCCGCGCCGAATACAAACTCCAGGGCGCCGGACCTGTGGGCGATCTGTGGCTCGATGCCGCGTCGCGCAGGCTTTACGTGGCGCACGGAGAGCGTGTTGAAGTGCTCGACGTTGACACCGGCCGCCGCGAGGGATCCATGCCCGCGCAGGATGCCGCCGGCGTCCTGATCGCCCAGGGCACAGGCCACGGCTTTTTCACCAATCGCAGTGGCAACTCCGTCGCCGTCTTCGACCCTGCGAACCTCTCCGTTCTCAAAACCATCCCGCTCCCGGCCAAAGGTCCCGAGTCGCTGGTCTACGATCCTGACGCGCAAAAGGTATTTGTTGTCGCGCCCGACTCCGGCGAAGTATTCGCGCTTGACGCACACACCGGCGAAGTGGCAGGAACCGTCGCCTTGAAAGGCCATTTGCGCCAGGCCGTTACCAACGGCATGGGCAGCCTCTTCGTCGCCGTGCAGGACCTGAACGCCATCGATGTCGTAGACACGCACACGCTTAAATTCCTCGGCGCCTTTCCTTCAGGCGACGCACAGGGCCCCGTCTCGCTGGCCATCGATCCCTCGGGGCGAAGACTCTTCGTCGCATGCGCAGACGGCAAACTCCCGGTCATTGATACCGACATCGGATTTACATTTGAAGAGCTGGCCATCGGCTCGGACAATGCCGGCAGCGTCTTCACCTTCACGCCGCAGGGCAAAGGCGGATGGAAGGGAGCGGATTTTGTGGCCAGCGCGGACGGCACGCTGGCGCTGGTGAAGATGAACGCTTTTATCAATTACAGCGTCGGCGGCAGCGTCCCGATTCCCAAAGACGTTCACGCCGTTGCCTACGACCCAAAAACCCACTGGATCTTTCTTTCCCAGTCCGCGCCCGCGCCCGAAGTAGTGGTGATGGCGCCCCAATGCGCCTGCGAATCCGCTGCCGAGGTGACTCGATGAAGAATCTGCTCCGCCGCGCTCTCGTTCTTGCATTGAGTCTCCTCATCCTCGCCTTCGCTTCCGCCGCCGGCGCGCGAATGCTTTCCGCCGCCGCCCTCAAGGGCAAGCACGTCCTTTTCATCGTTGGAGAACCAGGGGAGGGCCAGCCAACGGACGACGCCCTGGTACGCAAGCACCTTGAGCAGATGGGATTCGTGGTGACCACGGTGAAAGATGCCAGCGCCGCCACGCCGCCTGAAGGCACGGACCTCATCGTCATCTCGTCCACCGCAGATGCGCGCATCCTGCAAGGCCGCTACGCGGCCTCGACCATCCCCGTCTTCACCTGGGACACCTATCTCTACCCGGAGATGAAGATGACCGGCCCGCATCTCCACACCGACTACGAAGTGGTCGATCCGCAGCACTTTTTCGCCCGCAGTTACTCGGAGCTATATGGCTACGCCGCGGGCAACACGTCGGAGATCGCGCGGGCGGCGGGTCTTAAGCCCGAGCTCTTTGGCACGCTCTATCTGGAGCCGGAGACCGCCGGCTGGGGCCGTCCCGCCGAGGGCGCAACCACCATCGTCACCTTTGAAGGAGATCCCGGAAAAGCCGGCGTCTTTGCCTACGAGCGCGGCAGCATGATGTACGATAGCTTCCCCGCTCCTGCCCGCCGCGTTGGTTTCTATCTCTCCGACGCAAACTTCCACCTCCTCACTGCCGCCTACGGGCCAGCCGACAAAGATCCCCAACTGCACGACTGGTATGCGGGCCTGCGCCTCTTCGATGCCGCGATTCGCTGGGCCGCAAGCCCGCCGCCGCCCATGCCAGAGCCGCTCAAGCCGGGCGCATTCAACGCTCACGGGACCAAGGTGCTCTATGTCGAGCGCAGATTCGCCTTCGAGGGCGAGGAAGCCGACGAGCACATCGTCGAGCACCTCAAACAGATGGGATTCGACGTGACCATCGCCGACCAGATGGACCCCGAGACCCGCGCCGAAGGCGAGGACGCCGTGATCATTTCGGCCACGTGCTCCAAATACAAGCTCTCGAACAAGTACGTTGACGCGCCCATACCCGTGCTGTTGCTCGAAGGCCTCTACGCCGATACCATGCGCATGACGGGCCGCGACCGCTACGTGGATTACGGCGAGCATGGCGAGCCCAACGAGAGCATCGATCCACCCGAAGCCTATCTGAAGATCGTTGGCGCCTGGCACCCCATGGCCGCCGGGCTGCCGCCGGGCCCGGTGCAGGTGCTCAAGGAGCCCGGCATGATGAAATGGGCCATCCCCGAGCCGAGCGCCGTCGCCATTGCCTCGCTGCCTGGGGAAGCCGAGCAGAAGGCGATCTTCGATTACGAGAAAGGCGCGGCTATGTATGGTGGGTTTATTGCTCCCGGCCGCAGGGAGATCTTCCCGCTGGACAACGAAGCTTTTGACGATCTGACCCCGCAGGGATTGGCTCTCTTCGATGCAGCCGTCGAGTGGCTTGTTTCACCCCAGTAGGATTGTGCGGCGCGCGGAGACGAACGCGGCCAGTCTGAGGTAAAGTTGCCTTCATCGGCGAGTGTCCGTCGCCGGAGGTTGCCGCATGAGGATTCTCCTGGTCGAAGACGAACCCAAGGTCGCCGGCTTCGTCCGCCGCGGACTCATCGCCGAGCGCTACGCCGTCGATATTGCCGCCGACGGCAAGGAGGGCCTGGAGCTGGCCGAGGCTTTCCCTTACGACCTGATCGTCCTCGACCTGATGCTGCCCGGCATAGAAGGCCGCGAAGTCCTCCAGCGCATTCGCCGCAAAAACACCTGCGTCCCGGTCCTGGTGCTCACCGCGCGCGACGCCATCGAAGACAAAGTGAAACTCTTCGACGCCGGCGCCGACGACTACCTCACCAAGCCCTTCGCCTTTGCCGAGCTCCTGGTGCGCACCAAGGCCCTGCTGCGCCGCGGCCCCGTCAACCGCTCCAGCACCCTCAAGATCGACGATCTCGAACTCGACCGCCTCACCCAGCAGGTGCGCCGCGGCGGCCGCCGCATCGAGCTTACCGCCAAAGAGTACGGCCTGCTCGAGTACCTCATGCTCAACCCCGGCCGCGTGCTCTCGCGCAACATGATCATCGAGCACGTGTGGGACCAGAGCTTCGACGGCATAACCAATATCGTCGATGTGTACGTTCGCCACCTGCGCAGCAAAGTCGATGACGGCCACGAGTTCAAGATGATCCGCACCGTGCGTGGCGCCGGATACATCATCCGCGGCGGAGGCGGCGAATGAAGCTCGCCTCGCTGCGCGTCCGCGTGACCTCGTGGTATGCCGGCCTCTTGGCCGTCGCGCTCGTCATCTTCGGCTTCGCGGTCTGGCTGGGTTTACGCAATTATCTGGTTACCACCATGCAACGTACCTTGCGCGACGAGAGCGCCAACATCGTCGATCAGTTCGTCTCCCACGTCGATCAAAGAGGAGTGCACTGGCTGGCCGCGGAAATCGAGGAGTCCTACGCGCCGGAGAGCGACGGCCGCTTTATCCGCATCCTCCGTGAAGGCCAGGTCCTCTACCAGTCCCGCAATGCCCAGGCCGCCTCCATCCGCGCGTGGCCCGCTCCCGCGTCAAACTCGCGGTTGGCCAGCGGCTTCTTCCGCAAAATCGACGCCGGGCTGGCCGGAACCATCCTCTTCTATTCCAGTGACTGGACCTCGCCCTCGGGAGTACATTTTGTGGTGCAGAACGGTGCGCCCACCGAACCTATCGACCGCATTCTCAGTTCCCTGCTCATCGCGCTTTGCCTGCTCACGCCCGCCATTCTGGCCGGCGCGGCAGTCGGCGGCTATCTGCTCATGAACGTCCCGCTCCGGCCCGTCGTCGCGCTCACGCGTCAAGCCGAGCAGATCGGCACCCGCTCCCTCGGCGAGCGCCTGCCTGTCATTCCCACTGGCGACGAGTTGGAGCGTCTTTCCACCTCCCTCAACCGCATGATCGATCGCCTGGAGGACGCACTTGCCCACAATCGCCGCTTCTCCACCGACGTCTCCCATGAATTGCGAACCCCGCTCACCATCTTGCGCGGCGAACTTGAGCCGCTGGTCGAAAATCCCGATCTGCCGCCGCTGGCCACCGACGCTGTGGGCAGCGCTCTCGAAGAGATCGACCGCATGTCCGACATCGTCGAGAGCCTGCTGGCCATCTCCAAGCTTGATGTCCACGGCCCGCTCCCACGTTCGCCGGTCAATCTGAACGCCCTTGCGCTTTCCAGCGTCGAGCAGATGCAGCTCCTGGCCGAAGACAAACAGTTAGCGGTTCATGCCAGCGCTCCCGGAGAGACATGGGTGACGGGCGACCGCGTACGCCTGCAGCAGATCATCGTCAACCTACTCGACAACGCCTTCAAATACACCCCTGCCGGCGGAGATATCTGGCTTACCGCCTCCGCGCAGCGTGGCCGAGGGGTCATTGAAGTCCGCGACAACGGCATCGGCATTCCCGCCGAATGTCTCCCCTTTGTCTTCGAGCGCTTCTACCGCGCCGACAGAGCGCGCTCCCGTGAGTCGGGCGGGACCGGACTGGGACTATCGATCGTAAAAGCCATCTGCGCCGCCCACGATGGAACCGTCTCCATCCAAAGCCGGGAAGGCACGGGAACCGTGGTCCGCGTGGAACTGCCCCTTTGCACAGTCGAGGAAGTCACCCGTTACAAGGAACAGGAGGCGTCTGGCGCAGAGCGTCTCGATACGGCCGCCTTGGCAGATAGAGCTTGATTGGGAACTGTGGTCTCTAATATTTCGTTATAAGCATTGGGAAACGGGCCGGGGCCGGGATTGAGGTTGCGCCG
>DATJMU010000142.1:0-25799 GCA_035508555.1 Occallatibacter sp. | reverse complement strand
CATCCTCGACCGCAAGCTGGTGGACAAGCGCGTCTTCCCGGCCATCGACATCCAGCGCTCGGGCACGCGCAAGGAAGAGCTGCTCATCCCCAAGGAAGACCTGCAGCGCATCTTCGTGCTGCGCCGCGTGCTCAATCCGCTATCGCCGGTAGAGGCCATGGAACTGCTGATCACCTACCTCGAGAAATCTCGCAACAACGCCGAATTCCTCACCACCATGAACAAGCTCTAGGTCCCTGACCGCTTGATTTCGTACAAATCTCGGGTGCCCCAGGTCTCGATTTCGAGACCTGGGATCCGCGATGCTGATAGACCAAATTCATGCGGTCGGCAACCTAGTTGAATTCTGAGTCCGAATATGAAACCGAATGAGCCCAGTCGCACTGCCCTGCTGACCGCCCGACAACGAGCTGCCCATCAGGTGCTCGATCACGGTTCGATCCTCTATGACCCGTTGGCCTTGAAGATTCTGCGCGAAGACGAAAAGGACGTGCTGCAATCTGCGAACGCACACCCCTTGGCCAGCATCGGACGTCTATTCACCGCCGCACGAAGCCGGATTGCGGAAGATGCATTGTCAGAGGCTGTCGAAAGAGGGATTCGGCAGATTGTCATCCTTGGCGCCGGCCTCGACACTTTCGCTCTTCGGTGTCCCCATGGCGCGCGACAGATCCTTATCTATGAGCAGGACCACCCTGCCACGCAGGCATGGAAACGACGGCGGTTGGCTGAACTCGCGCTTCCGCCTTGGCTCATTTTCGTGCCAGTCGATCTCGATAGAGACGATCTGGGGAAGGCACTTGCCGGTACGGGCTTGCAGAGCAGCGCGCCCGCGTTCTTCACCTGGCTCGGCGTCGTGCCATATCTGACACAGGAAACGATCGGCTGCACTCTGGACTACATGACGTCAATCCATGACTCGGAGGTCGTCTTCGACTACATGGAGCCCCCGCACGCATTCTCAGAAGAGATAAGGGAATTAGTAGCGAAGCGGACTGAACAGCTTGAGAAAATGGATGAACGTTGGGTCAGCCGTTTCGAGCCGGCTGGCATTCGAGCGATTCTTCGCTCGCGCGGATTTTCCGAGATCGAAGACATCGATTTCCCGCAGATCAAGTTCAGGTTCGGCCGCGCTGTTCAAGGGCTCGCGCCTGGACAGGCCGGTCTTCATCTTGTCCTCGCTAAGCACTAGCCAAGCTGCCAGGAGGAGCGCGCACGGCTTCCCCGACCGTCGGCGATGAAAATGCCACCAACTTTTCGCGGTCTGAGTCTGTTTTCGGCGAGTCGGCGGATTAGTGGGACGACGGTACGGCGGCCTTGGGAGTGTTCCCACTCCCTCAGCAAATGAGGGGGAAAGGGTGGGGCACCCCAGCACCTTCTTTGCGTCACGGCTGTTCGATTGTGACGGTGCCGGTGCGGACGTCTATGGTCCAGGGGGCGGGCGGAGGCAGGAGCATGTGGCCAACGCCGATTTGGACAGGCATCCAGAGGTAGCGAGAGTCCCAGAGGATTTTTGGCTTCCAGATGTCGCCCATGAAGAGGACCGCAGCGCTCTTTGTCCCGGTGACTTTGAGCAGGAAGGTGGATTGAGAGCCGTAGGTGTCGGGCGAGGCGGGGGCGATGGGCTGGAAGGCGGTCCAGGGGCCGACGAGCGCGGAGGCGGTGGCGTAAACGTTGGGGTTGGGGCGCCAGCCGGTGAGGTGGGAGCCGAGGACGTAGTAGAGGCCGCCGGCGTGGACGAGAGCTCCGCCCTCCAAAGGCAAATGCAAGAAGGCGACCTGGCGGGTAACGGAGAGGCGGTCTGCGGAGAGCTGGGCGATGTAAAAGCCGCCGGAGGGGCGCGACTCGAAGATGAGGTAAGCGGAGCCGTCGTCGTCGATAAACTGGCCGATGTCGCGGGACTCGAAGCCGAGGGGGCGGAAGCTGCGGACGTATGTGTACGGGCCGGTGATGCGGGTGCTGACGGCGGTAGCGACGCGGGCCAGGCGGTAGTGGGCGTCGTCGAGGTGGAAGTACAGGACGAAGTGATGGGTGGTGGGGCTGAAGTAAACCTTGGGGCGCTCGAGGACCCAGCGGGGGCCGAGGTGTTCAGGGTCGGCGAGCTGGAGGGGACGGCCGCGGAAGGTCCAGTGGAGGAGGTCGCGGGAGGAGTAGCAGGCAACGTAGCGTTTGGCGGGGTCGAGGCCAGGGGTGCGGTCCTCGCCGAACCAGTACCAGGTGCGATGGTAGAAAAGGACGCCGCCACCGTGGGCCTGGATCTGGCGGCCCTGGGAATCGAGCCAGACGGCGCCGGAATAGATGAAGGTGGATGGGCGCGCGGCGGCGAGGGCAGGGACGAGAGTGGTGGCGAAGGCGAGGGCTGCGGCACGAAGCAGCAAGCGAATGGACTGGGGTGCGGGCCGGGGCATGAGGAGACTCCGTGGAGGAGTTTACAGGGCGCAGCCGGGAACTGGGACTGGAACAAATGGCATGGCTCAAACGTTAATTTTGTGGAGTGAACAGGGTGAGCGGCGGTTACGGTTGTCGTGCAGGTCTAGTCTGAAAAAAGAAGGGACGCGGCGGAATCCCCCGGCCACGGCGTTTTCTCCCGCTAAATAGAGCTCAACGATGGAGGTTGCGATGAGGGTACGGGCGGTTGTTTGCGTAGCGGCGGTTGCGCTGGCTGCAGGGGCGGCGATGGGGCTGACGGCGACGGGGACGGCGAATCAGGATACAGGCAAGACGGCGGAGACGGCGAAGGCACAGCAGCAGTTCGAGATTGCGGATATTCACCCGAGCCCGCCGCGGACGTTTCCGTTTTTTCAGGAGGGATTTCTGGAAGACGGGCGGTACGTGCTGCGGCAGGCGACGATGGGGGACCTGATCGCGACGGCGTACGGATTGAGGGACTCGAGCTATGTGCACGGCGGGCCGCCGTGGCTGGACTGGGACCGGTACGACGTGATCGGGAAGGTCCCCGATGGAACCAACCTGGCGACGGCGAAGGAGATGCTGAAGAGCCTGCTGGAGAAGCGGTTCAAGCTGGTGGCGCACGAGGGCGAGGCGGAGATGCCGGCCTACTGGATGACGCTGGCGCCGGGCGGATTGAAGGTGAAAGCGACACCGAATGGAACGGGTGATGGGCAGTGCCATGGATCACCAACGACGACAGCGCCGGAGCCAGGATCGGTGCCGCTGGAGACTCTGAGCTGCACCAACAAGTCGATGGCGGCCTTGGCGGATACGCTGACACGCAACCATGGCGGACAGTACTTGCGCTATCCGGTCGTGGACAAGACGGGGGCGAAGGGCGCGTACGATTTCGACCTGAAGTACACGCCGATGTACTCTCTATCGCAGGCGGGGACGGCGGGAGTGACGATCTTTGCGGCGATGGAAAAACAACTGGGGGTGAAGCTGGAGCTGAAGACGATGCCGGAACAGGGACTGGTGGTAGACAGCGTGGAGGAGACGCCGACGCCGAACCGACAGGACCTGGCCAAGCTGATGCCGGCCATGGCGCCGGCCGAGTTCGAGGTGGCGGTGATCAAGCCCAGCGCGTCGGACGAGCGGCCCAACTTCAGGATTACAGGAGATGAAGTGGTCGCCCGCGCGGTTCCACTGAAGCTGATTATGGACTTTGCCTGGGACGTGAGCTTCGCAGCGAACGACGCGATCGTGGGGGCGCCCAAGTGGCTGGACTCGGACAAGATCGACCTGGAGGCCAAGGTGGCGGCCAGCAACCTGTCGGACAACGGAGGGCGCGGGCCCTCGGTGGCGATCGAGGACCTGCGGGAGATGCTGCAGGCGCTGCTGATCCAGCGGTTCGAGATCAAGGCGCAGATGGAGGACCGGCCGGTCGATACGTATGCGCTGATAGCAGTCGATCCCAAGATGCAGAAGGCGGACCCGGCGGCGCGGACCGAGTGCAAAGAGGGCCCGGGACCGGACGGGAAGGACCCGCGGCTGACGCACCCGGTGCTCAACCGGCTGGTGACCTGCACGGACATGACGACGGCGGAGATGGTGGACGAGTTCCAGCGGATTGCGAACGGATATATCTACTACCCGGTCGAAGACAAGACGCGGCTCAAGGGCAGGTGGGACTTTACGCTGAGCTTCAGCTCAGTGAACCTGACGCGGGAGCGAGGGCACAGCGATGTGCCGTCGGAGACAGGCGGAACCGCGGCGGCGGCGCCGGACCCGAATGGGGCGGTTACGTTTTACGATGCGGTGAGCAAGGAACTGGGGCTGAAGCTGGTGAAGGAGCAGCGACCGGAGCCGGTGCTGGTGATCGAGCATATGGACGAGCAGCCGACGGCGAACTGAGGGAGGGCACGGAGGGACGGTGAGGCTGCGCCACTGGCGCATGGGCTAATTGAGAAACATGGTGCGGTAGAGGGTATCTCGCTGTACGGGTTTAAAGCCGGCGTCGCGGATAATTCTTCTTAGCTCTTCCTCAGTGGTGCAGTTACTCGTTCCGGCGGCTTTGACTACATTCTCTTCTAACATCACCGACCCTACGTCATTGCCGCCGAAGTGCAGGCCTAACTCAAGGACCTTTAACCCCTGAGTTACCCAGCTTGCCTGCACGTTTTCGATGTTATCGAGATAGAGGCGCGAGATAGCCAGGACTTTAAGATATTCGACGCTGGTGGCCTCGTCCCAGCCGCGGCCGCCGAGGGCGGTGTGCTTGGGCTGGAAGCTCCAGGGGATAAAGGCTGTGAAGCCACCGGTTTCGTCCTGTAAGTTGCGGATCACTTCGAAATGGTTGATCCGTTGCTCGATGGTCTCGCCAACGCCGAACATCATGGTGGCGGTGGTGCGCATTCCTAACTGATGGGCCGTGCGGTGGACGCTGACCCAGTCTTCGGTGCGGCATTTAAGGCGGGCGATGCGGAAACGGACCTCGTCGTCGAGGATCTCGGCGCCGCCGCCGGGGATGGAGTCGAGCCCCGCATCGCGGAGGCGGGCGATGGTGGTGCGCAGATCGAGCGAGGAGTACTCGGCGATAGCCAGGACCTCGGAGGCCGAGAGGCAGTGCAGCCAGATTTGGGAGAAGCGCTGCTTGATGCCGCGAAAGAGGCTCTCGAACCAATCGATCTTGAGGTCGGGATGGATGCCGCCCTGCATCAGAATGCCGGTGCCGCCCATCTCGAGGGTCTCGGCGATCTTGGCGTAGATAGTCTCGTTATCGAGGATGTAGCCTTCGCTGGCCTTCGGGCCTTTGAGCGGGCGGTAGAAGGCGCAGAAGGTGCAGTACTCGGTGCAGAAGTTGGTGTAGTTGATATTGCGATCGATGATGTAGGTGACGACGCCCTCGGGGTGCAGGCGGCGCCGTACCGCGTCGGCCTCGAAGCCCAGACCGATGAGGTCGGGAGAGTGGAAGGAATCGAGGGCCTGCTGGCGGGTGATGGGCATCACTCTCGATTGTAATGCAGTGGCCGGAGAATCAGAGGAAAGTGAGCCGCCGAGCGCAGGCGGCGAAGGGTTGCATGTTAGACGCGCGATCAGCGGCGGGCCGGGGACCGGAAGAGAAAGATTCCGCGCTGCAGCAGCCTGCGACCCTGGGTGCGCGCCAGGTTGGACGCCGTGGAGATGCCGCTGAAAAGGACGAAGTAGTCCACAAAGGTCGCCACGAAACTCTTGCGATTGCCGCTGTTTCCGCCTGGGTTCATCGCAGAAGCACCTGCTTTGCCGGAACTCCGGCTTTCATTGTATTGGAGAGACGGATGGGGCGTCAGGTTGCAGCTTTCGCCGGGACCGAGGCACCGGGGACGGTGAGAGTCGCCGGCCGCGGGCACAAATCGGTGAGCGGGCGAGTAGCCGCGAGGGACGGGAACCTGCATCTAAAGACATCAAGGAGTCTTCAGGGTTGGGCTGACTATTGTGTGTCAGAAGGCTGTATAGCGCTTCTGGTGCCAGAGCCAGGCAGTGCGGACGATGTCGTCGAGTTGCGCATAGCGAGGCGTCCAGCCAAGGTCGCGAATGGCTTTTTGAGAGCTAGCGACGAGGACCGCCGGGTCGCCCGCTCGCCGGGGATGGATTTCGGCTGGAATGGGCTGACCGGTGACGCGCCGGGCCGATTCAATGACCTCCCGGACGCTGAACCCTGTACCATTGCCAAGGTTGTAGATAAGGCGCGAGTGGGCGTCGAGGGCTTTGAGGGCGAGAAGATGAGCGTCGGCAAGGTCAGAGACGTGGATATAGTCACGGATGCAGGTGCCGTCGGGCGTGGGATAGTCGTCGCCGTAGATGCGAATGGAGGCGCGGCGGCCGAGAGCGGCGTCGAGGACCAGCGGGATGAGATGGGACTCGGGCTCGTGGGCTTCTCCGCGAGTGACGCCCTGGGGGCCTTCCGGGGCTCCGGCCACGTTGAAGTAGCGCAGGGAGGCATAGCGCAGCCCGTGGATGCGGTGGAACCAGGAGAGCATGTGCTCGACCAGCAGCTTGGATTCGCCGTAGACGTTGGTCGGGGCGAGATCGGCAGTTTCTTCTATGGGAATGGACTCGGGCTCGCCGTAAACCGCGGCCGTGGAAGAAAAGACGAAGCGGCGCGGGCCGCAGGCGTGGACGGCCTCAAGAAGCGCCAGGGTCGAGGCGGTGTTATTGCGGAAGTAGAGCTCGGGATACTGCATGGACTCGCCGGCCTCAATGAGGGCGGCGAGATGGAGGACGCCGTCAAACGGTTTCTGCTGGTCCCGAGCGGATTTGAAGATGGATTCGAGCAGGAGGCGGTCGGCAAGATCGCCCTGGATGAACTCGACGCCGGGGGGCAGGAGCTCGCGGCGGCTATGCGAAAGATTGTCGAAGATGACCGGTTCGTGGCCCGACTCGGAAAGGAGCGAAGCAATGGTTCCACCGATGTATCCCGCGCCGCCGGTGATGAATATCTTCACAAAAAAGTTGTCCTTTCAGAAACTGTTTAGGTTACCTTGAGTTTATAACGCAAGGCAGGGTAGTGACTTTGGTGACAAGTACCAAAAAAGGGGATAGACGGGCGATCGAGTATCCTCGAAAGTGAAGAAACGCCCCCGAAAGAGGTATTTTGGGGGCCCGGTGAGAAGGCTAGAATTCAATTGCGTTGTGGATGCGGCTGCGCAGCCGGGGTGAATGGGAATCCCGGGTGCGAAGAAAGTGCAGGGTTTACCTGCCGGGCAAGGGAGCCGCGAGCGTGTTTGCCGGGTGCCTTGGAGCGAAAGTGCAGCCTCCGAATATCGGGGCAGACGGCTGAGAACCGCCGAGCGAGTGCGCAGGGCGCAGCGCGCATCGGCGGGTGGATCAGGTGGCGGGCAGCGAAGCCACACTCAGAAAGTCTTTCCCCGATCAGGTTACTTTTGCGGACGGTTCAGTGCGGGTCAAGGGAGAGGCGCGCAGCACCAGGGAAACCACCCTGGCTGCGCGGTGGGCCCGCAAAACTATACGCGGATGCAGGGCGACGACAGAGGCATGGAGAGCCGGTCGGAGCCTGGGAAAGGCATCTCATCCGCAGGGTCCGGCGAAGCTGGAGTACGCGGGTGTGGAGGCAGATTCCCAGAGTGAATTTGCAATGACCGGATCACGACTTGCGTCTGATACAGGAATGAAGGGGCATCGCACGAAAGACATAGCAAGAAGCGAGGACTAAAACAATGCAGATCAATTACTCCCCTGGGCGGATGACCTTCGGTTTACTTCCGGAACCGGAGGGTCGATCCAGCTCATTTGTCGTCAGCACGGTGGTCAATGGCCTGATATTGCTGTTGATGTTCCTCATGGGGATGATGGCCAAGCATGAGATACTCCACCAGTATGAGCAGACGGAGCTGATCTTTCCGACGAACCCGGCGCCGCAGCCGGTGAAGATGAAGCAGCCGGCGCCGCAGCCAGCACCTCCGCCGATGAAGGTTCACGAGGTGCACATGCAGGCGCCGAAGATTGCGGCGCCGAAGCCGGAGTTCAAGCCGAAGCCGGTAGAGCTGCAGGCCAAGCTGGAAGCTCCGATGATGAGGATGCAGCGGCCGCAGATCATTCTGCGTCCGGAGCCGAAGGCGGCGATGACGGCGGCGATGCCGGCCCAGGCGCCGCAGGTGCGGGCCTCGACTGCGCCGGTACATCTGGGCGAGACGTTCGGGGTGACGCCGAACCCGAATGCGACGCGGCCGGCGACCATTGCGGCGATCGGGAATCCGTATGGTGGAATGAACGGCCCGGCGGTTGCGCCCCACGGTGTGGTGGGCTCGGCGGGAATCGGCAACGGGACGCGGTCCGGGTCGAACTATGGAGCGGTGGGCCGGGTGGCTTCGGCCGGGATTCCGGGAGCGACGGGGACCGGCGGCGGAGGAGAGCGTTACGGACACGTGGGCTCGGCCGGAATTCCGGGGATGGCGTCCGCGAGCGTGACCCGCCCTGTCTCGGCGGTGCCGCAAGTGACCAGCCTGGAAGTGCTTTCAAAACCCCCTGTGCGGTATACGAATCAGGCGAAGCAGGCGGGGGTCCAGGGCGACGTGGTGCTGCGCGTGACTTTCTTGGCGAGCGGACGCGTGATCGTGGAAGGCGTCGTGCATGGACTTGGATACGGCCTGGATCAGGAAGCAGAGCGGGAAGCACAGGAGATACGTTTCCGGCCGGCCACGCGGGATGGGAGGGCTGTGAACTTGACGACCAATATTATCATTACGTTTCAATTGGCTTAGGGACGGCAGTTGGCAGTGGCAAGAGAATCGCGCATGAAAGGGGCTATGGCGGCAGTAAGGCAGCTCCAGCCCGCGTAAGACAGAATGAAAGAATGCAACCAGGAGTTTGAAATGAAGTTACGGAAGATCCCCCTCAGCTTCCTAATTCTGATATTGGGTGCAACGTGGGCGTATGCGAAGAGGATGCCGAAGTTCGAGCAGATGCGGCAACTGACGCCGGAGCAATCGGCACTGATCAACCGGGCGATCGCGCAGGAGAAGGTGATCATCAAAAACATCCAGCAGCGGACGCCGCTGGTGGAGACCTACATCCAGGACACACGGCCCGACGTGAAGCTGTACGAAGTGCCGGTGGACGACTATTACATGCTGAGCCGCGTGGACTTCGGCAAGGGCTTCTTCGACAAGGTATACGACCCGCGCCAGGACGCGAAGCGGGGATTCTTCCGGGGCTCGCTGGACGCGATGAGCGGACTGAGCAAGATGCTGGGCCTGGAGAAGTTTACCTACAACCCGAACGGGTTCATGGAGATGATGTTCATCGACCCGACGGGGTTCGACCGGCAGCACTATGACTTCAGTTTTGTACGGCGGGAGTTTCTGGGCTCGGTGCGGACGTGGGTATTCGACGTGCATCCGAAGGTGCCGGGGATGGGCCGCTTCTTCGGGCGGATCTGGGTTGAGGACGAGGGCGGAAACATCGTGCGGTTCAACGGCACGTACACCGGTCCGTCCAATCAGGATTCCTCGAAGTACTACTTCCACTTCGACAGCTGGCGGATGAACATGCAGCCGGGGCTGTGGCTTCCCGTGGAGATTTATGTGGAGGAGTCGCAGCGGGCCAGCGACAAGTCGGAGGGGCTGAAGGCGCAGACCCACTTCTGGGGCTACTCGCTGAAGCTGCCCACGCGGGAGAGCGAGAACGTCAGCATCAAGGTGGACGACGCCGTCGACCAGAGCGGGCAGTCACAGGACGTCGGCCCACTGCAGGCATCGCGGATGTGGATCGAGCAGGCAGAGGACAACGTGATCGACCGGCTGGTGCAGGCCGGACTGGTGGCGCCGCTCGATCCGAACGGGTACGAGCAGAAGGTGCTGGACCAGATCGTGATCAACCTGGTGGTGCCGAACAACCTGGCGTTTACCGAACAGGTGAGGTGCCGGGTGCTCTTGACGGACACGATCGAGGCAACCACGGTGGGGAACACCATCCTGTTGAGCCGCGGACTGATCAACACGCTTCCGGATGAGCCCGCGTTCGCGGCGGTCATTTCCATGGAGCTGGCGCACATCGCGCTGGGCCATCACATCGACACGCGCTACGCGTTCAACGACCGGCTCCTGTTCCCGGACGCGTCGACGTTCCAGCGGATCGATATGTACCACTCCGACGGCGACGACCAGACGGCTGCCGCGCAGGCGATGAAGTACCTCGAGAACTCGATGTACAAGGACCAGCTTGCGGAGGCGGGTTTGTACTTCGAGCAGCTGCAAGACCGCGAGAAGGAGCTGAAGGCGCTGAATACGCCCAAGCTGGGCGACTCGCTGCTGCAGCCTGACGGGGTGCCGTGGATGGACGCGCTGGCGAAGATGGCACCCAAGATCAACTGGAACGACATGAGCCAGACGGCGGCGCTGCCGCTGGGGAGCTGGATCAAGATCGATCCGTGGGACGATACGGTGCACATGCTGGACGCGAAACGGTACGCGCCAATGAACGCGCGGGAGAAGATGCCGTTCGAGGTGACGCCGGTCTACTTTAACCTGCAGCGGTACGTGGTAGCTGCGGAGCAACCGCCGGCGGCGCCGGCCGGGCAGCCAGCCGATCAGCAGCCGACGGCGGCACAGGCTCAGCCGGCTGGGGACGCGACGGCGCAACAGCCCGCGGAAGCAGCGCCAAACCCGCAATAATCAGCCAAATGTGGCGTCGACGGCCTGACGGAGAGGGTCCGTCAGGCCGTCGATCAGAGCTAAACCGGAGGGTGGACTGAGGGGAAGCTGGGCGGACTGATTTTGAGTTTTGAATCCGATTGGATACAAATTCTAATCATGAGCTTGAAACTGCGTTGTTTCGCATTTGCCCTTGTTTTGCTACTGATCCCCACCGCCAAGTCGTCGCAAGCGCAGGTTGTCCCCTCCGCTTATGCACGGACTTTTTCTGTGACGGGCGGTGGACTGGGTTCCGCCTTCCAGCCAGATTATGCGGGGAACTTCGTGCGCGGAAGCGCGCCCAACTACCTCTTCGGCCTCGGCGGGTACGTGGACGTGCACTTCACGCGGTGGATCGAGTTGGAAGCGGAGGGGCGCTGGCTGCGCTTCAACCAGCTCAACGATATTCACGAGGACAACTACCTGTTGGGGTACGAGCACCACTTCAACCGGCAGACGTTTTTCGGGTTCACTCCCTACGCCAAGGTTCTGGTGGGCTACGGGAAGATGAACTTCGAGTTCAACGACGCCCAAGGCAGCTTCACCGACGTCGCCTACGGGGGCGGGCTGGATGTGCGCACCCACAGCCGTTTTGTGCTGCGGCCTTTCGACTTCGAGTACCAGCAGTGGCCGAACTGGGTGAACAGTTCGCTGCATCCGTACGGATTCAGCGCCGGGATCGCCTACCGGTTCCTGGGAAGGTGAGACCGGCGGGACGGGCGAGCAAAAGTCACTCGGACCTGCGCCAGGCTAGGACCGTAACCGGATAAGAGAGCCTGATTGCGCCGGCTTCGTCGCGGGCGGCGACGCCGAGCCGGTTGGCTCCTGTGCGGATGTCCTCTTGAAACAGGGCGCGAAGCCTGCCGGCGTCGCCGGGCCAGGGAAACGAGCCTGCCAGAAGATCTTCGAGGTCCATCGCCAGGCCGAATTGCTCCACGCGGTGCAGCACCAGGCCGGCTGACTCTCCGAGGGACGCGAACTCTGCCTCAGTTAAGGCGCGGATGTGCGAGGGGTCGCGCAGAATTTCCCATTCGTTCAAGCGGTCCTGCGTCTCCGGGCTGGGGGTGACGTCGGCGACCAGAATGGTTCCGCCTCTGCGGCAGACGCGCTTCATCTCGCGCAGGGCCTGCCCGGGATCGAGGTAGTGGTGGAAGGAGAAGCGTGTGACGGCGCAGTCGAAGGCGGCGTCGCGGAACGGCAGTGCGGTGGCCTGGCCGTGAACCCATTCGATGTTGGTCAGGCCGCGGTCATCCTGGAGGCGGCGTGCGGACTCGAGCATTGCGGGGACGGCATCGAGGCCGGTGACGCGGCTTACACGCTCCGCGAAGAAACAGGAGACGATGCCGGGACCGCAGGCGACATCCAGGAGTGTGTCTTCGCGGCGGGGCTGGGCGCAGTCGGCCATCCGTTCGAGCAGGTCTTGCTTGCCGCCGGCGTGGCGGCGCAAGAAGGGCTCAGCCTGGCGAGTAAACTGGTCCTGAATTTCGGCGTCGTGGATTTCGACTCCGTGGATATCCGGTTGATGCCGTGGGACTCCCATGGGTATGAAACTCCGGTTGCATATTAAGTAAAAGGGCCGCTCCCAGGAGCGGCCCTTCGCTGATTCCTGACCACTGATCCCTGCCTCAGGCCGGCGAAGGCGAGCCTTCGGGCATGCCGGGGCCGCCGCGGCTCTCGGGTTTGAGCACCTGCTGCGGCGTGCCGCTGCCGGTATCGGTGGGCGAGGCAAGAACGGAGCGGATGGGGGGCAGCTCCTTGCCTTCGATCAGCATCCGCACTTCTTCGGCGTCGATGGTCTCGCGCTCGAGCAGCGCGGCGGCGATGCGGTGCATGACGTCGCGGTTCGAGTCGATGATGGAGTGGGCCGACTGGTAGGCTTCATCGATGAGGCGGCGGACTTCGAGGTCGATCTGGCGGGCCGTCTCCTCGGAGAAGTCGCGGTGCTGAGCAATCTCGCGGCCGAGGAAGATCTGCTCTTCCTTCTTGCCGAAGGTCAGGGGGCCGAGGCGGCTCATGCCGTACTCGCAGACCATGCGGCGGGCGAGGTCGGTAGCGCTCTCGATGTCGCTGCCGGCGCCGGTGGACATCTGGTTGAGGAAGATCTCCTCGGCGACACGGCCGCCATAGGCCGTGGCCAAGCGGGTTTCGAGGTACTCGCGGGTATAGTTGTGCCGGTCGTCAGGCAGGTAGACGGTGACGCCGAGGGCCATGCCGCGCGGGATGATGGTGACTTTGTGGATGGGGTCGGAGTGGTCGCGCATGATGGAGACCAGCGCGTGGCCCGCCTCGTGGTACGCGGTGACGCGCTTCTCCTCGTCCGTCAGCAGCATGGACTTGCGCTCGGCGCCCATCAGCACCTTGTCCTTGGCCAGCTCGCAGTCGTACATGGTGACCTGCTTGCGGTTGGCGCGGGCGGCGTTGAGGGCGGCCTCGTTGACCATGTTGGCGAGATCGGCCCCGCTGAAGCCGGGCGTACCGCGGGCGAGGACGTTGAGGTTGACGTCGTCGGCGATGGGCACTTTCTTGACGTGGACGCGGAGAACTTCCTCGCGTCCGCGGACGTCGGGCAGGCCGACGACCACGCGGCGGTCGAAACGGCCAGGGCGCAGAAGCGCAGGATCGAGCACGTCGGGACGGTTGGTGGCAGCGACGAGGATCACGCCGTCGTTGGACTCGAAGCCGTCCATCTCGACGAGCAACTGGTTGAGGGTCTGCTCGCGCTCGTCGTGGCCGCCGCCCAGGCCGGCGCCGCGATGGCGGCCCACGGCGTCGATCTCATCGATAAAGATGATGCAGGGGGCGTTCTTCTTGCCCTGCTCGAAGAGGTCGCGGACGCGGCTGGCACCGACGCCGACGAACATCTCCACGAAGTCGGAGCCGGAGATGGAGAAAAACGGGACGTTGGCTTCTCCGGCCACGGCGCGGGCCAGCAGCGTCTTGCCGGTTCCCGGAGGGCCGACCAGAAGCACGCCCTTGGGGATGCGGCCGCCGAGCTTCTGAAACTTCTGCGGCTCGCGCAGGTACTCGATGATCTCCTTGAGCTCCTCTTTGGCTTCGTCGACCCCGGCAACGTCTTTGAAGGTGACCTTCTTCTGCTGCATGGAGAGCAGGCGGGCGCGGCTCTTGCCGAAGGACAGGGCCTTATTGCCGCCGGACTGCATCTGGCGGAGCATGAAGAACCAGATGGCGCCGAGGAGGATGAAGGGGCCGAGGCTCTCGATTAGCGGCCAGAGGATGTTGTTCTGGGGCTCCTTGATCTGGAAGCTGACCTTGGCGGCGGTGAGGTCCTTGAGGAGATCTTCGTAGTCGCCGGGGATGATGGTGTGGAACTCATCGCTGGGCGAGGACTTGAGATGTCCGCGGAGCTCGTCGCCCTGGATGGTGGCATCCTTCACCTGGTTATTCTGAATCTCGTCGATGAGCTGCGAGTAGGCGATCTCCTTGTCCTTGCCCATGTTTGCGCCCCTCGAGACCACCGCCCACAGCATGAGCAGGCAGACGAGGATGAAGACCCAAAACACGATGGTTTTAACGCTCGAATTCACCAGGACTCCTCTTTCCCGGCGGGGGGAAGCTGGACGACAGACCTCCAACGCCGCTTACATTGCTCATCTTGTTAGACACCAGGAACCCGGCAAAGTGTCAAAATGTGCGAGCTTCCGGGGAGGCCGACACCAACATGTCTACCCACGAATGAGCAATATGCAGATTGTAAACCCGGAATTGGAAAGTTGCAGCACTACAAAACGGTAACGAAGCGCAATGACTAGGGTTGTAGTGGGGGCGCCAGGGGCGGCGCGTCTGGGGTAGGATCTCCGGCAGCGAGGGGCGCGACGGCGACCAGGAGGCCGGGCTCGGGCTGGAGCTCGACGCCCTGCATCCAGACGATGCGGCCGGAGACTTCGAGGACCGGCCAGAGGGCGCGCGCTGTTCCGGTAACTTTAAGACGTTCAAGCACTTCTTTGACCCTACGGGGACCCGAGGAGTGGCGGAGGGTGACGCGGTCGCCGGGTTTCCAGTTGCGCAGGGTCGCGCAGGCGGCGAGAGTGGCTGCCGGAGGTTCGGCTTGAATGCACAGGTGGAGGGCGAAGGCTGGAGCATCAATCTCGCCGGGGACGGGGACGGTGTACTCGGGCGGCGGAGCTACGGCACCGCCAGACGATGAGACGGCGAGGCGCAGTTCTCGGGGGGTGCGCTCGGCCAGCAGGCCCTGGGCGAGCTCGAGCTTCTGGCCGGCGCGGCCGTGAAGGGTGAGGGCGCGGAGAGACTCCGTGGCCAGAAAGTCGGGGGCGGCGCCGAGGCGCTCGCAAGCATGGCGGAGCAGGCGGCGCTGGAGGGCGGGATGGAGCGGGGCCAGACGGGTGACGTCGAGGGCGAGAACGTCGCCGGCCGCGCGGCCGCCTCCGCGGACGGGACGGCCGGTGAGCAGAAGCTGGGGCGCGACGCGCGCCAGTTCGGCTGCCCACCAAGCTTCCTCGTCGCGGGCGAGCACGGCCATGCGCGCGAGATGCTCGCGCAGGCGGGGATTCCAGGCTTCAAGCTCTGGGAGGAGCTGGTGGCGGATGCGGTTGCGGGTGTAGGTGAGATGACGGTTGGTCGAATCCTCGCGCCACGGCTGGCTGAGGCCGCGGAGATAGGCCTCGATCTCGGCGCGCGGGGTTGCGAGAAGCGGACGAAGGATGCGCCCCTCCGGGAGTTCGAAGACGGGATGGATGCCGGCGAGCCCCTCGGTCCAGGCGCCGCGCAGGAATTTGGCGAGGACGGTCTCGGCTTGGTCGTCGAGGGTGTGGGCGGTGGCGATTGCGTCGACTTCGCCAGCTGTCATGAGCTGTCGGAACCAGGCGTAGCGGACTCGGCGGGCGGCCTCTTCGAGGGTCTGGGCGGGCTTGGAGATGGCAGGGTCGGGCCGGGCTTCGGCGGCGGTGTCGGCGCGGGATTCATGGAAGGGAAGGTTGAGGCCGGCGGCGAGGTCGCGGCAGAAATCTAGATCGGCGTCGGCTTCGGCGCCGCGGAGGCCATGGTGGAGATGGGCAGCGTGGAGGACGAGGCCCAGTTCTCTACTTTGCTGGATTAAAATGCGGAGGAGGGCGACGGAGTCCGCGCCGCCGGAGAGGGCTACGGCGAGACGCAGACCGGGCTTGAGGAGCGAGGTATCGAGCGAAAGCGTGGGCAAAGTGGAGGGCACGCAAGGATGATAGCCGCTCCGGCGATGCCGCACGCCCCGAGGCGCGGCATGACGTTACCTATACTTGGATGATGTTGGTCAGACGCGCAGCCACGGCGGCGGACGCCGCACTGATTGCCGGCCATCGGGCGGCGATGTTTGCCTCCATGGCCAGCACGGCCAGCGCCGATCTGGAGACCATGCGCCGCAGTTGTGAGCCCTGGATTGCTCGAATGATGGCCGAGGGCCGGTACCTGGGATGGATTATCGCGGAAGGGCTGCAGCCGGTGGCCTCGGCTGGATTGTTCATCCTGGATTGGCCGCCGCACCCGCTCGACCCCGCGGGAGAAAAGCGTGGCTACCTGCTGAATGTCTACGTCGAGCCCGAGTACCGGAAACGCGGATTGGCCCACGACCTGGTGGAGATTTGCGTGGCTGAGGCGCGCCAGCGCGCGATTCGGGTGGTGACGCTGCACGCGTCGGATGCGGGAAGGCCGATCTACGAAGAGATGGGCTTTCGCGCCAGCAGCGAGATGATCTATGTGACGCCGGAGGAAGGTTGATGCGAGCGAGGAGCCCTCGGCCCTCAGCTTTCAGCTTCGATCGCGCGTACGGAAACCAAATTCCTCCCGGGGAAGCAAAACGAACTGAGAGCTCTGCTCGCGGTTAGTGGCCGGCGGCTCGCCGTTGTATACTCCATCCCGGTATGCAGGTATTTACGATTTTGCCGGCTGCGGGGCTGGGCACGCGCATGGCGGGAGCGCAGCCCAAAAACCCGGGGGACAAGGACCCGTCGTCAGGGCCCCCGCCGAAGCAGTTCCTGGCGCTGGACGGCGTGCCCATCCTGATTCACTCGCTGCGGGCCTTTGCCGCGGTGGAGCGCGTGACGTCGATCTACGTGGCCGTGCGCAAGCCGGAGATGGAGCGGGTAGAGGCGCAGGTGGCCGAGCACGGCTTCCGGGCCAAAGTACACGTAGTGGAGGGCGGCGACAAGCGCCAGGAGTCGGTGGCCAATGCGCTGGTCAGCCTGCCCGCCGCCGATGACGATATTGTGCTGGTGCACGACGCGGTGCGGCCGCTGATCGACGCGGCCACCATCGAGCGGACCATCGACGCGGTGATGGAGCACGGCGCGGCGATCGTGGGGCTGCCGGCGGTGGACACGATCAAGCAGGTGGAACGGACGGCGCACGGGGCGCTGATTACGGCGACGATTCCGCGGGAGTTTGTGGTGCTGGCGCAGACGCCGCAAGGCTTCCGGTGCGGGCTGCTGAGGAGCGCGTTCGAGGAGGCCATGGCGGACGGGTTTGTGGGCACCGACGAGGCTTCGGTGGTGGAGCGTGCGGGGCATTCGGTGGCCGTGGTGCACGGTTCTCAGGTTAATCTGAAGATTACACAGCCCGGCGACCTGGAGCTGGCGGAGTTTTATCTGCGGCAACGACGCTAGCAAGAGGGTACGGAAAGGAAAATGCGATGGACGCCAACCAGCTTAAGAGCCTTGTGCAGCATTACCAGGAAAACAAGAAGTTCATTAGCAACGAGGAGTCCACAAAGATGGCCCTCGTTATTCCGTTCATCCGGCTCTTAGGGTACGACCCCGGCATACCTAAAGAGGTCCGTCCTGAGTTCTGCGCGGAATTTACCCAAGGGGACGGCAAGAAGTTTCCCGACCGGATGGACTATGCAATCTTCGATAGCACAGGTGAAAAGGCGCTTATGGTCTTCGAGACTAAACCTCTCGGGGCGGACCTCGGCGCGAAGTCGCAGCAGCTTGCACGCTACATAGCCCAGATGCCTGATCTACATTTTGGGGTCATCACGGACGGCTGCTCCTACCAGTTTTTCGGTGACCTAGAAAAGCCGAATGTGATGGATAAAGAGCCGTTCTATGCATTCGCCTTGAACGACCCTAAGATTGACTGGGACAAGGTGGCGAAATTCCTCACAAAGTTCAGCCGGGAGTCGTTCAATGCGCAGACCTTAATTACTGAGGCCGAGAACGCACGCTATCGTCAGGAAATGATTGATAAGCTGGCGAAGGCATTGAAGTCGCCTAAGGACGACGACGCGTTCATGCAGTGGCTCACTGCGGACCTCTACAGGGGTAAGCGAACCGTAGCCGTGATGGCGCGCCTGGGCGAGGTCGCACGCGACTCAATTGAGCCGACTCTTCTTAAGGTGATGAGCGATGAATTTATTGAGAGACTACGAGAGGGGTTACAGCGCACACTCGAAAATGACAAGGATAAGCCTGTAGCCGCCAGCCTTTCGAAGGGTAATTTGACGGTCAAAGCTGGCGAGAAATCGAATGTAGAGGCAGCGCCGCCGGATTCGTCAGCCGGGACGACGGCCGCACTAAAGGCATGGGAAACCCGAAGGCAGCGGGAAGCAGCTTCTACAGATTCATCGGTCGAAACTTCTGACGAAAAGCAAGGATTCTATCGGATGGTCCGCGAAATCTGCGTCGAAGCCGGCGCCCCGCCAGAGGCAATTCTGAGCAAAGATACTGTCTACTATTTCAATATTTCTTACAACAAGCCAACTTTTTGGTTTGTGCGATTCTTTGCTGACACGAAGCGCAGGAATATCACCACATTGGTTCCAGTAGAAGAGGCGACCGGCCTCGCAAAGGGCTTTGAAATTGAGCAAGCCCCAGCGGCATTTGGTGTTTCACGCATCTATTTCAGCGATTTGGCCCAGGTGCGCGACCTTAAGTTCTTGATTGCGCGGAGCCTCGGGATACTCCAAGCGCAAAAGGCCGGATCCGACCTCGTCGGTGCGGATACGTAGGGTGGAACATCTGCCACAGGTGAGAATACGAGAGCATGGACACACGGATCGGATTTGGGTACGATTCGCACGAATTCAAGGCCGGGGTGCCGCTGCGGATCGGCGGGCTGACGGTCGAGCATCCAGAGGGGCTGGCCGGGCATTCGGACGGCGATGTGCTGCTGCACGCGGTGACCGACGCGCTGCTGGGCGCGGTGGCGGCAGGCGATATCGGCAGCTTTTTTCCGCCGGGCGATCCGCGCTGGAAGGACGCCGATTCGGCGATCTTTTTGAAGCTGGCGCTCGAGGAGTTGCAGCACGCCGGCTATCGCATCGTGAACGTGGATACGACGCTGGTTCTGGCGGCCCCGAAGATTGCGCCGATTGCGGGCGATATGCGGGCGCGCGTGGCCGAGCTGCTGGGCGTGGAGATGGAGCAGGTGAGCATCAAGGCCAAAACGCCGGAGGGGCTGAACCTGGACCGTGTGGCGCAATGCCACGCGGTGGCCCTGGTGGAGCGCGTCACCGATCCCGACGAGCTGAAGAGCATGAGCGCGGTGATCGAGAGTCAGCGGCAGCTCGAGGACGTGGTGGACGATCTGCTCAGCTCGGTGCATGGTGTGCCCAAGCGAAGGATTGCGCCGGTTTACGACACAGAAGACATTACGTGATGGCAGAGGTCAGGGATTAGCGCCCGTAGAGCGGACTTTCTGCTCCTGGGGATCGCAACTGCAATGTTGGATAGCCAAGATTGGATCGCGGAATCGTTCTTGCCTGAACTCAGGCAAAGATTCCTGTTGCGATTTCGTCACGCTGGCTTTAACTTGGCTTCGGGATTCCATCTCAAATCCAGGAGATCTCCATGCACGACCTAGCGCTTCTAGCGCAAATGCAAGCCCAACCCGACCCGGAGATGATCCGGCGGATGGCGATGGCCTTTATGGCTATTATTCCCATCTTCATTCTGTTTGGGATCGCCATCGTCATGGTTCCCTGCTGGTTCATCTGCAAGAAGGCGGGGTTTTCGCCATGGCTTTCACTGTGCTGCCTCTTGCCGACGCTGGGGCTGTTAGTGCTGCTGTATGTACTGGCGTTCGCCGACTGGAAGGTGGCGCCCTTGCCGCCGCAGGCCTACTGGCCACCGCAACCGCCGCCACCGCCCCCGGTGCCACCGGCTCCGCTGCCCCCTCAGGTAGCGCCACCGGCTTAAAGCGGCATGCCGTGCACAAAGATGAAGAGGGCGTGAGTGCTAGGATCGTGAGTGGAACCCGCTCGAACGATGCCTGAGTCCAGTCCCTCCTCCGCACTGCCCCTTCGCGTGCGTTTTGCTCCCTCGCCCACCGGCTTTCTGCACGTGGGCAGCGCCCGCACCTTTATCTTCAACTGGCTCCTTGCGCGCCATCACCACGGCACCATGGTGCTGCGCCTGGACGACACCGACGTGGCGCGCAACACCGACCTGAGCGTGCAGTCGATCTTCGCGGGGCTGCGCTGGGTGGGGCTGGACTGGGACGAGGAGTACAAACAGTCCGAGCGGCTGGCGCTGCACAAGCAGGCGGCCGAGGAGATCTTCGCCAAAGGCCTGGCGTATCGCGATTTCACGCCGGCCCATACGGCCGACAGCGACGAGTCATCCGCGCAGGGGGCATGGCTTTTCAATCCCGGAATGCGCGATTTATCTCGCCAGGAGTCCGACCGGAGGGCCGCTGCGGGCGAGCCCTTCGCGCTGCGCTACCGGGTGCCGCGCGGCGAGGGCCGCGTGCTGCGCTTTGTGGATGGCGTGTATGGCGCGCAGACCAAGCTCGCGGACGAGGTGGAGGACTTCGCGTTGCTGCGCAGCGATGGGATGCCGACGTATCACCTGGCGTCGTGCGTGGACGATGCAGATCTGCGCATCAGCCACATCGTCCGCGGACAGGATCACCTGTCGAACACGTTCAAGCACGCGCTGATCTTCGAGGGGCTGGGTGCGGAGGCGCCGCAGTTCGCGCACCTGCCGCTGCTGGTGGCGCCCGATGGGACGAAACTTTCAAAAAGAAAGCACGGGCCGGTGGTAAGCGTGACCACGTATCGCGACGCCGGTTTTCTGCCGGAGGCCTTCATCAACTTCCTCTGCCTGTTGGGGTGGTCGCCGAAGAACGACCGCGAATTTCTGACCGTCGACGAGCTCACGGCGGCGTTTACGCTCGAGAACGTGAACCGGGCCAATGCGGTCGTGAACTTTAAGGAAGACGACCCGTTCGATGCCAAGGCCGTGTGGCTGAACGCCGAGCATCTGCGCGCGTTGCCGGTGGAAGAGTTGAGCCGGCGGCTGCAGCCCTTCTTTGCGCAGGCCGGGCTCGTTGCGCCGGCGGAGAAGCTGTTGGCGGTGACGCCGCTGATCCGGGAGCGGATCAAATTGATGAGTGAGGCCGTGGCCGCGGCCGACTTCTTCTTTGTGGATCAGCTTGCGCCGTACGACGCCGCAGAGTTGATTCCCCAGAAGGGAGATGCGGCGCTGGCGCGGCGGGTGCTGGAAAAAGGGCTGGCAATTTTGCCCGCAACCGAGTTCGATCACGACTCGCTGGACAAGGCGCTGCGCGGGGCGGCCGCGGAGCTTGGGCTCAAGGCAGGGCCGATGTTTCAGCCGATCCGCGTAGCCGTGTGCGGGCGCAAGAACGCGCCGCCGCTGTTTGAGACCATGGTGGTGCTGGGGCGGGCGGTTTGCCTGGAACGGATTGGGCAGGCAATCATGAATCTTGAATCGCGCGGTTGAACGGGCTTTTTCGCACGATGGAACGTTTATACTACCTAGTCCGGTTCAACGTTCTTTTGGATCACGAAGAACCCAAGAGACGCGGCGAAAGGGCAAGGCACCCAGCGGCTGGAGCTTAGGCCGCTAGCGGCGAAGACTGTCGATCGGGCTTGCCGAAAACCCGCGGAGGCAGAAACCATGCTCAGAGATGCGACTCCCAGCCACTGGAAGCTCGGCGTTTTTTATTTCAATCGCGACGACTCGCGAATCCTGGTTCCCAAAAGAAGCCGTCTGGGCTGGACATTGAATATGGGCCGGCCCATCATTTGGGCGATGGGCGCCGTGGTCCTCGCGATCGCGATCTTCTTTGCAATTGCGAATCATTGATTCCGGCGATTGCGCCAACAAGATGGAATCGCACCCGCGTAAAGAATCACAACTATGACCAACGCAAATCCAGAAAGCCCGGACGTTCGCACTCCAGACGCTCAAACCACCTCCAACTTCCTCCGCGACATCATCGCCGGGGATGTGCGCACCAGGAAATACGGCGACGCGGTGGTTCAGACGCGGTTTCCGCCGGAGCCGAACGGCTACCTGCACATCGGACATGCAAAGGCGATTTGTCTCGACTTCGGTCTGGCCGACGAGTTTGGCGGCAAAACCAACCTGCGATTCGACGACACCAATCCCGAGAAGGAAGAAACCGAATACGTCGAGTCGATTCAGAAAGACGTGCGCTGGCTGGGGTTCGAGTGGGAAAAGCTGTGCTATGCCTCGGACTACTTCGGGCAGCTCTACGAGTGGGCGCTCCAGCTCATCAAGGACGGCAAGGCTTATGTGGACGACCTGACCGCCGAGCAGATTCGCGCCTACCGCGGGACGCTGACCGAGCCCGGCAAAGAAAGCCCTTACCGCAACCGCACGATCGAAGAGAACCTCGACCTGTTTGTGCGCATGAAGAACGGGGAGTTTCCCGACGGCAGCCGGGTGCTGCGGGCGAAGATCGATATGGCCTCGCCGAACCTCAACATGCGCGACCCCGTGATGTACCGGATCCTGCATGCGACGCACCACAGGACGGGCGATGTATGGTGCATCTACCCGATGTACGACTACGCGCACGGGCAGTCGGACTCCATTGAGAACGTAACGCACTCGATGTGCACGCTGGAGTTTGCCGATCACCAGCCGCTGTATAAGTGGTACATCGAACAGCTGGGCATTTTTCCTTCACAGCAGATCGAGTTCGACCGGCTGAATCTGACTTATACGCTGCTCTCCAAGCGCCGCCTCTTGCAGCTTGTGCAGGAAAAACATGTGAGCGGATGGGACGATCCGCGCATGCCCACGCTCTCTGGCATTCGCCGCCGCGGCTTCACGCCGGAGGCGATCCGCACGTTTGTCAGTTCGGCGGGCGCGACCCGGACCAACGGCGTTATCGATATCGAGATGCTGGAGCACTTCCAGCGCGACGACCTGAACCGGCGGGCGCAGCGCGCCATGGCCGTGCTCAGGCCGCTGAAGCTGGTGATCGATAACTACCCCGAGGGTCAGGAGGAGTTCGTCGACGTCGCCAACAACCCCGAAGACCCAGCGGCCGGCACGCGGCAAGTGCCTTTCTCGCGCGAGGTCTATATTGAGCAGGAGGATTTTCGCGAGACGCCTCCGCCCAAGTACTACCGGCTCTCGCCGGGCAAGGAGGTACGGCTGCGCAACGCCTATTTCATAACCGCACAGTCTGTCCAAAAGGCTGCCGACGGCAGTCTTGTCGAGGTGCACTGCACGTATGATCCGGCGAGCCGCGGGGGCAATTCACCGGATGGGCGCAAGGTGAAGTCGACCATCCACTGGGTGTCGACGGCCCATGCGATTTCGGCGGAGGTGCGGCTCTACGACAACCTGTTCACGAAGCCAGATCCGGGCGATGTGCCGGAGGGCCGGAGCTTCCTAGACAACCTCAATCCCAACTCGCTGGAGATTGTAAGGGACGCCAAGCTGGAGCCCTCGCTGGCCGATGCGCGGCCCGGCGCGAGCTTCCAGTTCGAGCGGGTGGGATACTTCTCGGTCGATCCCGATTCCACCCCGGGCCATCTGGTCTTCAACCGCACCCTGCCGCTCAAAGATTCCTGGGCCCGGATCGAAAAGAGATCGGGCGCGTAGCGTCCTAACTCCGGCAAGCAGGCGGCCGTCCGAGGATTGCCCTTCCCTGCATAACAATCCGTGTTACCATCCTGCCAATCCGTTTTTTTTGAGCAAGATGCGGAAAGGCGCATTCTGCGTGAATTGTTAAAGGAATGTTAATCAGGTAACTGACTGGTTACCGAATTCCCCCATCGGTTTGTTGATTCTAAATGGGTTATTTTCACGTTTGCACCGAAAAGTGTGCAGACTGTGAAGGACCTCCCCTGGGGGGTCTGGCCGCCGTCGGATTTCCGCCGGTTCCTGTCTACTTTTCGCCCCTCAGCCGTCTGCTCCATGGGAATCCTCTCACTTCCATTCTGAGACGAAAGGGGGAAATTCCATGCAAAAGAGACTGCGTCCAGGCGGTCGCACGCCCGGAAGACTGAATTCTGGTGCGAAGGCGTTTTGAGAGACTAATCGAGGAGTAGCGTGAGAAAACACGGCAACATCAATGATGTCGCCGTCTAATTCCGATCAGGAGCCCTGCGCTCATTCCAATAGACTGCTGATGACCGGCCATGAAGTTGTAGTCGTAAGCCGGCTCCAGATACCAACCAAAACGGTGTTCGCCATTGGGCCAGAACATGAAGTCTCCGGCGACCTCACCCGAGATTGAGTTGGATGTAGTTCCATGCTGCCGAAGGCAGACCCACGCTGGCCCGACTCCCAGCATGAACTCGGCTTTCGAAGACATTGTCCAAGGCTTCTTGAAAAGAAAATCTGTGTCCCATTCGGTGGAGTTCGGCGTGAAGAAAGGCGAAGTGCCGGCCTCGATTTCCAGCCAACCTTCGATAGGAGTGGTTTCTGCCGCAAGGTTCGGGGCGAAGCTCGCAGCGCCTCCCGTGGTGGTCCAGCTCGTAGCGGCACCTAGCTCGAGGATGACGCTCGGATCATCGTCAACCGGAGGTGCGCTGCGCCCCACTGTTTGGCCGTATGAGGTTAGCGCGAGCGAAAACGCCAGTAAGAGGGTGCGCTTTCTCATGCAATGAGCCTAAAGTCTATAGTGGCTATAGGGTCAACATGAGCATAACCCTCCGCATCGGCGACCTAGCGAAGAATGCAGGCGTCAAGGTCGTCACCATCCGCTATTACGAACAGGCCGGTTTGCTCCCCGTGTGCGGACGAACAGCCGGTAACTATCGCGTGTACGCTCAGGAGCACCTGCAACGCCTGAGCTTCGTAAGGCGATGCCGCGAACTCGGCTTCTCCCTGGAGCAAATCAGGGACCTCCTGCAACTCTCCGCGGCCCAATCGCCGACCTGTGCCGATGTCTGCAGTGTTGCTGCCGATCACCTCAAAGAGGTGGAGTCGAAAATCAGCGATCTGAAGCGCCTGGCTGCCGAACTTCGCCGGATCGCTCGCTTTTGTGACGGAAAGCGGTCGAGTGCGGAGTGCGGGCTCATTGCCGCTCTCACGAGCGCCTGAGCGAATTGGTCGATTGCCTCAGAATGCTCAGCAGCGATTGCGACCGGTAGGCCGGCTGTGCGTTAGGAATCCGGCGCCGTCTGTCTCGCCCGAAGACTTGGCGCGATCGGCGTTTTGCCGGGACCGACCCTGAAAGGCGGTGGTCCGCCTCCCGGCCCGTTGAGGTCCGTGGTCTCCCAGGTCACCCAATGCCCATAATTTTGTTTTTTGTGCATTTCCAGGTTGTGGGCCACGCGGGACGCAGGAGCACCGGGTTGTGGAGATCGATGCGGCTGGGCTGTGGACCAACCCCACCCTAGCCGCAAAGACAGAGACGCGGCGAGGGTGGGGCACCCGGGGTGTGGTGGAGAACGAGGCGCTGGGGCATTTGTCAGGCCCATCCTTTTCGTAAAGGGCGCGAAGAGGTTGGGGGTCTGCCGAACGGGATCGGGCGCGGTTATCCTGCCATCCCAGGTCTCAAAAGCGAGACCTGGGGCACCCATCTTCTGTGCTGGAGCCACTTTCTGGAACCTGGGCCAACCGCCACCGGGTTGTGGAGATCGATGCGGCTGGGCTGTGGGCCAACCCCACCCTAGCCGCAAAGACAGAGACGCGGCGAGGGTGGGGCACCCGGGCTGTGGCGGAGAACGAGGCGCTGGGGCGTTTGTCAGGCCCATCCTTTTCGTAAAGGGCGCGAGGAGGTTGGGGGGCTTCCGAACGGGATCGGGCGCGGATATCCTGCCATCCCAGGTCTCAAAAGCGAGACCTGGGGCACCCATCTTCTGTGCTGGAGCCACATCCTGGAACCTGGGCCACCCGCCACCGGGTTGTGGAGATCGATGCGGCTGGGCGGTGGGCCAACCCCACCCTAGCCGCAAGAACAAAGACGCGGCGAGGGTGGGGCACCCGGGCTGTGGCGGAGAACGAGGCGCCGGGGCATTTGTCAGGCCCATCCTTTTCG
>DATJMU010000141.1:0-5985 GCA_035508555.1 Occallatibacter sp. | reverse complement strand
CGCCGAGATGATCCGCCGCGACAAGATTCACGGCATCTGCTGCACCGGCGCCAACCTCGAAGAAGATGTCTTCAACCTCGTCGCCCACGACTTCTACGAACGCGTGCCCAACTACCGCGACCTCACGCCCCGCGACGAAGCTTCGCTCCTCGCCCGCCACATGAACCGCGTCACCGACACCTGCATCCCCGAGATGGAGGCCATGCGCCGCATCGAAAACGAGGTCCTCCAAGAGTGGACCCGCGCCGACCAGGCCGGTGAGCGCTTCTTCCCCCACCAGTTCATGTTCAAGATTCTGCTCTCCGGCGCGCTCAAGCAGTCGTACCAGATCGACCCCAAGAACAGTTGGCTGCTCGCCGCCGCCGAGAAAAATCTGCCCATGTTCGTCCCCGGCTGGGAAGACTCCACCCTCGGCAACATGTACGCCGGCCACTGCATCTCCGGCGACGTCAAAAAGGTCCACACCGTCCGCACCGGCATCGAGTACATGATGGAGCTGGCCGAGTGGTACACCGCGACCACCGCCGAGACCCCGCTCGGCTTCTTCCAGATCGCCGGCGGCATCGCGGGCGACTTCCCCATCTGCGTCGTGCCCATGCTCCACCAGGACCTGCAGCGCGAGCATGTTCCCCTCTGGGCCTACTTCTGCCAGATCTCGGACTCGACCACCAGCTACGGCTCCTACTCCGGGGCCGTCCCCAACGAGAAGATCACCTGGGGCAAGCTCGGCCAGGACACGCCCAAGTACATCATCGAGTCCGACGCCTCCATCGTCGCGCCGCTCATCTTCGCCTACGTCCTCGGCTGGTAGTACGCCCTCAACTCCGCCGTGCATTCAGCCCTCATTCGATAGACTGAATGCACGACGGCATTCATGCCCCTCTTCCGCCTCATCCTCGCGTTTTCCCTTCTGCTCGCGACAGGTGCGCCTGCGCTAGCCCAGCTTTCCGCCTCAGCCAGCGAACCCCAGGACACCAAAGCCGCCTTTACCGCCGACCACCTGCGCGTCGAGCTGCTCGTCCCCACCAAAGATCTCTACGCTGGCGCCTCAAACCCGGCCGGCCTCTACTTCAAAATGCAGCCCGGGTGGCACATCTACTGGCAGAATGCCGGCGACTCCGGCGAGCCGCCGACCATGCAATGGACGCTGCCCCCAGGCGTCACTGCCTCGCCGCTCCAGTTCCCCGCGCCCGCGCGCCTGCCCCTCGGCCCGCTCATGGACTTTGGCTACGAGAACGAAGTCCTGCTCCCGTTCCATTTCGACGTTGCCAAGGCTGCCAAACCCGGCCCGGCAATTATCCAGGCCAAGGTCGCCTGGCTCGTCTGCGCGAATGTCTGCATCCCCGGCAAAGCTGATCTTCAGCTCACGCGCACCATCGCGCCCGGCCCCGCTCCCGCGCCAGTCCCCGAACCACCCCTCTTCGCGCAATTCCGAGCTGACCTGCCCACGCCGCTCCCCTCCGCAGACAAAGCCGCCTTCCAGCCCACCGCTACGGGCTTCCGTCTCGCCGTCCAAACCGGCCAGCGCGAAACCCACGCCGAGTTCTTCCCCACCGACCAGACCGTCGTCAACAATCCCTCCCCGCAAAAACTCACTCCCACGGCCAAGGGCCTGGTTCTCGATCTCACCAAAGACCCCAACCTCACCGCAAATCCGCCCCATCTCAACGGCGTTCTGGAACTTGCCGGCGGCCGCAACTACCTCATCGCCGCCGCGCCCGGAGCCGTCGCCGCGCCGCCCGCCGCACCCCCGTTCTCGGTACTCGGCCTAATGCAGATCGTCGCTCTCGCCTTCCTCGGCGGCCTGCTGCTCAACCTCATGCCCTGCGTCTTTCCCGTGCTCTTCCTCAAGGGTCTGGCGCTGGTGCAGTCCGGCGCCGAGGAGCGCCGCAAACTCCGCGCCCACGGCTTCGTCTATACCGCCGGCATTCTCGTCTCCTTCTGGATCCTCGTCGCCATCCTGCTTGCCCTCCGTACCGCCGGCGCCGGCCTCGGCTGGGGATTCCAGTTCCAGTCCCCGGTCTTCCTCGCCCTCATGGCCGCGCTGCTCTTCTTCCTCGGCCTCTCGCTCGCCGGCCAGTTTGAGCTCGGCCTCACCCTCACCAGCGCCGGCGGTTCGCTCGCCGCCAAACAGGGCTACACCGGCAGCTTCTTTACCGGCGTGCTGGCGGTCATCGTCGCCACGCCCTGCGCCGCGCCCTTCATGGGAGTCGCCGTTGGCTACGCGCTAGCCCAGCCCGCCGCCGTTACTTTCGCCGTCTTCACCGCGCTCGCTCTCGGCCTGGCCGCGCCCTACGTCGCTCTCACCCTCCAGCCGGCCTGGACCCGCCTGCTCCCGCGCCCCGGCGCCTGGATGGAGATCCTCAAGCAGCTCGTCTCGATCCCCATCTTCCTCACCGCCATCTGGCTGCTTTGGGTGCTCGCCAGCGCCTACGGCGCCAACCTCCTCGGCGTACTGCTCATCGCCTTCCTTCTGCTCGCCGTCGCCGGCTGGTTTCTCGGCCGCTGGCCCGCCAGGCGCTGGGCCACCGTCACTGCCGTGCTCGTTGTTGCCTCGGCAACGGCCATCTGCGCCGTCGCCCCCGGCCAGCTCGCAGCCATCCCGTCGTCTACGCCTGGCGGCGCCGCTTCTTCAACCAGCAGTCAGGCCCAATGGCAGCCCTGGTCCGCCTCCGCCGTCAGCCGCTCCCTCGCCGCTGGCCAGCCCGTCTTCGTCGACTTCACCGCAAGCTGGTGCCTGAGCTGCCAGGTCAACGAGCGCCTGGCCCTCGACCAACCCGAAGTTATCCACGCCTTCCAGTCCCATAACATCCTCCTCCTGCGCGCCGACTGGACCCGCCAGGACCCCGGCATCACCGAGGCTCTTACTGCCCTCGGCCGCAGCGGCGTTCCCGTCTACGCCCTCTACACGCCCGGTCAGGCCAGCCCGCAGCTCCTTCCGCAAGTCCTCACCCCCGGCGTCGTCCTCAACGCCATCAACGGGCTCCCGCAGCCTGCAACCCAGGCCCGCGCTGCTTCGTCCAACACACCATAAGGGCAAGCCCACTCCGGTCCAATCGTCTGAAATCCCCTCAGGAGGTTGACTCTCATGGCCCATCCGTCCCTTGTCTCCCGTATCCTCCCCATCGCAGCCTGCGCGGCCCTCGCAGCTGCTTTGCTGCCTCCGCACGCCGTCGCCCAGGTTCGCGTCGACACGCCCGCCCCCGCCTTCACGGCCACCGACTCCCACGGCCATTCCCACTCGCTCTCCGAATACCAGGGCAAGTATGTCGTCCTCGAGTGGCACAACCAGGGCTGCCCCTACACGCGCAAGCACTACGTCTCCGGCAATATGCAGAACCTGCAGCGTGAGTGGACCGCCAAAGGCGTTGTCTGGTTCACCGTCATCTCGTCGGCACCCGGCCAGCAGGGCTACGTAACGGACCCCGAAGAGAACGCCTACCTCGCCAAGATGCACGCCGACCCCACCGCCGTCCTCATGGACCCCTCCGGCAACCTCGGCCGCCTCTATGGCGCCAGGACCACCCCCGAGATGTACGTCATCAATCCCCAGGGCGAGCTCATCTACGAGGGCGCCATCGACAACCGCCCCACCCCCGACATCAGCGACATCAAAGGCGCCAACAACTACCTGACCGACGCCCTCAGCGAGGCCATGGCCGGCCAGCCCGTCGCCACACCCTACGCGCCCCCCTACGGCTGCTCAGTCAAGTACGGGGACTAAGCGGCTAGCATCCGCGCTCAGGCCGCGCGAAGTTTACTTGCGCAAAACTGGGAGTTATCCTTTCTGCGCATGAGATATCGGGCCAAATTTGGGGCGCTTGGCTGGTGCTGGTCAGGCTCCGCGTGCCTCGTGCTGGTCTTATGGCTCGACGGCCTGCGCTCAGGGACAGCGGGCTTTCTTTTTCTCTTCTTTATACTGATGGCTTTGCAACGGGTATTGTCCTATGTCTTTATCTACTGGGACCTGGGCGTTGAGGAGCTGCGCGAGCGCCGCATTTGGAGCACAAGGTCAGTCCCGTGGAACGAGGTGACCCACATCGGCAGATGGACGCAGAATTCAAACTACATCATTGTCGATCACAGCCGCCTGGAGCCGCTCTCGGACCGCGGGAGAGTGGTTGCAAATCCCGACGACGAGGCCGGCTTTATTGCGGCTCTTCGCCGCTACGCGACGCAGGCTGAGATCGAGCTGTAAAGGCCTTTGCGCTGCCCCAGCGCCACGCCGAGCCTGACAAGCGCTGAGAGCCGGGGTTTCAGGGTGCCTGGAGCGGATTGACCCATTTCAGCCCTGGGAACCGTGCAAAGTCGCGGTCGTTGGTGTAAAGCACTCCGCCATATTCAATCGCGAGCGCGGCAAGGGCAGCATCGGTAGTGAGCTTTCCTCGCACGTCGCCCTTGATGAGCATCTCCCGGAAGAGCGCCCAGTGACGCTCACCGGACGCCAACATCCTCAAATGCGGCAAATCCAGCCAGTCATCGACAATGGCGAGAGCTTGCTTCATGGTGAAGCGTTCACCCAGCGTACCTGGATAGGTCAAGATGCGAAGGAAGGCAGAGAGATTCTGCCACGGCAATCCGATAGGCTCATCGCCGGAAAACGCGTTCTCCACCCAGGCCCGCGCTTTCGTGTGCTCGTCGCAGGTTGTGTCGTAAGCGTAGATCAGCAGGTTAACGTCGGGCACGATCATCGATGCAGCGGACCTTCCAGCGCCTCGATCAAATCTTCAACCTTCTGGTAGCGTGTGCCTAAGCCCGTGTTCAGCGCGATTGGGGTTACCACGAATCTCCTTCTTGGCCGGCGATTCCGGGGGGCATTCAGGCTCATGCGCAGCAGCCGGTTGACGGTTGCTTTGAAGGAGTCACCGGAACGCCGGACCTCCTGCTTCACCAGCACGGCCACGTCGTCGTCGAGGGTGAGTGTCGTTCGCACATCACGATGCTTCCATCGAAAGCATCACGATGTCAATACCGCCGGTGCACGGAACCCGTGCAAAAGACGGGATGCTCAGATTGCCACCCGCAATTTCCAAGTGATAGCCTCAAGCTTGGTTCAGCACCACGGAGGGGCAAGCGCAGGGTTATGCAAACAACCTATAACGGGCTCGAACTGCCCAAAAACGGCCAGCCAATCGACTACAAAGATGGGCAGTTCACGGTGCCCGACCACCCCATTATTCCTTTCATTGAAGGCGACGGCACCGGCCGCGACATCTGGAAGGCCTCGCAGCGCGTCTTCGACGCCGCCGTCGAAAAATCCTATGGCGGCAAGCGCGCCATCCGCTGGTTTGAGATCTTCGCCGGCGAAAAAGCCTTCCGTCAGTTCAGCACCTGGCTGCCCGGCGACTCCGTCGCCGCCGCCCGCGACCTCCGCGTCTCCATCAAGGGCCCGCTCACCACGCCCGTTGGCGGCGGCATCCGCTCCCTCAACGTCGCCCTCCGCCAGATCCTCGACCTTTACGCCTGCGTCCGCCCCGTCAAGTATTACCAGGGCGTACCCAGTCCGGTGAAGCAACCCGAAAAGGTCGACATCGTCATCTTCCGCGAAAACACCGAAGACGTATACTCGGGCATCGAGTTCAAGGAAGGCACGCCCGAAGCCGCCAAGCTGATTTCCTTCCTGAACGACGACATGCTGAAAGGCGGCAAGAAAAAAGTCCGCACCGACTCCGGCGTCGGCATCAAGCCCATCTCCATCTACGGCACCAAGCGCCTGGTCCGCTACGCCATCCGCCACGCCCTCGAGTCCGGTCGCAAAACCGTAACGCTCGTCCATAAGGGCAACATCCAGAAGTTCACAGAGGGCGCCTTCCGCGAGTGGGGCTACGAGGTCGCCACCCAGGAGTTCCGCGACCAGACCGTCACCGAGCGCGAAAGCTGGATCCTCGGCAACGTCGAAGCCAACCCCGGCCTCTCCATCGAGGCCAATGCGCAGCTCATCGAGCCCGGCATGGAGTTTGGCTCTCCGAGCTTTCAGGCCTCGGT
>DATJMU010000140.1:0-11487 GCA_035508555.1 Occallatibacter sp. | reverse complement strand
TCTATTCTGGGAGTGCTGCCGTTCACGCTGCTGCTGCCTTACGCGAACCTTTTCTGGACCAGCGTGCTCAGCGTCGTGATCGGACTGATTCTGGCTTCGGCGTTCTCGGCAATCGTGGTTTACGCGCAGGAGCTGATGCCGGGGCGGGTCGGGCTGGTCTCAGGCATCTTCTTCGGGCTGGCCTTTGGTATGGGCGGAATCGGCGCGGCCGTGCTGGGCCACATTGCGGACCTTACCAGCATTGTGTTCGTCTACCGGCTCTGCGCGTGGCTGCCGGCCATCGGGCTGCTCACGGGGATGCTGCCCAGGCTGGAGAGGACCTAACCGACCATTCTCTTCGCTTCCAGGCCTCTGCGGGCGCCCTGCACCTTGATGGACACATGCACCAGCGAAAGCGCCGCCGGCGTGACGCCGGGGATGCGGCTGGCCTGGCCGATGGTGATGGGCCGGACGCGTTCCAGCGTCTCGCGCATCTCGCGCGAGAGGCCGCTGATGGCACCGTACTCGATCCACTCCGGGATGGCCACGGCCTCTGCCGCCTTCAGCTTCTCGATCGACTTCCGCTGCTGGTCAAGATAGCCGGCGAATTTGATCTCGGTCTCGACGGCGCGGGCCTCGTTGCGCAAGGTGGCGCGGGCCAGGGAGGGTGCAGGCGCGGCCGCCGCGACAGCCGGCGTGGACGCCGGCGCCACTTCATTTGCCCAGGACGCCAGCAGCGGCTCGCGGTTCAGATCGTCGCTTAAGGCCGTGAGAACTGGCTCGATGGCGACCTCGGGACGCTTGAGGAGCTGCGCCCAGGTCTGCCCGGCGGTTGCGGTCAGATTTTCGAGCCCCGCGGCGCGCAGCTTTTCCGGGTCCACTTTGCCATTGACCAGCAGCCGCTCGAGCGCAGCCATGCGCGCCTGCTTCTGCTCGTACTCGGCCCAGGCTTCGTCATTGATGAGCCCCAGGCGGCGGCCATGCGGCGTGAGCCGGCGGTCGGCGTTGTCGATGCGCAGATGCAGGCGGAATTCGGCGCGCGAGGTAAACATGCGATAGGGCTCGTTGGTTCCCTTCGAGATCAGATCGTCGATCAGGATGCCGGTGTAGCCCTCGCTGCGGTCCATGGTGAAGGCCGGCTGGCCCTTGAGCCAGAGAGCGGCGTTGATGCCGGCCATAATTCCCTGGCAGGCTGCTTCTTCGTAGCCGCTTGTTCCATTGATCTGTCCCGCGAGATAAAGGCCCTCCATCGACTTCACACGCAGGGTGCGGTCGAGCTCGGTCGCGTCAACGCTGTCGTACTCGATGGCATAGCCGGGGCGCAGCATCTCGGCATCCTCAAGGCCCGGAATGGAGTGGACGATCTGCCATTGCACTTCCATCGGAAGCGAAGTGGACATTCCGTTTACGTAGACTTCATGCGTGTTAAGGCCTTCGGGCTCCAGAAAGAACTGGTGCTGGGTCTTGTCAGGAAACTTAACGATCTTATCTTCGATGGACGGGCAGTAGCGCGGGCCGATGCCCTCGATGCGGCCCGAGTACATGGCCGAGCGGTGCACGTTCTCGCGGATGAGACGCAGCGTCTCCGGCGTGGTGAAGGCGATGTGGCAGCTTACCTGTGGCTGCGCGATCTTCTTCGTGCGGAAGCTGAATGGCGTGGGGTCGGCGTCGCCGGGCTGCTCCTCGAATCGCTCCCAGTGAATGGTGCGGCCGTCGAGCCGGGGCGGTGTCCCTGTCTTGAGTCTGCAGGTCCGAAGCCCAAGAGCCCGGAGGGCCTCGCCGAGAAGGACCGAGGCCGGCTCACCGCTGCGGCCGGCGGGGTAGCGCTCCTCGCCGCAGTGGATGAGGCCGTTGAGGAAGGTGCCGGTGGTGATGATGGTGGCGCCGGCCAGGAGCTGGCGGCCGTCGCGGAGCCTGAGGCCGAGGACGCGGCGGCGGGGGCGCATGGGGCGCGGGATCTCGGGGGCGGAGCTCCCGTCCCAGGTCTCAGAATCGAGACCTGGGGCACCCGAGCTTCCGTCCCCGGCACCCGCGAACTCTGACCGAGGGTTCCATCCTGGGCTATTTTCGGGCTGTGCCTCCGGGAGAGCAGACTCTTCGAGGAGGAGGCCGACGACTTCGGCCTGGCGGATGTGGAGGCCGGGCTGGGCTTCGAGGACCTCGCGCATCCTGACACGGTAGAGCTGCTTGTCGCACTGGGCGCGGGGGCTCCAGACGGCAGGGCCGCGGGAGGTGTTGAGGAGGCGGAACTGGATGCCGACGGCGTCGGCGACCTGGCCCATGACGCCGCCGAGGGCGTCGACCTCGCGGACGAGGTGGCCCTTGGCGACGCCGCCGATGGCGGGGTTGCAGCTCATCTGGGCGATGAGGTCGAGGTTCATGGTGATGAGGGCGGTGCGGAGGCCCATGCGGGCGGCGGCCATGGCGGCCTCGCATCCGGCGTGGCCGGCGCCGACGACCGCGACATCGTATTGCTCAGTGAACGCCATTCTTCCTCATTTTAAGGCGGTTCTCCAATTACTGTGCGGCGTTTCCGGTATCTTTCAATCCTGCTCCGCTTTTCACCAATTGGAGAACCGCTATACGGATTTCGGGATCGGCGGCGCGGAGGGGTTTTCCCTTCCGGTCGCGGCGACTTGCGAGCTATGACCGAGGCGATCTCCACGCTCCGGCGAAAGCGGTGGAAATGTTAAAGGAATGTTAATCAGGTAACCATCTGGTTACCGAATTATTTTGGCTAACCTGTTTGTTTTCAACAAATCGTTGCTCAAAATTGCACCATTGTATGTGCAACTGTGAGGACCCTCCCCCGGGGGGGGCATCTTTCGACGGGGTCAGGAAGGCTAAGTGATTGATTTTTATGGGGGCGCGATTTTGACGCCGGCAGTTCAGGGGTGCGTTTGGGGGGATTTTTCGGCCAATTGCGAGCGGAATCGTGCCCGCCCCGGACTCCGGAGCGGAGCGGCGATTTGACCCGGCGGAGGCGGATGGGGCGCGGCCGGACAGGGACTGGCCGCAACGGCGGCTCGCCCGCGTCTGGCTCCCGATTTTGAGTGCGTTGGCCATGAACCCTCTCCTGAATCCATTGTGCGCCGGAGGGGGCAAATTGAGTGCAAAACGGAGATGCGGCCAGATGGACATGGGCGATTCGGGGCAGGTCTCGATCCTAAAGTGGTATGGCTAATCCACTTCCGGGATTTCACAATTCCTCTATACGCCTTGAAGCGCGATGAGTTGCTGCCGGTGGTTGAAGTTGCTTCAAGCGAAGCACGGGCGGCATCGCGGCACCGGAAGGTTGGCGTTCCTGGGCGCGGGACCGGGGGGCCCCGGCCGGGAACGCCGCGCCGCGTGGTGGCGGCCGGCCGTGCGGGAATGGGGAGATATCCATGAAAGGCTATGGATTGCTATTTGCAGTGGTTTCGGGAGCGGGCCTTTTTGCGATGGCCGTGCCGAACGCTGTTTCACAGGTGCCGGGGTTGGGGGAGAGTTTTTTTTCCGCGCCTGAATCGGCGGTGTATCAAGGGCCGAAGGAAGCGGTGCCGGTGGAGGTAGCGCTGAACGAGTTCGACAGCGCGCTGGCGGCGCACGACGTGGCGAAGATGGAGGCTGCGGGCGTGACGCGAGCGAGCGCGAAGCTGTGGGAGCGATTCTTCAGGGACAATCCCCGGGCCACGGTGACCGATCGCTGCCCGATTTCAGCGCTCTCGGTCTCAGAAGATACGGCGAGCTGGACCTGCACGGAGACGGCGACGATTATCTCGGAAGGGAAGCCGCGGGCCTTTGCGCACGTGATCCGCTTCACGTTTTCGAGGAGCAACGGGACCTGGATGGTCGCGGATCGCCAGTAGGTCCGGCGGCGGGGTTGCGAAGGAGCAGAGGGACGGATTCTTAGAGACCTTTAGTAACCTTCGCAGGTTGGCGTCCACTGCGTGGATCTGGCAGGTTGGCGGGTTCGCGGCTTGATTCTCGTTGGCTGCGCCGGCGAATCCGGCCCTTGATGGATGAACCGGCCTGGGAGTGAACGTTCCCTTCGAGACGGGGCTGTCACGCCATGCGTTGAAGCGCGGCTACGTAGAAACCGTCGGTGCCGAGAGTGCCGGGCAGAAGGCGCAGCGACCCTGCCGGCGTGGGGCAGGCTTGCAGCCGCATCGATGCCGTTGGCGTGAGGGCGCCGGTCGCTGCCAGGCCCGCGATATGCGGCCAGATCGAGAGGATTCGTATTCCGGCGGCCTCCGCGGCGGAGGCGACGACCTGCTCGTTCTCTTCGGGCTCGAGCGAGCAGGTGGAGTAGATGACCTGCCCTCCCGGGCGGATTGCGCGGAGGGCTGCGCGCAGGATCGCAAGCTGACGCCGGGCCTGGCGGGGCAGATCGTCGAGGGCCAGACGGTGGCGGATTTCGGGGTTCCGTCCCAGGGTTCCGGTGCCGCTGCAGGGGGCATCGACGAGCGCCACGTCGAAGGCGGCGTCCTCGGTCAAAGCCGCGGCATCGGCGACCCGGCACTCGACGCGCTCTGCGTAAGCGGCGAGTCTGTCGCGCAGGCGCTCGGCGCGCTGCGGATTGGCCTCGCAGGCCACGATGCGGGCGCGGGGATTGCGCTCGGCGAGGATCAGGGTCTTGCCGCCGGGCGCTGCGCAGGCGTCGAGGATGCTCAGGGATTCGCGGCCGGAAAGAGCGCCGGCGCCAGCGGCGATCTCCGCGATGAGCTGCGAGCCTTCATCCTGAAAGCGCACGCGCCCCTCGCGGAATGCGGCCGTCGCAGCTAGATCGCCGGCGGCGACCGATCGGGCCGCGGTCAGCAGTTCGGATGGAGAGAGCTGAACTCCCGCGCGGACGAGCTCGGCCTCGACCGAGGGCGCGGCCAGCCGGAGTGCCGGAGGCGGCTGGGCCTGGCCATGGCGGCAGATGGCGCGGGCGGCCTCCAATCCGTAGAAGCTCACCCATCGCTCGACCATCCACAGGGGATGGGAATGGGCCAGCGCGAGTTCAGACGCCGTGTTCTCCGGAGGGTCGGGTTGGGAGCGGGCGGCAGCCAGCCTGCGGAGCACCGCGTTGACCATCCCCGCGGCGAACCGGTGTCCGGACGCCTTGGCGAGCTCCACGCTCTCGTCGATTGCTGCGTGAGCCGGCACGCGGTCGAGAAAGCGGAGCTGGAACGCGCCCATCCGCAGAGCGACGCGCACCGCGGCATCGAGCCTGGCGTTGGGGCGCTTCAGCAGCGGAGCGAGCTCATGATCGAGCCGGATCTGCCAGCGCAGAGTGCCGAGAACGAGGGCGGTGGCCAGGTTGCGGTCGGCGGGAGCGAGGGCGCCGATCGCCTTGGTGCGCAGCAGGCCGTCGGAGTGGGCCGAGCTGCGATCGACGGCCATGAGGACCTCGAAGGCTGCCAGGCGGGCGGGAGAGATGCGAGGGGTGCTTGATCTTTTTTGTGGCAAATGCTGCACGCTATCTCAAAGAAATGGCCGATCAAATGGGCGATCGCTGGGTTTCTGACTTGCTGACTCGCTGAGTTGCTGAGTTGCAGCATCACCCCAGCCGCGCGCCTGGGTCGAGTTGCGTACCGCGCAGGAATTCGGAGGCCGCGAGCCGCTTTTTGCCTTCGAGTTGCAGCTCGACGAGCTCGATCCAGGTTTCTTCCGCGCAGGCTGCGAAGAGCAGGTGGTTCTCAACGCGGAGGGTTCCCGGCGCAGCGGAGCCAAGATCGCGGGTTTCGGCCGGCGCCATCCGGTGGAGGATCAGCTTTTTGCCGTCGAGGGCCGTGAAGGCTCCCGGCCAGGGCTGGAAGCCGCGCCACCGGTTGTAGATCTCGTGTGCCGAACGGGCCGCAAAGTCCACCCGGCCATCCTCGCGGTCGAGGAGAGGGGCAAAGGTGGCTCCCTCGTGGTTCTGCGGCTGGGGCTTGAGGGTTCCCGCAGCGAGGCCGGCGAGGGTCTCCACGACCATGGGGGCGCCGGCTTCGGCGAGGATGGGAAACAGCTCCGCAGCCGTCTGGTCCGGACCGATCTCGTGGGTTTGCTGGAGGAGGATGGGGCCGGTGTCGAGGCCCTGTTCGAGGAGCATGGTGGTATTGCCAGTGAAGGCATCACCCGAGGCGACGGCCCACTGGATGGGGGCCGCGCCGCGGAACCTGGGCAGGAGCGACGCATGGAGATTGATGCAGCCCAGGCGGGGCAGCTCGAGCATCCACACCGGAACGATGCGGCCGTAGGCGACGACGACGATGGCGTCCGGCTGGATCGCCTCAAGCTGGGCGCGAAATTCGGTATTACTTTTGATCTTTTCGGGTTGCGCGACGGCGATGCCCGCGGCGAGCGCAGTCTGCTTGACCGGCGGGGCGGTCAGCTCCTGGCCGCGCCCCACGGGACGGTCGGGCTGCGAGACGACGAGCGCGACCTCGTGGCCGGCGCCGAGCAGGGCCTCCAAGGTGGGGACGGCAAAGGGAGGCGTCCCGCAGAAGACCAGCTTCAACCGCTCCGCCGCGCCCGTCATCGCCGCCTCACCAGGTGCCTTCGCTCTGCATCTTGCGAATCTTGCGGAGATTCAGGCTGCGCTTGAGGGCGCTCATACGGAAGATGAACAGGATGCCGTCGAGGTGGTCGATCTCGTGCTGAAAGGCGCGGGCCAGCAGCTCCTCGCCATCCATCTCAAACCACTTTCCGTACTCGTCCTGGGCGCGGATGCGGACCTTGGCGGCGCGCTGGACCTTTTCGCGGATGTCGGGGAAGCTGAGGCAGCCCTCTTCCTCGTACTGCTTGCCCTGGCGCTCGATGACCTCGGGATTGACGAGCACCAGCTTCTGGGCCGGGTCCTTGCCGAGGCTGAGGTCGATGACCGTGACGCGTTTGGCGACACCGACCTGCTGTGCGGCGAGGCCGATTCCCTGCGAGGCGTACATGGTCTCGAAGAGGTCGGCGACGAACTTGCGGAGCTCGTCGTCGAACTCGGTGACGGGTTCACCGGGCTGCTCGAGCACGGGCTCCGGAAATTTGACGATCTTCAGAATCATTGTTTCTCAAAACTTCCTTATCTGTTCGATGTAGCCCTCGAAGTTGCGCTTCATCTCGACCATGGAGTCGCCACCGAACTTCTCGGCGACGACGCGCGCGAGGATGAGCGCCACCATGGCCTCAGCCGCAACGCCCGCCGCGGGGACGACGCAGATGTCGCTGCGCTCGTAGCTGGCGCTGGTGGCCTCGCGTGTGTCGAAGCGCACCGACTCGAGGGGCTTGCGCAGGGTGGAGATTGGCTTGAGATAGCCGCGCACGACGATGTCCTCGCCGTTGGAGACGCCGCCCTCGAGGCCGCCGGCGTTGTTGTGGGGGCGCGTAAAGCGGGTGGGCTTGCCGGTGTCCTGGTTCGCATAGTGGATCGGGTCGTGCACCTGGGAGCCGAAGGACTCGGCGGCAGTGACGCCGCGGCCGATCTCGACGGCTTTGACGGCCTGGAGGCTCATGACGGCCCAGGCCAGCAGGCCGTCGAGGCGTTCGTCCCAGTTGGCGTAGGTTCCAAGGCCGGCGGGCACGTTGTGCGCCACCACCTCGAAGACGCCATTGACCGTGTCGCCGGTCCGGGCTGCCTCCTCGACTTCTTCTTTCATGCGGGCTTCGGCAGGGGGGTCCACGCAGCTCAGCACGATCTCGTCGCGCGCGGCGACGGCCGCGATCTCCTCCCATGCGGCGGTTCGCTCGAGCTGGACGCGCCCCACGCGGATGACGTGGCTGGCAACCTCGATTCCCAGTTCGCGCAGGAGCAGCTTGGCGAAGCCGCCGGCGGCGACGCGGGCCGTGGACTCGCGCGCGGAGGCTCGCTCGAGAACGTAGCGGGCGTCGGGGAAGTTGTACTTGAGCGCTCCGGCGAGGTCGGCGTGGCCGGGCCGGGGTGAGGCGACGGCCTGATGTTTGTCCGGATCGCCCGCGGCCACGGGCAGCTTCTCCTCCCAGTTCTTCCAGTCGCGGTTGACGATCTCGATGGCAACCGGAGAGCCGATGGTCTTGCCGTGGCGCACGCCGCTGAGCACGTGGGCCTTATCGGTCTCGATCTTCATCCGGCCGCCGCGGCCGTAGCCCTGCTGGCGCCGCCAGAGCTCGCGGTTGACGAACTCGAGGTCGATGGGGACACCGGCGGGCAGGCCGGAGACAAGGGCAATCAACGCCTCGCCATGCGACTCGCCGGCTGTAGAGAAGCGGATCATAATTGATTTGATTGTAACGGGGAAAGCGGGAAGCGGCGTCTGAGACGGAAGGGATGCGGGGGCGATCCCCGAGGACGGAACCGATGAAGATTGCATTGGTGATTGTCGCTCTGGTGATTGTCGCGGGGGCCTGCTACGCCGATTTTCGGTGGCGGCGGTGGATCGGGGCGCGGCGCCGGGATCGCGATGGGCGGGATTTGTAGAGGCGATGGTTTCGTTTTGGGGCTTGGGAGAGGGCCGTTCCAAAGCGGAAGCCGAAGTGAGAGAGGGGCAAAGGAAAGTTCTCAAGTGTGGAGAGCATTGGACTAGGCTGGGGGCTATGGAAGAGGCTGCAGAGCACGCGCCGTCGGCCGGTTCTTCAAGCTTTGCGGGCCTGCTGGCGGCGCTGACGGGCGCCAAGGCGGAGGCGCCGTGGGACGATAGCGAGCTTGCCGACGACGTGGCGACGTTGAGCTACGAGCGGGCGCTCCAGGCGCACGGGCGGTACAAGGCGCCTGATCCGGCGGACCTGCCGGGGAGCCAGACGGCAGGCGCGGCGAAGCGGGCGGCTTCCGGAACAGATGCGGAGGCGGCAGACCTTGTTGGCGCGGACCGGGTTGGAAGTACGGCGCCTGGGAAAAGGGCGGCAGGGCTGGAGCGGGAAGCGGGCGGCAGGGGAGCCGAGACGAACAGGAACGCCAGCGGAGCGAAGTCGGCGAGCGTGACGATCCGGCTGAGCCAGGGCGAGTGCGCGCAGTTGAAGGCGCGGGCGGCCGAGGCCGGAATGACGATCTCGGCCTATATGCGGTCGTGCACGTTTGAGGCGGAGGCGCTGCGTGCGCAGGTGAAAGAGGCGCTGGCGGCGCTGCGAGCCGGCGGGAGCGATGGGAGGATGCCGGAAAAGGCGGCGGAGGAGCTGGCCGACGTGCGGCGGCGGTGGTGGGCGCGGATCTTGCCGCACGGCCGGTGAGAGTGAGCCGCCTTTCTATTCGACTTCAAGCACGAGGCACTTGAGATATTCGGTTTCGGGCAGGTTGAGGACGACGGGGTGATCGGGCGAGGCGCCGCGGCGTTCGAGGAGCCGGACGCGACGGGGAGCATCAGCGGCGGCGGCGGCCACGGCGGCTTCGAGATCGGCCCATCCGACGTGGTGGGAGCAGGAGCAGGTGACCAGCAGGCCGCCGGGGAGGATCATGCGGAGGGCGCGCAGGTTCAGTTCTTTGTAACCGCGCAGGGCGCCTTCGACGGCGCGTTTGGTTTTGGCGAAGGCCGGCGGGTCAAGCACGATGGCGTCGAAGCGCTCGCCGGCGTCGGACCAGCCGCGCAGAATCTCGAAGGCGTCGGCCTCGAACCAATCGACGGCGGCGGTGAGCTGGTGCTGGTTGGCCTTGAGGTTCTGCTCGGCGACTTCGAGGGAGGCGCGGGAGGCATCGATGCCGGTGACGCGGCCGCAGACCTGGGCGAGATGGAGAGCGAAACCGCCCTGGTAGCAGCAGACGTCGAGAGCGCGGCCGCCGGGGGCGAGGCTGCGGGTCCACTCGCGGGCGGCGAGGTAGTTGGTCCGCTGGTCGAGGAAGGCGCCGGTCTTCTGGCCGGCGTTGGGGTCAAAGCGGAAGAGCAGGCCGTTGAGCCGGAAGGCGGCGCCGGAGAGCGGAGCGGCAGGATCGGCGCTCCAGAGCGGGGCAGAGGACGGCGCGGGCAGGCCTTCGAGCTCGCGGATGCGGGGATCGGGGCGCTCGACGATCGCGTCGGGGGCGAGCTCTTCGCGGAGGACGCGGGTGCAAACGTCTTCGACGGCGGAGGACAGGAGCCCCTGGGTGAGACGCTGCACGACGAGGAGGGGGCCGTACTTGTCGATGATGAGGCCGGGCAGCTCGTCGGCCTCGCTGAAGCAGAGGCGGCAGGCGTCGTTGGCGGCGTCGAGCATGGGTTTGCGGCGGGCGATGGCCCGGTGGAGACGCGCGGCCAGCAGCCGGAGCCAGGCGGATTCGTCGAGGAGTTCGCGGGAGACGAGGCGGAGGGGGATGCGCGAAGCGGGACTGTAGAGGGCGGTTCCCAGAAGCAGGCCACGGCTGTCGGCGACGGGCAGAAGGGCGGGAGCGGAGGTGGATTGGGCGCCAGGGAGGTCGGGTGTTCTGGAATCCCGGCCCTCGAAATTCAGGCTCTCGATGTCGGAGTCGTAGACCCAGAGATGGCCCTGGCGGAGACGGTCGGCGGCGCGGCGGGTGATGCGTGCGCACGGCGTGGCGGCCGATGCGCCGAGTCTTTCGGCGGCTGGGCTGGGCGGCTGGGCTTTCGATTCCTGGTTGGGGGGACGCCGGTTGGCTTGCGATGGATGGGGCGCCCCGGGCTTTTGCGGCCGTGGCGCCCGACGGTTTCGAACGGGCCCTGGATTGTCCGGTTTGGCCATGAACTCCTCCGCACCCAAGGCGGTTCTCCGATTCATGTGGGGCGTTTCAAGCGTTGCTCAGGGTGGCTTTTTTGATGAAGAAGCCACTGAGCAATCTTGCTCCGCGCGACACCCATTGGAGAACCGCTGTGGCGATCCGGACCAGGAGCCGATGGCAAATCCGGCCCTACCTGGCCTGAATCGATTCCAGGTAGCGGCTCAAATTGCTGATTCTGAGCATCTTTGCCTGGGGGTTACCCACGTTCATCTTAGCAAAGATCGGGCCCCAGACGGGCATATCGGCGGTTCCGTGTGCCGGCGCCTGGGCGCCAAACTGCAAAACCGATGAGACGTGAGCGGCCGGGTATTTGCCGTGGTTCGCGCGGCTCAGCTGGGTCAGATCGGTTGGCTGCACGCGCAGAGATGCGGCAACGGGGCCATGGCCTTGTCCGTTGACACCATGACAGGGCGCGCAGTAGTTCGTGTACATTTGTTGTCCGTTATTCGCGGGCTCGTTGCCGATTGGAATTTTGACCGTAGAACTGGGCTGAGCCGCGAGACCGATGCCTGCCGCGACGGCCGCGGCCAGCGATGCAAGTAAGAGGCGTTTCAACATTGGTTCCTCCATTCTGGACCTCTACTCCATCGGGCATGGTACGCCGAGTTTGAGGGGCGATGAGTGTGATACAGAACACATTCGACGGGGCCGAGGAGCACCGACAGGCCAGTTGGGAACCAGTCATGCTTGTCAGGGTAATGCTGTTGGTGATTGCGGAGAGCGCAGCCGGTCGAGCGCGGTGCGGGTTTGAACTAGGGCCTGTTCACACTACCGGGGCGGCGGCGTTGCGAGCGAAAATCGGGCCAGGCGAGGCGGAGGACGACGGCTGTGGCGGGTCCACCGCCTAGGACGACAACGAAGTGTGGCCCGATTTGCGCCGCAACCCGAAGGGC
>DATJMU010000139.1:0-30632 GCA_035508555.1 Occallatibacter sp. | reverse complement strand
CGCAGCTACCAGCGCCTTCGCTCTACCGATGTGGGCTGTCCAACCAACAACATCCTCACCATGCGCATCGTGCTACCGGGCGCACGCTATAAGACGCCCGGGGCTGCGCCGGCCGGCTTCTTTGAACGGCTCCTTCAGCGTGTCCGGGCCCTTCCCGGTGTCGAGGCTGCGGGATTCGCTACCGTCGTGCCCGGCCAGGGCTGGTCGAGCGACTGGGGCTTCACAATCGTAGGGCATCCGCCGCTGCCTCAAGGCAAAGGTCTTGACGCCCTCGACCGATGGGCCGATCCCGGCTATTTTCAGGCCATGGGCATCCCCATCCTCCGCGGCCACACCTTCGATCCCGGTCAAACCTTCGACCACGCCGACGAGGCCGTCGTCAGCCAGTCCTTTGCCCAGCACTTCTTTCCTCGTGAAGACCCTATCGGCAAACATCTCCGCATCGGGCCCATGGATGGGTGGGTGGTCACCATTGTTGGCATTGTGAGCGACGTCCGTTACAGCCAGGGCGAACCTCCGGAGCGCACGATGTACTTCCCTCTCTTCGCCGGAAAATCCAGCAACGGCACGCTCGTCATCCGCTCCAGCCGCGACGTGGAGCAACTGGCGCTGCCCGTGCAGCACGTCATCCAGCAGATGGACCCCGATCTTCCGGTCTCCGACGTCCTCACCATGAATCAGATGCTTGGCAAATCCGCACTCGACCAGAGCTTCGACACGACATTGCTCACAGGCTTCGCCGCGCTCTCGCTCACGCTGGCCGCGGTGGGGTTGTTTGGCGTGCTCTCCTACCTCGTGGCGCAGCGGACGAGCGAGATCGGCATCCGCATCGCGCTGGGCGCGAGGCGTGATCGGGTGCTGGGATTGATGTTGGCCGATGGTCTGCGGCCGGCGCTGCTGGGGCTGGTGCTGGGGCTCGCTGCCAGCACAGGCGCAACGCGTCTCATTCGCTCGATGCTCTACGAAACCCGCCCCCTCGATCCCGCGGTCTTCGCCGCCGTCGCCGCCGCGCTGCTGCTGGTCGCGGTTCTGGCCTGCCTGTTTCCCGCATGGCGCGCTTCGCGCCTCGACCCCATCCGCGCCCTGCGCAACGAGTAGCACCACGGCGGCGATGGCCAGGTCGTCAATCGGCCGCCCCCATCTCCTCCAACCTGCCTACGCCTTTTGCAGATTATCTCCCACATCCTGCTAGCGTGGAGTCAGAGCCGCCTCCGGCTCCCGAAAGGCCCCCATGCAACTCAGCGATCAGGGACTCGAGCTCATCAAGAGCTCCGAAGGATTCCGCTCTCACACCTACATTGACGCAGCCGGCTTCTTCACCATCGGCTACGGCCACAAGCTTCGCCCCGGCGAGTCATACCCCGACGGCATCGACGAAGCCCGCGCCACCGCCCTCCTCGCCGCCGACGTCCAGGCCACCGAGCAGGCCGTCTGCCGCCTCGTCAAGGTCGCCCTCACCCAGGGCCAGTTTGACGCACTCGTCGACTTCTCCTACAACCTCGGTGCCGCCCGTCTCGCCGCCTCCACTCTCCTCCGCGAGCTCAACGCCGGCCATTACGACCAGGCCCGCGCCCAGTTGCTCCGCTGGGATCTTGCCGGGGGGCAGGAGCTCGCGGCTCTAAAATCCCGCCGCGTGGCCGAATTCCGCCTCTGGACAGCCTCCGCCAACCACCCCCTTGCCGCCTGAAATGATGCAAAATTGCACCATTTCAGGTGCAACCGTAACTGAAAGAGTCAGAACGGCTTAGCCACCCCTTTCGATCTCCTCAATACCGATCCCTGCCGGATCCGGGCCCATTCGAGCCCGGCGAACGCCATTCATTGATAAAATGGCCGGATGGTTAGATTACGGAAAACACGCAACTTGAACGCCCAAACGCCGGTCCCGCTTCGTCTCCTGGCCGGCGTTTCGTCGATCGCGCTGCCGGCACTGGCGGTCCTCACCGCCGCTGCCCCGGCGCATGCGGGTGCGCGCCTTTCTGGGTCTCTTCCTGACGCGCACCTATCCTCCCCGGCCCCGCCGGCGCCGCCGTTCACCATTGCCCCCCGCCTGGGGCCGGCATGGCGATTCGTCCGCCCGTTCCACGCCTTCGCCGACCTGTATCGCGGCATCGCCTCCTGGTACGGCCGGCAGTTCAACGGCAGGCTCACCGCCAGCGGCCAGCCCTTCAACATGTACGCCATGACGGCAGCTACCCCCGAGACTCACCACAGCCTGCCGCTGGGCTCGACCGTCCGCGTCACCGATCGTCATAGCGGGCGCTCGGTCGTCGTCCGCATTAACGACCGCGGACCCTTGCCCCACGGACGCATCATCGACCTCTCTTACGGAGCCGCGAGCCGGCTTGCCATGATCCAACCCGGCCTCGCCGACGTCCGCTTGCACGTCCTGTCTTGGGGAAAGGATCGCGAGCGCTGATTGCCTTGGAATTTACGAGGCGCACGTTGCAGGCCTCTTCACGCGCCCCGACACGTGCCCCTCACCCTCTCCTCACGTGCCTTGAACTCGAACGGCCCGCCCCTTTGATGGCGGGCCGTTCGAGTCTACGTCTACTCGCTGCACCGCTTCGTGTACGCCTTCTGCAGATACAGCCGCGCCTCGTTCAGCGCCCCCTGCGTGTTGTCGTTGGTCTGCACCGCCAGCCGGTACTCGTTCACCGCCCGGTCCCGCTGCCCCGTAATATCGAAGATCTTGCCGATCTCGATATGGCTCCAGACCTCCGTCCACGGCGGGATATCGTCTCCCCGCAGCGCATCGCGATAGGCGTTCACGGCCGCCTGGTAGTTGCACTGCGACAACAGCACTTCGCCGATCCGGTAGTTGGCCAGCGAGCTCTGCGGGTTGGCCTTCAGCGCCTCCTGGTACTCGGTCAGCGCCCCCGCCAGGTCGCCCTGCGCCACCAGTTGCTGCCCTTTCAGGATATGAATCCGCACCTGCAGATCCGGCGAGTTCTTCAGCACCCAGTCGTTCGGGTCGATGCTGATGTCCCGCGGCCGCCCGAACGTGTCCACCACGTACTGCGTGTCCGTCCCCACCACGTCCACCTTCTGCGTCACCGTCTTGCCGTCCGTCTCGATCCTGAGCTGGACCGGCATATTGAACAGGTCCAGGTCCTGGTCGATCTCCCCGATCGTCCGGAACCCCTTGTTGTTCCCCAGCCGGTACACGGCGTACTTGTCCGTGAACTGTGGCGCCCCCGTCCCGTCCACCCACTGCGAGAAGAAGGGCAGCAGTTGCGTCTGGCTCTGCTCCTCGGCCACCTTCTCCAGGTCGGCGCCGGTGATCGGCTTACCCGCGTACTCGCTGAGCGCCTTTTTCAGGATCGCCAGAAACGTCTTGTCCCCCACCTCGCCCCGCAGCATGTGGAAGATCATCGCCCCCTTCTCCAGCGTCATCGACTGGAACTGCGGCGAAAACGGGTCCAGCCGCCCAGCGCTTGAGAGCGGGATCGTGTCGTAGGCCAGCGCGCCCGCCTGCACGTCCTCCAGCGCCTGCTCCAGCGCGCTTCTTCCGCTCTGGTCCTCCAGGTACAGCAGCTCCGAGTACCGTGACATCCCGTTCGTGATCCACGCGTCGCCCAGCGTCTTGGGGCTCACCTCGTCCCCCCACCACTGGTGCGACATCGTATTCGCCAGCAGCCGGATCCCCGCCTTGTTCCCCACGTAGGCTCCCGGGATCGCCGCCAGCCCCGGCTCCCACACCGAGGGCAGCGTATCGTCCGGCAGGTCCACCACGTTCAGTTGCAGGCTCGGCGGCAGCCCGAAGGTGTCCGTAAAGAAGTTGTTCTCGTCCAGCGCCGTCTGCGCCTCCTGGTTGCCCGAGGCCTGGTGGTCGATCGTCAGGTACACCTTTACGTTCCCCGCGCCCACAAAGAACGGCCCCGCGTACCGCCCCGCGATCACCGTCCCCGGGAAGTCCGGCTTCGTCCAGTTGAAGTCGTACTCGTCCCCCGGCTTTCCGTCGCTCAACGTCACCGGGTGCGACGGCCCCGTGCTGCCGCTCGCAAAGACCCGCATCCCCTGCGGCACCTTGATCTGCATCTGGGCCGTGAACCGGTCCGTCATGTATCCCGTCATCGGAAACCATCGCGCCGGGTAAAGCAGGTATGTTATCGGCTCCTGGATCGCGGCCAGTTTCAGCCCCGGTACGGGCCCATCCTCGTTTCCCGTGATCGTCCCTTCGTACTGGAAGGTCCACGTCACCGGTTGCCCGGCCGCAAACGGCGTGCTCGTGGTCACGCGGATCGAGCCATCGGCCGTCCGCTCCCCGTCCAGCACCTTGCCGGTCGCGTCCGTGATCTTGTCCACCTTCAGCGCCGGGTGAAAGCCAAATGTCACCACGTCCAGATTCGGCGGCGCCGTGAACGTCACCGCCGCCGTCGCCGAAAGGTGGTGGGTCGAAGGCAGCAGCTCCGCGTCGATCGTGTACCCCGTAATGTCCAGCTCGGGCCGCGGCATCATCTGCGCCCGCAGTGGCGCCTGCGTCAGGACCGCCGCCATTACCGTTGCGGCCAGCCAGACCCGTCCAACCGTTGTTCTCGAATCAAGGCGCAAAATGCGCTCCTTCCGACGCATGAAAGTCTTCATCGCATCTCCGCCGTTCCTGTTGGCGCCATTTCGATTGGACGCATCCCGCTTCACCCGGCTTTACGGGGCCCGACTGAGCACTTCCCGGCCGGCCTGGCCAGCCCAAGTTCTTCCAGCACAATCTCCGCCACCCGCTCTATCGCACCGTGGCTTTCATTGTCGCCCCTCGCTCCCGGTCCCCTCAAGACCCCCCGAATCGCGCCCAGCTCCTGAATCATGGACTGCCGCTCAAACCCCTCCGGTAGCAGCCGCTCCAACTGTTGGACGATATTTCCCGCCGTGAAGTCCTCCTGGATCAGCTCCGGAACCACCCGTTTCCCCGCAATCAGGTTCGCCATGGCTACATGCGGCACCTTCACCACCCGCTTTGCAATCGCGTAGGTCAGCGGCGAAACCCGGTACACCACCACAAACGGATTCCCGATCAGCGCCGCCTCTACAGTGGCTGTCCCGCTCGCCACCACCGACGCCCGCGCGTGCAGCAGCGCGGCCCGCGCATCGCCGGTCAGCCGCACCGTCAACCCGGCAGACTGGCTCTCCACCAGTTGCCGCACCTCGTTCCGCTGCGTCGCGCTCAGCGTCGCTGCCAGTGGCAAAACAAACTCGTATCCTCCCGCTCGAGCGGCCGCTCCGTGCCCACTCCGCTCCACGCCCCGTGCCGCCTCCAGCATCTCCGGCAGGTGCGCCGCAATCTCCTTCGGCCGGCTCCCCGGCAGCAGCCCGATCCAGGTCTTCGCCGCGTCCAGTCCGTTTCGCCCCGCAAACTCCGCGCGGCTCACGGCGGGCTCAGGCAGCTCCGCCAGCGGATGGCCCACGAACTCGGCATCCACGCCCCGTTCCCGATAGAACTGCTCCTCGAACGGAAAGATCACCGCCATCCGCCGCACGTAGCGCTGCACCAGCCGGATCCGGTGCTGCTTCCAAGCCCACAACTGCGGGCTTACAAAATACACCACCGGCGCACCCAGCGCGGTCAATTCCTTCGCCAGCCGGAAGTGAATCTCCGGAAAGTCGATCAGCACCGCCACGCCGGGCCGCCGCCGCCGAATCTCCCTTTTGAGCTTCTGGAACTCCCCATAGATCCGCGGCAGGTGCGCCACCACCTCGGTGAACCCCATCACCGCCATGTCCTCGGCCCGGACCACCGTCTCCAGCCCGGCCGCGGCCATCCGCGGTCCGCCCATCCCGAAGAACTCCGCTTCACGCCCCGCGCCGGCCAGCCTGCTTCGCAGCTCCGCGATCAGCAGCGCGCCATAGTACTCGCCGCTGGCCTCGCCGGCCGAAACCAATATCCTGGGGGCGGAAGACATGCGCGCGCCGCCTTCCCGGCGCTGCGAACATCATACCGGCTCATGGAGATGAAAAAGCTGTCAGCGGGTGGCGATCTTCACCAGTTGCGGCTCGCGCTCTGGCGCCGCGTTCTCCCGCTCGCGCCACGCCGGCGACGCGACATCCTGCAGCGCCGCCACCACGTTCCCGATCCGCATCGACCCGTGCAGAATGTGCCGCGCCTTCAGCGGCCCCGCGATCTGGACCTCGCTGATCCACTGCGCCGCCGCGCTCGCCGAGCAGCCGCACTGCGAGCAGTCCGGGTCGCCCCCGAATACGCACGGTTCCACCCGCGTCTTCAGGTCCGCCGAGTAGTTCTTTGAGAGCCGCGAGAACGTGCACTGCTTCGGCGATGCCGGCGGATGCAGCAATGCCTCGGCATAGCCCTTCCCCGCCAGAAGCTTCGGATAAAGCGCCCGCAGCCGCGGCAGTTCGCCAGCCACAAACTCGCGCTGCGCCGCCGTCAGCAGCTCCGCGCTTACTTCGCCTCGCTGCGGTGAGTAGAGGCTCACCCAGATGTGGCGCACCTCTTCGCGCCCCGCCCAGAAGCGCACATACTCTTCCATGTAATCCCGCCGCGCCAGCATCTGCGCCGTGATCGTCCAATGTACGTTCACCTGCCGGCCCGCGATGTTGCCAAGGATGCGCTCGTACGTAGCCGGTTTGCGCCGCACGTCATGGTGCTCGGCCAGTCCGTCGATCGAGATCGCCGCGGTAAAGTGCGGCAGCCCCATCCACTCCGTCGGAATCGGGATAATCCCGCTCGTGACCACCATCGAGTGAATGCCGCGCGCGCTTACCTCGGGCAGGATCCGCCCCAGCTCGCGATGCCGCACCATCGGCTCGCCGCCCACCAGCGTCACGTGCAGCGGCTTGTGCCGGTCCACCAGCCCCAGCACGCCGCGCACCAGGTCGTCGCCGCGCTTGTCGCTCAGCTCGCGCAGAGTTACATCGCCGCCCAGGTGGTTATCACCGTAGGCATAGCACCCGGGGCAGCGCAGCGGACACTCCCGCGTGATCTCGATAGAGAGCATTGGAGTGTGACCCCGCAGGATCTTACTCCAGGACTGAAGAATATGTTTTGTCCGCAAACTTGTCACCCCAAGGGGAATGGAGTTCGAGTAGCCTTACAGACGTTCTGCCAATTATAGACGCCGGAATGGGGTGAAAAGGTGCGGGAATCTTGGCTGGCTCCACTTCCTAACTTCAAGCCTGCGGTCAGGATTGCGCCGCACGCTCCAACTCCGCCAGGTCGATCTTCTTCATCTTGAGCATCGCCTGCATCGCCTTGGGGTTCTGTATAAGTTCAGGCAGCCGCGCCGGAGTTACCTGCCACGAAAGCCCGAACTTATCCCTCAACCATCCGCACTGTACCTCGCTCCCGCCCTCCGTCAGCCGCGACCAGTAATAGTCCACCTCTTCCTGAGTATCGCAGCGCACCACGAACGAAACCGCCTCCGTAAAGTGGTAATACGGCCCCCCGTTCAGCGCCGTGAACGGCATTCCATCCAGCTCGAAGGCGATCGTCAGGATGCCGTCCTTGGGCCCGGGCGCGTCCCCGGTGTTGCGCAGCTCGCTGATCCGCCGCGAGTTCTTGAAGATGCTCATGTAAAACTCGACCGCCTCTTCGGCGTTCGCATCGAACCACAAAAACGGCGTAATGCGCGGAAACCCTTCCAATGCGCTCATCAGTTCAACTCTCCTCTCCATTTTTGAATTCGGTCTTGCGCGTCCAGCGCCCTTCGTCGGCTGTTTGCCGCAAAATCCGCTGGACGGCCCGCCAAATCATCGAACCACACATGACTTGCAATTTGCAAGTCATGTGTGTACTCTTTCGGTGTGGTCAAAAAGTCTACCCCGAAGATGCGCTCCGGCTGCCCGGTCAGCGTCTCCCTCGACCTCTTCGGCGACCGCTGGTCCCTGCTCATCATCCGCGACCTGATGGTCCGCGGCTACAAGACCTTCAGCGAGTTTCGAAACTCGGGGGAGGGAATTGCCACCAACATCCTCGCCGATCGCCTCCGCCACCTTGAATCCGTCGGCCTGATCGTCGCCGAGCGCGCCGCTGAAGACGGCCGCAGCATCCACTATCGCCTCACCCCCAAGGGCATCACCCTCGCTCCCGCCCTGCTCGAGCTCTTCATCTGGGCCGGCCGCCACGAGCAGACCCGCGCGCCGCGCGAGTTCGTCGAGCAGATGGAAAAAAACCGCGACGCCATCCTCGCCGAAACTCACCGCCGCTGGGAAGAGCGCGATTCCACCCCGCTGATCCCGCCCTTCAAGCCAACCCCCAAAACCCCGAAAGGAAAAAAGCCGCGATGAAACTGAACGCCTACCTGAACTTCGCAGGAAACTGCCGGGAAGCCCTCGAGTTCTACGAGAAGCATCTTGCCGCCAGGATCGGCGCGATCATGACCTTCGCCGAAATGCCCGGACCCAAAAACATCCCGCCCGGCATCGGCGCCGATGGCGTGCTTCACGCCCGGCTGGATATCGCCGGCACCTACGTGATGGCAAGCGATGTGGCGAACGCTCTGCCCATGCGCAGCGCCTATCTCTCACTCAGTGTCGACAGCACCCCCGAAGCCGAGCGCATTTCAGAAGTGCTCTCCGAGGGCGGCGAGGTCTTTATGCCGATGGGAGAAACCTTCTTCGCGCACCGCTTTGCCATGCTCCGCGACAAATTCGGCGTCAACTGGATGATCATCCACGAAAAGCCCATGTGCTGAAGAAAAGTGGTCAGTGCTCAGTGAACAGAGTGGGAGGACAGATCACGATCTCCGCCCGGAGATCCCCCAATATCCATTGCAAGTGGCAAGTGCGCCGCACCCTTCAATCGCTGAAAAGTGCTCAACATCCCGCTGGTAGCTGATCACTGTTCACTGACCACTGTTCACTGACCACTGACCACTGTTCACTGTCTCACCAGCTATGCAGCCACTCCTCATCCCGCCCCATGCGCACGCGTGTGCGGAATAGTTCGCTCAGCCGCGCCTCGGTCAACATCTCCGCGCGCGGGCCGTCCCCTGCGATCCGGCCCGCGCGCATCAGGATCACCCGCTCCACCTCCGGCAGAATGTCGCCCAGGTGATGCGTCACCAGAACCAGACCCGTGCCCTCGCGCGCCAGCCCGCGCAAGGTCTCGCGCAGCTCGCGCTGGGCCGCCAGGTCCAGCGCATTCGACGGCTCGTCCAGCAGCAGTTGCCGCGGCCGGTGCACCAGCGCCCGCGCAATCAGGATCCGCCGCTTCTCGCCCGCCGACATCGTTCCCACCATCTGTCCGGCCAGGTGCAGCGCCTCCATGCGCTCCAGCGCCTCGGTCGCCCGTCTCCGCATCTCCTCCGTCACATGCAGGTTCGGCCACAGCGACGAGGCCGAGAAGAACCCGGCAATCACCGCATCCAGCCCCGTCGTCACCGCCGTCCGCTCCCCCGGCAGATCCGTTCCCACCACCCCGAAGTGCCTCCGCAGCTCCGTCAGCTCCCACCGCTCGCGCCCAAAGATTCGCACCATCATGCCCGGACGCACCATCGGGTAGATCTGGCAGTTCATGGTCAGGATCAGCGTCGACTTCCCGCACCCGTTCGGACCCAGGATCGCCACGTGTTCCCCGGCCCCGATGGAAAGACTCACATCGCGCAAGACAACCTGTTCGCCCCGCGCCACGTCCACATTGCGCATCTCGAGAAAGCTGCCTGCGCCCGTATCTTCATCCGCCCCCGCATTCGCCGCATCCATCGCTGCCGTCTCGCCCGCCCGCTGCGTCATCGCACCCCCAATCACCTGCTAGATTAAATGGGTGCATCGCGCCAATGAATCCTCCGCGCTCCTCATCCCCGCCGGCTTCCGTTTCGGCGCTGTCACCGCAGGCCTGAAGGCCAGCGGCCGCCCCGATTTCGCGCTCATCGTGGCCGACGCTCCTGCCAGCGCCGCCGCCGAATTCACCTCGAACCGCGTTCAGGCCGCCCCCATCCACGTGGGCAAAGAACATCTGCGCACCGCTGGCGGCAGGGTGCGTGCCGTCGCCGTCAACGCCGGTAACGCCAACTGCGCGGCAGGCAGGGCCGGCCTCGACGCCGCCCGCGTCACCTGCGCCGCCGTCGCGCAAACCTTCGATTGCCCATCTGAAGAAGTTCTTCCCTCCTCGACCGGCATCATCGGCGTGCCCCTGCCGGCAGACAAGCTGATCGCGGCCCTCCCCGCGCTCGCCGCTTCTCTTGGCAGCGACGCAGACCACTTCGATCAGGCGGCAACGGCCGTCCTCACCACCGACCTCGTCAAGAAGACGGCCTTCGCCCAGATCGACGTTCCCGGCAAGGACGGCCACTCGCGCCAAGTGCGCATCGCCGCCTTCGGCAAGGGCTCCGGCATGATTCATCCCCGCCTCGTGCCCCACGCCACCATGCTCATCTACATCCTCACCGATGCCGCTATCGCGCCTGCGATCCTCAGCACCTACCTTCGCGGCGCCGTCGAGGTCAGCTTCAATCGCATCTCGGTCGATGGCGACACTTCGACCAACGACACTGTGCTCCTGCTTGCCTCGGGCGCAAGCGGCGCAGCCATCGGCGCTGGCAATGAGTCTTTCGCCGCGGCTCTCACTGCGGTCTGCACCTCGCTCGCCCGCCAGGTCGTCGCCGACGGCGAAGGCGTCAAGCACGTCGTCGAGCTTCGCATCTCGGGCGCCGCTTCCGATGCCGACGCCCTCCGCGTCGCCAAAGCCATCGCCCACTCACCTCTCGTCAAAACCGCCTGGGCCGGCTGCGACCCCAACTGGGGCCGGCTCGCCGCCGCCACCGGCTACTCCGGCGCCGAAGTCGATCCCGACCGCATCGAGATTCGCTTCGGCCACCTGCCCATCTGCGTCAACGGAGGCCGCGACCCGGAGTTCAACGAAGCCGCCGCGCACGCCTATCTCGAGCAGCCCGCATACTCGATCTCGATCGACTTGCACCAGGGCGCGGGAACCTGCGTCTTCTGGACCACAGACCTCACCGTCGAATACTTCCACATCAACGCAGACTACTCGACTTGAGGCACGCGGCACCTCCGCCTTGCGTCACGGCTTCTTCGTCTGCTTAGCCTGCGTTGGCGGATAGGCGCGATCTACCGCGTCCTTGAGTTGCCGGAACAGAGGCATTCCAGGCTCGTCAAGCCCACCCTGTTCGGTGCGGATCCAAAGCGGAACGCTGAGTGTCCCATCGGGGTCGCGTTGGCAAACTTCAAGCAGATCGTCCGGCGGTCCGGCCTCCGCGCTCGTCGTCAGAACAGACCCGGTTGGATACTGCTGCCCCGGAATCTGAGCGCGCTGCGGCCCGGGACCTGCGCTCCGGCCATAGCCAACCCCGGCGCCTGCCAGTCTTCCCGAGCGCACAACAAACACCAGATCGGCGTCCTGACGGCTCACCGTGAGCACATAGCGCTTCCAGGCCTGAAGAGCCTTCTCCACGTTCGCAATAGCTTCTCGGTCGGCAGGGTATAGATCGGGGTTGAACTCATTCCCATCGACTGCTTCTATATAAACATAGCGCGCCTGTGCGAAAACGGCGGAAATTGCAGGCTTCTTTGGTTTCTTTTGCCCCATGGCAAGGCCCGGGACCAAAAACAGGAGCAGAACGGCGGCCGCGAATCGCTTCATCGGAAAACCTCCCGCGTGCAGCGCGAAGAACGCGCATCAACCGGCGATAGCTCCAAAGGTACGCCCGTTTCGCGCGGTTCGCACGGCAATTTACGCCTTGCTTCTCTGCATCTCCAGCTTCAGGCGCCCCTGCGCTATGATGATCTGCCGGGGCGGTTCATGCTCCAGGTCGCTCCCATACCGGAATAGACCCTCCGATCATTGTCGCAATCCCAGAGGTGCCCCATTCAGCGTCTTCTGCTGTCATCTGCTCTCATCGCAGCCCTGCTGCCGTGCAACCTCCTCTGCGCACAGACCGTGGCGGGTCAGACCGCGCCTGCTGCAATCACGCTCACCTCCCCGCTCGACTATCAGGTCTTCCAGCGCAGCGCCCGTATGAAAGGCAAAGTCGAAGTGAGCGGAGAAGAGCACGTGTCCGCCGATCGCATCGAGGTGCGCCTCACCGGAACTTCGCTCAGGGGCCCGCTGCCCGGCAACTGGGTGCGCCTCCCGCTCGACAAGTCGACGGGCGCATTTCACGGCTCCCTCGCCACCACGCCCGGCGGCTTCTACCAGATCGAGGTGCGCGCCCTGCGCCGGCAAAGGCCCGTCGCCGAAACTGCCGTGCCGCACGTGGGCGTCGGCGAAGTCTTCGTCGTCTCCGGCCAGTCCAACTCCACCAACTACGGCGAAGTCCGCCAGGTCACCGAAACCCGCATGGTCGTTGCCTTCGACGGCTCCTCCTGGCGCATCGCCGACGATCCCCAGCCCGGCGTCCAGGACCACAGCAAGAAGGGCAGCTTCATCCCCGCCTTTGGCGACGCCCTCTACCGCCAATACCATGTGCCCATCGGCATCGCCTCGGTGGGCCACGGTTCCACCAGCGTGCGCCAGTGGCTGCCCGCCGGCGATCCCGTCTACGTCATGCCTACGATGACCCGGTTCGTCTCCCGCAACGCACAAGGCGAGCTGGTCTCCGACGGAACCCTCTTCAACGGTATGATGCAGCGCATCCACCAGCTCGGCAAGCACGGATTCCGCGCCCTCCTCTGGCATCAGGGCGAGTCCGACTCGAACCAGGCGCCCAGCCACCAGATTCCCGCAGACCTCTATCGCAAGATGATGGTCGAGGTGATCAAAGCCTCGCGCAAGGATGCCGGCTGGAACTTCCCCTGGTTCGTCGCCGAAGCTACCTACCAGCCCAAACACCCGTCCGCGCCGTCCATCCAGGCCGCCCAGCGCAGCCTCTGGCGCAAAGGCCTTGCCTTCGAGGGCCCCGATACTGACACCCTCGGCCCCGAGTACCGCCAGGACAACGGCAGAGGCGTTCACTTCAACGCCGCCGGCCTCCGGAAGCACGGCCAGATGTGGGCCCAGGCCGTCGAAGTCGATCTCGATCGCGTGCTGAAGTAACCGGACCGCTCGCGTCAATCCTCAGCCTGCGCAAGCCGCGCATTCGGATTTACCGCCAGCCACGCCAGCCCGCCCACTGCCGCCAGCACCGCCGCCGTCAGGAACGACGATACCCATCCGAAGTGCGAGGCGATGATCGGCGTCACCGTTGCCGTCACCGCCCCGCCGATCTGGCAGCCCATGTTCATCGCGCCCGAGACCACGCCGGCATACTCACCCGCAAAGTCCGCCGTCACTGACCAGAAGCAGCTCTGCGAGAGATACAGCGCACCCGCTCCCGCTGCCAGCACCAGGGTGGCCGTCTGCGCGCTCTCCGCCCGTGAGCCCACCAGCAGCAATACGGCCGTCAGCAGCAGCGCAAAGCATGGCAGATACGACCGGCTCGCCCGCATGCTCGCGTAGTTCGCCAGCCAGTCGCTCGCCAGCCCGCCCAGCAGGCAGCCCACCGTCATTGAGATAAACGGCACCGTTGAATAAAGCGCGCTCGTCTTCAGGCTCAGCCCCCGCGCCTGCGCCAGGTAGATATAAAACCAGCTGAAGAAGATCCACGAAACGTAGCCGTACGTAAAATAACTCGCGGTTACCGCAAGAATGTCCTTGCTCGTGAAGATCTTCTTCCAGGGGACGCGCGCCGGCGCTTTGGAACTGGCCGTCTCCGGTCTCTCGCGCGCGTCGCCGCGTCCGCTCACAATCCGTTTGAGCTCGCGCTCGCCCACCCACGGGTGCTCTTCGGGCGTGTTGCGCGCCGTAACGTACCACACCGCACCCGCGAAGATGCCAAGCACCGCGCAGAACCAGAACGAGACGTGCCAGCCGTAGCGAAGGATGATGGCCGTCAGCAGCGGAGGCGCGAGCGTGGATCCCAATCCCACTCCACCAAAGATGATGCCGTTGGCCAGGCCGCGCTCCGAGATCGGAATCCAGCGCTCCACAAACTGGTTCGCCGCCGGGTACATCACCGCTTCCCCCGCGCCCAGCGCCAGCCGGATCAGAATCAGGATCAGCAGCGCCCCCGCCACGCCCGCCGGCGCCGCCGCGGTCAGCGCCGTGAAGACGCCCCACCAGAGCACGCCGAACGTCAGCACCCATCGCGGCCCAAACCGCCGCGCCAGCACGCCGCCGGGTATCTGGAACCCCGCATACCCGATCAGGAACGCGCTGAACACCCACCCCAGGTGCGTGTCGTCGATTCCAAACTCCCGGCCCATCTCGATCCCCGCAATCGAGATATTCGTGCGGTCCATAAAGGCAATCGCGCCCATGGTCATCAACCAAAGCACCAGGGGGTAACGCATAGGGACGGTTCCGCGCTGCTTCTTCACTCGTTGGTCGCTCACTTTGTAAGAATTCCCTCCCGCTCGCCCTTTGCCCTCGGCCGATTGACTTACTCACGTTACACCCTCCACTCCCCACAGCCGGTCGCCCCGGAGCGTTACAATGCTCACGGGCAGGTCCCACCGGCACAAGACCGGCCGGCTTGCTGGCTCGCACGCATCCTACTTGCTTGATGAGCTCTTCCCTCGACATCGAAGACCCGCCGTCTCCATGTGCACGCTGGTCTGGACCCATCCGCGCCCTTGCCGCCGCCGCCTTCTTCATGGCTTCGGTTGCATTCCTCGCCGGCTGCGGCAGTTCCCTCGAGCACGGTGTTCCGCTTCCGCAGCCGCCGCCATCCAACCCTCCGCCCACCGCGTCGCAGAGCGGCTCCGTCACCATGACTCCTCCCTACGCCGCCGTCGCCCAGGGCAACTCCGTTCAATTCGCTGCCAGCGGCGGCCCGATCGAGTGGCTCGTTGACGGAATCGCGGGCGGCAACTCCACCGTCGGCACCGTCAGTTCCACAGGCCAGTACACCGCGCCCGCATTCATCCTCAAGAGCGAGAACGTCACCGTCACCGCGGCGCTCGCTTCCTCGCCCGCGCAGGACTACGCCACTTCGGTGGTCTCGATCATCGTCAATGGAGACGTTACCTGCCCCGATCGCACCAAAAACCCCCAGGTCGCCGAGTACGCCGTCTACCTGCCCGCGCCCGGCAACGCCTCGGTTCAGTTCGGCACCACCACCAGCTATGGACTGAATACCTGGAAAGTCCCCACGCCCTCGCCCAACGGCGGATATACCCAGGTCTACGTCGCCGGCATGTTGGGCCAGACTCTCTATCACATGCGCGCCCAGATCACCCTCGACGACGGCGCCACTTTCACCGATGCCGACCAGACCTGCAAAACCGGTACCCCTCCCGTCACTTCGTCAATCCAAATCTCCTCTCCGGGCGGAGGCGATCCACAGCCCGGCATCGAGCTCTGGAATACGCTCGTTCCGAGCACCGATACCCAGGCCTTCGCCACCGACCTCAAGGGTAACGTGATCTGGACTTACTCCTACCTGCATCCTCCGGTCGACACCATCCAGGGAATCCAACTGTTGCCCAACGGTGATCTGCTCATGGTCATCTCCTATCTCTCCTCGTTCTCCGTCGGCAAAAACTCCAACCAGGTGATCAACGAAATCCGCGAGGTCGACCTCGCCGGCAATACCGTGCGCGAACTCACCATGGATGAGCTCAACGCCAGGCTCGCCACCTCCAGCCTCCGCGACGCCCAAGGAAATCTCTACAAGTTCAAGAGCTTTCACCACGATGTCCTTGCCCTGCCCAATGGCCATCTTGTGATGCTCGCCGCTTATGCCAAGGACTACACCAACCTTCCCGGCTATCCGGGAACTACCTCCGTCCTTGGCGACGCCATTATCGACGTCGATCAGAACCTCAATCCCGACTGGGTCTGGAACACCTTCGACCACCTCGACGTCAACCGCCATCCCATGAACTTCCCCGACTGGACCCACGCCAACGACCTGCTCTACTCCAGCGACGACCACAACCTCCTGCTCTCCATGCGCCACCAGAACTGGATCATCAAGATCGAGTTCCTCGACGGCGTCGGCTCGGGCAAGATCCTCTGGCGCCTCGGCGAAGGCGGCGACTTCAAACTCATCGGCGGCGTTGATCCCACCGACTGGTTCTTCGCCCAGCATGGCATGAGCTACTTCACCTCCAACACCACCGGCGTCTTCCGCCTCGGCCTCATGGACAACGGCAACGACCGCATCTTTCCCACCGGCCAGGTGTTCTGCAAGCCGGAAGCCCCCACCACGGCAAGTTGCTATTCCACCGCCCCCGTGTACGAGATCAACGAGGGCAACATGACCGCCACCCTGGTCACGCACTACGCTCCCCCGCCCAGCTACTACAGCTTCTTCGGCGGCAACGCGGAAACGCTCGCCGACGGCGATATGGAGGTCGACTTCTGCGCTCCCTTGGCGGGCGCTATCGTCCAGGAGCTCAACAGCCAGGACACTCAAGTGATCTGGCAGGCCACCACGCCCAACGCCGACCAGTTCCACGCCTTTCGCATTCCCAGCCTCTACCCCGGCGTGCAGTGGTGACCTTCGCACCGTCGCTCACCTTCCTCCCGTATGCCCAGGCGCGCGAAATGCTCCGCAGGATCGGTTACAATCGCCTCATCCGCAAGATCCCGCCGCCATGAAGATCAAAGGCAACCCAAGAGCCTCCACGCCCGCTCCTCACTCCGTCCACAACGGCTTCTCGCTCGTCTCGAACGAAAAGCTCGCTCAGCTCTTTGCCGCCATGCTCAAGTGCCGCATGATCGAAGAGCGCATGGTCCCATCGCGCAAAGCCAGCGCTCCGCGCCGCGAAGCTGTGGCCGCCGCCGTCGCTATCGACCTCCATCCCGACGACGCTGTAGCGGTTTCGCCGCGCGATCTTCCCGCCTGTTTTATCAAGGGCCTCCCTCTCGGCTCCCTCTTTCCTGCGCCCGCCCCATCCCCCCAATCCCCGCGCGGCGGCCGTTCCGATCCGTTCACTGTCTCCAATATCCTTCCGCCATCCTTGTCCGCTTCGGCGCGCGTCAACCTCGCCGCCGGCCTTGCCCTCGCCAACAGCCACAGCTCCCACGAAAGAATTGTCGTCGTCTTCCTCGACGATCTCCAGAACATCGATGCCTGCCGCGAAACCCTCGACTTCGCCGCTTCGCATCTCCTGCCCATGCTCTTCGTCTCGCTGCACGTGCCGCACAATCCCGCCGGACGCAAACGCACCGTGCCGGCCAGCCGCTCAAAACCTTCCCCTGCGAGCATCCCCACCATCGCCGTCGATCGCAATGACGCTGTCGCCGTCTATCGCGTGGCCCAGGAGGCCATCGGTCACGCCCGCCGCGGCTCCGGTCCCACTTTGATTCACTGCCTTCCATTCCGCATCGAAGGCGCCCCCTCCGGCAAACCCGCCGACGATCCCATCACCAATATGGAGCGCTATCTCGCGCGCAAGGGCCTGCCCGTCGCACAACTGAAGGACTCCGTGCTCGCGGGCTTTGCTTCTGAACTCCGGGCAGCCATCGAGGCCGAGGCACACCCTGCCCGCTCCCGCCGCGCAAAAGTCTGACCGGAATCCTTTTCCCGCTTGCGCTCGATCCCTCTCTGCGTCCAGTCTGGCCGGCCCTTTCCATGCGCCCCTCAGGCGCGGCACTCCTTTTGCCCGTCCCTTCTTCCCAGACCGCCAAGTCATTGAAATATTGCGGCTGAGCTCCTCCTGCGTTCGGCCCCGACATCTCTCCGAGCCGGCGTCTCGCCCCTGCATCCGGATGATAGAGTGTGGGTATGAACGTGTCCCCTCGCGTGGCTGACTCCCCCGTTTGCCGATGCACGTCCCTTCTGGTTGCGTTCCTGCTTGCGTCCTCCGCAAGTGCTCTCGCCCCTGCGCAGCCGGGACCCTCCGCTCAGCAATCCGCCGCCGTTCCCGCTCCGATCTGCGAGCCCTCCATCCTTGGCTCCCCGTACATCCCCGTCGATAGCTGGATCTACCCGGCCGTGCTCCGCCTCTACTCGCTCGGCTTCCTCGACCACGTCTTCCTCGATATGCGTCCCTGGACCCGCGCCAGCCTCGGTCACATGCTCGAAGACGCGGACGCACAGATCGATAATGCCGACGACGGCCCCACCACAGACGAAGCCCGCGAAATCTACAAAGCCCTGAACCAGTTCCTTGAAACCGATATGACTGGTCCCTGCCAGCAACATCAGGGCGGGGTCCGCCTCGAATCGGTCTACACCGTGGCGCGCGGCATCAGCGGCACACCGCTCGACGATAGCTACCACCTCGGCTCGACCATCGTGAACGACTACGGCCGCCCCTTTGAGAACGGGTTCAACAACTACTCCGGCGCCAGCGGCTACGCCACCGCCGGCCGCTTCGCCGTCTACGTGCGCGGCGAATTTCAGGGAGCCCCATCGGCCGCCGGTTACTCCGCGGCCCTCGCCCAGACTTTGTCGAATATCGATCAGGTCAGCTTTCTCAATCCTGCCACCAATACCCCTTACAGCCAGCCCACCATCCCCCTCGGACCCATCGGCACAGCAACCCAGGGCCGCATCCTCGAAGCTTACGTCTCCGCACAGGTCCTCAATCACGTCATCTCCTTCGGCAAGCAGGACGAGTGGCTCAGCCCGGACCAGGGCGGCGCCATGGCCTTCTCCAACAACGCCCAGAGCTTCTACGCCTTTCACATCGACCGCATCGAACCCCTCTGGGTCCCCGGGCTGTCCCGTCTCACCGGGCCGTTCCGTTATGAGTTTCTCGTCGGCGCCCTCCGCGGCCATACCCTCATGCTCAACCCTGCTTACGAGGCCAATCCCTCCCCGAACACTCCCAATGTGATCAACCCGGGCGACCCCTGGGTCCATGTGGAAAAGATCAGCTTCAAGCCCTACCGCGACCTCGAGTTCGGCTTCGAGCGCACCGCCATGTTTGGCGGCGAGGGCCACGAACCCGTAACCCTCAAGAGCTTCCTGCGCAGCTTCTTCAGCACCACCGCCGCCGGCTGTCCCGGCGCAAAATGCGGTCCCACCGATCCGGGCGCTCGCTTCGGTGCCTTTGACTTCTCCTGGCGGCTCCCCTACCTCCGCAACTGGCTCACCCTCTACTCAGACTCCGAGGTCCACGACGACATCTCGCCGATCGATGCCCCCCGCCGCGCTTCCTGGCGGCCCGGCATTTACCTGTCCCATTTCCCGGGCATCTCCCGCCTCGACCTGCGCCTGGAGGGCGCCTCCACCGATCCTCCGGTTTCCACCAGCAACGGCGGCCACTTCATGTACTACGAGTACATCGAGCGCCAGGGCTACACCAATGAGGGCCAGCTCTTCGGCGACTGGATCGGCCGCGAAGACAAAGGCGGCCAGGCCTGGCTCACCTGGCACCTGAGCGGCAACGAGTGGATTCGCGCCGACTATCGCAACCAGAAAGCTGCCAAGGACTTCATCCCCGGCGGCACTACCCTCAACGACTTCGGCTTCCAGGTCGTCAAGCGCATCGGCCAGGACTTTGAAGTGAACGGCAACTTTACCGTTGAGCACTGGAAGGCGCCCGTCTACCTGCCCGGCGAACAGACCGTCACCGCCACCACCATTCAGCTCACCTGGCTGCCCGGCCGCAAAGTCAGCTTCTGAGCTGCCCGCTGCCTGGCGCACATGGGTGCGACATTCATCGGCCCACTGCCAGCAGCCGTACCGGTCCCAGCAGCCCTGACGGGATCGGCTGCAGATTGTTCATGTCCTGCGGCTCGAACCGTCTCCCGTAGCGCTCCCACAGCAGCCGGTAGTCCGGCAGCGACGCGCCCGCCCGCTCGTTGATGGCCGTGTTCGCCACTTCCACTTCAAGCAGGTTCGTCCCTGGCTTCACGAGCGGCGTTACATCAATTCTGTAAGGCGGATGCCACAGTTCTGCCGCCCTCTTGCCGTTGACAAAGATCACCGCGGCTGCGCGGATCGGCGGATCAAGCAGAGCCTGCGTCCCCATGTGTCTCCGCGGATTTTGGATCGGCGTCCCCTCGCCGAAGTCGAGCACCAGCCGCGCGCCACTGGCTAACTCCGCCGGCGCCTCGAAGCTCTTCGTGTACGTCGCCACGCCCGAGTAGTAGAGTGTCTTCGCATTCTCGGTCCACGAAGCCAGCTTCGGCATCTCCTCTTCGATCCCACTCTTCCCGAAGCGGACCTTCCAATTCCCGCTCAGGTCGCCCACCACCCTCGCGTGCCCGTTGCCGCTCTCCTCGGCATTCGCCGGCTTTCCCAGCGCCGCCCCGTTGTGCAGCAGCAGAATCCGCGACCCATAGGGCGCAAGGTCGAGCGTGATTGCCCCGTCGCGCAGCACGGCGCCGTAGATCGCGCCACTGTCGGCATCCATCCACTCCGCCATGGTCCCCTTGGCGCGAAAACGCGCCTCTGTCGAAACAGGCTCGTTGCCCGTATTGGCGATAAAGTAGAGGTCCGCACCGGAAAGTTTGCGGTGAATGAAACCGACCAGCGGCGCAACCGGCGATAGCCGCATCGCCGCCGGCACATCCTGGTTGAGCGCCTCGCCCAGCCCCGCCGCATCCGGAATAAGCCGCGCCCCCATCTCGCCAAACAGCGCCTTCGCCTCCGCCGCCACCTCCGCCGAATCCAGCCCATGATTCAAGTAGCCCGGCGCCTCGCCCGGAATCCGCCCCACCGCGATCACCTTGCCCCCGTCCGCCACGTACTCCTTGATCTGCTCCAGCGTTGTCGGCGTCATCCTGTCCACATCCGGCAGCACCAGTACCGGATAATGAATCCCCCGCTTCGCAATCGCCGCCGCGTCGATATAGTCCAGGTTGTAGCCCGCGTCCTCAATCGCCTGCGTCAGCGCCGGCGTAATCCACCGCGGCATCAGCGCCGTAATCGAAGCCTGTCCCGGCGTGAATCCCGCCCACGCGTCGTCCTCCGGCAGATACACCGCCACCTCGTTGTCCGGCTGCCCCTGCCGCAGCACCCAGCTCACCCGCTGCATATACCGCATCACGTCCGGCATCACGATCCACCAGGGATTGTGCGTATTGAACGCCCCTGCCGCATAGAAGTTCCATCCCGGCTCGCCCGCCGAAGCTGGCGAATACGGCCACCCATGGGCCATCAGTTGATTGCTGCCCTCCAGAAAGAACCGGTCCGCCTCGGCCTTCATGTCCAGCGGCGTCGCCCGGAACGGTGGCGAGTGCAGCCACGTCCACGTCTCCGACGACGTCACATTTCGCCCGTAAACATGGCTCGCCGACGAAGCCCAGCGCATGAACGAGAACTGCTGCCACTGCGGTCCCTCGCCCTCCGGCAGATCCACCAGCGCATTGCTCGAAAGTGAAACCGCCGGGTACCCATAGCTCTGCGACCGGAACTGCGTGTGGTGCGCGTTGGCCCACGTGTTGATCTGCGTAAGGTAGTTTTCGTCGACCAGTTCGGTCAGGGTCAGCCCCCAGTCGTGACGGAACTCCAGCGCCTCCTCGCTCGGATGCGCCGTGAACAGCTCCGGCAGATGCGGCAGCAGGTCATATCCCCTCAGCTTGCGAAACTCCGCCAGAAACTCCGGCGTCCAGTCCGCACCGTACACCTCCAGCGAGTCGCTGAACACCGAGTAGGGCGGCTCGCTTCCAAACGCCGTCATCAGCGGATCGGCCACATCGCGCAAATGGTCGGCCACAGCCGCGTGCGAGAAATGGTCGAGCACGAACCCCTCCGCACCTATGCTGGGCCGCTTCACCTGCTGCCCCGTCCGCGTCCACATAAACCACAGCAGCTCGTCGCCGGCAGCCCCGGCAGGCACATTCATCCGCGCCGCTCCCGCCGCCGGCAGAGGCAACATTTTCGGCTGCGCCCCGCCTGCCTGCTCCCAGTCCGATTGAGCCAGGAAGACTGCCACCAGCTCCTCGCCGTTTCCCACGTAAGGCACCTTCACCGAATCCGTCCCCGCCGTCAGCGGCGTCTGCACCATCCGCAGGTCGCACGAAGCCTCCGTCACCGGCGTCTGCGGCCCTCCGTACGGCCACCCGCTGCCCAGCGTCAGGTTCACGCGCAGCCCCAGCTTCTGCGCCTCCTCGTTCACAAAGCTCACATCCCCCAGAAACTCCTGCGAGAGAAACGGAAAGTTCTCGAATCCCGCCTGCGGATCGCCCAGCGCCAGCGGATACACCGGCTGTATCTCGAACCCTCCGAACCCTCCCGCCTTCATCTGCTCCATCTCGCGCTCGAGTTCCGGCCTGGTCACCGCGGGACCGAACCACCACCAGCGCGTCTCGGGCTTCGCGTCCGCTGGCGGCGACTGGAAGCTCTTCGCCAGCGTCTGCAGGTCCGCTTGCGCACGCGCCCCGGCCGCACACCCCAGAAAGACCGCCGTCATTCCCCACGCGGCCAGCCGCAAGCTCCGTCTCCCCGTTCTCAAGCCGTCCCCTCCTTCGCTTTGGCGCGCTGCCATCATACGCTGGCCGTGTATTCGCCACAAAATTGTTTTCCTATTGCAATCTCCGTCAATTGGCCGGATGGATTTGCTGAGAATCCTCTGGCGGCACAATCCCGTGCGCCGCCAGAAACGCAAAGATCTTCTCATCCAGCGGCCCCCATTGCTCCCGGCTGAACCCATGTCCGGCATTCGGCACAATCATCAGCTCGTTCGCCGCTCCGTCCATATCCAGCGCGTTGTGCAGCCGGATGGCCTGCTCCACCGGCACCGTGTGGTCGTCCGCGCCCTGCGCAATCAAGATCGGCGGCAGGTCGTGCCGCACGTACGTCATCGGTGAAACCTTCCGCGCCAGTTCCACGCACTGGGGCCCCGTGGGAATCCAGTCGTTGGCCCACGTCTGGTGATGCGGCCCGTTCAGCAGATCCACCGCGTCTGTGATCCCGTATCCATCCACCACCGCCGCCACCGGGCTCACCGGCCCCAGGTGCGCACTCTTCGGCGTCATCCCCACCATCAGCGCCAGGTGTCCGCCGGCCGACCCGCCCGTCACCACAATCCGCTTCGGGTCCATCCCCAGCTCCCGCGCGTGTTTGAAGAACCAGTGTGTCGCCTCCAGCGCATCCGTTACCGCCGCCGGCGCTGTCGCCTGCGCGGCCACTCGGTACTCCACGTTCGCCACCACAAACCCGCGCTCCAGGTAAGGCAAACACAGCGACTCGTACGCCGTCTCCTTTCCCGTATGAATCCACCCGCCCCCGTGAAAGACCACCACGCCGGGCCGCCCGCCGGCCAGGCGCGTCTTCGGCGCAAGAATATCGAGTACCGTTCCCGCATATTTTTCGTAGTGAATATTTCGCTGAATGCTCACGCCCGCCGGCAGTGGCGGATAATTCAACGGCCCCCGGGCGCGCTGCTGACCCCCAGCGACCTCTCCACACGCCGCCAGCCCCAGCAAAACGACGCCGGCTGTCCACCATTGGGCTTTCATTTGATTGTCTGTCCTCTGCATCGCGATGAGCCCGCCGCCTCAGAAGGCTGTGCCGGGAAACCAATGATTCTGGCGCGGAAAATGACGAAACGAAGGCCGGTCAGACCACCGCAAAACTATAGGTGCCCGCTCAAACTGTGTCAATAGGAGAATTTTTTCTTGTTAAGGTCGGTCCGGCGCGAGATGATGGCTCTCAGTCCCGCTCTTCACCGCCCCTCGCGGAGTTCTGGTCGATGTCTCAAAAATCTTGCACTTTGCTCTACCTTGCCCTGCTCCTTCTTGTGCTCGCCTCTGCCCGCGGCGCTGCTCTCGCTCAGGCTCCTTCGGCCTCTCTCCAGCCGCCGCCTACTCCCCCGCAATCCTCCGCCCCGCGCGCCGTTCCCCTCAATCCCGCACTGCCCACCGTCTTCATCGTCGGCGACTCCACCGCCCGCAACCAGGCCGACCTCGGATGGGGCGACCACTTCGCCCACTACTTCGACACCGCGCGCATCAACGTCGCCAATCGCGCCATCGCCGGCCGCAGCAGCCGCAGTTACATCCGCGAAGGCCACTGGGCGAGCGTCCTCGCCGAGATGAAGCCCGGCGACTACGTCCTCCTGCAGATGGGCCACAACGACGGCGGCGACCTCGCCGGCCCCAAAGCCCGCGGCACTCTCAAGGGTCTGGGCAACGAAACTCAGGACGTCACCCTCCCCGGTGGCCAGGCCGAAACCGTCCATACCTATGGCTGGTACATCCGCAAGTACATCGCCGACACCCGCGCCAAAGGCGCCACCCCGCTGCTGCTCTCGCTCACCATCCGCAACATCTGGAAGCCCGGTCCCGACGGCAAGCCGCGCATTGAGCGCGATATGGGCTATGACGCCGAGCTGCGCCAGCTCTCCGCCGAAGAGCACGTCCCTTACATCGACATGTCCGACATCGAAGCCGACCGCCTCGAAGCCATGGGCCCCGAAAAGACGGCCCTGCTCTTTCCGAAGGACCACACCCACACCAGCGCCGAAGGCGCCGAGCTGAACGCGCAGTGCGTGGCGCTGGCAATCCAGCAGGCGCACTCGCCGCTGTCCGTGTATCTTGTGCCTTCGATGCTCAAGTCAAGCTGGCAGCAGAACGCCGCTTTGTCCGCAACACCGAATGATCAGGCTTCCGCGAATCCCAATGGCATTACGCCTGAGGAGCAGGCCGGCATCGACAAGGACACCTCCCGCCACTTCGGCGACGCCCCACCCGATCCCGGCCCCAAAGCAAATCTGTCAGGCTCGCTGCGGCCCGCCGACGTCCGCGCCGCCATGCGCAAGGTCGCCGATTGGGAGCTCGACCGCTCCCAGCCCTACTTCGACCGCATCTGGACCTGGAGCGTGCTCTACGCCGGCTTCATGGCCGCCTCTCCCGCGCTTCACGACAACCGCTATCGCGACGCCATGCAATCCATGGCCGAGCAATTCCACTGGGAGCTGCGTTCCCCGCATCCCAGCGCCGACGATCAAAGCGTCGCGCAGACCTATCTCGAGCTCTACCTGCTCAAGCCCGCCCCTGACAAAATCGCGCCCACCCAGACTGCGCTCGACAGCCTGATCGCCGGCGCCGGCCCGCACATTCCCCCCATCCAGGCCCAGATTCCCTGGTGGTGGTGCGATGCCCTCTTTATGGGCCCGCCCGTCTGGTCCCGCATGTACGCCGCCACCCACGAGCAAAAATATCTCGACTATCTCGACAAGCACTGGTGGCAGACTTCGGATCTCCTCTACGACACAAACCGTCATCTCTACTTCCGCGACATCACCTATCTCCACAAGACCGATCCCCGCGGCAACCCCATCTTCTGGTCCCGCGGCGAGGGCTGGGTGATGGGCGGAATCGCCCGCACCCTCGATTCCATGCCCAGCAACTTTCCCGATCGCGCCCGCTACCTGACGCAGCTCCGCCAGATGGCCGCCGCCATCGCCGCCCTTCAGGACCCGAACGACGGCCTCTGGCACTCCGATCTGCTCGACCCCGCGGATTATCCCCAGCCCGAAGTCTCCGGCTCCGCGCTCATCACCTTCGCGCTCGCCTGGGGCGTCAACCGCGGCGTCCTTGACCGCGCAACCTACATGCCCGTCATCGCCAGGGCCTGGCCCGGTCTGGTCAGCCAGATCTACTCGGACGGCCGCCTCGGCAACATCCAGCAAACCGGCGCGGCGCCCGCCCACTATCTGCCATCGTCGAGCTACAACTATGGCGTGGGCGCATTCCTCCTCGCCGGCGCGCAGGTCGTCCAGCTTCCCCAGCATGACCACCACGATCATGCACGCAGGGCCTCACGGTGAGGAAGACGGCCATCCTCGCGCAATAGAAAGGACCCCATGCCGCGCACTCTGCTTTCCCGCATCGCCGCCGCCACTCTGGCGTGTGCCATCGCCCTCCCGCTCACCGCGCAGCAGCAGTCCTTCACCATCAAAGGCAATCAGTTCCTCCTCGATGGCAGGCCCTTCCAGATCCTCTCCGGCGAGATGCACTACGCCCGCATCCCGCGCGCCTACTGGCGCGACCGCATGGAGATGGCGAAAGCCATGGGCCTCAACACCATCGCCACCTACGTCTTCTGGAACGTCCACGAACCCCAGCCCGGCGTCTGGAACTTCACCGGCAACGCCGACCTGCCCGAGTTCCTGCGCGAAGCCCAGCAGGAAGGCCTCCACGTCATCCTCCGCGCCGGCCCCTACTCCTGCGCCGAGTGGGAGTTCGGCGGCTTTCCCGCCTGGCTGCTCGACGACCCCAAGATGGAAACCGCCCTGCGCTCCAACGATCCGGCATTCATGGTCCCCGCCGAGCGCTGGATCATGAAGCTCGGCCAGGAGGTCGCGCCGTACCAGATCGGCCGCGGCGGTCCCATCATCGCGGTCCAGATGGAAAACGAGTACGGCGACTTCGGCTCCGACCAGGAATATCTGAAGCACCTGCGCGAAATCTTTCTGAAGGCCGGCTTCACCGACGCGCTTCTCTTCACCACCAACCCCACCCGCGGGGAAAAGAACGGCTCGCTTCCCGGCACCTACGCCGCTGTCAACTTCGGCATGGGCCACGCTGCGCAGGGCCTCGATTTTCTCGCCGCCATGCGCCCCGGCCAGCCCCTCTTTGCCGCCGAGTATTGGCCCGGATGGTTCGATCACTGGGGCCAGCCCCACCAGACCCGCCTCATCAACCCGCAGCTCGCCGACCTCGAAACCATCCTCAGCCGCGGCGCCTCGCTCAACCTCTACATGTTTCACGGCGGCACCAGCTTCGGCTTCATGGCCGGCGCCAGTTGGACCGACGGCCAGTACATGCCCGACGTCACCAGCTACGACTACGACGCTCCCCTCGACGAAGCCGGCCATCCCACGCCCAAGTACTACGCCTACCGCAAGGTCTTTGCAAAGTACGCAGACCACGCGCTGCTGCCCGTTCCTGCGCCGCCGCCGGTCATCGCCCTCGCGCCCTTCAAGCTGACTGAAAGCGCCTCGCTCTGGAAGAACCTGCCCGCGCCCATCCCCTCCCAGACCGCCAAAGCCATGGAGATGTACGGCCAGGACTACGGCTTCATCCTTTACCGCACCACGCTCCACGGTCCGGCGCACGGCACGCTCGCCATCCCCGCCATGAACGACTACGCCCGGATCTATCTCGACGGCAGACTCATCGGCGCCCTCGACCGCCGCCTCAAGCAGGACTCGCTCTCCATCGACAGCGCCAAATCGCAAGCCCGGCTCGACATCCTCATCGAGAACGACGGCCGCATCAACTCCACGCGCATGATGCGCCACGCGCAAAAAGGCGCGCCCCAGGGCGTCACCCTCGACGGCAGGCAACTCACCGGCTGGCAGGTCTACACGCTGCCCATGACCAGCTTCGCCAGCGTTCGCTTCCATCGCGTCGCAAAAGCCGACGGCCCCGCGTTCTATCGCGGCCGCTTCCTCGTCACCAGCATCGGCGACACCTTCCTCGACGTGCGCAGCCTGCACAAAGGCGCGGTCTGGATCAACGGCCACGCCATCGGCCGCTACTGGGTCATCGGCCCGCAAGACACGCTCTACGTCCCCGGCCCCTGGCTGCACCTGGGCTGGAACCAGATCGTCGTCTTCGACATCGACGGCGTCCAGTCCCCGCGCCTCGCCGGGCTGACTTCGCCCATCCTCAACGGCCCCGTGCGCAACACCGACGAGCCGCCAAGCGAAAGCGGTAATGCCCCCGGAAACTCTGAATAGCTGTTACCTCAAAAGCTCACGCCGCACAGCTTACGGGAAGATTCGATTTTGGTTCCCCCGGGGTAGGGGGAACGCGAGAATAGCCCAGGACAAACGGAGCGCAGTCCTGGCCACGCTTGCAAATGGAGCCATGCGCCCCGGAGGGGCGCTGCGAAACGTTCGGGCCGTTGGCTTTCGTCCGTCCCGTAAACGCGGCAAAATCAATGGGGCCTTATCCCCTGGGAGCAGTGATTCCAAAACCTAAGGTCGCTTAGAGGCTCTGCCCCCATCACGGATACAGATGCGCCGGCGTAATCTCCGCAACCTCCTCGCCCGCCTCGCTCATCTTCTTCAACAGCAGCGCCCTCAGCCTCGCCGCTTGCTCGCGGTACTCCTCGCGCGCAATCAGGTTCACCTGCTGCGCCGGATCGTCGCTCAGGTTGTACATCTGGTACTCGTCGTACTGCGCGCTCGTCGGCGTCTCCGTCCCTATCTTTGACCGGTCGGCCACGCAGTAGCACCATTGCGGGGTCCGTATCGCCCGCCCCACCATCGACTCGCTGATCTGGATGTACGCTGTGTTGTCCCACGCCTCCTGCGCCTCGCGCGAAGCGAACAGCGGCAGCGCATTGCGTCCCTTCATCGATGCCGGCGCCGCAATCCCCGCCGCTGCCAGCAGCGTCGGCGTCAGGTCAATCATGGTCACAATCTCGTCGCGCACCACTGCCCGGTCCAGTCCCGGCCCCTGCAAAATAAACGGAATCCGGATCGACGCATCGTGCGGGCTGCGCTTGTACTCCGTGTTGCGCGTCTTGAACTGGCACCCATGGTCGCTGATGAATGCAACAATCGTGTTGTCCAGCAGACCCTGCTCTTCAAGCGTCTTCAGGATCGTTCCCACCGACTCGTCGATCTTCTCCGCGCACCCGTAATAGTCCGGCAGTTGCTCCTGCCAGTCGCCCGGCAGCCCGCGCACGTCCGCCGGAACCCACGGGTTCTTGTACCGCTCCGCGTATCCCTTCGGCGCCACCACGCGCCCCAGGTCGTTCTGCTGGTGCGGCTCCAGTTGCGATATGTACAGCAGAAACGGCTTCTCCTGCGGCTGCTTCAGGAACTTCACCGCGCGGTCCGTGATGAAGTCCACGCGGTACTCGTCCTTGTACGTAATCTCCTTGCCGTCCGAATCCCAGATCGTCCCGTAATAAGGATGCGTCGTGTGCTCGAACTCGTTCGCGCCCTCCCACAGATCGAGAAACCCGTGCCGGTGCTCCGGCGGAACCCATCCGTACCCCGCGTGCGTCTTGTGATCGGCCTTCATCAGGTGCCATTTGCCGATAAAGTTCGCCGTGTAGCCGTTCTCGCGCAGCACCGAGGCCAGCGTAGGCAGATCGTCGCGCATCCCCGTCGCAATCTTCCACTCGCCCGTCTCGGTCGCATACCGCCCCGTGATCATGCACGCACGCGACGGCGAGCACAGCGGTTGATTGGTCACCGCGTACTTGAACGACGACCCGCGCCGCACCATGCTGTCGAGGTTCGGCGTCTTCGTCATCGAGTTCTCGTTGTACGCTCCGATAAAATCCGTCCGCAGTTGGTCGGAGCAGTAGAGCACGATATTCGGCCTGCGCGCCGTCGCGGCCTGGCTCGCATCCTGCGCCTCCCCTGCGAGCAGCGGCGCATTCGCCCCAACTGATCCAAGTGCGAGTCCCGAAAGCGCTGACGACTTCAGAAAATCCCGCCGGCTTGTCATATTTCCCATCAATACCGTCTCAACTCTTGTTCTGCAAACGCACTGGGTGCTCCATCTCCGTCGGCACATCGATCGATACAGAAGTGCGAATAAACTCCTGCGGCAGATAATCCGGCCCCACCGACTCCTCCATGAACACCAGCGACCGTGTATAAATCTCGTGCATGAGCGGCAGCGGCGATCCCAGCTCCGGCTTCCGTCGCAGTTCGCCCAGCGGCACATCGTAGCACGCAAACTGCTGCTTGGGATCGTAGCGGAACAGCAGCGGTGCGTGCTTCTCCACCGTGTCCCAGGCCTCGGCCAGCGGCTTCAGTTGCTCCGGGTCCGTGGTCAGCATCGCCGCCTGCGCGCGCAGATACCGGAATCGCCACAGGCTCGCGTCCAGCGTCACGTTGCAGATGGCGAACTCCCGCAGCCAGTCGAAGCGCGTCTCAATCTCCTGCCGCTCGGCCGCTGTCAGATAGGGCTTGGCCGCCTCCAGCGCCTCGAACATCGCGTCGATATCCGCCAGCGCCTTCTGCTTCTCCGCGACGATGAGAGCAATGTTCTCCTTGGTCGGCTCCAGGTACTTCGCATACTCCGGCAGATAGTTGCGATTCGTATACCGCAGCAGCGTCTCCCGCCGCGCGATGCTGTCGGCAAAGTCCGAGTTGGTCGCCGAGCCGAACCCCAGCGGCGAAAACGTCTTGTACACCGCGTCCTCCGAGAGCTGCATCGCCTTCGCCACATGCGGCGCGGCCTGCGGCGAGTAGATCGATCCAGCCCAGTCGGCCCATACCTTGTCCAAATCGGCGTTCACATCCCAGCTCAGCTCCCGCCACGCGTAGGCCTTGCATCCGTTCAGAATGTCTGCGTACGCATCGTAGTTGGTCTGCATCGTGCCGCCCGCGCCAATCTCCGCGCCGCCTTCGTGCCCCACCAGCGTCAGCGCCTTCTGCATCGTCCACGCCATGTAGTTCACAACCGACGCCGGAAAGTACTGCCGCCCGATCGTCTGCCCCACGTCCTGGTACTCGACAATTTCGATATGCGGCTTGCACTTGCCCAGCATCGCATCCATGGGTGGGTCCGGCTCGCAGTCCGAGTGATACACCTTGGTCTGCATCAATATCTCGCCCGGCGTCTCCTTCGCCACCCGCGACCACAGCTCGTAGTGCGACTCCGAGAACTGACCATACCCCGGCGCGTGTACATACTGATCGCGCAGCCAGTGCGGGCATCCCGATGACCACGTGCGCAGGTGAAGCTGCTTGCCCATCGGCTTGACGACCGAGTAGTAATGCGAGATCGACTCATACAGCTCGTTCTTGAACTGGTCCAGCCCGTTGGCCTTGCACCGCGGATCGTGGCAGAACATCCCATACTGATCCCAGAACGTGGCCGCGATGCCGTCCGCCTGCGACTGCCGCGCCCACTCGCC
>DATJMU010000138.1:0-52166 GCA_035508555.1 Occallatibacter sp. | reverse complement strand
CCGTCTTTCACGACAAGGGAAATGAGGAGAATTTCTTCGATCGAATCGACCGCACCTTCACCTCGACCGATTCGATCCATGTGGACCTGAACTACAGCCGCTCCTGGTTCCAGACGCCAAATTCCTTCGACAACCTCAACGTTCAAAATGTTGTCAGCGGAGGCGCGAGCGCGAATCCCACCTTCGCAAACGTTGGCAACGCCGACCAGCGCTCCAAAATCAACACCTTTAACATTTCACCCACGTACACGCGCGTGACCAGCCCCAACTCTGTACTGAACTTCGGCGCCTGGGTCAGAAAAGACTTCTATAACTACTATCCGAGCGGGAACCCGCTGGCCGATGAAGGCGCGCCCAACGAGCAGACCTCTTCGATCTCTCAGAACCGCACGCTCATGAACGTCGCAGCGCACTCCGACTGGTCCTATGTGAAGGGCGTCAACAATGTCAGGATCGGCATTCAATACGGGCAAACGTTCCTTCGGGAACACGACAACCTGGGGATCGTCAATCCGACGTATAACTCGCCCTGCGTGGATGTGAACGGTAATCCCCTGCCGGGCTATTCGGATCCCTCGCAATGCAACGGAGTGACCTCTTTCTCCAATGCCCCATCGGCTGGCGGAAACTACCAGTCGATTCTGGAGCCCTATGACCTTACACGTGGCGGAGCGGAGTATGCATGGTTCGGCCACACCGATGTGAAAGAACTTTCGACCTACGTTGAAGACATAATCAAGGCCGGCAACTGGAGCCTGAACCTTGGTCTTCGCGGGGACGTATACAACGGCCTGGCAGACAAGAGCGAGGTGGAGCCCCGGCCGGGCATCTCTTACCGCGTAAAACAAACCAACACCGTGCTCGCCGTTTCCTACGCTCGCACGATGGAGACGCCGTTCAACGAGAACCTGGTGCTCTCGAGCGAGGGATGTGGTGACCCGGTGCTCAACCCGCTGCTGGCCTGCAATCCTGGACTTCTCGGAATTCTGAGGCCGGGCTGGCGCAACGATTTCCATGCCAGCTTCGAACAGGCCTTCGGCAAGAGGCTGCTGGTCGGTGGTGAGTACATGTGGAAGTACACGCATGGCGCTCACGACTTCAGCGTGCTGGGAAATACGCCCATCACCTTCCCCGTCGACTGGCATAACTCCAAGATCCCCGGGTTCGCCCTTCACGCGGAGGTACCGGAGATTCATGGATTCACCGCTTACACCGTGATGTCGTCGGTGGCGGCGCGGTTCTACCCGCCCCAAATCGGCGGAGCCGGCACGAACACGGGCGTCTCTCAGGGAACTCAATATCCCTTCCGCATCGACCACGATGAGAAGTTCAACCAGACCACGCACCTGCAGTACACCGTGCCTGGGAATCGTTGGGCAGGCGGGCTCTACTACGGCTTCAACTGGCGGTTCGATTCAGGCCTCGTGGCCGGCGCGGTTCCTTGCTACAACGCCACCAGCGACCCGAACAGCCCTTGCGGAACTTTCACTACACCTGCCGGCCTGCCGGGAGTCGACCTGAGCGGCCTTACCTATGACGAGCAGTTTGAAATGGGTTTGACCTGCGACGGAGTGAAGGCCACGCCCTACTTTGGCTTCTCCTCCTGCGACAACGCGGGATACAAGTCCAACCTGGTGCAGATTCCTGCGCCTAACACCGAGAACGACGACCACAATCCGCCTCGGGTCGCGCCCCGCAACCTCTTCGATGCCACCATCGGCATGAACAACATCTTTCATGCCGACAAATTCAAGACGAACCTCGACCTCACAGCAATCAACGTGACCAACAAGTACGCGCTGTATAACTACCTGTCCACGTTCTCGGGCACGCACTACGTGACTCCGCGGGCGCTGACGGCGAGGGTGACATTGAACTTCTGAGCCGGGGCTGAGAGGCTGCGCCGGAGTTGCAAGAAGGGCAGGCTGCAATGGCCTGCCCTTTGATTTTTGGGATCGTGGACGGACTTAGCCGCTCTTCAGCGCTGAGAGGTAGGTGGAATAGATTTCATCTCCGAAGCAGGCGAAGATCACTCTCTCGATGGCGGGATTGGCCTCAAGTTCGGCGAGGGTTTCGCGGATGGCGATGGCGACGGCGCGGTCGACGGGGTAGCCGTAGATGCCGCAACTGATGGCGGGGAAGGCGATGGTGCGGATACGGTGCTCGCGGGCCAAGGCGAAACACCAGCGATAGCAGCTCGCGAGGAGCTCCGGTTCGTTGTGGTTGCCGCCGTTCCAGACTGGACCGACGGTGTGGATGACGTGCTTCGCCGGGAGGCAGTAGCCGCGGGTGATTTTGGCCTGGCCGGTCTTGCAGCCGTGGAGGGTGAGGCATTCTTCATAAAGTTCGGGCCCGGCGGCGCGGTGGATGGCGCCGTCCACGCCGCCTCCGCCGAGGAGGGAGTTGTTGGCAGCGTTGACGATGGCGTCGACGGCGAGGATGGTGATGTCGGTTTTCAGGATTTCGATCCGGTCCAATTTCACCTCCTGCTCCGCCGCGCAGTTGACCTGGCGCGCCGAGGCGGTTCGGGGCAGATCCAGCGAGTGGTTACCTTTCGCTGTCAAGGACCTGCATCTGGCGGGGGTCGTAGCGGGTGCCGGCGACGGCGTGGGCGGGGACGGCCGATTCGAGCTCCGCAATCTCCTCCGCGGAGAGTTTTACGTCGAGGGCGGTGAGGCTTTCGGCGACATGGGCGCGGGTGCGGGAGCCGATGACGGGCACAAGTGAGCTGCCTTTGGCCAGCACCCAGGCAATCGCCAACTGGACCTGTGTGATTCCCCTGGCGGAGGCGATCTCGCGGAGGCGGGAGACGAGTTGCTGGTTGCGGGTGAGGTTTTCGCCCGTGAAGCGGGGGAGATGGGCGCGGAAGTCGCTGGCGGCGGAGGGTCGCGAGCCGGAAAGCAGGCCGCGGGAAAGCGCGCCGTAGGTGGTGGCGGCGATGCCGAGTTCTTTGAGGAGGGGGAAGATGGCGGTTTCAGGGCCGCGGCTGAGGAGGGAGTACTCGATCTGGAGGTCGGCGATGGGGTGGACGGCGGCGGCGCGGCGGATGGTTTCGGGACCGACCTCAGAGAGGCCGATGTGGCGGACGTAGCCGGCCCGGATGAGGTCGGCGATGGCGCCGATGGTCTCTTCGATGGGGACTTTGGGATCGAGGCGGGCAGGACGGTAGATGTCGATGTAGTCGACGCCGAGGCGCTTGAGGGAGTAGGCGAGCGCGGTTTTGACGGCGGCGGGACGGGCGTCGTAGCCGAGCCAGGCGCCGTCGGGGCCGCGCTGGGCGCCGAACTTTACCGAGAGGAGGACGCCCTCGCGGCCTAGGCGGAGGGCGCGGCCGATGAGCATCTCATTGTGGCCCATGCCGTAGAAGTCGCCGGTATCGAGGAGATTGATGCCGGCGTCGAGGGCGGTGTGGATGGTGGCGATACTCTCGTTTTCGTCGGTTGCGCCGTACATGCCGCTCATGCCCATGCAGCCGAGGGCGAGGGGGAAGACTTCAGGACCGGTTTTGCCCAGCTTTCGGGAAGCGGTTGCAGTCGTTGTCATGGGTTGGTTCATCCTCCACAGACTGGATCGTAGCTCTCTCAGTTTCTAATGGCAAGTAGGCACCTTTTTATTCTATACTTACCCGATGGATACCGTAAGATCGCCTTATACCGAGATTCTAAAGAGTCCTGGCTGGGAGTTCGGTCGGGAGATTCTCGACCTGATCGCCGACAAGTGGACACTGCTGGTGATCGAGGTGCTTTCCGAGGCCCGAGAGCTGCGCTTCACTCGCCTTGAGGAGCAGATCGGAGGCATTAGCCAGAAGATGCTCACCAAAACACTGCGCCAAATGGAGCGATACGGGCTGGTCACCCGGATCGTGCACCCGGTGATTCCGCCGCACGTCGACTACCGCATTACGGAGCTTGGCGAGAGTCTGGGGGAGGCTGTCTGCGGCATCTGGGAGTGGAAGGAGGCCAACCAGGAGCGCGTCACTGCCGCACGCAATGCCTACGACGCGAGAGCGAGCAGAAAGTAAGAGGGTTAGCATCAGTTTCCTGCGGGCTTTCCTCAGCCCACGGCATTTATCGGTTTCTTCCCACCGCATTCTCTGTCATACTTGATTGTGCCCACCAGGTACGTCCAATCACAACAATTCAACGCAGAGGGTGCATCGATGTCGGCAAAGTATGTCTTTGTGACGGGGGGAGTTGTATCCAGTTTAGGCAAGGGACTGGCGGCGGCCTCGATCGGCTGTCTGCTGGAGAGCCGCGGGCTGCGGGTGAACCTGATGAAGTTCGATCCGTACCTGAACGTCGATCCGGGGACGATGTCGCCCTTTCAGCACGGCGAGGTGTTTGTGACCGACGACGGCGCCGAGACCGACCTGGACCTGGGCCACTACGAGCGTTTCACCCACGCGCCGCTCTCGCGGGACAACAACCTCACGACGGGGCGAATCTACGAGCAAATTATTTTGAAGGAGCGCCGGGGCGACTACCTGGGCAAGACGGTGCAGGTGATTCCGCACGTGACCAACGAGATCAAGAACGCGATGCGCAAGGTTTCGTCGAACGGCGCCGATGTGACGATCGTGGAGATCGGCGGGACGGTGGGCGATATCGAGTCGCTGCCGTTTCTGGAGGCGATCCGGCAGATGCGGCAGGAGCTGGGGCGCGAAAATACGGTGTTTGTGCACTTGACGCTGGTGCCGTGGATTGCCGCGGCGCAGGAGTTGAAGACCAAGCCGACGCAGCACTCGGTGAAGGAGCTGCTGTCGATCGGAATCCAGGCCGATGTGCTGCTGTGCCGGTCGGACCGGGCGATGAGCCGGGAGATCAAGCAGAAGATCGCGGCGTTCTGCAACGTGGAAGAGAAGGCGGTGATCGGCGCGCGCACCGTTCCGTTCATCTACGAGGTGCCCCTCGGCTTTGCGCAGGAAGGAGTGGATACGCTGATCCTGAGGTATCTCCACAAGGAGGCGCCGGAGGCGGACTTAGGGAGGTGGCGCGAGTTAGTCGAGCGGTGCTATCACCCCAAGGATGAGGTTTCCATTGCTATCGTGGGGAAGTATGTGGAGTACGAGGACAGTTATAAGTCGCTGAAAGAGGCGCTGACTCATGGAGCTATCTCGCAGAATCTCAAGTTGAATCTTACCTGGATCGAAGCGGAGGGGCTGGAGTCGAAGAGCGCTGATGACCGGAGTTACGAGGCTCAGTTAGAAGGGTTTGACGGGATCCTGGTGCCGGGAGGGTTCGGGAAGCGCGGGATCGAGGGGATGCTGAATGCGATCCGCTACGCGCGGGAGAAACAGGTGCCCTATTTCGGAATCTGCCTGGGGATGCAGACGGCGTGCATCGAGTTTGCGCGCAACGTATGCGGATTGAGGGACGCGAATTCGAGCGAGTTCGACCCGGCGAGCCAGCACCGCATTATTTATAAGCTCCGCGAACTGCTGGGCGTGGAGGAGATGGGCGGGACGATGCGGCTGGGCGCGTGGACGTGCATCCTGCAGGAAGATTCGCTGGCGGCGAGGGCGTATGGGGCGACGGAGATCAGCGAGCGGCATCGGCACCGGTACGAGTTCAACCGCGAGTACGAGGCGCTGCTGACGGGAGCGGGGATGCGGCTGAGCGGGACGACCCCGGACCAGACTTATGTGGAGATTATCGAGTTACCGGACCATCCTTACTTTCTGGGCTGCCAGTTCCATCCGGAGTTCAAATCGAAGCCATTGGAGCCGCACCCGCTGTTTCGGGAGTTTGTGACGGCGAGTTATAAGAACCGGCAGACAAAAGCGGCGGGCGCGGAGGACGACGCGCAACCCTTGACGGATGCAGCTATCTCCGAAAGCGTGCGGGCATAAGGGGCTATTCGCGGACGCTGATGCCGAGGGCCTTCATTTTTCGATAGAGGTGGCTGCGCTCGAGGCCGAGCAGCTCGGCGGCGTGGCTGATGTTGTTGCGGGCCTCTTCGATCTTCTTGAGGATGTATTCACGCTCGTAGGCGTCGCGGGCCTGCTGCAGGGAGGAAAACTCTTCGGCGGCGCGGGCTGCGGACTTGTGCGAGAGCGGGGGCAGGTACTTGCGCTCGATGCGCAGGATGCGGGGATTGAGGATGAGGACGCGCTCGATGACGTTTTTGAGCTCGCGGACGTTGCCGGGCCAGCGATACTCGGAGAGGGCTTCGAGGGCGTCTTCAGCGATTTCCATGCGGGGGCGGCCGTACTGGCGGCCGAATTCGGAGAGGAACTCGCGCGCCAGCGGGGGGATGTCCTGCCGGCGCTCGCGCAAAGGCGGCACGAAAAAGGGCACGACGTTGAGCCGGTAGAAGAGGTCTTCGCGGAAGTTGCCCTTGGCGATCTCTTCTTCGAGGTCCTTGTTGGTGGAGGCGATGAGGCGCACGTCGACGCGAAGGGGCTGCGTGCCGCCGACGGGTGTGAAGAGCTGATCGTCGAGGGCGGAGAGCATCTTGGCCTGGGTCTTGAGGCTCATGTCGCCGACTTCGTCGAGGAAGAGGGTGCCGCCGTCGGCGCGCTCAAGGGTGCCGCGCTGCTCGGGCGGACCGCCGGGCTGCACGCCGTGCCGGTAGCCGAAGAGCTCGGCTTCAATGAAGGCCTCGGGGATGGCGGCGCAGTTGAGCTCGACGAAGACGCGGTCGCGGCGAAGGCTTTCCGCGTGGATGGAGTGGGCGATGAGCTCTTTGCCGGTGCCCGATTCGCCGTAGATGAGAACGCGGCCATTGGTGGGGGCCATGAGGCGAATCTGCTGGCGGAGGGCCTTGACGGGGACGCTTTCGCCGGTGAGCACCGAGGCGGCGCTGAACTGGCGCTTGAACTCCTGATTTTCCGCGCGGAGGCGACGGGCTTCAACAGCGTTTTTGATGACGATCAGGGTGCGATCGAGAGAGAGTGGTTTTTCGAGAAAGTCGTATGCGCCGAGCTTGGTGGCTTTGACGGCGGCCTCGATGGTGCCGTGGCCGCTGATGATGAGGACTTCGGGGCGGCTCTCGGGAGCAAGCAGACGAATGTCGGCGAGGACATCGAGGCCGTCGCGGTCTGGGAGCCAGATATCGAGAAGGACCACGTCGTAAGGAACGTCGCGAAGGAGGACGAGGGCCTCAGCCGCGGTGGGGGCGCCGGCGACGCTATAGCCTTCCTCGGCGAGGATGTCTTCAAGAGAAGTGCGAATCTCTGCCTCATCGTCCACCACGAGGATGTGATTCATGAGTGGACTTCCCGAGCAGTGGAGTTGCCGGCGGCATCAGCGGGCGCCTCGCCGGCCAGGCCCTGAATGGCAGATTCGATAAGGGGCAGGCGAAGCAGGAAGCGCGCGCCTTTGGGAGAGTTGGATTCAGCGCGGATGGAGCCGCCGTGCTCCTGGGCGATTTTGGCGGCGATGGAGAGACCCAGGCCGGTGCCGCGATGCTTGGTGGAGTAAAAGGGCAGGAAGAGACGCTCGCGGATTTCGTCGGTGAGGCCGTGGCCGGTGTCGGAGACAGAGATTTCAATGGCTTCGCCGTCTTCGCTCAGGCGGGTGCTGAGGCCGAGGATGCGGAGGAGGCTGCCCTGCATGGCTTCAGCGGCATTGTCGATGAGGTTGGCGAGGGCGCGGCGGATGGCTTCGGGATCGGCGAGGACGGCGGGGAGGCCCGGCTCGAGATCGCGCTGCAGGGTGATGCCTTCAAGCCGGCCGGCAAAGAGGGCCAATGCTTCGTCGGCGATCTGATTCATGTCGCAGAGGCGGGGCTGGGGCGCGGGAAACTGGGCCAGGGCCGAGAACTGATCGACCAGGGTACGCAGGGTGCCGACGCAGCCGAGGATGATCTCGCTACACTTGCGGATGATGTTGGGGGAGTCGGGCTGCGCGCGGTCAAGATGTTTGCCGATGCGCTCGGCGCTGAGGGCGATGGGGGTGAGGGGGTTCTTGATCTCGTGGGCGACGCGCTGCGCGACTTCCTTCCAGGCCAACTGCCGCTGGGCGCGCAGCAGTTCGGTGGTGTCTTCGACGACGAGCACGGTGCCGGGGCGTCCGCGCTCGAGCTCGAGGCGGGCGCTGGTGACGGCCAGATGCATGGCGCGGCCGCGGGAATGGAAGTCGATCTCAGTGGAGGCGGCGCCCATGCGCTGACCGCGGCGGATGACGCCGGCGAGGTCGTCGGCGCACTCGGCGGGCAGCAGAGACTCGACCTTTTCGCCGACAAGACTCGATTCGCCGTGCCTGCCCATCAGTTCAGCGAAGGCGCGGTTGGATTGCAGTACGACGCCGTTGCTATCGAGCGTGACGACGCCGCTGGGGATGGTTTCGACGACGGTTTCGAGCTCGCGGCGGCGCTCCTCCATGGAGCGGTTGGCGGCGGTGAGCTGGGACTGTACGTTTTCGGCCAGCCGGCGGCTTGCTTCGAGATCGGCGGCCATGTGGTTGAAGGAGCGGACCAGGTCGGCCATTTCGCCGGTGGCGATGGCGCCGACGCGCTGTTCGTATTTGCCGGCGGCGATCGCGTCCATGGCGTCGGCGAGGGCCTCGACGGGCTGGGTGATCTGCTTGGAGAGAAAGAGCGCGAACCAGACGCTGGAGAAGAAGACGAAGACGGTGACGAGCAGAAGGAGCAGGAAGAAGGTGGTGCGAATGCGATTGCGGAAGCGGAAGAGCTGCCAGTACTCCTTGGCGCCGGCGCGAATCTGCGAGGTGGTCTGGCTGAGGCCCTGGGGCATAGGCAGCGCGACCACGACAACTTTGCCTGAATCCGTGGCGGAGAGGCCGAGAGCGTACTCCTGGCCGTTGACTTTAAGCACGGGCTCATCGCTGCGCTGGGCGCCCGCAAGCAGCGTGGTCGAAAGCGGGCCGTAGGTGGCGGTTCCGGTGCTGATGCCGTCGTCGGGCCAATTGAGGAGGGTCGACGAGGTGGATTCTGGAGGGGCCTGGTAGCTGGTGAGGACCTGGCGGTTTTTTCCGTAGACCACCGCAAAGCCGCCGGCGAGGGTAATGCGGTGGGAGACGAGTTCGGCCTGGAGACGGGCGGGGTCCCAGTTGGGAGCGCCGGAGGAGGCAATCGATTCGGCCTCGACGCGCGCGTTGCTGGCGACATACTGCACAAGCTCGAAGACGACGCGTGTCGAGTCTTCGTGCAGCTCCGATGTGTTGGGCGAGAACCAGCGGTCGATGGCGCGGTTCATCAGTAGAAAGCTGAACAGAAACATGCAGACCGCGGGGATGAGCGCGATGAGTCCGGCGCCCAGGACCATGCGCGTGCGCAGGCGCGCGCCCAGCGCCGTACTGCTCTGGTCGGCGTAGAGTTTGAGCGTGTACCTGAGCAGGAGCATCAGGAGCACGAGGAGCAGCAGAAATATGAGGACGGTAAGGCCGGTGAAGGCGAGGGTCTCCCAGAAGGTTTCTGGAGTAAGGAAGCTGATGGGCGGAGAATTGAACGCCTGAAGGGCGCCGAGGAGGGCGAAGAACAAGAGCACCAGCCCCGTAAGCAGGAGCACCGAGCGCGGCCTAGGATCGCCCAGGAGAGGCATGGGGCGATTATAGAGGCTGTTATTCACTTTCGCGCGGCCGGCGTTGCGAGGGCAGATCGGGCCAGACGAAGCCGGGGTGAGAAACCGAGCCCGAAGGCTGTGGCGGGTCCACCGACGCGGACGAGAAGGAAGTATGGCCCGATTTGCCCCGTAACCCGGGATCCCATCACGCGTAGCTTGCGTGATGGGGTGGAAGCCGCAGGGCCGCGGCCCATATTCCCGATTTCTTCATTGCTCGTCGCAAAGATACACCCGGTATCCGGCACTCCTCGCTCTTCGAGCTGAGCAAAATGGACGCCCGGCGCCGGTCGTGGGAGGGTGAATAACAGCCTCTAGAGCGGGGCATGGGGTTGGCAACACAATCGCAGGCCAGCGGCCGGGGCGGTGTGAGCACCGAATTGGCTTTAAATCTGGGAGCAGGCGAGCGGACTGAGCAAAAGGTTGTCGATGTTAGTCACCAACTGGTCGGATCCATAGCGGGGGCTGGTGGAGAGCTGCTTCCAGGCGGGATCGTTGCGGAAGACGTCCCACTTAGCTTCGAGTTCGGCGCTGTCTTTGAAGCTCAGCATGTAAGTCAGGTGCGGCAGCAGCGAGCCGGCGAGAGCGTCGCCGAAGAAGACGGGATGGAAGCCGGCCTTGCGGAAGATATCGAATTCGCCGGCGTGAAACATCTCCACTTTGCGGACATGATCGGCGTTGCTGGGGCTGCGATAGGTGCGGAGCTGGAAGATGCGTTCGCTCCTGGTGGCCGCGGCGGCCGGGGGCGTGACTTTGGGCCAGCCTTTGAAGGCGGCGAGAAGAGTGATCTCCACATCCTGAAATGCAGGCGCCAGGGCGGTCGCTTTCCAGAAGGGGGCGGCAGCTTCAAGGAACTCCGGGTCTTCGGCGAGACGGAGGTCGAGCTCGGCGAGGGCGGCAGCCGATGGGCCGGGGATCAGTAAGTAATAAGCCGGGGTACGCTCGCCGATGTCGAGTTTGAACGCGCCGAGCGGGCCGAGGCTGAGACGCGTGGCAGCGGGAATCAGCGCGTTCGCAAAGAAGTCTTCGGTAAGCTTCAACTGCGGGCCGGTGCGGAGATTGTAACGGCGGAGCTGATAGAATTCGCGCGGATTGGCGGCGGCCGGCGCGGCGATGGCACCGCCGGCGGCGAGGGTGGATGCGGCGAGAGAGGCGGCAAGGAATTGGCGGCGTTCCATCGGTCCTCCTGGCGGAAAGTTGATTGAGTGAGAGCTGCCGAAAGGCACTTACTCCATGGTCTCGCGCGCGCGGCGCCAGATATCGATTCCGCCTTCCTGGGCGTACTGGTCGATCTCCCTGAGCTCGGCGTCGGTAAATTCGAGTTTCCTGAGGGCGTCGAGGGAGTTATCGAGCTGCTGGACGTTGCGGGCGCCGATGAGCGCGGAAGATACGCGGCGGTCGCGGAGGACCCAGGCGATGGCCATCTGCGCGAGGGTCTGACCGCGTTGGGCCGCAATCTCGTTAAGGGCGCGGACGCGGTGCAGGTTCTCCTCGGTGAGCAGCCGAGGGGCAAAGGAGCCGGCCGGATTCATGCGGGCGTCTTGGGGGGCGCCGTGAAGGTACTTATCGGTGAGCAAGCCCTGGCCGAGAGGCGAGAAGGCGATGCAGCCGGCGCCCAACTCACCCAAAACGCCGAGCAACTCGTCTTCGATCCAGCGGTTGAGCATGGAGTAAGAGGGCTGATGAATGAGGAGCGGGACGCCCATGCTCTTGAGGATGCGCGCGGCTTCGCGGGTGCGCTCCGGGCTGTAAGAGGAGATGCCGACGTAGAGCGCCTTGCCCTGAAAGACGGCGGAGACGAGCGCGCCCATGGTCTCTTCAAGAGCACAGTTCTTCCAGGGGCGATGGGCGTAGAAGATATCGACGTAGTCGAGGCCCATGCGCTTGAGGCTGTCGTCGAGGGAGGCAAGGAGGTACTTGCGGGAGCCTCCGATGCCATAGGGGCCGGGCCACATATCCCAGCCGGCCTTGGTGGAGATGACTAACTCGTTGCGGAGGCCGCGGAAGTCTTTGCAGAGGATCTTACCGAAGTTCTCTTCGGCGGAGCCGTAGGGAGGGCCGTAGTTATTGGCCAGGTCGAAGTGAGTTACACCGCGGTCGAAGGCGCGGCGGACCATGGCGCGCGCGTTCTCAAAGGAATCGACGCCGCCGAAGTTCTGCCAGAGGCCGAGGGTGATGGCAGGCAGCATCAGGCCGAAGCGGCCGCAGGGGCGGAAGTGCGCATTGGCGTAGCGGGCGGGATCAGGTACGTAGGGCGTTTCCATAACACTCCTGAATCATGAATGGCGTTCGGTGCGGTAGACGGGACAGCGGTTTGCGGGAGCGGCGGCGACAGTCTGGATGCCGTGCGGGCGCTCGCGCATAACGACGGAATGAGGACAACCAACAAGGATAACGCGGCGGGATGCGGGCAAACGCGGGCGGACGGAGCGAGGGGCGGGGCGCGATGTGAGATACGGGTCCTCGAATGCCGCGGAGAATCCCAGCCCTGGCCGTTCAGCCTCCGAGCGGATGGTAGAGGCGGTACTTCTGCTCGTGAATTGCCGGGAATGGGAGGAACGTTACCGGAGCGCCGGAGGATTGCACCGTCCACTCCGAGGAGGCCGGGCCGGATTGGGCCGCGGCCAGCAACTGGCTGCGCGTGAAGGTGGCGGGGGCGGGCTCAACGGCAAAGAGGCACAGCGGGCCGCGGACCAGCGCGACCGTCTGCGGGTGCTGCGGGTCAACGGCTTCAAGGCGCATGGGCATGTCGAACTCGACTTCGATGCGATCGCCGTTGCGCCAGTCGCGACGGATGGGCGCAAATGTGCCGGGCGGCGGGCCGGCGACGGGAGTGCGGCCGTTGATGGTGATGCGCGTGCCGGGACCGGCCCAGGCGGGCACGCGCAGATTGATCGCGAAGGTTGCGGGCCGGTCAGTGCGAACGCGAAGGCTGACCTCGCGCGCGAGGGGATATTGCGTTTGCTGTTCGATGGCGAGGCTGGTGCTGCCCTGGCGCCAGGTGAGGCGCGAGGGAACATAGAGATTCACATAGACGTCGCGCCCGTCATGAAAGTAGGAGCTGATGCCGTAGTCCGCGGTGATTTGCGGAAAGGTGCCTGAGCAGCATGGCCACTTATAGGGAAAGCGGAACTTGGAAGCGGAGTTGTTGTAGTCGGAGTAGTAGAAGCTCTGGCCGTCGGGCAGGAGGGGCAGCGCGCCGAGGATGGTGTTGTAGAGGACCTGCTCCATGCTGTCGCCGTAGCGGCTGTCGCCGGTGACGCGCATCAGGTAGCGGGCGATCTTGAAGTGGCCATAGGAGCCGCAGGGCGTCTCAAAACTGGCGTGGGTGTCGGTGAGGCTCTTGGCCATGTCGCCGCTGCCGGGGGCGCGGAATGTCTCATTGGGGCCCCAGCCGCCGGTGGCATAACTCTGCGTGGCGCGGACGAATTCGAAGCCGTTTCTTGCCGCGCGCAGATGCTTCTCGCTGCCCAGAACGAGATAGGCCTGCGCGGCGGAGCTGAGCGCGTTTACATGGCTGTAAGCGTGCAGGCCAGGCAGGATGTTGTCACCTTCGGCGAGGGGGTCGAAGTAGTCTTTGTCCATAAGAAAGCGCTTGGCGAGCTCTAGGTAACGGGGATCGCCGCTGCGTTTGTAAGCGAGGAAGTAATTCTCCGGCAAAGTATAGCTCTCGTCCCAGGTCCAGGCGATGTTCTCGTGCGGGCGCGCGGCCATCTCGGGGCGCGTGAGCGCGTGGGGAGGCAGGCGCGAGTTGACCGCGTCGGTCGCGCGCACCAGCGCTTTGAGGGCATTGGGGTCACGGGCGAACTGGTGGGCGTCGACCAGGCCGCAGACGATCTTGTCCGATGTGTAGGCGGGGAGCGGGTAGTGGGTATAGAAGGCCGGCGAGATGGCCTCGGCTAAGCCGCTCACCATGCGCGCGATCTTGGCCTGCGTGGCGGGATCGCCGGTGGCGGCATAGTCTCGCGCCAGGGCGGACATCCACTGCCCGAAGGTGTGGCCGGGAACATAGCCGGTCATGTTGCGCGGGGGATCGAAGTCCTTCGACCAGCTATACCATCCGCCCAACTCTTGGCCAGGCGCCGGCAGGCCGGCTTTCTGGCGGAAGGGCTGCAGCATCGAGTCCTCGCTGAGGGCGAGAAAGAAGGCGTGATTGGCGCGGAACTGGTCGAGCATGGGGCCGTCGAGGAGCTGGACGCTGGAGTAGTCGAACTGGGCGAGGCGGGTGCGCGAGGGGGTGGAGGAGGCAACGGCCGCGGGAACACGGCGAGCGACGGCGGCAGCGGCAACGGTGGCGGCGCCCTGCAGGAAACAGCGACGAGAGGTTTTGCTCATGATGAACTCCTGGGATTGGCGGCGGCAAGAGAACGACGTGCGGTCCGGGCCGGGGCCGAAAGGAAGAAGAGCGGAGGGAACGGAGAGGATGCGGAGAGCTTCATGGCGGTTTCTGGAAAGCGTTTACCGAAGCGCCTGCCCCTATCATAGTCAACGGAGCGGCAGAGCGCCACGGCTCTCGCCCCGCGGCAAGGCTATCGCATCGATTTTTCGCCAGCCACGGCGATGGGAGAGCTGGGAAGGCGCATCTGAATGGTGGCGCCCCCGCCCATGCGATTGAACGCGCGTATCTCTCCGCGATGCAGCTTTACGGCGCGCTCGGTTATGGCGAGCCCTACGCCGGAGCCGCCGGTCTCCTGGCTGCGTGCACGGTCGATGCGGTAGAACGGACGAAAGATCGCATCGGTCTCGCTCTCGGGAATGCCGGGGCCGTGGTCCCGCACCTCGATGACGGCGAAGCGGCCGCTTCGCTCCTGCACCGCTTCCAGGCGTATCTCCACTTCGGTTTGCGAGCCGGTGAAGCGGATGGCGTTGCGCAGCACGTTCTCGATGGCGCGATAGAGCAGTTCGCGATTGCCTGGAATGACGCAGTCCTCCCGGGCATCGAAGGCGATGAAGCACTGGCGCTGGCGGGCCTCGAACTCGGCGTCGGGAATCATCTGCCGGATAAGCTGTAGGAGCGACACGGATTCGAAGCGGCCGGCGGAGTCGATCGCCTCCATCGACGACAAAGTGAGCAACTGGCCGATGAGCTGATTGAGTTTTGCGGTCTCGCGCTCGATGCGGTCGAGATGGGGCGCCATCTCTGCGGCAGCGTCTTCGCGCGCCAGCTCCAATGCGACGCTGAGCCGCGCCAGCGGAGAGCGCAGCTCGTGCGAGACGTCGCGGAGCAACATCTGCTGCGCACTCACCAGGGATTCCAGCCGTTCGGCCATGTGGTTGAAGTCGTGTACGAGCGCGTGGAACTCGTCTTCCTGAAAGAGACGGGACCGCGGCGCCGTCTCCCTGACGCGGGCCTGCAGATTGCCGTGCGCGAGCTCGCGAGCCGCCTGCCTCAGCCGGATCACGGGGCGGGTGAAGATGAGCACCAACGCGAATGTTGTTACACCGCCTACGGCGATCGCCACGGGAAGCTGCGGAAAAGCGAAGTGCAGGAGGTCGCTGTACCAGGTGTGCTCTCGTTCGGCGTGGGGCAGGCTCAGCAGGAAGATGTAGCGCTTTCCAGATACCGAGACCACTGACATGGTCCATACATATTGCCGCCCGATCTGCTGTCCGGCGAGGCGTCCTGGCAACGCGCCGCTTTTGCTCAGGGGCTGAACGGCCGTGCCGCAGAGGTCTCTTCCGGACGCGTCTTCGAGCGCGATGGCCTGGCGGCGCGCGGCCGCGTACGCTTGCACCGCGGCACAGCCGCCGGTTTCGAAGGCCGCGGCGGTCTCCTGTGCCTCACTGCGCAGGCTGAGGGAGAGAGAATCGAACAAGACGTCGGGGTGGGGCATGGGAAAGCGATGCTGCAGGATGAGCGCGGTCGAGATGACAAAGATGAGGCTCTGCGCGATCCAGAAGATGACGAAGATTTTGAAGAAGAGGCCTCGCATCAATCAATTCCTTCCATCGCAGTCCCTTCCCTCGCATAGCACCTGCGGACGACAAGCTGGTAGCCCGTGCCGCGAATGGTCTTCACGCGCTCGTCGTGCGCGCCGGTCTCGCCGAGCTTGCGGCGCAGGCGGCTTACATGCATGTCGAGGCTGCGGTCGAAGGGATCGAACCTGCGCCCGAGGACGCTCTCGGTCAACTGCTCGCGGGAGATGACCTGACCGGGCGAGCGCATCAGCGCTTCCAGCAGAGCAAACTCCACGCTGGTGAGGTCGAGCTGTTTGCCGCCTTCGAGGGCCATGCGCGCAGCCGGATCGAGCTCGAGATCGTCTACGCGCAGCGGAGCGGTTTCGTCTTTGGAGCCGGGGGAGCCGGCTCTGCGCAGGATGGCGCGCACGCGGGCCAGCAGCTCCCGGGGATTGAAAGGCTTGGGCAGATAGTCGTCGGCGCCGATCTCCAGGCCCACGATGCGGTCCACGTCTTCGCCGCGCGCGGTGAGGAGCAGCACGTTGACCTGGGATGCGGCGCGAATCTGTTTGAGCACTTCGAATCCATCCAATCCGGGCAGCATGACGTCGAGCAGAACGATCGTCCAGCGGCCGGTGCGCGCGATCCTCAATCCTTCATCGCCGCGGTGCACGGCGTGCACGCGGAACCCATAGCGGCCGAGATACTCCGTAAGCATGGAGCAGAGCTCGACATCGTCGTCGATGAGCAGGACATCTTCCATTCACGTGATCCGCTTCCTAGAGCGTACGCCCGCAGCGCGAGGAGTTGACGGCAAAAAATGTAACAAATCGTAACGGCGGGCGTGACAATTCGTTACGCGTCTTTACCCAATATGACCGCACAAGGGGCTCCGCTGCGGTGTGCTGGATACAGCAGTCTGCAGGAGCCTCAATGAACAAGCTGACAGCGCGATTTCATCTCAGATTTCTCTTTATGACATTGGCCGGGTGGGGTCTTTCATGCGCGGCTGGTGCGCAGTCGCCGGCCGCGACTGGAAGCATTCACGGCGTGGTGACCGACCCGACCGGGGCCCTGGTGCCCTCGGCGCAGGTGGTGATGAAGAGCGGCGCCGGAGCTTCGCGGACAGTTACCACCGGCGCCGACGGCCGATATGAGGCGAATCAACTGGCGCCGGGCGATTATTCGCTTTCGGTGACGGCGGCGGGTTTCGCTCCGGCCAATGTCATCGGCGTTGCGGTGACGGCGGGCAAGCCGGCCACGGCCAATGTGACGCTGCAACTGCCCGTGGAGCAGCAGCAGGTGCATGTGAGCGAAGACAGCGTGGGCGTGAGCACCAGCCCGGAGAACAACGCCGGCGCCATCGTGATCAAGGGCAAGGATCTTGATGCGCTCTCGGACGATCCCGACGAGTTACAGAATGAGCTGGACGCGCTTGCCGGTCCGGCCGCGGGGCCCAATGGCGGCCAGATTTATATCGACGGGTTCACGGGCGGGCAGCTTCCGCCCAAGTCGTCGATCCGCGAGATCCGCATCAACCAGAATCCATTTTCCGCGCAGTACGACAAGCTGGGTTACGGCCGCATCGAGATCTTCACCAAGCCCGGGACGGACAAGCTGCACGGCATGTTCATGATCAACGGCAACGACTCGGCCTTCAACTCGCTCAACCCGTTTGTGAGCAGCGAGCCGCCGTACTACACAACATTCTTTGTCGGCAGCGCCAGCGGCGCTCTCGACAAATCGGCTTCGTGGTTCGCGAATGTATTCCGGCGCGACAGCCAGTCGAACGCGATCGTGAACGCAGAGCTTCTGGACGCGAGCGGCAACACCTACAACTACACCGCAGCCGTTGCCAATCCGCAGTCGCGGCTGGACGTAAGTCCCCGATTCGACTTTCAGCTCAGCCCCACCAACACGCTGACCGTTCGCTACATGTACGACCGCCAGGCGGACACCAACGACGGCGTTTCGCAGCTTGCGCTGGAGAGCCAGGCCTACAACGTAACCAACCAGGAGAACACCCTGCAGATCAGCGATACGCAGGCACTCGGCGCCAACGTGGTGAACGAGACGCGGTTCCAGTATGTCCGCGACCGCGATAACGAGGCCTCGCAGAACAGCGATCCGACGGTCACCGTGCAGGGCGCTTTCACAGACGGGGGCAACAATATTGGGGTGGATCGCGACAACCAGGACCGCTACGAGTTCCAGAACTACACCTTGGTGAGCAAGGGCGCGCACGCCATCAACTTCGGCGCGCGGCTCCGGTTTACCCGCGACGCGAGCTATGTGACCTCCGGCTTCAATGGTCAATATATCTACTCGTCGCTGAGCGCTTACCAGGCGCACACGCCCACCGAGTACAGTGTCACGACAGGAAACGCGGGGGCGAAGGTAGATTACTTCGATGCCGGCCTGTACTACCAGGACGACTACAAGGCGCGCTCCAATCTTACGCTGAGTTACGGCCTGCGCTTCGAGTCACAAAACCGGATCAGTGACCATGCAGACTGGGCGCCGCGATTGTCGTTTGCGTGGGCTCCGGCGGGCGGCCATGGCCGGCAGGCAAAGACGGTGATCCGCGGCGGCTACGGGTGGTTCTACGACCGGTTTTCCGAGAGCAACGTGCTTCAGACGATCCGCCAGAACGGCGTGAACCAGAAGCAGTACGTAGTGGAGAACCCGGGCTTTTATGAAGATGCGCCTTCGCCTTCACAACTGGCATTCAGCAGCACGGCCGCGCCGACGATCTACGAGATCGCGCCGCACCTCAAGGCCTCTCTCAACATGCAGGCCGCCATCGGCGTCGAGCACCAGTTTGGCAACGTGGCCACGGTAGCCGCCACCTATATCAACTCGCGCGGCGTGCACCAGTACCTGAGCGACAACATCAATGCTTTTCTTCCCCAGACCTACGATGCGACGACGGGCACGGGCACGCGACCCAACGGCATCAACGAGAACATCTACCAGTTCCAGTCAGGGGGCGTGTACAAGCAGAACCAGCTGATGCTGAATTACACGGTGAAGGCGCGCCGGGTAAGCCTCTTCGGTTTTTACATGGTGAACTTCGCCAGGGCTGACACCTCGGGCGCGACCTACTTTCCTTCCGACCAGTCGGATCCCGGGGCCGACTACGGCCGCGCCACCTTCGACGTGCACAACCGCTTTTTGCTGGGCGGCAACCTGCAGGCGCCCTATGGAATCTCCTTCAGTCCGATGCTGGTGGCTAACTCGGGCGCGCCTTTCAACATCACCATCGGGCAGGACCTGAACGGCGACAACCAGTTCAACGACCGGCCCGCATACGTGACGTCGACCAGCACCGATAAGATGCAGACGAAATATGGAACGTTCGATCTCGATCCGGCATGGAACCAGGCACGCATCCCCTATAACTACGGCACGGGGCCGACGGAACTGAGCATGAACCTGCGGGTGAGCAAATCGATGGGCATTGGGCCCCGCGTGGAAGGAGGATCGAGTTCAGGCTTCGGCGGCCCGGGGGGTGGTCCGCCGCCGGGGGGCGGGCCGCGCGGAGGCGGGGCGCCAGGCGGAGGGCTGGGGCCGGGCGGTTTGAGCCGCGACAACGGCCCTCCCCGGCTCGATCAGCCGGTTCCAAGGCGCTATTCGATGACGTTGGCGGCCATGGCGAGGAACATCTTCAACAACGTGAACCTGGCGCAACCGGTCGGCGTGCTGGAATCGCCGTTGTTTGGCCAGTCGAACGCTCTGGCAGGAGGATTTTTCTCGTCAGCCGCGGCGAATCGCAGCATTGATTTGCAAATGTCGTTCAGCTTTTGAGGGGAGAAGGCAGCGAGTTGGCGAGTTAGCTGGCTGGAGTTTGCTTCGGTTAGGGGAGGCGATGCCCGAGTTATGCGCGCTTGCGGAGGGCGAGCTCGACGACCCGCTGCATCTCGGCTTCGGGGGCGGGTTTGCCGGTCCAGATCTCGAACTGGCGGGCGCCCTGCTGGACGAACATCTCGAGGCCGCTGATGGTGGCCAGGCCGCGCTCGCGGGCGAGCTTGAGGAGCGGGGTTTCGAGAGGGTTGTAGACCATGTCGAAGACCAGGCGGGCATTGAGTTCGTTTTCTTTGACGGGCATGGCGGGCTTGACGCCGGCCATGCCGCAGGGGGTGGTATTGATGAGGACGTCGAACTGCTGTTTGGCGAGCAATTCGTGTTTGAGGGATTTGGCTTTGGCCTTGCGGGCGAGGGCGACGGCGGTATCGTGGGTGCGGTTGACGACGAAGACCTCGGCGCCCTGATCGACGAGGCCGAAGACGGCGGCACGGGCGGCTCCGCCGGCGCCCAGGACGGCGATGCGGGCGCCCTTGAGGCGGAGACGGCGCGCCAGGGGGCGGACCACGCCCTGGACGTCGGTATTGAAGCCGTAGAGCTTGCCGTCGGCGCCGGTGCGCAGGGTGTTACAGGCGCCGATGCGGGCGGTGAGGGGGTCCATGTTGGCCAAGTGGGGCAAAAGCTCCTGCTTGAGGGGCATGGTGACGGCGACCCCGGCCAGGGGCAGCTCGCGGGCCAGGGTGAGCAGGTCGTCGAGGGCCTTAACCCGCAGCGGGAGCATGACGGCGTTCACGACCTCACGCTTGAAGGCGATGTTGTGCATGAGCGGCGAGAGGGAGTGGGCGATGGGGTTGCCGGCCACGCCGAAGATGCGTGTGGCCTGATCGATGCTGTCGAAGCGGTAGAGATCGTGGAAGGCGCGGACGGAGAGCTGTCCGGGAGCGGTTTCAACGCCTGCGCCGGCGGAGGCGAAAGTGAACGCGGCGCCGGAGCGGGGACCGAGGACGCGGCTGACGATGCCTTCTTCGCCCATGGCGATACCGACGACGTGGGTGCTGAGCGAGCGGGACTCGATCATGCGCAGGATGGCGAGGTTATCGGCGAGGGTGCGGGCGGTGGTGGCGATCTTGACGAAGTCGGGCTCGAAGGCCTGGATGCGTTCGGTGACGTGATCGAGACCCTTGGTGCGGGCGTAGTCGTGGAAGCTGACCAGAAGGGCGGTTCCGGCGGCGCGGAGGGCGGCGCGGAATTTGGAAAGCTGAGCCGGGCGGCACTCCTCGGCTGATTCGAGCTCGAGATCGACGATGTGGCAGCCGCATTCGGAGGCTTTCTGGAGGATGTCGAGTTCGTTGGCGAGGGTGCCGGCGAAGCCGCCGCCGAATGGGGTGCGGCGGCAGGTGACGAGGGTGGTGAGGTCGCGGCGGGCGGCGAGGAACTCCTTGAAGCGGGGCAGGGCAGCGACGGGCTTGGCGAGGCTGTCGAAGCGGAACTCGATGAAGCGGGCGTCGGCGAGGGCGGCCTCGACGCGGTCGAAGAGCTCCGCGGGCGTGGGGGCCTGGATGGAGACGCAAAGCTTGTCCACGCGCAAGCGGGGGCCTACCGGTGGGGGCGCCGGAGCCAGCAGTGCCGAACTGGAATCAGTGAGGGGCATGATCCTCGTTTGACGCATCTTAAGCGCGTTTGGGCCGGGATGCAAGGGTCGGCGGGAGCATTCGTCGAAGAAAAGCGGCCGGGAGGCTCAGAAGCGGCTAATTTGCTGGGGGAAAAGCATTTGGGTCACTCTGAGGCACCGGCGCCCGCTGTGGGCGGGGCAGCCTGCTCCGTGCCGGCGCCGGAGTTGGGCGGCCGAACGAGAACCGCGAAGCGCGGAAAGGCGAAGCTGCCGGCAGCGTCGTCGATGACGTTCAACTGGCAGAGGTAGGAGCCGGGTTTGAGGCCGGCGAGGGGCACGTCGAGCTCGAAGGCGACGGCGTCGCGTTCCTGCTCGTTGACCTGGCGGGCGCGGACGATGGGGGTCTCGTAGACTTTGGTCGAGCCCTGGATGAGTTCGAGGCTGCTCAGGAGGTCGATCGCGTCTTTCGGCTCGGGTCTGGCGGTCTTCGGTTCATCTTCGCCGGGTTTGGCGCGGGCGGGGTCGTAGACCTCGTAGAGCAGGTACATGTGCTGGTTCTGGCGGAAGACGTGGCTGATGTTGGGTACGTACTCCTGGCCGTCGTGCACCAGCGGATCTTGTTTCTTACTCGGTTCCCGCATCGAAGAGAGCACGATCGAGCTCATCTTGAGCGGCGCCTTGTGCAGGTCGGGCAGGGTGATGTCGGCGACAAAGGAGCCCATCTTGCCCGTCTCGTTTTCGCGGACGACGAACTTCATCTCGTACTTGCCGGGCGGGAGGGTGAAGCTGGTGGTGTACTCGATGTTCTTCTGGCGGGCCTGGAGCGCGGGGTCGAGGTTGAGCTTGACGGTCTGGCGCGCCTCGCCGACGGGGCGCTTCACCTCGTCGATGACCTCGCCGACAATGTCGAGGGTGGCCTTGTCCTTGTCGCCACCTTTGATGAAGGGGATTTGCGAGCCGGGGACGAGCAGCGAGACGGGCATGTAGTAGCGGCGGTCGCTCAGCATAAAGTAGCTGGCGTCCATGTAGACGGCGATGTCGGTGGCGGGCAGGTCGCTGGCGAGCTGCTCCTGGAGCTCGCGCTCGCGGTCTTCGTGGTTGGAGTGCCGGTAGTCGGCGGGGGCGTAGTAGCCGGGACGATATTCGAGCTTGATGCCGGGCCTGTCGATCTTGATGGTGAGGCGGCGGTATTTGCCGTCGCGGGTCGTGTCGCTGGAGACAAAGCCGACGGCGTAGTACTCGGAGGTGTCGTGCTGAACCTGGGCGAAGGCCGGCGCGAAGTCATTGGAGTCGAAGAAGGCCTTGCCGCCGGTGTCGCGGCTGAGCGTGTCCATGACCTCCTGCGTGGCGGCGTTCTGGTTCATGTTGTTCATCAGCGCGCCGCCGGTGAAGCCGCCGCTGCCGCGCAGGCTGCCGGTGGAGGCGTCGCCGAGCGGCCCGATGGCCTGCAGGCCGCGCGTGTCGACGCTGTAAATGGCCATGTTGGCGCGTACGGCGGCGTTGGTGGCGGCGCGCAGCGAGGCCTGGTTCTCGATGCCGTCGCGCGAGATGCCGCCGGAGAAGTAAAGCATCGACTTCTTTTCGGTGATCTTGGCCAATGACTGGGCGATGGCGCGGATGGCGAAGAGCTCGCGGTCGGTGTTGATGTCGTTGTATTCGCTCTCGTCGGCGGTGTAGCTGGTGGTGTCTTCCACCTGGTTGGAGTTGGCGTTGGCGCCCTGGGCGAAGCCCTGGCCCTCCGAGCCGTTGTAGGCGGCGACCTCGTTGATCAGGGCCTGCTTGTCGGCGGTAAAGTCCTGATCGACGTTGAGGGTGTTGCCGAGCGAGACGAGGGCCACCAGGTCGGCGGGCTGCATCCTGGTTTTGAGGAACTGTTCGGCGGCGTCGACGCAGCGGTCGAGGTCCTCGGGCTGCATGGAGGTGAGGTCGAAGAACATGACGATGAGCCGGTGGTTGCGCAACTCCTCGGGACTGGCGACGACCACGGCTTTCTGACCGCCGGGGGTGGGGCCGGCGGCGAGGCCGCTCACCGTGGCTTCCTGCAAGGGCTTGGCCATGTCGACGCTCTGGTAGTCGAAGCTGGTGATGTGCTGCTCTTTGCCGTTTTCCCAGACGCGGAAGTCGGAGGGTTTGAGGCCGTGGACGAACTGGCCGGTCTTCTGGTCGACGGCGACGACGTTGGTGAGCACCAGGTCGCCGTTCATCTTGAGGACGAAGCCGCCCTGGGGCGTATTGGTGACGGGCGTCGCGACCGACGTGGACGACTGCTGTGCGGGCGCCGGCTGTGCGCCGGGCAGTGTCAACGCCAGCACCGCCCCCCCCGCTCCAATACGCTGCAACCAGGTCGTCATCCTGCCCCTTTCGCGCCGTTCCGATGCGTGCCGAGCTCCCCCAGGGGCTAAAGCCCGCTTGGATTTTGCCGTCTCTTCGGCACGACTGAAGTCGCGCCCAGTTACATGACCCATTTTCGCTAGAACCTGAACCGCGCCATGAACGTGAACTGCCGCATCGTGCCAACCGAGGAAACCTGGCCAAAGGTCGGCGAGCCCAGCGTGGTATTCACGCCGCTGTACTGGACCGTATTGAATGCATTATTCAAAGTGGCGCGAAACTCCATGCTGCGGGTATCACCAAGCTGCATGGTTTTGGAGAGCGCCATGTTATTCGAGACGGTTCCCGGGCCCACAATCGATCCGCGCGGCGCGTTGCCGAAGTAATCGCAGTATCCCGCAGTATTACTCGGCGCCGCGAAGGCCGCGGTGTTGAACCATGCGCGCAGGTTCTGCGGTCCGGTGACGGATGCGCCGGGGACGAGATTGGGCCGAACGGCGCCCGAGGTACCGCAGGTGACGCTCAACTGCGAGGGCTCGAAAGAGGGTGAGAGAAACGTCCCGCTGGCGAAGATGAAGCTGCCCGAGATTGAAAAGCCCTCGAGGATGTGAGAACCGGCGCCGGAAGTGACCCAGTGCTTGTCCTGGCCGAAGGGAAGTTCATAGAGGTAATTGCCGATGACCTTGTGGCGGGGTACGGCGAGGGAGTTGCCCTCTTCGGCGGCGAGGTCCTGCCAGTCTTGCGCGCCGGCGCCGTTGACCGAGCCGAGGGCCCCGGCGTCGTCGATCGAATGCGAGAACTGGTAGTAGGCGCTCATGGCGATGCCGCCGCTCAGCAGCTTCATGACCCGCACCGTGCCGGCCTGGAACTTGGAGAAGGCCGCGGCCTGGTCGTAGGTGAAGACCAGATTGCTGGGGTCGGTGCCCGGGCTGTCTGGGACGGCGCGTGGAGCGCTGGTGATGTCGAGATGCTTGCCCTCGCTGCCGTTGTAACCCACGTTGACGAGCACGCCCCGGGGCAGCCTCTTCTGCACATCGAGGTTCCAGGCTTCGAGGTAGGGCATGCCGTAGTGGGGATTGACGGCGTAGTTGCCGACCGTGGCCGGCGCGGGAAATCCGGCGGTGAAGCAAGTCGAGGGAGTGGTGAGGGCACAGGCGCCGGTGACGTTGCCGCTGGTGTCTACCAGCTCGTTGGTCTGCTCGTTGGTAAACGGCGGCTGGTGGGCCATGAGGTTGGCGAAGGTGGCGTACTCGCCGACGGTATAGTTCATGCCAAAGCCGCCGCGGACCACCATCTGGCTGATCTTGGGAACGCGCCAAGCGAAGGCCACGCGCGGAGCGAAGGCGCTGTAGAAAGGATCGACCAGCGAGGCGGGCAGGCCGGGCGTTCCGGCGACGGCCTCGCTCTGGCTGGCGAAGCCATCGGCGGGACTGGTGAATACGTCGGCCAGGCGGCCGTATCTTTCCGTATAAGGCGCGTAGTACTCGTAGCGGATGCCGTAGTTCAATGTGAGGCCGTTCAGCGCGCGCCAGTCGTCGAGCGCATAGGCGTCGAAGGTGTTGTCGCGCAGGTAGCTCTTGGCGACCGAGGAGTTGATAGAGGTCGAGACGGGATAGCCGAGGAGGAAGTCGGCCAGCGGCGAACCTGCAGATGTGTAATTACCATCGTCCTGGGTAAACCAGCCGGTGAAGGTGAAGCTGCCGGTGGGGTCGGAGCCGGCCAGGAAGTCGTGGTGGACGCGGCGGTAGTCGCCGCCGAAGCGCATGTTGTGCTTTCCCTGGCGGTAGCTGACCACTTCTGAAACAGCGATCGTTTGCGAGATGGAGAAGTTTGGCTGGGTCTGGCTGAGCCCCTGCAAGCCGCTCAGCGCGATGTTGGGCAGGCCGTAGTTGAGCGGGACATCGTTGGGGACAACGATGCCGGCGCCGGAGGCGACGTCGTCTGCCGTGTTCGTAAAGAAGTTGGTCGTATGGCTGTTCGAGCGGTTCCAGTTCACGTTGGAGATGCTGAAAAAGTGGTGGTAGCCGACGGTGTAGCCGGCCTGCAGCGAGTAAGAGTCCAACGCCTGCTTGCCTCCGAGCTGCGGAAAGATGTTCACCTGGTCCGAGGCCGCGTGGCTCCAGTTGTAGTTAACGTTGATGCTCTGGCGCAGGCCCTGGTTGGTCCCGCCGCGCCGGCCGCCAAATCCCCCGAAGCGGCCGGGCAGCGAGGCATTGGGGCCCAGGCTGCGCATGTAGCGAAAGCCCAGCGCGGTGGTGTTCGATTGCTCGGTGGTCAGCAGGTGGTAGTTGTAGTTGTCGACCACATTGGCGCCCGAGAGGTTCGGCTCAGGATAGTACTTGAGCAGCGCCGCGGCCTGTGCGGCAATGCGGTTGGGCGGAATGACGTTGGACGCTCCGAGGTAGCTGAACTGCTGTCCGGTGGCGGGATCGTAGATGACCGGCAGGCCGGTGGCCGAAAAGTCGCCGGCCTTTTCGGCGTCGGTGGGCACGGTGGCGTAGTCATCGAGCGGATTGGAGCCGCGATTGCCCGATAACGTGAAGAAGACCGTGTCTTTGCCGCTGGGCTTGGTGAGGTGGGGCAGGTAGGGCTCGCTCATAAAGGTGAGGCCGAAGTGGTTCGTCCCGTTCGCCGGCTCAATCTGCTGCTGTCCGCGCAGCGAGAACGGAATCGCATTCACCGCCGAGTTAGTGCCGTCCCAGAAGATGGCGCCGTGAGGCTGGGCGGGGTTGAAGCCGCGAAAGTTGCGGCCTCCGCCACCAAAGCCGCCGCGGCCGCCAAAGCCACCGCCGCCAAATCCCCCTCCACCGAAGCCGCCGCCAAAACCGCCGCCCCCGAAGCCAGGTCCCCCGCCGAAGAGGCCGCCGGCCTGCTCGCGGCCGCCGTTCTGTGCGCGCTCCTGCTGCATCTGCTCGCGGAGCGCGTCGATATCGACGCCGGCCATGGGGCTCACCTGGCCGGAGTTGCCGCTGACGGCTACGGACTCATCGCTGAAGCTGGAGTCGCTGGCGATCGAAGGCAGCGCGGCGCCGCTCGCGCCGGCTGTGCCCGCGCCGGTGTCGGTGCCTCCGGTGAGCGTGTTCATCAGGCTCAGGCTCTCGGCGCCGCTGCCTTCCATCTGCTGCGCGGCTTGTTCGCCTTCGCCCTGGCGGCCCTGCTGGCGGGCCTCCTGCTGGGCCTCGGCGGCCGCGCGCGAGGCAAGAATCAGCTCGAAGTTGACGGTGCTGTCGCGGCCGGTGGCGTTGAGCAGCGCTTCTCCGGATGCGGAAGCGAAGGCGGCAAAGTCGGTGCGGATGACGTAGCGGCCGTCGCTGGGGATGGTCATGGACCAGACGCCGTTGATGTCGGTGGTGGTGGAGTAGCGCTTGCCGGTGAGCGTATTCTGCGCCGTGACGGTGACGCCGGGAAGGGGAATCTTGCCGCTGCGCACGACGCCGTGGAGAACTCCGCCGGGGACGGCCGGCTTAGCCGGCGCTTGCGCCGGCGCGGCCTGGGGAGCGGGGCCGGACTGCGACGGGTGTGGTGGCGAGGCTGGCAGCGAGGACTCGCCCCACGCCGCCGCGGAGAGCCCGCAGGCTACAACGATCCCCGCCGCAACTGCGCATCGCATGGCTGCTCGCCGCATTCCGTCTCCTGAGCATTTCTGTCTGTAGAGACTGACGGATCAGGCGGCGTCAAGGTTTACGGGCGGACGGCACGGCGCGGGGGGCTGCGGCGGCATACTAAAGGTGACGCCGGCTGCGGTCCGGCGCCGATTCGATCATGATGATGATTGCATCCCCACCTAAAGCGGTGGTTCTATTGAGCGGCGGGCTGGACTCGGCGACGGTGCTGGCCATGGCGCGGCGGGAGGGGTTTGCATGCTACGCGCTCTCGTTTGCCTATGGGCAGCGGCACGCGTGGGAGCTGGAGGCGGCGCGGCGGGTGGCGGCGAGCCTGGGCGCGGAAGAGCACCGCATCGCGACAATCGATCTGAGGGTCTTTGGAGGGTCGGCGCTGACGGACGATATTGAGGTGCCGAAGGGACGCGCGACCGAGGAGATGGCCGCGGGGATTCCCATCACCTACGTTCCGGCCCGCAACACAATTTTTCTGTCGTTTGCGCTGGCGTGGGCGGAGGTGCTGGGGGCGAACGACGTCTTTATCGGCGTGAATGCGCTGGATTATTCGGGCTACCCGGACTGCCGGCCGGAGTTCATCGCCGCCTACGAGACCATGGCGAACCTGGCCACAAAGGCGGGCGTGGAGGGGCGGCAGTTGCTGAAGATCCACACGCCGCTGATCGCGCTCACGAAGGCCGGGATCATCCGCGCGGGGCTGGAGCTGGGTGTGGACTATGGGCTGACCAGCAGTTGCTACGATCCGGGGCCCGAGGGCGCGCCGTGCGGAGCGTGCGACTCCTGCCTGCTGCGCCGGAAGGGGTTCCGCGAGAACGGGATCGAGGACCCGCTCAGGTATCGCGGGGCTTAAGCGAGCATTTCGCCGACGATGGAAGGCGCGGCGGCCAGCGCGGCGTCGATCTGCGAGGGGTCTTTGCCACCGGCTTCGGCGATCTCCGGCTTGCCTCCGCCGGAGCCGCCGACGACCTTGGCGACGGCGCCTACGAGCTTGCCGGCCTGGATGCGCTTGACCAGGCCCGGCGTGACGCCGGCGATGAGAGCTACTTTTCCCTCGGGCTGCGCGGAGGCGAGCACGACGACGGCCTCGCCGGCTTTCTGCTTGAGATTATCAACGAGCGTGCGCAACTGGCCGCGCTCGAGCTGGTCGGCGCGGTGCAGGATGACTTTGACGCCTTTTACTTCGACGGCGCGGGCGATGGAGTCGCCGAGGGACGAGGCGGCGGACTTCATGCGCATCTCTTCCAGCTCGCGGCGCAGGCGCTTGAGCTCGTCGTCCTGCGAGGCGAACCGGGCGCGGAGGCCTTCGGTCAGGTTGTCAACCGAAGGGACGAATTGGCCGGCCAGTTTGGCCACCTCGAAGTCGCGGCGGAAGGTATCGAGGGAGCCGAGTCCGCTGATGGCCTCAATGCGGCGCACGCCGGAGCTGACGGAGGATTCGCCGGTGAGCTTGAAGAGGCCGATCTCGCCGGTGGCGGCGGTGTGGGTGCCTCCGCACAATTCGGTCGAGAAGCCGTCGGAGAGCTTCACCACGCGGACCTTGTCGCCGTACTTCTCGCCGAAGAGGGCCATGGCGTGGTACTCGTTCACGGCCACGTCGATGGGCACATCCTCGAGGGTCTCGACGCGGGCGTTGGCGAGGACTTCGCGGTTGACGATGGTTTCGATTTCCTGCAATTCCTCGTCGGCCACCTGGGCGAAGTGGGAGAAGTCGAAGCGCAGGCGGGTGGGATCGACGAGCGAGCCGGCCTGCTTGACGTGGGTGCCGAGGACCTGGCGCAGCGCGGCGTGGAGGAGGTGGGTGCCGGTATGGTTGCGGCGAATGGCGTTGCGCCGCTCTCCATCGACGACAGTGTTGACGTGATCGCCGACGGCCAGCGGCTGCTTAAGAAGCGCTTTGTGGGCGCGGACGCCCTGGACGGGGAGCACGCAGCCAGTAATCTCGGCAACGGTCGAGTTGCCGTCCGTGGAGGTGAAAAAACCAGTGTCGCCGATCTGGCCGCCTGAGTCGCCGTAGAAGCTGGTGTGGTCGAGGACGACTTCGACCTCGTCGCCGGGGGCGGCAGCGGGCACGCCCACGCCGTTCTTGACGATGGCGAGGACTTCGCAGTTTGTGGAGTTGAGCTGGCGGTAGCCCTCGAAGACGGTTTTGGGCAGGTCGCGAAAGGCGGGGCTGGCGGTCTTCTGGCTGCCGCCCTTCCAGGAGGCGCGGGCGCGGGCCTGCTCGGTCTCCTTTGAAGCTTCGAACCCGAGCATGTCGAGGCCGATTCCCGCGTCACGCGCCGCGTCCAGCATGAAGTCAAGAGGCAGGCCATATGTTTCGTAAAGGTGGAAAGCCTTATGGCCGGGGAAGGTCGGCTTACGGAAGCCGGTTAAATCCTCGTCTTCGGGACCCAGTCCAACGTATTCCCCAAGTTTGTTCTGCCAGAGGGCACGTTTTGATTTGTATTCTTCGCTAGCTTCCTGTCCAGCGGTCAGAAGCCGTCTTAGGTCGTTGGCTAACTCGTTATTCTCCTCGTAGGCGTTCTTGGCGGCGACATACGGCGCGAATTCTCTTTCAAGATTGCGTCGACCCTCCTCCATCACTCTTGAAAACTGCTTTTCTTCGGCTTCGATGACTTTGGCGACGCGAGCGGCGGAGTCGATCAACTCGGGATAAGCGCCCTTCATTAAATCGCGGACGGCGTAGACCATCTCGAAGAGAAATGGCTGTTCCTGGCCCAGCAGGCGACCGTGGCGGATGCCGCGGCGGAGGATTTTGCGCAGGACGTAGCCGCGGCCTTCGTTCGAGGGCAGCACGCCATCGCTGATGAGAAACGTTGCAGCGCGGGCGTGGTCGGCGATGATGCGGAGGCTGGCGTTCTGAACTAGCTCCGCTGACGCCGCTAGCCCCGCTAACTCCGCTGCCCGCGCAATCAGCGGCGTGAACAAATCCGTCTCGAAGTTGCTGACTTTGCTCTGCAGCACGGCGGCGACTCGCTCGAGGCCCATGCCTGTGTCGATGGAGGGCTTGGGCAAGGGAATCAATTTGTAGGTTGTCGCCTTGGTGGCCGGATCGACGATGGCCGAGCGGTCGAACTGCATGAAGACGAGATTCCAGATTTCGACGTAGCGGGCGTCGTCGTGACCGAAGGGTTTGTCCACTCCCGGCGCCTCGGCGGCTTCGAGGCCCATGTCGTAGAAGATCTCCGAGCACGGGCCGCAGGGGCCGGTCTCGCCCATCTGCCAGAAGTTGTCTTTGAGCCCGTACGCGAAGATGCGCTCCCTGGGCACGCCGGCTTCGATCCAGAACTGCTCGGCCTCATCGTCGCGGGGAACGCCGTTCGCGGGGTCGCCCTCGAAGATGGTTACGTAGAGGCGGTCCTTGGGGATACCGAACCACTCTTCGCTGGTGACCAGCTCCCATGCGTACTGAATCGCGTCGCGCTTAAAGTAGTCGCCGAAGCTGAAGTTGCCCAGCATCTCGAAGAAGGTGTGGTGGCGGCGGGTGAAGCCGACATTCTCAAGGTCGTTGTGCTTGCCGCCGGCGCGGACGCACTTTTGCGAGGTCGTGGCGCGCGTGTATTCCCGCTTCTCCGCGCCAAGAAAGAGGTCCTTGAACTGGTTCATGCCCGCGTTGGCGAACAGCAGTGTGGGGTCGTTGGCAGGCACCAGCGACGAAGAGTGCACCCTCCGGTGCCCCTTCGACTCAAAAAAGCGCAGAAACAGCTCGCGAATTTCGTTTCCTGTGCGCGATTGCATGACCTTATTAGTGTAATTGGAGGCGGGAGCCGCACGGGTGCTGGGGAAGCGCACAACAGCCTGGCCGGGCGGCGCACCCGATGGGGTGAGCTGCGCAGGCTGAGGCGATTCAGCCACCGACGATGAATTACCGGTCAAATGATCTGCGACCTCGTAACATTTTTGCGGGACGTGCATCTCAAGTGTGCAGCGCCCAAAAACCAGGAGGTTTAATGGACAGGCTTGCATTGTTTGCGATGCTGGAAGCGAGAGCCGGCAAAGAGGCGGAGGCTGAGGAGTTCCTGAAGTCGGCGCAGCCGCTGGCGGAACAGGAGCCCGGCACCAGCACCTGGTACGCATTGAAGCTGGGACCGGCAAAGTTCGGGATCTTTGACACGTTCCGGGATGAAGAGGGCCGGAACGCGCACCTGACCGGCGCGATTGCGAAGGCGCTCTTCGCCAGGGCTGACGAGCTGTTCGCAGTCCCGCCGCGGGTGGATAAGCTGGAGATCCTTGCGGTGAAAACTTCGCAGGACTAACACCGGGCCTGTGCGGATTCGTGATTTCCCAGGTCTCAAAAGCGAGACCTGGGGCACCCGGGAGCTTTGGCCAACCCCACCCTAGCCGCAAGAACAAAGACGCGGCGAGGGTGGGGCACCCGGGGTCTGTGGAGATGGGAGTATCCATGATTTCCCAGGTCTCAAAAGCGAGACCCGGGGCACTCTGGTTCAATGGTTCGATTACGAAATCACGTGGACAGGGTAAGAGTCGCCCTCTACTCTTCGCGGGGTTCGTCGGCCAGGCTGTCGAGGGCGGCGAGGGATTCGTCGGGGACGTTCCACCCGCGGAGGATCTTGTAGATGACGCCGGTGGAGAAGCCGGCGGCGACGAGGCGGCGCATGACGCGTGCCGTATCCTTTTCGTTTTCGGGCTTCTGGAGGCGCTTGTGATCGAGGTATTGGCGGGCCAGGGCTTCCTCGCTGGAGCCGGCGTAGCGGGCTTCCACGGCTTCGTCGACGAGTGCGGCGTTAACGCCCTTTTGGCGAAGGTCCTGCCGGACGCGGCGGGCGCCGACCTTCTGATTTTCTTGCCGCAGGCGGGCGTAGGTTTCGGCGAAAGACTGATCGTCGAGATAGCGTCTTTCTTTGAGCTGGGCGATGACCGCGGCGACGACCACCTCGCCGCGCGGGCCGGGCTCGGCACGCTTGAGCATGAGTCGGCGCAGCTCAGCCTCGGTGCGCATGACGCGGCCGAGGGCCTTGACGGCGTAGTCGTAGAGGCCGGCTTCGTCGAGGGGGGCCTTCGGTTTTGCGGGCTGGCGGCCAAAGGGCATGGCGTTCACTCCAACGGGATCAGCAACCGGAAGGCCCTGTTGCGCCGCCAGCGATACTGGGCGAAATCGCTGTCGAGGGTGAGGATATCGCCGGTGTCGAGCTGGTCGGCCATGTGGATCAGGCAGGCGTCGGCGAAATCGGCGGGGGTGTCGCGGTATTTGTGGAGAATCGCCTGAACGTCCCGGGCACAAGAGGAGAGCTGAAAGGGAATCTGAAATGTTCCGTTCGACACGTTGGCCAAGATGTCTCCCGCGGCGCCGTCATTTCCCTGCAGCAAATAACAGCTCTCAGCGATGACAGCTTCGCAGGTCATCAACGGCGGCTTGATGCTGGAACGGATTGCCGCGCATTTGCGGTGCCAGCGATCGCCCTTATCCAGCCAGGCGACAATGACGCTGCTGTCAAGTAGAACCGGCGTCACTTCAGCGGCCTATTCCCTGCTTGTCCCGGCTTGCGATCGAGGCGCGAATGACTCCCGAAACCTGCCATATGCTTCTTGTTTGTGGACAAGTCGGTCAGGCCTGAGTCGTATTTGCCAAGACCAATAATCTCGATTGGCCTGGCCCCTTCCGCCTCTTTGGCTACCAGGCGGATGCCCCGGCGCACGACCTCCGATGGTTTCAGGCCATGCCGCCGGACCAACTGGTCGAGGGCTACTTGCGTCTCCTCGTCCAACCGTGCCTGTATGCTCGTCTTCATGGCGTCAAGTGTACTACAAAATCTAGCTTTGTAGTACAAACTACTTCGGCCTGGTCCACTGGTCGACCCAATCGTTGACGGTTTTGTACCAGAGCTGGGAGTCCTGCGGCTTGAGCACCCAGTGGCCCTCGTTGGGGAAGTAGAGCATTTTGCTGGGGACGCCGAGGCGCTGCAGCGTGGTGAAGAGCTGCAACCCCTGGCTCAGTTCGAGGCGGTAGTCGAGCTGGCCGTGAACCACGAGGGTGGGCGTCTTGAAGTTTTTGGCGTAGAGCATGGGCGCCCATTTGCGGTAGGGGTCTTCGCTGTCGGGCTTGCCGTAGTAGTCCCAGGGCTTGCCGCGGAACTCCCACTCCATGAACCAGAGCTCGTCCGTTTCTCCATACGCGGACTCGGGGTTGAACATGCCGTCGTGGGTGACGATGCACTTGAAGCGGTCGGTGTGGCCGAGGATCCAGTTGGCCATGTAGCCGCCGTAGCTGGCGCCGAGGGCGCACTCGCGGGATTTGTCGATGAAGGAATAGCGCTGCTCGGCGTAGTCGAGGCCGGTCATGAGGTCGGTGTAGGGCTTGCCGCCCCAGTCGCCGTTGACGCCGTCGATGAAGGCCTGCCCATAGCCCGTAGACCCGCGGGGGTTGATCATGACGACTACGTAGCCGTTGGCGGCGAAGAGCTCGGGGTTCCAGCGGTAGCTCCAGGACTGGTCCCAGGCCCCCTGAGGGCCGCCGTGAATGAGGAATTTGACGGGGTACTTTTGGGAGGGGTCGAAGTTGGGAGGCTTGACGAGGAAGCCTTCGACTTTGGTGCCGTCCTTCGCGGTGAACCAGAAGGGGTCCATGGGGGAGAGATCGAGCTGGGAGAGCAGGGCATCGTTGAGGTGGGTCAACTGCAACGGCTGGTAGACCGGCAGCGTCGCTCCTCCCTCGGACGTGTCACCAGCTTTACGGAAGGTAATCTTGCGCACGTCGTCGTTCATTTTGGCGAAATCGGCAGCGACAACCTCGGGCGGGTGGTCGACAGTCATAAGACTTCCGACGACGATATCAAATCCGTGGGTGATCCGGGATGGAACATCAGGCCCCTGCCAAACGGCGTAGTGGATGTCGCTCCAGTCGCCAGTTACTTGTCCAAAGCGCCGAAGGGGCTCTCCGTTAACGTCCACCTGATAGAGTGCCGAGCCGCCCTTTTCTCCGGAGACAAATAAGATGTGCTGGGTGCCGTCCGTCCAAGTGGACTCCCAGACGAACTCATCCACCCAATCGTCAAACTTCGGCAGCAAGTCCTTGATCGACTTAGTAGCCCTGTCATAAACCACCAGCCGGAACTTATCGCTCTCGTAGCCTGCCTGCGCCTGGCTTCGCCACGCGATATATTTCCCGTCGGGCGAGTAGGCGGGCGAGAAGTTCCCGCCCGCCGAGGTGCTGATGGCAACCGGCCTGGCCGCGGGATCGGTAAGGTCGAGGGTGAAAATCTTCGCGCTCACGCTGATGGCCTGCACGGGATCGATGTTGTCCGTAAACGCCAGCTCTTTGGAGTCCGGCGCAAACGCGCACCCGCACCCTCCGCCTTCCAGCGAAAAGGGCGGAACGTCGTGCGGATTGCCGGGATTGAGGTCGCGCATGGAGCCATCGGCTACCGAGACCAGAAAGATGTGGCTGCGCTTGTCGCCGGTGAAGTGGTCCCAGTGGCGGAAGAGCAGATGCGTGAAGATCATTGCCTTCACCGGGCTCGCCGCCGTGGCTGCGTCGCGGTCGGCGTTGCACGTATTGCCGGTCGTGAAATCAGACGTTGTGATCGCGGGGCAGTCGGGGTAGACGAAGGAGGTGAAGGCGATGGATTTGGAATCGGGGGCCCAGATGGCGTTGTCGGCGCCGGTGGAGATGCGGGTGAGCTGGCGGGCGTTGGCGGTGGCGCCGGTGGCGGGGTCGAAGTCCGCGAGCCAGACCTGCTCGGAGCCGGAGCGAGGGCTGAGGAAGAGAATCAGCTTGCCGTCGGGAGCGAACTGGATGCCGGAGTCGTTGGGCTGGGCCACGGCAACGGGGATGGGGTCGCCGCCGGCGATGGCTTGGAGCCAAAGCCCGACTGTCTTCGAGTTCTGGGCGAGATCGACGGTGGTGACGGAGTAGCCGAGCCACTTGCCGCCGGGCGAGACGGCGGTGTCGCCGAGGCGCTTCATGTGCATCATGTCCGCGAAGGTCATGGGGCGTTTCCACCCCGCAGACGATGACCTCTCTGTGGGGGCCCCGGACGCGGCGGGCGAGGGGCTGGATGTGGATTGCGCGGCGCAGGCAGGAATGAACGACGACGACAGGGCGAGGAGGAGTACGGCGGCCGGGACTCTCATGATTTTCCTGGGGTTCATTATGCCACCACAGGGTCGTTCAGGCTGGACGCCGGTGCAGGTTGGCCCAATCGGGGCTGCTATGATGCGCGGATAAGGCTGCTTTGAATCCCACAAGAGGTGAAATCCCCATGCATCGGTTCCGGCTTTGGTCGTTTGCCTGCGCACTTGCGATTCTTTGTACGTTCGGCGCCTTCGCGCAATCCGCGGAGACAATCTCGCTGACGGTGGACGCGACGAAGACGCCCGAGAAGCTGCTATATATGCACGAGACGCTGCCGGTGAAGGCGGGGCCGATGACGATCTATTACCCGAAGTGGATTCCCGGCGAGCACGGGCCGGATGGGCCGATCATGGACCTGACGGGGCTGAAGTTTACGGCGGATGGCAAGGCGGTGCCGTGGACGCGCGATCTGCTGGACGTGTTTACGTTTCACGTGGATGTGCCGGAGGGAGCAACGGAGCTGGAGGCGAGCTACGACATCATCGAGCCGGAGAACTACTCGGCGACGGACAAGCTGATGGTGCTGGAGTGGAGCGATGTGGTGCTCTATCCGGCGGAGCCGGCGGCCCAGGATTTGACCTACGACGCGAAGCTGATGCTGCCCGAGGGGTGGAAGTATGGGACTTCGCTGCCGGTAGAGAGCCAGAGCGGGAATGAGACCGTGTTCAAGCCGATCTCGCTGGTGCTGCTGGTGGACTCACCGGTGGCGGCGGGCGAGTACTATCGCGCGATCGACATCACGCCGCCGGGCGAGAAGATTCATCACGAGCTAGACATGGTGGCCGACAGCGAGGCGGCGCTGGATATGAGCCCGGCGGTGCAGAAGGGGATGACGAACCTGGTGGCGGAGTCGGGCGCGCTGTTCGGGACGCGGCACTACCGGGACTACCACTTTCTGCTGACGCTGAGCGATCACGTGGCGCATTTCGGGCTGGAGCATCACGAGTCGAACGACAGCCGTCTGCCGGAGCGGACGCTGCTGGGACCGGACGCGGGGTTGATTGTGGGGGAGATTCTGCCGCACGAGTTTGTGCACTCGTGGAACGGGAAGTTCCGGCGGCCGGCGGACCTGACGCCTCCGCCCTACGAGCAGGCGGAGGAGACCGACCTGCTGTGGGTGTATGAGGGGCTGACGGATTACCTGGGGCCGATGCTGGCGGCGCGCAGCGGGCTTTGGACGCCGGAGCAATATCACGAGTACCTGGGGAGCATTGCGGCGATGCTGGGGCCGGGACGGCCGGGACGCACGTGGCGGCCGCTGATCGACACGGCGATTGGCGAGCCCATGGACGGCCCAGGCGGACCGCGGGGCTGGCTGAACTGGCGGCGGGGCACGGACTACTACGAGGAGGGCGACCTGCTGTGGCTCGATGTGGCCACGATCATTCACCAGGTGACAAACGGGCAGAAGTCGATCGACGATTTTTGCCACCTGTTCCACGGGGGGCCGAACGACGGGCCGCAGGTGAAGACCTACACCTTCGACGATGTGGTGAAGGCGCTGAACGAGGTGGCGCCGTACGACTGGACCGGGTTCTTCCACGAGAAGTTGACTTCGCTTTCGGCCGAGGCGCCGGTGGGCGGGATCGAGAACGGCGGATGGAAGGTGGTGTTCAACGACAAGCCAATGCACCTGGGCGGGCGGCGCGGACGCGCGGACGATGTGTACTCGATCGGGCTGCAGCTTGGTCCGGATGGGACGGTGAGCGACTCGATCGTGGGCGGGCCGGCGTTCAAGGCCGGGATTTCGCCGGGGATGAAGGTGGTGGGCGTGAATGGCCGCGTGTATACGCACGATCTGCTGGAGGATGCGATCAAGGCGTCGGCGAGCTCTTCGGCGCCCATCGCCCTGCTGGTGGTGGACGATGACTACTACAAGACATGCGAGATTCACGACGCGGGAGGCGAGCGGTATCCGCACCTGGTGCGGGAGGAGTCGAAGCCTGACTATCTGGATGAGCTGATCGCGGCGCATGCGAAGAGCTGATGGCGAGGGCCCGCGGTTTGGTGAGCCGCGGCCCGACGGCCGGGCCACGGTAAGCTAGAAGTCAGGAGATCGTCGACAAAAAGAATCATGTCCCCATACAAGTACTCGACCCTTGCCGTTCATGCCGGCCAGCATCCCGATCCGCAGACGGGCGCGGTGAACGTGCCCGTTTATCTGAGCTCAACCTTTGAACTGACCGGCATCGGCACGGACCGGGGCTGGGACTACTCGCGCGCCGGCAACCCGACGCGGGATCGGCTGGAGACGGCGCTGGCGGCGCTGGAGGGCGGCCACAGCGGGCACGCTTTTACGAGCGGCATGGCGGCGATCGCGGGGCTGGTTGCGTCGCTGCACGCTGGCGATCATCTTGTATGCTCGCACAACGTGTACGCGGGCACGGTGCGGCTTTTCAACCAGTTTGTGCGGCACTACGGGATCGAGATCGAGTACGTGGACACGAGCAACCTGGACGCGGTGGCGGCGGCGATGCGGCCGGCGACGAAGCTGGTGCACATTGAGACGCCGAGCAACCCGACGATGGTGCTGAGCGACATCAAGGCGATTAGCGAGATTGCGCACGCGAAGGGCGCGGAGGTGAGCGTGGACAACACGTTCATGTCGCCGGCGCTGCAGAGCCCGCTGGAGCTGGGCGCGGACATCGTGATGCACTCGACGACCAAATACCTGAACGGGCACTCGGACGGGATCGGGGGCGCGCTGATCGGGTCGAAGCCGGAGCACAAGGAGCGGTTCCTGCTGGTGCAGAAGGCGGCCGGCGGCATTATGTCGCCTTTCGAGTGTTTTCTGGTGCTCAGGGGCATCAAGACGATGCCGCTGCGCATCCGACAGCACGAGGAGAACGGGAGGGCGGTGGCTGAGTACCTTTCCACGCACGCGAAGGTGAGCCGGCTGGCGTACCCGGGACTGAAGAGCCATCCGCAGCACGAACTGGCTGCGCGGCAGCAAAAGGGCTTTGGCTCGATGATGAGCTTCGACGTGGGATCGCGCGAAGGGGCCGGGCGTTTTCTGGGGGCGCTGAAGATCTTTTTGAACGCGGAGTCGCTGGGGGGCGTGGAATCGCTGGCGTCGCACTCGGCGACGACGACGCACGCGGCACTGACGGACGAGGAGCGGGACGCGGCGGGGATTACGCAGGGGATGATCCGGCTCTCGATCGGCATCGAGGACAAGGAAGACCTGATCGCGGACCTGGAGCAGGCACTCGAGGTGGTGTGATGGCGCCGGCGCTGCTGCTCGCGATTGACACGTGCGGGCCGTCGGGATCGGTGGCTCTGGGACGGCTTGGTGCCGGCGCAGTGGAGATTCTGGAGCAGGCGGAACTGGCGGGGCGCAGCTACTCGGCAACCCTGGTTTCCGCGGTGAGCGAGCTGCTGGGCCGTGCCGGGGTGAAGCTGGCCGAAGTTGGTGCGCTGGTGGTGGTGAACGGACCGGGGAGCTTTACGGGCGTGCGGGTAGGACTGAGCGCTGCGAAGGGGCTGGCGGAGGTCAATCGGACCCCGGTAGTGGCGGTATCGCGGCTGGAGGTGCTGGCGGCCGCAGCAGGGGTTGGATCGTCGGCGCTCGATGCGCACCGGGACGAGATCTTTCTGCGGCTGGTCGAGCGGGGAGAGCTGCAGCGCGAGATGCTTGCGGGTGCAGAGGAGCTTGCAACGATTCATCCGGCGCCGGAGCGGATTGCGGTTTGCGACGGAGCGGCCAGGCTGATGCGCGCGGCGTGGCCGGGGACGGAGCTTGTCCTGTGCGCTGCGCCGACGGCTGGCGATGCGATGAGAGCTTGCGCGCCGCGAATCGAGCGGGGCGAGTTTGCCGATCTGGCGCAACTGGACGGCCATTATCTGCGCCGGTCGGACGCTGAGATCTTTGGGGAAGCAGCAGCAGCGGGGTTAAAACGACCATGAACACACCGGGAGCACCGCGCATCCGGCCAATGGCGGACGAGGATCTGGCGCAGGTGCTGGAGATGGCGGGGAGTCTGGAAAATGTGCCTCGCTGGCCGCCGGCAGCGTGGCTGGCGGCCCTGGATCCGGCGGCGAAGCTGCGGCGGATAGCGCTGGTAGCGGAGCGGGCGGCGGGGGCGGAGATCTGCGGATTCGCGGTGTCGGCGGTGTTGCCGCCGCAGGCGGAGCTGGAGACGATTGCGGTTTCGCCAGAACTTCGTCGGAAGGGAATGGGGAGCCGACTGATTGCCGCGCTGATGGAAGAGCTGCGGCGGGCCGGAATCCGCGAGATGTTCCTCGAAGTGCGTGATTCCAACCGGGAGGCCAAGGCGCTCTACCGGAGGCTGGGTTTCTCCGAGAGTGGGCGCCGAGCGCGCTACTATGTTGATCCGATTGAAGATGCTATTTTGATGAAGGTCAAGATCCCTTAGCGCAGGATGCACATACGCGACCCCTCGCGGCGCTCGGGTTGACGGGACAGAAGGGCTGCACCTGCCGCCGAGTTTCCCTCACGAAATCCACAGAAGACGTTACTTTCGGTGATTTTCCCGCTTGCCGTTTGTCTATCTGTGGCGATATATGTAATTGTTCTTTAATGAACGGAGGTGCCTGATGGATGAAGTACAGGACCGCGCGCTGGGTGAAGAGATCGATCGTCTCCATGCCGAACATCGTCGCTACGCTCAGCGGCTCGAGGAACTGCTCCAGAAGCCCTATCTCTCCGCGGAAGATCAGCTTGAGGAAGTTCGCCTGAAGAAGCTGAAGCTACACGCGAAGGATCTGATTTTTGCGCTTGAGCGCCAGATGGCGATCGCCGTTTAGCCCGGCTCGTCTACAGTTCTGGCGGTATTTTGCGAAGCGTTGCGCCCCGGGAGCTCAACCCCGGCGAGTGTGCGCCTCTTCAGGGTCTCCCGCCTGCGTGACTAACCCCTACATAGCATTCAATCCACCGTATAATCGTTGGGTACGATGGTGCGCGACGGTTACATTTACGGTGCAAGCCTGGTTGCGGTGGCTGTCGCTCTGATGTGGATTACCCGCCACTGGGGCTGGGCAGTGGTTCCCGCGCTGCTGGCGGTGTTTTTTCTGTGGTTTTTCCGCGATCCGCACCGCGTGATTCCTGCCGGGGACGGCTTGATTCTGTCGCCCGGCGACGGTCTGGTTACGGAGACGGCGGCGATTGAAACGGCGGCGGGGCGCCGGCAGCGGGTGAGCATCTTTCTGAGCGTCTTTGACGTGCACGTGAACCGCTCACCCATTGGGGGCGTGGTGAGCCGCGTGATGTACCAGAAAGGGAAGTACCTGAACGCGATGAACCCGGCCTCGGCCGACCGCAACGAGCAGAACGCGGTGACGGTGCAGGGCGAGGCGATGGAGGTCACGTTCAAGCAGATTGCGGGACTGCTGGCGCGCCGTATCGTGTTCAACCTGAGGGAGGGGGACCGGGTGGAACGCGGCCAGCGGGTGGGGCTGATCAAGTTCGGCTCGCGTGTGGATGTTCTGCTGCCGGGCGAGGCTGTTCTGCGCGTGAAGGTGGGCCAGCGGGTAAAGGGCGGAACGAGTGTTCTGGCGGCGATGCCTGTGGTGCTGGCAGCAGGCACAACAGTGAGCACGGTCGTGGAGGAAACGGCCGGAGGGGGCCTGTGAACGGGGCGGGAGACGCGCGGATGCGCCGCAGCCCCGCGCGGCGGCCGCGAGGAATGTACCTGCTGCCGTCGCTGTTCACCGCCGGGAACATCGGGGCGGGTTATTTCTCGATCACGCAGACCATTACCGCGCTGACCGGCAGCGCGCAGACGCACCTGGACTGGGCGGCGATCGCGATCCTCTTTGCCATGCCGTTCGACGCGCTGGACGGGCGGATCGCGCGCATGACGGACACGTGCAGCGAGTTCGGCAAGGAGCTGGATTCGCTGGCCGACGTGATCACGTTTGGCGTTGCCCCGAGTCTGCTGGCGTTTGTCTGGGGATTCCATTTTCTGCCCGACTCAGTGAATGCGCAGCTGCGCATGCACCTGGTGCAGGCGGGCGCGTTTGTCTGCTTCCTGTTTCTGCTGAGCGGGGCGTCGCGGCTGGCGCGGTTTAACATCAGCGCCAATCCGCAGCCGCGCAACCCCGGCCGTCCCGACCGCAAATACTTTGTGGGGATGCCGATCCCGGCGGCGGCGTGGCTTCTCGCAGCGACGGTGCATCTCTGCTTCGGACTGCCGGTGGAGGCCTGGTGGTTTGCGATTGTGTGGCTTTGCCTGGTGGGCCTGGCGGGCTTCCTGATGATCAGCACCTGGCGGTTCTGGTCGGGTAAAGAGATCAATTTTTCACGCCGCTACCCGGCGCCGCTGCTGGTGCTGCTGGCGATTGTGGCGTATGTGGCCCTGCGCTACTCGCAGGTGGTGCTGTTTGTCGCAGCGCTCGCGTACATGTTCTCGGGGATCTGGGCGCGGGCGGCGTATTCGTGGTCGCGGCGGCGGCGCGGACGTGCGGCCCGCGAAGAAAGATCGGCGTCGCAGGCCGGGGAGCCCAATCCCTTTCGATCCGTGTAGAATTCTGGCTTTGGTAAAGGATACCCGTGTATAAGATTGCGATCGCTGGGGCATCGAGCCTGCTGGGCCGCGAGTTGAAAGACGCGCTTTCGGATTCGCCGCTCGCGGCGGCGAACTTTGCATTGCTGGACGAAGAGGACGCACAGGGGCAACTGGAGCAGGTGGGCGACGAGGCGACCTTCATCCAGTCCCTGGGGGTGGATGCCTTCGAGCGCGCCGACTTTGCATTTTTCTGCGGGTCAGAGGACCTCACGCGCCGGCACTGGCGGCAGGCGCTGCGCTCCGGTTCTTCGGTTCTGGATCTCTCGGGTGCGCTGGACCAGGAGACCGGTGTGCTGGTGCGCGCACCATGGCTCGGGGAGGCTGCCGCCTCCGCCGATCTGTTTACGCCGGCGGTGGTGCCGGCGCATCCGGCGGCGGTGGCCCTGGCGCTGCTGATCGGCCGGGTGCAACTGGCTGCCCCCGTGCGGTCGGCGTCGGCCACGGTGCTGTTGCCGGCCAGCGAGTTCGGCAAAGCGGCGATGGACGAGCTGCACCAGCAGACCGTGAGCCTGCTGAGCTTTCAGACGCTTCCACGGGCGCACTACGACGCGCAGGCGGCCTACAACCTGCTGGCGGGCCTGGGGGAAGCGGCGAGCGCGAGCCTCGGCGCGGCGGAAGCGCGCATTCGCCGCCACTATGCGGCGCTCAGCAATGGCGGCACGGAGCTCGCTCTGCAGGCGATCCATGCGCCCGTGTTTCACGGTCACACGTTTTCAATAGCCATCGAACTGGAACGGCCGGTTCAGATCTCCTCGGTCGAGGAGGCCCTGAGCCGCGAACATGTCGACCTGATTCTCGAAGACACCGACTCTCCGTCCAACCTGGCCGCGACGGGTCAGGATGACGTGCTGGTGCGTCTGCGCGCCGACGCACTGGCCGGCAATTCCGGGCCGGCGCAGCGGTTGTGGCTGTGGGCCGCCTCAGACAACCTGCGGCTGGCGGCGCGGAACGCGGTAGAGTGCGCTCTGGATCTGCGGCGTCTGCGGCCGCAGGGCACGCTGCAATAAGGGATCGCCGGCAGGGGCTAGACGCCTTTGACGGTTCCGCGGCCGTTGCTTTTCACCGCGTACATGCGCGCGTCAGCCATGCCGATGACGGCGTGGAGGGATGCGCCGTCGCGGGGTGCGGAGGCCAGCCCCACACTCGCACTCACTTTGAGCTGAAGTCCGTTCTTCATCCGGAACTGGGTTGCCATGAAGGCCTGGAGAAGACTCCGGGCCTGCGCCATTGCGGCCTCCGCGCCGGTCTCGGGCATGAGGACCACAAACTCGTCGCCGCCATAGCGGAAGCACAAGTCGTGTTTGCGGCTGAGTTCCTGCAGACGGCGACCGGTGTGAGAGAGCAGTTCGCTGCCGATCAGGTGACCGTGCACATCGTTGACCTGCTTGAAGCGGTCGAGGTCGAGAAACGCCAGGCTGACGGGAAGATTGCGGGTGCGACTGCGCTCCAGCTCGCGGCCCAGCACATCGTAGAGGTGACGGACGTTGAAGAGTCCGGTGGTGTCGTCGGTGATGGTCAGTTGCTGGATGCGGGAGACGTCGCGGGAGTTTTCAATGGCGATGGCGGCGTGGTCGGCGAGGATGTGGAGGAACGCCACCGTGTAATCGTTCATCTGGTCGGTGCGAGGGTTGAGAATCTCGATGACGCCCTGGGTTCCCTTGCGGCCGCGCAGCGGCAATGCGATGAGAGAGCGAATCTTACGCGCCCCGGCGGCGCCGCCCAGGCGGGGATCGCGCACGGCCTCGGGAAGGATCAACGTCTCGCCATGCTCGACCACCCAGCCGGCCACCCCCTCGCCGACTTTGACGCGGAGATCTTTGAGGGCCTCATGGCCGCCGCCGGAAGCGATCGCATAGTAGAGATCGCCATGCACGTCGTCGAGCATGAGGAGCGTCCACAATTCGGCGTGGATGAATCGCTCCATCTGTTCGAGGATGGTGCGCAGAATGGTATCGAGATCGAAGCTCGACGTCAGCGAACGAGCCAACTGGTGAAAGACAAGCAGATCTTCGAGCGGGATGCGCCCTTCCGTCTCGGTCGTCATAAGCAGAACCTAGGGGAGTCTCTCGAATATTTTCCCACACTGCCAGCCAGCGGAGAAGCTGTGCGAACCAGACAGAGGGCCTGTACAGGGCGGTCCCTGGAACGATCAAAAGTTACCCGCCGATGTGTACCATCGATCGGGAAGGTTTGAGGAAGCCCGGTTCGCCGATATGGTGGCGGGCCTCCTTACCCTGGATCGTACGCAACAAGAAAGCCCGCAGTTCATCGTCGCCGGCTCCGGCTTTCATGCGTCCAAAAAGGTCGTGCTCGGTTTGTGAGAAGAGACAAGTGCGGATCTTGCCGTCGGAGGTGAGGCGAACCCGGCTGCAGGCGCCGCAGAAGGGCTGGCTCACGGGAGCGATGATGCCGATCTCGCCCCGGCCCTCGCGGAAGCCGAAGCGCCGGGCGGTTTCGCTGGGGTTGTCGGGGTCCAGGGCAACGAGCGGATAGTGGCGCTCGATCCGCTCGAGGATCTCGCGCATGGGGACGACGATCGCGGGCGACCAGAGGCGGTCTTCTTCGAGGGGCATGAATTCGATGAAGCGCACGACGAGGTCTTCTTCCTGGGCGAAGCGGGCAAAACTTTCGATCTGGTCGTCGTTGAATCCGCGCAGGAGGACGCAGTTGACTTTGAGTGGGGCGAGGCCCGCGGAGCGCGCCGCGCGAATGCCGGCAAGGACCGCCTGGAAACTGCCCTCGACGCGCGTGATGCGCTCGAAGGTTGCGGCGTCGACGGCATCCATGCTGACGGTGATGCGATTGAGGCCGGCGGCCCGGAGGGGCGCGGCAAGGGAATCAAGGAGATGGCCGTTGGTGGTGATCGCCAGGTCCAGCGGACGGCCGGCCACGGTACGAAGACGCGCAAGCTCGCGGATGAGGTCGAGGATGCCGTGCCGGAGCAGCGGCTCGCCGCCGGTAAGACGGACCTTGGTGATTCCCAGGTCAACGAAGAGACGGATGAGGCGCAGATAGTCAGCGATGGGCAGCTCGGGATACTGGGCACCGAACTCGCCGGTGCGGCAGTAGACGCACTTGTAGTTGCAGCGGTCGGTGACGGAGACGCGCAGATCGTGGATGACGCGCCCGTGACTATCGGTGAGGCTCGCGCGGGGAGCCGTAAGTGGGGATGCGGGAGGGGAAGCTGCGGCCATCGGTACCTACAAGGCTATACCGTTTTGGCCGGTATTGCAGCGGCGCCGGCGCCGGACCGGCTGCCGCCGAGGCGCGACCAGAACCCAGTCGATCCGGATCCAGCCGATCCGGGTTTCCTCGATTCGGATTCAGTCGATCCGAGGCGTGCCATTGCGAAGGGCGAGACCGGCTGTTCCGAATGTAGCGATCATGATAAGGGCGAAAAAGAAGTAGTAGGCCATGGGATGGGCCCAACCCGGGGAATAGGTCAGATCCTGGCCGACCCACAGGAGCAGCACCGTGGCGATCACGGAGAACTGTCCGGCGATCACGAGAAACGTGTGTCCGAGGTGGCGGCGTTTGTCGAGGGCTTCGACCTGGTCGGGGGTCAGGTTGCGTTCTTCGGGGGGAAGCAGGTGATTAGGCATGCAACTCTCCTGGCGGGCCGGCTTGCGCGACCTCGGGCTGGCGTGTACTACCGATTCAACCACAAGAGGCGGGAAGCGCGCCAGCAGGAATTTAGCCGCGCCGCACCGCGGGGGCCGGACCGCGGAGGGCACGGGCTTATTCGATCAGGAAAGCAAGCGACTGAAGAGTGGTGATTTCGAAGGGCTTGCGGCAGCGGATATTCGCGCAGGCAAGTTTGTCGTCACGCCGGACCATGTAGGACTGGGCCTTGGCGAAGCGGGCGCGGTCGCGCTCGCCTGCGCCGCGGGGTAGTTGCGTGCGCTTGCGGCGGACCACCCAGGTGACCTTGTATTCGGCGGCCTGGCCGCATTTGGGACAGGTGAGCGTGTGGGTGCGCTGCTCGGTGGTCTCGTTGAAGAATTCGCGCTCTTCCATCTTTAATTCCCGCCGGTCGTCAGCGTAGCCTCCCCGAGCACCTGTGCCCGAGCGGGCACTTCCGCCGGCGAACAATCTATTCCATACTCGACCTTGCGATGGCGAAACGCAAGCAGGATCGATTTTCGGCGGCGAAGGCGGTGAAGGCCAACGCGCGGGAGCGTGTGGGGCAGCCGCCGGCGGCGCGGGTGGTGGAGAGCCGTCCCCGCACTGGCCGCCAGGCCAAACACAAGCCCAAGCTCGAAGAGATCATCCGGGAGGAACGATAGGCGATGGGACGCGCGGTGGGTGTAGGCGGGGTGTTTTTGAAGGCGCAGGCCCCCGGGGCGCTGGCTGCATGGTACGCGGCGCACCTGGGCATTCCTTTGCAGGAAGGCGGGACGCTGGCGTTCAGCGGTCCGGAGGCGGATGGAATGACGGTGTTTGCCCATTTTCCAATGGACACGGAGTATTTTGGGGGCGGACCGCAACAGGCGATGGTGAATTTCCGCGTCGACGACCTGGAGGGGCTGCTGGCGCAACTGGAGGCGGCAGGAGTGCGGGTGGACCCGAAGCGCGAAGAGTACCCGTATGGGCGGTTCGCCTGGATCTGGGATCCGGAGGGCAACCGGGTGGAGCTTTGGCAGCCGGCGTAAGACAATCTTACCGGCCGTAAGACACGTCGACTGCCGGAGAGAGGTATGTCTAACACCGTCTTACGGGCGTAAGACAATCGCGCGACAGGAGTCGTCTCCTGTAAGAGGTTTACTGGGGCTGCGAGGGTGGATGTTGGACGCTATAGGGCCCTGGCAGCGACGATGCAGCGGGCTTGTCGGCGGCGTCTGAGGGCGCTGAGACGGCGGTACGTTTCGAGTAGATGCGGAACTGCACCACGAGATCGAGGAAGACGGAGACGGGCTTGCCGTCTTTCATGGCCGGCTCGAACTTTGCTTTACGAATGGCTTCGACGGCGTTTTCGTCGAGGCCGAAGCCGATGGGCCGGGCCACGGAGATCTCCTCCGGTGTGCCATCGGTTCCAATGACGGCCTGGTAGAGGGCCATTCCGGCGACGCCGCACTGCTGGGCAAACTCGTCGGAAGGTGCATCGATGTTGCTGAGCAGTTTGGCTTGAGTGCTTGCATCGGCGTCGGGGATTATGCCCGGGTCGGACGGCCGGAAGTCGGTTTTGGCGGCGGCGGCCTGGTAGTAGAGCTTCCAGAAATCAGGCATAGCGGCCATCATGCGGTCGTCCAGGCTGGAAGCGAAGACGTTGCCGAGGGCCTGTTTGAGGACCAGGGTGGCATGGGCCGGCGAGGTCGTGGTGGTTACGCTGGCCTCATCAGCCGGGCCCTCCTCCGGAGAAGGTGTGGCTGGCTGTGGCTGCTCGTTTGGAGCCGCGGCGGCATCGGCGGGAGCAGAGGGAGCGGCGGAAGATGCCGACCCGGGAGCGCCAAGGGGAGTCTTCTGCTTCCCTTTGTCCTTTTCTTTCTTATGCTTAGGCTTCACCACCTGCTCGCGGTCGATGGTGATTTTGACTTCTTTTTTCTTCGGGGTGATGCGGACGCGATCAATGGCGTTGGCAGGATCCTCCGAGGGCAGCGCTCCGAGGAAGTGGAGGCCGTAGCGCGCGCCTTCGAGCTCAACTTTGTGCTTGGTCAGATGGACCCGTTCAATCCGGATCACGTTCAGGGTGTAGGAGCCTTTAGGGGAGCGGCCGATGAGCGCGCCATGCTCGTTAAAGCTTAGAGAATCCTCAAGATAGCCGCCGCGGAGGTAGAGAAACTTGCCCACCAGCATCTGGCGCAGTTCGGCCTCGGTGATGCCGCCGGCCTCCTCTGGCCGGGAAGAGGACTCGTTGGAAGGGGGTTGGACGGATTGGGCGGGAACGGGCGCCTGGGCGGATGGGGTGGCCGGGGGAGCAGGGGATGAGGCCTGCTGCGCAGTGGAAACGGGAAAAAAAGCAAGCGGAGCGGCCAGGACTAGGAAGAGATTGAAGCAAAAACGCCTTGCCCGCTGCTGGGCCGAGGCGGTATGACTCAAGAACGCCGATCGTAAGTTGGGAGAGTAGAAAGCTGTATTGGGCATGGGGGCGCCTTTGAGGGCCACTCTAGCAGGAAATTGTTATTTTCGTCGAAAAGTTTTCATTGGGATGTGCAGGTTACGAGCGCAGGAGCCTAAGAATCCTGCGGAAGAAGCCGAGGATGCGGCGGGAATCGTGCTCCGTGAGCGCCAGGCGACGGAGCAGGAGGCGCAGGTCGCGCCGGTTGGCTGCTTGCATGTTCGTGGGCGAGTAATGAGCCGCTTCCATCGTCTCCTCGATGAGTTCGGCGAGCCGGTCGAGAGTGGCTGCGGCGGACGCGGGGGTTGGGGCGGCAGGCAGCGCTTGGGGTGGCACGGGAGCCGCGGCAACACGGTCGCCTGGACCGGACAGGACGCCAAGCTGATACAGGCAGACGGCCACGGCCTGGCCGAGATTCATGGAGGGCTGGCTGGGGCTGGTCGGGATTTCAACGAGGAGATGGCAGCGGGAGAGGTCGTCGCGGGTGAGTCCACGCTTTTCCGGACCGAAGACCAGGGCGACGCGGCCTCCGCGGGCAATCTCCTGCTGGACGATGGGTGCAAAGGCCGGCAGGGTGACGACCGGTTGCTCCGGTTTGCGGTGGGTGAGCGTGCCGGTGCCGGCGACCAGAGTGCAGTCGGCGACGGCTTCGGCCAGATGCTCTACGCTCTTGGCGTTATGGAGCAGTTCGGGAGCCCCCACCGCGGAGCGGGCTTCGCGCCAGTTGGGCGCAAAGGGCGCGACGACGGCCAGGTCGTCGAAGCCGAAGTTGGCCATGGCGCGGGCCGCGGCGCCGACGTTGAGCGGGTTGCGCGGGGAGACCAGCACGATCCGCGGTCTGGCGCGTTGTGAGCCACTCGGCAAGGCTCCATTGTAGAACCGGCTGGAAAGCCGAGTTGATACACTGCAGGCAGCCATGGTCCCGGATGCGGCTTCCCTCGAATCGGCTGCGGAGTTGCTGTGTGCGACGGCGCGGTGGTGCTATGCGCGGGGATGGGTTCCGGCGACGAGCGGGAACTTCAGCGTGCGGGACGCGTCGGTAGAGCCGGCGCGGATTCTGATTACTCCTTCGGGGCTGGACAAGGGGATGGTGACGCCGGGCGATCTGCTGGAGGTAGATCCCCGGGGCCGGGTTGTGGGCAGGCGCGCAGCCGATGGCGCCGGCAGGCCCTCGGCCGAGACCGGGCTGCACCTGGTGGTTTATGAGAAGCGCATGGGGGCCCGGGCGATTCTGCACGTGCACACGGTGTGGAACACGCTGCTCTCGGGCCGTTACGCACCGCTGGGGTATGTGCCGCTCGAAGGGTACGAGATTCTGAAGGGGCTCTCGAGTGTGACGACACACGAACACGGGGAGCGGGTGCCGGTGCTCGAGAACTGCCAGAATTACAGCGTATTGTGCAAGGAGATGGCTGCGGCGCTCGCCGCGTACCCCGAAGCGCACGGGGTTCTGTTGAGCCGGCACGGGCTATATACTTGGGGGCAATCGGTGGCCGAGGCGCGCCGGCACCTGGAGGCGCTCGAGTTTCTGTTCGAGGTGGAAGGGCGGCGGCTGTCGGCAGGAGCGGCGCTGGAGCCGGTTTTGCCGGTCATGGAGGCACCCGGCCGGGAACAGGAGTAGGTATGGCTGTTTTGCGATTTCCCGATACCAACGAGAGGGTCACGGGCGAGGCGGAGATTCGCGCGGCCCTGGCCGTGGTGGGCATCGAGTACGAACGTTGGGAGTTGGACCGGGTGCCGGCGGACTCTCCGGCCGAAACGGTGCTGGCGGCCTATGCCGGAGAGATCGACGCGATGAAGCGGCGCGGCGGGTATCGGACCGCCGACGTGATCGACGTGACGCCGGAGACGCCGGGGCTCGACGGCATGATGGCCAAGTTCGACAAGGAGCACACGCACTCGGAGGACGAGGTGCGGTTCGTCCTGGCGGGGCGTGGGATTTTCTTTCTGCACCTGGGAGGGAGGGTCTACTCGGTCGAGGTCGGGCCGGGGGATCTGCTGCGCGTGCCGCGCGGGACGGCGCACTGGTTCACGCTGTGCGAGGACCGGCGAATCCGGGCGGTGCGGTGGTTCCAGGCCACCGAAGGTTGGACTCCTCTTTATACGGATTCCGGCCTGGAGAGGGGCTACCAGCCGCTGTGCTTCGGGCCCGCCTATATGGGGCCGCGGGTGGAGGCCGACTTCGCCAAGCCGCTCAGCGCATGAGCGCGCGGCGCCTCTACCTACTCGACGTGGAAGGGACGGTTGCGCCGATTGCGTTTGTTTACGAGCGGCTGTTTCCGTATGCGCGGGAGCGTTTCGGGGCTTACTTAAATAAAAGCTGGAGCGATGCGGCGGTTCAGGAAGACTTAGCGCGGCTTGTCCAGGAGAACCGTATGGAGACGGACGTCGATGCTCCGCGGTTTGAGTTATCAAGTGAGATAGAGGTCAGCCGAGAGAAGACGCTGAGTTATTTGCTATGGCTGATGGACCGGGACCGGAAATCGACGGCGCTCAAGAGCCTGCAGGGGAAGTTATGGAAGATTGGATTCGAAGCGGGCGAGTTACAAGGCGAGTTATTCGCGGACGTGCCGGAGGCGCTGACTCGCTGGTCTAAGTCAGGGTGCGTGGCGATTTATTCCTCCGGGTCGGTGGAGGCGCAGAAGCTACTCTTCCGTTATTCGAGTTATGGCGATCTGACGCCCTACATATCGAGTTACTTCGATACGCGGGCGGGCGCGAAGACGGCCATTGCGAGTTATCGTGCGATTGTCGAGGCGATGGGAGTTATACCGGAGGGGGCTATCTTCTTTTCCGACGTGCTGCGCGAGTTAGATCCGGCGCGGGAGGCGGGACTTGGGACGCGCCTGGTGATGCGACCGGGGAATGCGGCGGTAGAAGAGGGGCACGGGCATGTCGCCATCGATTCCTTCGCCGGCGCTTGACCGCCGGAGCGGCCGCAGCGATAAGACAGCGCGCCCCTGACGGGTCTCGAGGATATGCGATAGCCTCAATAGGTGCTGCTTACCAATCCAGCCGCGGCGGCGTTAAACGAACTGAGCCAGGCGCCCATCGTGCGCTTTTCGGTGCTGGCGCTGAGTTCGATCTTCTTTCTGGTCGATCCCTTTGCGGCGATCCCCACATTCCTGGCCATCACGCAGAACGCCGACCCGGCACGGCGCCGGCGGATGGCGCGCAAGGGCGCGTTGACAGCCTTTATTGTGCTGACCAGCTTCGCCGTGGCGGGGCAGTTGATCTTCCGCATGTTCGGGATCACGTTGCCGGCGTTTGAGATTGCAGGCGGAATGATCCTGCTCCTGATCGGACTGGACATGCTGGAGGCGCGGCGTTCGCCTACGCAGGAAACCACCGGCGACACGGAAGAAGCCGCAGCCAAAGAGGATGCGGGGATTGTACCGTTGGGCATCCCCATGCTGGCCGGGCCAGGCGCGATCTCGTCGGTAATGGTGCTGGTGGGGCAGGTGCCCCGGCTGTGGCACTGGGAGATGGCCGCGATCCTGGGCGCGATTGCCGTGACCGCCCTGGTGAGCTACTGGGTGCTGGCCGGCGCCGGTAAGGTGCGGGGCTGGCTGGGCGAGACCGGAATCCGCATCCTGGTGCGCATCATGGGCCTGCTGCTGGTGGCGCTGGCCATGCAGTACTTCGTGAACGGACTGACGGATCTCCGAGTGATTCCAAGGCACTGACCGTCTTTCATCGAGAGCGCGGAGGGACGGCCGGTTTTCCCACAGAAACGGCGGCTTTCCACAGATCGGGCGCGCTTGCTTTCACAGGCGCGGATTGCTATTCTCATCGAGGTCGCAGCAGGCCGGTTAAGGGCGCGGGAATGCAAGTTGCGCTGCACGATGGCCTGTGCTACTCTTGGAAAGTTGAATTGAGCAGTGGAATCTTCCCGTGGCCGTGTGGCCTGCCCTGGAAAGGGATTTGGGAAGCTGGTTCGCTGGGTCAGGCGAGGGTGATCGACCCCGTGGCCCCTGTAGGGAATCCCACAGAGAACAAGCCATTGCATGACCCAGGGAGCCTGCTCCCGACGAGCCCTGTCGGCTTGGGCGCGCTGTTTGCGCCGGGTGGCTGTTTGAAAGATTGCGCCGCGCGAAGTTAGTCTCGAAAGTGAGTCGGGAAATGGAATTTCTCTTGACTCGGGGCCGGAAGTCCGATAGTATTAAAAAGTTCGCGCCAAAACGCCGGAGCTTGCTGAGCAAGCGCGAACTCCCCGGCAAAGCGCATCAAGTTCGAGGACAATCCTGCCCTTAGGGGCAGGCCTCGATCCCCAAGGGGCGCCGCTCAGGCGGAGGGCCCTCAAGGATCTTTGACAATTGGTTGAACGTGCCAGTCGTGAGAGGCGATCAGGTTTGGCTTGATCGATCTCACAAGGTAAGGCGCTCCGCGCATCTTTCGAGAGAAAGCGGGCGGGGCGCGGTCGAGCTCATCGGACCTCCGTCGGATGAGCCGACATCAGGCTTCAAACGAGAGTTTGATCCTGGCTCAGAATCAACGCTGGCGGCGTGCCTAACACATGCAAGTCGAACGAGAAAGGGGAGCAATCCCTGAGTAAAGTGGCGCACGGGTGAGTAACACGTGACTAACCTACCCTTGAGTGGGGAATAACTGAGGGAAACCTCAGCTAATACCGCATAACACCTACGGGTCAAAGGAGCAATTCGCTCGAGGAGGGGGTCGCGGCCGATTAGTTAGTTGGCGGGGTAA
>DATJMU010000137.1:0-66709 GCA_035508555.1 Occallatibacter sp. | reverse complement strand
GAGCGCCAGTTGGAGCTGACGGCGGAGAACTCGCGGACGATGAGGCCCTCGATGAAGGGGCGGGCCGACTCGTTGTCAGCGTGGTTGGTGCCGTAGTTGCCGATCTGGGGGTTGGTGAGAACGACGATCTGTCCGGCGTAGGAGGGATCGGTGGCGATTTCCTGGTAGCCCGTAAGGGAAGTATTGAAAACGACCTCGCCCTGGCATTCGCTGGGTGCGCCAGCCCCAAGGCCACGGAAGATGCGCCCGTCTTCGAGCGCAAGGATTGCCTGCATTGCCGCTCCGAGGAGTGGATTCAATCGATTCACGTTAACTCATGCTATCCCTTTTTAAATCAGCACCTCAGTCTTCACAGGAACCGCTTTGCTGAACATTTGCTGAAGGGAGCGCGCATGACCGTTGGACCGATTGCCTCATCTACTGTATCAGTTTTTACGCGATATAGCGCCGGATCCCCAGGTTTGGCGATTCTCAATGGAAACCCGTGCTTGTCGCAAGTCCCTGTACATCCGTGAGAATGGAAAGACCGTCTATCTGTCGGCCAAGACGCGCTCATAAGTTCAGGTTGCATGGGCGGCACAACAGGAACGAGACAGACGCGACACCGTAAAAATCGCATTGCTGAAGATTGCTGAAGCACAGGACAAGAAGAAAGCTGCCGACCTTGCCAAGCTACAGGCGTTAGACGAGGCCCTGGCGCAGGGGGTTGCCGGAATGAAGAAGCAGACACAATCCTCGATCAATGCCTACACTCCCACGACGCGACGCATCCTGCGGTGGGCTGAGCGCAGCGGGGTTGCGTACATCTCTGACGTGACTCTCCCAATCCAGGTACCCGCGATCTCAGCCGCAAAAAGAATTCACGCTGGGGACCTGAAGCACCATCGCAAGGCAACAACCACAAAAGGGACCAAGAACCCGTCTCGTATAGGTTGGCGGCCTCGCGCAAAGACGTGAGCCCTTTTTTGATGGCGAGTCGCATCGGAGGTGTCTCCAGTATTTTCGGATTTCTCAGACCAATTCGAGGCTGGCCCATCCCCACAAGACAGTTTTCGTCGTTCTGTGAGGATGGGGAGCAAGCGCAGCAGCCCTTGGAGTTTCGATCATGCCGACCTTCAAACTACCGGCTCTCGTCATGGGAGAAATGCGAGGCAGGTAGGGGTTCCGACGGCAATATACTGCTCTATGAACTGGAGCCCCCCGGTGTCCGAATTGATTCGATAGCCCGTAACATTGTCGCTCCGCTGATTACAGGAATATAGGAAGCGCCCGGTCGGATCGATCGTGAATTCACGGGTATAGTCGCCGCGGGTAGCCGCCGTGCTCAGAAACTTCAGCTCACCCTCATCTCCAACGGCAAAGACGCAAATACTGTCTTCGAGCCGGTTGGAGGCGTAGAGGAATCGCCCATCAGACGAGATACGTACCTCTGCGGCAAAGCTCGATCCTTTGAAGCCCGGCGGCAGCGCCGAAATGATCTGAGTCGAGTCAAGCTCCCCGGTGGATTGATCGAAGCGGAAGACCATGACCGTCGACGCCTCCTCTTGGATGGAATAGAGCCAGCGTCCACTGGGGTGGAAGCACAAATGTCTGGGGCCATCGCCCGGAGGAACGCTGACATAAGGTGTGGCGGCTGCGCTCAGCGCCCCCGTGGCCGCGTCGAAATTGTAAACATAGATGCGATCCTGGCCGAGATCGGTATAGAGGACAAACTCATTGTTCGGTGAAGGAACAATGCAGTGGGCATGCGGCGCATCGTGACCGCTGAAGGCGAAGCTGCCGGCAGGGGCATCTGTCGCCTTAGTTGGACCCACCTCGCCGGCATCCGTGTGCACATCGATGGGATTGCCCAGGGCGCCATCCTGCTCGACTGGCAAGACCGAGACACTGCCTCCACCGTAATTGGCGACAAAGATGAACCTGCCGGTTGCGTCGAAGCTCAAATATACAGGACCGCTGCCCGCTGAACTGACAGTGTCGATCAGCGTAAGTTCGCCCGTCTGGGGATCGATCGAAAATGCATTGACCGATCCACTGGTCCCCTCGAAATTCGAGACTTCGTTGTTGGCGTAGAGAAATCTGCCGGAGGGTGAGACGAGGATGAAAGAAGGGTCGGTTATGGCAGCGGCTAGTTTCACCAGAGTTAGCTCGCCAGTGAAAGGATTTGCCTCATAGAGGTAGATACCCTGCCCATTGCCATCGGAACCCGTATAGGTTCCTATATAGGCAAAGCGATGCTGTGGAGTGAATCCCATGGCACTGGCTTTGGTGGCGATTGCGGTGGCGAGTGCTCCCTGAAGGAAGACGCGGCGCGAGACCGGCGAGGACAAAGCTTTCGTGGTATCTGACATCAATAGCTCCTTAAATCTCGGACGGACGCTGCCGTCCGTCCATGCATGGCGATCGGGGAAATGCGCCGCAAAGGATTTTAGGGCTGGTCTCGCATACTCATTTGCGTTGGTATACGAGAGCGTGAACCCGCTCCGATGGCAGGCGTCACCCGTAGCGCCTGCGGCTCTCGCAGTTTAATGAAATCAGTTCAAGTTCTCCAAGGCTGACGGCAAACACCACAGGGAACGGATCACACGACTCAAGGCACAGGATTCACTCGGAGGAATCCCTTCGCCTCGTTATTCCGGAGATCGTCAAGAGGATGAGTCGAGCAGAGCCCATGACCATGCATAGAGCAATAACTCGATACCGGGCTGAGCAAGAAGGTACTTCAGTTCTGACGATGCGACATGGGACGAAAGTCCTAGAAATATCTGAGCAGCCGATGAGGGCCGGCCAGGTCGAGGAAGCGGCGGATATTCCCGATAGGGTATTCGCCGGGTAACCAAGCGGAGGAAGCCGTGCATCCGAGAGAAGAGTCGCTCTGATATTCAGCGTTTGATCGACCCAGAGCGGTTTCAATTAGCATGATGCTCGCCTATCGGTACCTTTCCAACGCGAAGCTCTCATTCCGGTTGTTGAGAAGATCTTCCCTGAAGGTCTCGAAAAGAGACGCGAGTTGCTCCGTTTTTGGGGAGCGGCTCGCGTTTGTCTCCCGCTCAGACCTTGCTTAGAAGGTAATGCGGCCGGCGACCTGAATGACTCGACCATCGGGCAGCAATTTGCTGAATCTCGTTGAATTGATCGAACCACCTGTGGTTCTCCATCACCGGTTATAGGCCCCTGATGCCGGTTTTGTGAAAGGGCACGACCGCGGTCGTGCCGAAAACTCCGATAAGACGAGCCTGAGCTTTAGCCCCTGAGGGCTGTTTTCGGGGCGACCTCCCATTTATCGTACCGTCAACCGGGGCCTGCTCTAATTTGATACATAGGGCTTCTGCGGCACTGTCAATCGACGACATACTCATTTGGGAGAGCAAACGCGGGCTCGATTGACGTTCTTTGCAATTCTGGTGTATACAGGTAGTGTGTCTACTGTAGAACAACTATCTGAAGACGAACGCCTCGAACTCCTTCAGGGAACCCTTGAAGTTCTGATCCTTCGTAGCCTCAATCTGCAACCCAACCACGCATACGGAGTCTCGCAGTTTCTCAAGCTTCAGTCCGAAGACGAACTTGTTGTGGACAATGGCTCGCTATACCCGGCTCTTCAGCGCCTTCTTCAGCGCGGATGGATTACCGCGAAATGGAAAACGACGCCCAACGGGCGCCGTGCCAAGTACTACGGCCTAACGGCGTCCGGCCGCCAGCAACTGGTCCGGGCAACATCAAAATGGCAGCGATTCGCTCTGGCCATGGCAAAGGTTCTGGCCTCGAAGGGATAAGCTATGCGCACCTGGTGGCCGAAAATCAGGCGAGCTGTCGGTAGCCGGCGTAGCCTTGTCAGCGAACTCCAGGAGGAGATCGATGCTCACCTTCAATTCGTCATCGATGAAAACCTGGAAGAAGGCATGCCCCCGGAAGAAGCGCGCGCGGCGGCGCTGCGCGCGTTCGGCAATCAGACATCAATTCGGGAGCGAAGCTACGAGTCGTGGCAATTTCCCTTGACCGAGTCATTGCTTCAGGATCTTCGTCATGCCATCCGCGGTATCTTCCGTGCGCCTGTTTTCTCACTCATCGTGATCCTCACATTGGCTGTGGGCATCGGCGCCAATACGGCCATCTTCAGCGCTGTCTACGCCGTCCTCCTCAAGCCGCTGCCTTTCCCTTCAGGTGAGCGTCTGGTATGGCTAGGCGAATCCAACGGGAACGCCACCGGCGTAAGCGTCACCTGGCTGAACTTTGAGTATTGGCTGAAGGAGAACCACACCTTCGATTCAATGGCCGCCTTCGAAACCGCAGACTTGACGCTCACAGGCCGCGGTCCGGCAGTGCTCACCCACGCTGGCGTCGTCACGAGCGAATTCTTCCACCTCACGGGCTCTCTTCCCATGATGGGCCGTTTGTTTGCTGCCGCCGATGATGACCCGCATTCGCCTCAGACCATGGTACTATCGCCAAGATTCTGGGCGCAGACCCTCGGGGCCGATCCGCACATTGTCGGCAAGACCATCACGCTCAACGGAGGTTCATACACCGTCATCGGAGTACTCGATCGCGATCCCGGCTTCTGGCTGCGGCCCGCGGACTTCTATCTTCCATTGCGCCCGTCTCCCGTCCAACTTTCCCAGCGCGATTTGCACGGCAGCATTCGAGTGCTTGCTCTGCTTAAACCCGGAGTTACGCTGGCCCGCGCTCGTTCGGATCTAGACACCATCCTTAAGCGGCTTGCAAAGGCTTATCCCGGTCCCGAAGATCGCTTTCGCGCGTACGCCGAGTTTCTCACTCAGGAGCGAACCGGCGATGTCAAGCGTCCCCTCGCTCTGCTGATGGGCTCCGTCTGCCTCATCCTTCTCCTCGCGTGCGCAAACATCGGCGGCCTGCTGCTCATCCGCTCCACCACTCGCGCCCGCGAAATCGCCATTCGCGCCGCTATCGGCGCAGGCCGCAGCAGGCTTGCAAGGCAGCTCGTCACAGAAACTCTGCTCATCTGCGCCCTGGGCGGCACGTTCGGAATATTGCTTGCTGGTCTTAGCCTGCGCACGATGGCAACGCTTGGGCCACGCGGCATACCACGCCTCTCCGAGGCCAGCCTCAATCTAACAGTGCTCATCTTCGCCGCAGCCCTTACGCTCGCCGTCGGACTCGTGTGCTCTGCGGCACCAGTGCTCAGTTCGCGCAAAGTCAGTTTTTCGATCCTGCTCAAAGAAGGCAGTTCCGGCCCCGGCGGCAGCACAGTGGGACACATGCTGCGCGGCGGCCTCGTGATTACGGAGATTGCCGCTGCCGTAGTCCTGCTGTTTACCGCCGGACTCCTGCTGCGCAGCCTCTGGGCTGCCGAAAACGTCAATCCCGGCCTTGACCCAGACCATGTACTCGCACTCGAGTTGCAATTGCCGCCTTCACGCTACAAAAGTGACGGCACCATTCTCGACTTCTATTCGCGCTTGGAATCTGCGCTCCGTGCACTGCCGGGAGTCGTGTCGGTCGGCGCAGTGAATTGCCCTCCTGCAGCCGGCGATTGCGGAGACTGGTGGTATTCCATGGTGGGAAAGCCCACGCCAGCCCGTGGCAACGTGCCCTTAACGCTGACAAATATCGTCGACCCATACTATTTCGCCACCATGCGCATCCCCATCCTGGCTGGTCGCGCCTTGTCCGATGAGGATCGCGCCGCCGCACCACCTGTGGCGATCATCAGTTAGGAACTGGCACGGAAATGGTGGAGTGATCCCCGCTCCGCCATTGGCGGGCACATCAAGCTCGGCGGACCATACCTGGATGGTCCGGTTCTTGAAATTGTCGGGGTGGCAGGCAACGAGCCACAGATGGGCCTGGATGCTCCAACTTATCCGCAAGTCTATTTTGCAGCCGCGCAAAGGGTCGACGCTGCAATGGTGGTGATGATCCGAGCCAGCGGCAATCCGGACGGCATGATCCCAGCCGTCCGCCACGTATTGGCTTCCATCGACAGCGATATCCCCATCCAGTCCTTGAAGACTGTCGATCAGTGGCTCGGCGCAACACTCGTGCGGAGGCGCTTCATCACTCTGTTGCTGGTGTTCTTCGCCGTCATCGCCGTCATCCTCGCTGCCATTGGCTGCTACGGAGTTCTGAATTACTGGGTCAACAGTAGAAGGCAGGAGATAGCCATTCGTATGACGATGGGAGCGGGGACGTGGGCGACCTTGCATCGTTCCGGGATTCAGGCAGCGCGCTTGGGCGCGATCGGGCTTATTGTCGGCCTCGGCTGCAGTTGGCTCGCGTCGCGATGGTTCAGCAGCCTCGTATTTGGAATTTCAAGCGACGACCCGGTGGTGTTTAGTGCGGCGACTGTCCTTGCAGTCGTGATTGTCGCGTTGGCGGCGGCCATCCCATTGTGGCGAGCTACCCACATTAATCCCATCGAAACGCTTCACGAAATTTGATCCTCGCCGGGCTTGAGCGAAGACAACTTCGTCACCGGTGAGATCCGCGCCCAGGGCGGGGAGATCCTGGGTGGCGAGCGGTGTCTTCTGCTTCGATCGAAGAGAATTGCGCCGCAGGCAGATGCAGGTAACCTGATTTCCGCCAGCCTCAGGCATGTTCGGCTCAACTGATTCGCTGCTCTATCCGAGTCAGAATCTCGTCGCAGGCAGGCAAATCTTCCGCGATAAAATCGGCTCCAGCGGCCATTAGAATCTCCCCCGCGGAGCGCAGCCGGGACTCTTTCTCAACCGCCGGAAGCTCGGACCATGCCGCCGCATTCAGTCCGATCAGGTTTCCCGTGCGGGTTATGCCGATCGTCCACATGCCTGCGTTCTTTCCCTCTTCGATGTCGCTGACCGTATCTCCGATCTTGACGCACGCGGATGGCGGATAAACGTCGAGCAGTTGTGCGTTGCGGGCAAGCATCCAGGGGGCCGGCCGGCCGGCTCCGGCTTCGTCCGGACAGACGGAAGTATCCGGCCAGTATCCGTTTTCGGCTGCGTGCGCCGCGACAGGGTCAAGCATCTCGCGCGTGTAGCCTGTCGTGCTTCCAATGCGAAGACCGCGCGCCTTCCATGAAGTGGTGATACGCGCGACTCCATCGATGGGCTGCGAGTGCCGAAGAAGGACGGCCTTTTGCAGTGGACGAAACTCCTCGAACAACAGCTCGACCTCCTCGTCCCCAGGATCTCGTCCCACCGTTGCGCGCCACTGTTCGCGGATAACGGTCAGTTCAAGTATGGTTCGAATATGGTCCTTCTTGAGCAGGCCCATGGCGCGCCGTGCATCGGGAGCGGAGAGTTCGATTCCGTGGCGGGTGAACAGTTCCTGCAGCGCCACGATGGGAGCGATAGATCCGTGATCAACGGTAGTGCCGGCCCAGTCGAGCATGACGGCGCGAAGGCGGGAGGGCGATTTCATAAATTCTCCTTGATGTCGGAGCCACAGAAGGTTTCCTCTGCAACGGCCAAGCTCAGAGTCATGCCGGCTCCGCCCAGACCGGTGACGACCTCGACGTTTTCTTCGGGCCGGAATCGCAGGTATGGATGCTGAGGGTGTTTGGCATAGACCCCGTGCCATCGCTCCGCGATCGCGAAATTCGGCACTCTCACGAAACCCTCCAGGTGTCGCAGGATCAGAGCGTCGATCTCTTCGCGATTGAAGGGTGAGACGGGCGATCCGTAATCGTGCGAGTCGCCCAGCGTCAGCTCACCCGGGGATGTCTGCGAGACCATGGTGTGAATGCCGAAGCGGTCATACTCGGGTGTTTCCAGGGCGATGCGGTTACGCAGCACGGGAAGTGAAGGGCAGATGCCGAACGAGGGATAAAAGCGGAAGGTCAGGCCGCCTGCGAGCGCCGGCCCCAGTTGCCATCCTTCTGGTTGTGGTCCAGTACGCAACATTTGAAGCCGGCACTGGATCAACCCGCTCTGGCGGAAATACTCCGGATAGAGATTATCGAAGTCCGAGCCGGTGCAGACGATGATGCGGTCGCCGGCCCATACGCCGCGCGCCGTATGAACGCGGGGACACTCGATCGCGAGGACGGAGCAGCCCCACTCAAACCGGACATTGTACCGGCGTGCAAGGAACTCGGGAATGCGCCGCAGGACCTCCCGCGGGTCGACTGTGATTTCGGTTTCGCTCCATAGCGCTCCCAGCACGGTCGCCGGATTGAGGGCAGGGCTGCGGGCGAGCGCATCGCGGCGGCTCAGCCAGGAGCAGCGATAGCCGAGGCCGGGGGCCAGAGCCGCGAATTCGCTACCCACCTGTGCCTCATCTTCCCGGCAGGCGACGTGCAGCGATCCAGTCGGTCTTGACGGAATATCCGCTTCGCGAAGGACCTCGGTCCACAGTTCGCAGCTGCGCATTGCCAACCGGAAGCCGTTGCCCGCGGGCTGGCCAATCGGCCAGAGCAGGCCGAAGTTGGCGATCGATGCGCCCAGTGCCGCCGGATGGCGCTCGAGAACGGTCACGGATCGGCCCAGCCGGGCAGCCGTCCACGCATGGGCCAGGCCGAGAATGCCCGCGCCGACGATCACGACCTCCGCTCGCTGCAAACTCACGAGTGCAGCTTATAACGGAAAGTCCGATAGCTCAAAGACTGAACGGTTAGCCCGCGGCGCCTTACCTGTTTGGGATCGCGCGCCGAGTGTGCAGATGACGGCCGGGACAATCGCGAAAAATACAAAGAGGTCGAAGACGCGCGTCCAGCCAAAGTGCGTGACAAAGAGCGTGGCCAGCAGCGGTGAGATCGCTTGTCCGATGGAGCCGATCCCATTCACGAAGCCGATGGCGCGGCCATGCACGCGCGCGGGCGCCGCGAAGAGCACGGCCATGCCCGACATGAGCATGTCTGTGCCGTGGATCAGCATGCCCATAAGCGAAATTGAGACGATCATGCCGAACCAGCCGGAACCGGCCAGCAGAGGATGCAGCAGGCAGACGAAGGCGAGGGCGTAGAGCATCGCAGCGCCGAGCTGCATGTGCCGTCCGGCGAGCCAGCGCTCCATGGCGTAACCTGCGGCGATGGGCCCGGCGATACCGAGAACCTCAAAGCAGGACGCGACATGCGCCGCTGAGTACGTGGTGTATCCGGCGCTCGTGATCAGGTAGTGCGGCAGCCAGAAGAGCAGCGTATACCGCGTCATCTTCACCAAAAAATACATCGCGGAGATGTACTGGATGTTGCGGCTGCTCAGGACTGTGCTCCAGCCTCGGCCCGAACCCCCGCGCGTTGAGCCGGCTAACGACGTCTGGCCTGCGGGGGATGGTTGCGGAGCAGGCATGCCCCGGGTTCCGAAAGCAAACAGCAGCGCCATGACCAGGAGTACGCCGGCGGCGGCAAGGAAGGTCGGCTGGAAACTGCCTTGCGGCGCGAAGCCGCTCTGCACTGTCAGCCATGCGGTAAGAGTGCTGGCGAGGAACCCTCCAAGGATGTAGCTGGTGCTCCACCAGCCCAGTACGCGGTCGCGCTCGTCGCGACCAAACCAGCTTCCGATCAGCTTCAGCAGCGATGGCCAGCCGAATCCCTGGCCGAAGCCGTTGCCGAACTGGAGCAGAAGAACCATCTGCGGAGATGCCCATGCGAGCGCAGCGGTGCAGCCGATGGAAATCGCTGCTCCGGCCAGCGCGACCCGCCGGGCACTGAAGCGGTCCGCCAGATCGCCGCCGACAAACTGCGCAATCGCGTAGGCCACGCCGAAGCAGGCCAGCTCCGTGGCCAGACGCGAAGCCGCCGATCCTGCGCCGCTGCCGAGATCCTTGCGGCAGATATAGTAGCCGGCGTAGAGCAGCCACGACGCGGAGTACAGGCGGCCGCGCCACGCCGCCAGCTGGGATCCTTCGCGGTTCATCGTCACGGCTCCAGCGCCGCCTGCATCTTGCGGAGGGGAATGCGGGTCAGGATCGGCTCTTCCCGCGGGACCGATGGGAAAACCGCCTGCGTGATCGTATTCGGCTGAAAGCTGTCGGCAAGGCTGGCCGGGAATGCACTCTGGTCACAGAGGCGGTCCACCATCATGCGAATCGACGCGTCATCCGTGCCATCGATCCAGATCAGATGCTGGCTTCCGTTCACGATGGTGAGCAGGGCCCCGCGCCCGCCGGTTGAACCGGGGCCGTTGCGCGGTTGCCGATCCAAAATCTTCCGTCCCGACGGCGTGTCCTCCACCACGAACCGGCTCAGGGCCCCGACCGCGGCTGCATCTGGAAGGCCGGCGAGTGTATCCGGCTGACCCGCAGCCACGGCCCCGGCGCCAACATACACAAGCATCCCTCCCGGAGCGGTGAACTGCACCGGCGTGCTGATGAGGGTGAAGCGGCGATGAAGCTGGCCGGCCAAATCCAGCAGCGGCGAGGCGAGCTTCAATTCGCGAATCGCGATCAGGTCCTGTCCTCCATCGGCCTGCGAAGGCGGCAGGCAGAGCAGCGCCGTGTTATCCGGAAGGACACGGTCCCAGAAGCGGGTAAAGGAGTGCGCCTGCGCGAACTGCCAGCGCATGCAAATGACGCACAAAAAAAGCGCGGCGAGGGTGGGCACGGCGAGCTCATAAAGAGGGAGCCTGGGAGCCGGCTCTCTCACCTGCAACGGCCCGGGTTCTTGCGTCGGCTCGTCCGCCGCTGAGCGGTAAAGAATCGGGATGTAGGTCCCTGCCGGCAGACCGAAACAGATCTCAGCCTCGCTGCCCAGCCCGCGGTTATGCGCGTTCAGCCTCTTGCGCACGTCGTTGGCTCGCACGCGGACGCCGGCATCGGTGCTGGTATCGTAGCTCGCGTCGCGTCCGAGCAGCGCCATCCCGATCAGGCGCTCCTTCAGCACATCGGTCTCGCCCTCGATCGAGCGCAGCACAATATGCCGCAGAAACTCGCAGCTCTTGGGACTGGTACGGAAGGCAGCGCTCGCGCATACCGCCTCCAGCGTCTCCATGAGCCGGGCGTGGTACTCGGCAAATTCCGACTTTGGTATCTCCTGCCACCGGTTCGTCGGCGATACCGGAGACCAGACCTTCTCAGGCGAAGCCATAAGGAGGTACCTTTCATACTTCGTTTGCTTTTGCGGTTGCCGGGGGACGGCTGCGACTTCGAACGCATGAACATCATAAGCCCCCGCGCGTTACAAAATGGTAATGGAAGGCTTGCAATGTCGTGTTGATCCTGCATTCGCCTTTTCCGCGCCCTGCGTCTCGTCCGAGGCAGTCAGGAGCGGCAATCCGCCGGGATCCCTATCGGTGCGCGCTTTGCAGAATGGAAGGATTGAGACCGTTTTTAGGGCGCCACTACGGCTCCGAATCTGCTCTAAACCTTAAACGTGGCGGACTTAACCTGCCGAACGTTTCCGTTTCCAGCATTTCCCCTGAGTCTGAAAACAATTGCACCCGGTCCGATTGCCAGACCGGCCCCATAATCGTTACACGCGGGCAGACCCGCTGAACTCGGCCAGTCCGTCGCCAATCCATCTTGACCGGCTGCATCCAACCCATGCTGCCCGGCCACGGGAATCGTGGCTACGAAGGCAGCGCGGACTGAACCAGCAGGAGAGATAGACTCGTGGGCAGACCAGTCCGTTCGGAAACCGCGGTTCTGGGCAGGCGCGGCCAGTGCACAATCTTCGCTGTCACCTGGATAACCTACGCGGGGTTCTATTTCTGCCGCAAGAACCTCCGCATCGTGCTGCCGGCGCTGCATGGCGCCCCGGGCCTCGACAGCTTGGAGCTGGCGAACATCGTCTTCGGCTACAGCCTGCTTTACGCGCTCGGCCAGTTCGGCTGCGGCTTTCTTTCGGACAGCTTCGGTCCCCGCCGCGTGGTCGGCGCCGGCCTGGTGCTGATTGTCGCCAGCAACCTGCTCATGGGCGTTCACTCTGCACCCCTCTGGCTTCTGGTCTTCGCCATCGTCAACGGTATCGGCCAGTCGACCGGCTGGTCCGGCCTGGTCAAAATCATGGCGAGCTGGTTCAGCGCCCGCCAGCGCGGCGTCGTCATGGGCTGGTGGGGCACGAATTACGTTCTCGGCGGATTTCTGGCTACCACCTTCGCCACTTGGGCTGTTTCACAGCATTTTCTTTTCCCAAGCCTCGGATGGCGACGCGGTTTTCTCTTTCCGGCGCTGCTTCTCGCCGCCATTACCGCCGCATTCTTCCTGTGTGTGCGCGACGCGCCCGAGGATGAGCCGGCGAACAGGGAAATGGTCGCGCGGCCGGCGCACCGCGACCGATCCACCTGGCGCGACCTGGTCATGCTGTTGCGCAGCCGCTCCATCTGGATCATCGGCACTTCCTACTTTTTCCTGGAGATGTGCCGCTACGCGCTGATGTTCTGGCTGCCTTATTACATGGTCAACCAGCTGCGCTATAGCCTCGCCGTCTCAGGTTACCTCTCGTCGCTCTATGAGCTTGTGGGCGTTGCGGGAGCTTTGCTGGCCGGCTATATCTCCGATCACCTCATGCAGTCGCGGCGCGCGCCCATCTCCGCGATCATGCTTTGCGGCTTCAGCGTGGTCATACTGGCGCAGATGGCGGCCGGCCGGAGTGTGGTGGCAACGGCTGTCGCGGTATCGCTGGCTGGTATGCTCTCCTATGGGCCGGATACGCTGCTCTCCGGCGCGGGCGCACAGGACATTGGCCAGGCCAAATCCGCCGCAACGGCCTCTGGGCTCATTGACGGCATCGGGCACTTGGGGTCGCTGATCTCGCCGTACCTCGTGGTCTACGTCAGCGGACGCTACGGATGGGACCGGCTGTTTGTGGTCTTTGCGGCGGCAGGCCTTATGGCCGCTGCGGTGCTGATTCCACTGTGGAATGTACGACCTTCAGATCACGCTCAAACCCGCGAACTGCCGGTTAGCGGGCAGAATAAGGAATGCATCGAATCCTATGAAGGACTTTGAGAGTGGCGCGGTTCCTCAGTCTGAAGGCGATGTCAACCTGTCCTTCGCCCGCGCTCGCTGGCAGCGCGAACACCTCGATGCGGAGACCCGCGCACTGCTTGCCGAGGACGCGCGCTACTTCCTGCATCAGTCGCTTTCGACACCGTGCCTTAACGTGCTCAGCGGATGCGAAGGCAGCTTCCTGATCGACACCGAAGGGCGCCGCTACCTGGACTTTCACGGCAACAACGTCCACCAGGTCGGATTTGGTCATCCCCGAGTTAAAGCGGCGATCGCCGAGGCAATGGAGCAACTGCCCTTCTGCACGCGGCGCTACACCAATCGCTACGCCATCGCGCTCGCGCGCAAACTGGCCGAGATCGCGCCCGGCAGTCTCCGCAAGTGCCTCTTCGCGCCCGGCGGCGCTGAAGCCATCTCCATGGCGGTCAAGCTCGCGCGCCTCGCCACCGGCCGGTTCAAGACCATTTCCATGTGGGATTCCTTTCACGGCGCGACGCTGGACACCATCTCCCTCGGCGGCGAATCTCTTTTCCGCGGCGGCATGGGGCCTCTGATGCCCGGCACCGAACACATCCCTCCGCCCGAGCCGCGGCGTTGTCCTTTCCGGTGCGGCCAGCGCTGCACCCTGCAATGCGCCGACTATCTCGAATACGTCCTCGAGCGCGAAGGCGACGTCGCTGCAGTGATCGCCGAGACCGTACGCAGCACCGGGACCATTCCGCCGCAGGACTACTGGCGGCGCATCCGCTCACTCTGCGATCGCTACGGAGCGCTGTTGATTCTGGACGAGATTCCGCACGGCCTGGGGCGCACCGGCTCCATGTTCACCTGCGAACATTACGGCGTGGTGCCCGACATGCTGGTGATCGGCAAGGGCCTCGGCGGCGGATCGCTGCCTCTCGCAGCGCTGCTCGCGCGCGAAGACCTGGACATCGCGCAGCAGCGCGCCCTCGGTCATTTTACGCACGAGAAAAACCCGGTGCTCTGCGCGGCGGCGCTGGCGACCATCGAAGTCATTGAGTCCGAGGGGCTGGCGCAGCGCGCGGCACAGTTGGGCGCACGCCTCCTCGCGCAGCTTGGCGAGCTGCAGAAGCGCCATCCGCTCATCGCCGACGTCCACGGTCTCGGCCTCCTCGTCGCTCTTGCGCTGCGCCAGCCGGACGGTTCTCCGGCGGAAGCCGAAGCGGAACAGATCATGTATGCAGCGCTCAGCCGCGGCCTCAGCTTCAAGACGTCGATGGGGAACACCATCATCCTCACCCCGCCGCTGAACGTCGCGGAGGAGCATCTGAACGCAGCCGTCGAAATCCTGGACGCGGCCTTCGCGGCGCTGCAGCAATAGCCAGGCCAGCCCTGAGCCAGCGCCTCATCCACTTCATGACGATTCTGTAAATAACGGTTCAGCCGCGCTATCCCGCGCGGGCCTGCGAAGAATTGATCCATCTGTTTCTGCGGCCTGAGGGGGCGCCGTCCCTATCTGGCGCAAGAAATTCATGTTTGGTTCCATACCAGGATTTCACTCTCAGCGTACACGCCGCGAATGAAAGGGCTTTAGCGGCCAGAGAAATTGGCAGCCCAATGAACAAGCGGCGCCCCGAACGAGCACCACACCGCAACTTAACCTGCTGAACGTATCGTCATGCGGCAGGACCGCCAAACACTCAGCACAGAAGCGCGACAGTTCGGGAGGGCTGACAAAAATGAAAATCAGCAAGAGTCTCAGGCGATGCAGTCGTCTCTTTCCACTCGCAGGTCTTCTCCTTGGCCTGCTGTCGGTAGTCCTGCCGGCCAACCCACAATCCATCCATGGGGCAATTATCGGTTCCGTGAGGGATGCCACGGGCGCTGCGGTGCCAGGCGCCACCGTGACCCTCACCGACACCGATAAGGGGACTGTGCGCACTGCGGTCAGCAGCGCTATCGGCGACTATCAGTTTCTGGATGCCCAGGCGGACCACTATAAAGTGGAGGTTACGGCTCACGGGTTTGAGAAGTGGTCCACGACGGGATTGCAGTTAGGTACGCTGCAAACCCTGCGTGTCGATGCAAAGCTCGTGGTCGGCAGTGCCTCGGCGACCGTACAGGTTTCGGGCGAAAACGCGGGCGTGATCGAGACGGAGACGCCAACGATCACTACCACTTTCAACTCCAATGATGTGCTGAACCTTCCGACTAACTTCCGCGCCAGTTCGGCCGGCACGTCGATTCTGGGCGCGATGTCCGCAATGCCCGGTGTGCAGGCCGACCAGGGAGCAAATTCGGTTGAGGGAAACCTGCCCTTCACCTCGGACATGACCGTGGACGGGATCACCAATATTCGCGTCGGCAGCAGCGGCAATCCTGTCCTCTTCCCCAGTGCCGACGACGTGGCTTCCATTCAGCTTACCGGTGTACTAGCGCCTGCTGAATTTGGCGACCCGTCCCAGGTCTCGGTCACGACCAAAGGAGGCACGAATACACTTCATGGCGCCGGATGGGAGTATCACCAGAACTCCGGCATGAACGCAAACACCTTTGGATCCTCGGTCAGGCCGCACATGGTGGCCAACACCTTCGGCGGGAAACTGGGCGGCCCGGTGGTGATTCCTCACCTCTATAACGGCCGGAACAGAACCTTCTTCTTCGGCGATTACGAGGGATTCCGTCTCCCGGAGAGTGTGACCATGGAAGCCACAGTGCCAACAGCGGCCATGAAGAAAGGCGATTTTACAGACTACTCAAACCCCTCGGCCACCTATACCGGCCTGACCGATCCTTATACGGGCACGAGCTGGGGCAATACAATTCCAGCCTCGTACGTGAGTTCGATCGCGCAACAGTTCCTGCAGTTTTTCCCCGATCCGAATACAGCGGCAACCCTGTCAGGGGGCGCCACTGTTCCCACCACCTCCTACGTGAACGGCGAATCGCCAAACTACTACAGCAATGTGTCCCAGCCTACGCACTCAAACCAGGTGGACGCTCGCGGCGACCAGTACTTCGGCTTAAACCAGAAGTTCCTGCTGTGGGGCCGCTATAGCTACTACAACTTCCCAAGCACTTCGGGATACAACGTTAACTTCGATCCCAGTACAAACGTCTACGACTCATCGAATTTTGTAACAAGCCTCAGTTGGACGATGAAGCCGGACCTTATTAACGTCTTTCTCTTTGGCTTCACGCGCTGGACCAATGGAGATACCAATCCATTTAAGGGCCAGGCCTTCACGCAGGGCCTGGGCTTCACGGCCATGAACGATCTGTGGTACAACGGCTTCCCCTATATTTCCTTCACGAATATCACGTCTCCCCCGGCGGGACGACTCAACAGCATCGATACCGATAACACGTACTCCTATAACGAAAGTCTGTCATGGACCAAGGGAGTCCATAACATGAAATTCGGAGGCGACGTTCGCACCTATACCTACATCGGAGGAACCGGGATAAGTACAGGCGATAACTACGGAAACTTCTACTTCAGCAATGTTGGCAACGCAGTCGGTACGTTCACGGGGGTTGATTTTGCCGACTTCCTCGTGGGGCTTCCCGACAACTCGAGTTACGACGACATAACCAGAGACATTGACGGCACGGCTGCGGAGTACCACGTATATGCCCAGAACCATTGGAGAGTCACGCCAAGACTGTCCGTCGATTACGGCGTGCGATACGAGTATCGCCCCAGCTTCCACGACAGGAACGGCTACTACGCCAACATGGATTACGATGTGCCGCTTTCGGCCGAGGTGATCTATCCCACCTTTCCGCAACCAAACCTCCAGTCGCCAACCACTCTCGAATCCTCCAATGCCTGCGACCCGGACGGCGTGAACAACACGAACTCTGCGACGGTGAACGGCGCGCCATGCATGCCGGTTGTCTCCAATACGGCCGCGCACCTGCCAAGAAGCCTCCGCTACGTGGATAAGAACCGCATCCTGCCTCGCCTGGGCTTTGCCTATCGCTTGACCAACGACGGTAAGTGGGTTGTGCGCTCAGGCTTCGGCCTGTACAACGTCACCATCATGGGCCAGACGTTTCATTCTTTAACCGGAACCATTCAGGGTAGTTCGTCGGCATATACGAACGCCATCAGTATAACCACGGGTCAGCCGCTTTACGCATGGCCTGAGATCGGCTACGGCTCTGGAACCAGCGGTTGCACCAACTGCTACGGCACCAATGAATTCAACGCAAGCATCGACGTCCATTATCACGACGCGGAGACAGCTCAGTGGGCCTTGACTGTCGAGCATGACCTGGGCCACGGCTACGGTATTCGCGCCTCGTACACAGGTTCCGAAACGGCCCACCTGAATTTGAAGCAGGATGAGAACACATTGCCGCTATCGAACACCGTGTCTGCCTACAACCAGCCGGCAGATCGCCGGTCTGACCCGGCAGCTTGACCAGACCCGGAGCGATCTCGCCACTTACACCGACGCTGCCTTTGCCGCGCTGCCCACGCACGAGCGGAACCTGCATCGGAAAGCTTTTGCGATCAATGACGGGGACCCGGACTACCGCAAGCTTGCCACACTGCGCTATCAGGACAGCGGCACGGAGCGCACCATGCAGGTTCCAAAGGGCGATGTCTTCTGGCAGTTTCGCGAGGACGTGCGTACCGGCAAGCTGCCCACCGTCTCCTGGATCGTCGCGCCCGAGGCCTTCTCTGATCACCCCTCCTCAGCGTGGTATGGAGCATGGTACGTCTCCGAGGCGCTCGACATTCTCACCTGCGATCCCGAGGTTTGGAAGAAGACCATCTTCATCCTCTGCTACGACGAGAACGACGGCTACTTCGATCATGTTCCGCCCTTCGTGCCACCTCAGCCTGGCCGCGCCGACACCGGCAAGGTCTCAGGCGGCATCGACCCCTCCGTTGAATATGTCTCCTCCGAACAGGAAGACGGCATTCGCAAGAATGAGCCGGACTGGCAGGGCAAGCCGGGCCCGATCGGCCTGGGCTTTCGCGTCCCGCTCGTGATTGCCTCGCCGTGGAGCCGCGGCGGCTATGTCTCTTCGCAAGTCTTCGACCACACCTCGATGTTGCGGTTCCTCGATGTGTTTCTGAGTCACAAAACAGGCCGGCTCATCTGCGAGACCAATATCAGCGCGTGGCGGCGCACGATTTGCGGTGACCTCACCTCCACTTTCCGTCCCTGGAACCCGCAGCAGGCTGCCCTCCCTGTACCGGTGAGACGCGATCCCTTCCTTATCTCCATCAACGAAGCGCAGTTCATGCCCATGCCTGACGACATGCAGGCGCTCACCCCAGCGCAGATCGAGCAGATCCGCGCACAGCCCCTCCAATCGCCGCTTTTACCGCGCCAGGAGAGCGGCATACGGCCCGCATGCGCCCTGCCGTACCAACTCGAGGCAGACGGAGCGCTGAGCGCGGATGGAAGCGCATTTGAAATCCAGTTCGCCGCGCTGCGTGAAATCTTCGGCGACCGCGCCGCCGGCGCACCCTTCCGCGTCTACACGCCGCAGAAGGTACGCGTGGTTGGCTCGGATGCGTTTGAAGACGGCCGCGCCTGGGATTATGCCGTCGCCGCAGGCGACCGCATCGTGGATCGTTTTCCCATTGCACTCTTTGACTCCGGCGCGTATCACCTCTGCGTCTACGGACCCAATGGATTTTTCCGTGAATTTCGCGGCACGCGCAACGATCCCTCTCTTGCCGTGAGCCTGCGCAACACCTCTGCCGGCGCCGAGCTCAGGCTGGTCAATCGCTATACTGCGCGGCCCATTGCGGTCACCATGGAAGACCTGGCCTACGGCGCGCCGCTGCGGCTCATCCATCTTGCGCCCGGCCGCGCCTCCAGCATCGATCTCGATCTCGATCGCAGCCATGGCTGGTACGATATGCGTTTGCGTGTTGCCGAAGACCTGCAATACGAGCAGCGGTACGGAGGGCGCGTCGAAACCGGACGCGAAAGCTTTAGCGACCCGCAGATGATAAATGCAAGAGTTTGAAGCGCTCGAGCATTTTCGATTCTGCTCGCGGGGCGTGGCATTGCCGTGGCGCGAGTCGCCGGGTTATCCCAATCGGGATGTGGGAAGGCCCGCGGAGATATTGTTCCCTAAAGTCGAGCTTCCGGTAAAGGTCAGCATGGGCGGTGGTACGTCCGGAATTCCGAATATTGGCAGTATGGCTCCCCACCTCTATCTGACAGATGCTGGGCTCATCTCCCATTCAGAAGTAGGGATCCCGGGCTGGAGCAAAGATGATTCGAGTGCATTCGATTTTCGGGCCGGTCAGACCTTCACGTCGGTTGACATGCTCGGCCGACCGATCTTCTCGCTCGCCGTTACGAAAGAAGGGTGGCTCAATATCGCACGCTTCGATGGGGCGCTCTGCACTCTCCGTCCTGTAGCAGAGGGGTTTGATAGTGGAGCGAGAATTCGCGGTCCTTCCTTTCCAGAGAAGGATATTGAAGTGGATGACGAGATCGAAGAGGGTGTGATCAGAGAATCAATCAGCGGCAAGATTGCAGCGGTCTTTCACTACGATAAAGACAGTGGCGCTCCTCTTCACCCGTAGACGATTGGACGGCTCCATCCGCATCCCAGAGAGCGTCGCCGCACGTGTTTATTGCCAAGCACATGAGCCGCGCAGCTTGGCAGTATTCCGCATTTTTCTGCCGGGAATTTTTGTTTTCACCAGTATCTACAAGGTCAAAACTACTGAGAAATTGCAGATTCGGCCCCTGCTTCTGCGCAGTTATTCACTCTTATGTAATCCACAAGCGCCTTTATCTTCAATAAGTCCTTTAATATCAATTTTTTACAATAAATCGATTCTAGCAGGTTTGGTAGTGGATTTCAGGGGTGGTCTTGGGGGCGGGGCGTAAAGGGTCAGTGGACCACGCCGGCATCCTTGGCCGGCCAGTAGATGAAGACGGCCTTGCCGTAGATCAGGTCGCGCTCGACGGGGCCGAAGGCGCGGCTATCCGACGAGATGGAGCGGTGGTCTCCCATGACGAAGTAGCAGTCGGGGGGAACGGTTAACTGGGCCATGGAGTCGTCGTCACGGTATCTGGCGGGCACGTAGGGCTCCCGCAGGTGCCTGCCGTTGAGCCAGACCTGGCCGTCGACGATCCGGATGCGGTCGCCGGGCAGGGCGATCACGCGCTTGATGTAGCTCTTGGAGGGGTCAAGGGGATAGTGGAAGACGACCACGTCGCCGCGATGGATGGCTTCGAAGTGATAGACGAACTTGTTGATGAACAGGCGGTCGTGGTCCTCAAGGCGGGGCAACATGCTGGTGCCTTCGACGCGGACCGGCTGATAGAGAAAAGTGATGATGAGGACGGAGACAACGGCCGAGACGATGAGGTCGCGGAGCCAGAGACCGATGCTGTCCTTCTTCTTTGGTGACGCAGGCTGAGGTGCGGATACATCGGTGCCCGCCGCCGGATCGGATGGGGCGGCGAGCTGCGGGTTCTCGGGGGAAATCGTGTCCATCTATTCCTAATCTACTCGCAACCAAGGCCGCCGGGGGGGCACAGGATGTGGGTGCGCACGGGTTTTTCGAGGGGTTTGGGCTGATTGGGCGATGGCACGTAAGCCGGCGCCGCGCCCCCAGCGACGTTCTCCTGCTGGAGGATGAGGGGGCGCTGCAGGACCATCTCGACCTGCGTGCCCGATGGAATGTTGACGTCGGCGCCGCGGGTGAAGAGCGAGACGATGCCGACGGTGGCGAGGCCCGCGCCGAGTCCTGCCAGCCCGCCTTCGAGAGGATGACCCTCTTCTGCGCCCGCGATGGTGCCGATGCCGCCGCCCGCGGGAATGGCGACCTTCGCGGTTTCGCCGGCGTTGCGGCCCTTGTCGGGATTCTGCTCGACGGTGCCCTCGCCGTCGTTCTTCACAGACTGATTCCTGGCGCCGGGCAGACTATTGACCATGCCGGGGATCTCAACGACGGAGCCGTTGGGGAAGATCATCGAGGTGAAGTGCATGTCGAGCTGAGCGCGGCCCCGGATGCGGCCGGCGCGCTGCACGTGGTCCACCACCCCCTGCACATAGACGCCGGGGGGAATGACGACGCGGCTGCCAACAACGACGGGGAAGATGGAGGAGAGATAAACGCCGTCGCCGGGCCTGGCGCTGCGGGTATCAATGCCGCTGCGCAACTGGAGCAGGACCTTGGTGCCGGCGGGGACGACGATGCTATTGGGATTGGGAGCAGGTGCAGTGGCGGCTGACGGGGTCGCGGCTGGAGTGGCTTGTGATTGCGCAGCGGCGAGAGGGGGCCCTGAGCAGACCAGCAGAGACAGAATGGCCGACGGCAATAACCGAGAGAGCACGCGCATACACTCCTCCGCACATCCTTTGTGGAGATAGACGAGCCGCCTGATTACAGGATAGCCCCGAACGATTTGGGTTGGGGGAAAATCCCGGCGAGCCGGGTTTGCAGGCCCCGGGGTTTAGGATGCGGATCAGAGATGGATGGGAGAAAAGAATCCGACGGGCCGGCGTCAGCCGCGCAGCGAAGCCGGTTCAGCGGCGTCTACCGCGTTCTGGAAGAGGCGATTGCGGCACGGGCTTTTCCGGGGTGCGGATTTGGCGTGCTGGCCGAGGGCGAGCCCGTTTTGCTGGACGCACTGGGGCGGTTTACGTATGAGGATGATGCGCCCGCCGTGACGCCGACGACGCGGTTCGACATGGCCAGCCTGACCAAGGTAGTGGCGACCACAGCCCTGGCTATGCTGCTGGTGCAGCGGGGCCAGATGGAGCTGGACACGCCGCTCGGCGAGGTGCTGCCTGGGTTCGTTGTAGGGCGCGACCCGGCCGAGGGCGCGCGAAGGGTTACCCTGCGTCATCTGCTGGCGCACAGCTCGGGACTGCCGGGCTACGTGGAGCTGTTCAAGCATCATGCGACGCCCGCTCCCCTGCTGCGGGCCTGCCTGGCGCTGAAGCTGGAGGCGGAGCCGGGAACGCGTGCGGAGTACTCAGACCCGGGATTCATGCTGCTGGGCAAAGCGATCGAGGTGCTGGCGCGGGAACGGCTGGACGGGCTGGCGCGGCGCGAGATCTTTGCGCCGCTGGGGATGACGGCGACCGGGTTCCGGCCGGCCGCCCATTTGCGGGCGTCGATTCCGCCTACTGAAGAGGATCGGGCCTTTCGCCGCCGGAGAATCCAGGGCGAGGTGCAGGATGAAAACGCCTGGGCGATGGGCGGAGTCTCGGGACACGCGGGCCTGTTCTCGAATGCCGGGGATCTTCTGCGCTACATGGCGGCCATTCTGCAGGTCGGAACCGGCGACTCCGGCACAGAGCCCGGGCCGACGGTCTTCCAGGCAGCCACGGTGGAGATGTTCGCCCAGCGGCAAGGGCCTGCGGGTAGTTCGCGGGCCATCGGATGGGACACACCATCGGAAAACTCCTCGGCGGGACGCCGGTTTTCGGCTCACTCGATCGGGCACCTTGGCTATAGCGGCTGTTCGCTGTGGATCGACCTGGATGCGCGGGTGGCGGCGGTGCTGCTGACCAATCGCACCTGGCCGGACAGGGCGAGCCAGTTGATCCGGCAGGTGCGCCCGGCGTATCACGACGCCGTGCGCGAAGCGCTTTAACGTTTTCGTTCGCAGGAGCCAACAAATGCAACTTGGGTGTGACGAATTACCGCTTGGCCTTGCGCGAAATGCGGCTACAATGAAAAGTTGGGGACAGGCGCAATGGTAACCACCACAACGATACCCATAGCGGCTACAAGTCAAAACAACGGGGCCGCAGTCGATGCCGTATCCGTTCTCGAACATCTCACCACAGAAAGCCAGAACGAAGCCTCGCAGGGCTTCGACACCAAGTCCGCTATCGAGATTGCCCGCATCATCAACCATGAGGATGCGAAGGTGGCGGGAGTGGTGAAGAAGGCGCTGCCGGAGATCGCGCAGGTGATCGACCAGGTGGCGCGATGCCTGCGGGATGGCGGCCGGCTGATCTATGTGGGCGCGGGTTCGAGCGGACGCATTGCGGCGCTGGACGCTTCAGAGTGCCCACCCACGTACTCAACCGCTCCGGGCCAGGTGCAGTACATCATGGCCGGCGGACCGAAGGCGCTGGCGTCGGCGGTCGAGGTCAATGAAGACTCGGAAGAGCTGGGCCAGCGCGACATTGCGCGGCGCAGACCAACCCGCAAGGACATCGTGATCGGCGTGTCAGCCTCGGGGCGCACACCGTACGTAGTTGCGGCGGTGGCCTATGCTCGGGCGCGCGGCGCGCATACCGCGGCCGTCACGTGCAACTGCGGAAGCCCGATTACCGAGGCCGCCGAAATCGCCATCGTGGCCGAGGTGGGGCCCGAGGTGGTGTCGGGCTCGACGCGCATGAAGGCCGGCAGCGCGCAGAAGATGGTCCTGAACATGATCACCACGGGCGCGATGACGCGGCTCGGCTACGTGTACGAAAACCTGATGGTGAACCTGCACATGCAGAGTTCGAAGCTGGTGGAGCGGGGCATCCGTATATTAATGGGAGCCTGCAACATCGACAGGGCGACGGCCGTGGAGACGATCAAGAGTGCGGGCCGCAGCGTGCCGGTGGCGCTGGTGATGCTGAAGGCCAAAGTGGACAAACCGGAAGCGGTGCGCCGGCTGGCGAAGTCAGACGGCAATGTGCGGCTGGCGATCGAAGACAACGTGCTGGAGCTATAGATAAATTTGCAGCGCCGCCAGAGATCTCTGACGGCGCCGCTGTGCAAGCGCCCAGCTTACCGGGGCGCGCGCTGCCCGTTGTGTTTCTCCCTGTAAATCTGGCGGCTGGCGCCGTTCTGGCGGCGGTTGATGTTGCGGCGTTCCTGCCCCGTGAGCCGTCCGCCGTTGGCCTGCCGGTCGCGTGCGACGCTTCGATTGATATTCTGCTCGCGGTTCTCGCTCCGGGCCGCTTCGGAGGGGTCCATCTGGCCGCTGCGAATGCCCTGGGCGATCCTCTGCTGCTGGTTGTAGCGGCGGTCCCCAACCTCATTGTTGCCGTAGCGGTCTGTGGCACCGTTGTGCTTGTCGTCGTAGATGGAGCGGCTGATGTTGTCCTGCTGGCGATTGACCTGCTGGCGCTCCTGGCCGGTCAGGGAACCGCCGTTGGCCTCGCGGTCGTTGTGAATCTCGTGGTTCAGATTCGCTTCCCTGCCCTCGAGATTGCGGGTTTCGTGCGCGGTCAACTGGCCGGAGGAGACGCCGTTGGCGATGCGGCCTTGCTGGTTGAAGCGGCGGCCGTTGACGGTGTTCATGGCGGTGGTCTCCGGCCGGCCATGGTTGAATGACGCGAACTGGCTGCGGTCCTGGCTGGCCATCTGCTGGTGCGAAACCTGATTGGCCGTGGGCTGGAAGTGCTGCTCGTGCATGGCCATCTGTTCCTGGGCCGTGGGCCGCGCGACGATGCCGCCGGGGCCATTGAAACTGACGTGGTTGTTGATGACGGTGTTGTTGACCACGGTGCGATCGACGTAGGTGTTATGCACGATGGCCGTATTCACGTTCATGACCGCCGTGTTGTAGTGGAAGAATCCGCCGCGCCACACGCCGCCGACAAAGCCAACGCCGCCGTAGCCGAAGCCGTAGTGAACGCCGCCGTAAAAGCCCACGTGCGGTCCCCAGTAGCCGGGGTGCCAGGCGTAGAATCCGCCGGCGAAGCCCCAGTAGCCGGGGGTCCAGAGCACGCCCACGCGGGGCGGATGGACCCACACGCCCGGAACCCAGTAGTAGCCGGCGGCGCCGTAAGCCCAGTAGCCCGGGGTCCACAGATAGCCGTCGCCGGGGCAAGGGGGTTGTGCGTAGACAGGCAGCACCGGCGGCGCGATGCCCACCGAGATGAAGACACCGGCAAACGCGCTGGCCGGCAGCGCGCACACGATGAGCGCGTAGAGCAGAGAGCGGAGGTTCAAAAGCCTTTTCATAGGGCACTCCTTTGTATTGAGCCGGCCATTGCGGCGCGAGGTTTTGCGCCAGGCCGGTCTTGGTCAATATTGCCGCGGGCGGAAGGTGGTTTGGTCTCAGGGACTGCTTTCGCCGCGCGTGCGATTACGATTGTGAGGGCGCTTGCGGCTGCGATTGCGACTGCCGGCGTTCCTGCCGCCGCTCGCGCTGCTCAAGGAGCATCTGCTCGTATTGCTGCTTTTGTACGTCGGTCAGCACGGCCTCAACCTTACTCTTGCTGTCCTGCATGATGCCGCGCACCTTGGCCCGGCGATCCTGGGCCGACAAGGTGATGTCCGACCGGACCTGGAGCAGTTGCTGCTGGCGATCGGCAAGGATAGGCGTGAGCTGGCTGACCTGATCGGGCGAAAGGCCGAGCTTTTTGCCCAGGCGGCGGGCCTGGCGCGCAGGATCGGGTGCGCGATGCGGCATGGGCGGCTGGCTTTGCGCGGAAGAAGCATCGCCGGCTTGCGGTTGATTCTGGTCGGAAGACTGGGCTGGGGACTGGGCCGCGGCAACGCCCGCGCAAAGCAGCAGTCCGAGTACAAACGAAAGTGTTCTGGTGGCCATACGTGATCTCCGTGGTGGCGATGGAACCTGATTATCGGTTCACTTGCCTCTTAGTGACACGGCTGGCTGGATCAAGTTGCGCGGACGATTACGCGAGCGCAATTTCTTCTCTGGGAGCGAAGACGTTGCCCATGCGGCGAATCTGCGCGCCCACACTGCGGAGCTTCTCTTCGATGCGCTCGTAGCCGCGGTCCATGTGGTAAACGCGGTCGAGGATGGACTCGCCATCAGCAACCAGCGCCGCAAGAACGAGCGAAGCGGAAGCGCGCAGGTCCGAGCACATGACGGCGGCGGCCGAGAGCCGCGCGGGGCCCTGGACGGTAGCCGTGTTGCGGCCTTCGACCTTGATGTTGGCGCCCATGCGCACCAGCTCCTGCACGTGCATGAAGCGGTTCTCGAAGATGTTCTCGCGGACGAGGCTCGCGCCCGCGGCCTGCGTGGCCAGCGCCATGAACTGGCCCTGCATGTCGGTGGGAAAGCCCGGGTACTCCTCGGTGGAGATGCCGGCTGCACGCAAGGAGCCTTCGCTGCGGACGCGGATGGTTTCGGGGCCGAGAATGTCGAGACGCACACCCATCTCTTCGAGTTTTGCTGTGACTGCGCCCAGATGAGCGGCGCTGCAGTTGGCCACGATGAGGTCGCCACCGGTGATGGCGCCGGCCATCAGAAACGTGCCGGCCTCGATGCGGTCGGGGTTGATCTTGTGGCGGGCGCCATGCAGGCGCGATACGCCCTGCACGCGAATGGTGGACGTGCCCGCGCCTTCAACCTTTGCGCCCATGGCGGTGAGCAGAGCGGCGAGGTCCGTAACTTCGGGCTCGCGCGCGCAGTTCTCCATCACGGTTTCGCCTTCGGCGAGCGTGGCGGCCATGAGCAGATCTTCCGTGCCCGTGACGGTGATGAGATCGAAGACGATGTGCGCGGCTTTGAGGCGGTCGGTGCGGGCTTCGAGGTAGCCGTGCTGCTGCGTGATGACGGCGCCCATCTTTTCCAGGCCCTTGATGTGCTGATCGATGGGCCGTGCACCGATGGCGCAGCCGCCGGGCATGGAGACGCGGGCCCAGCCCATACGCGCTACGAGGGGCCCAAGGACGAGGGCGCTGGCGCGCATGGTTTTGACAATTTCATATTCGGCGACGGGCTTGGCGAGATTGCGGCAACTGATGGTGGTGCGGTGCTGGGCGCGGCCGTAGCCGAGCTCGACCTCGGCGCCCATGGCGGACAGCAGGCGGCGCTCGGTCTCGATGTCGCGCACCTGGGGGATGTTTTCGAGGATCACCTCTTCCTCGGTCAAGATGGGCGCGGCCATGCAGGCCAGCGCCGAGTTTTTTGCGCCCGAGATACGAACTGTGCCGAGCAGCGGGTTGCCGCCGCGGATGACGAATTTGTCCATCTGTCTGAAAAGCTCCCTGATTGCGCCGGAAAGTGCGCATCGCGGAGAAATAGAACCCTCAGAGAGTGGCGATGGCCGCGAATTCCCGGAATCCTTTTAGTTTAGACCGGGCGCAGTGCGGCTGCTTGCAGCGAGCACAAGGGAAGCACACGCTGAATTAACGGCCCTCGGCGGGGCTGCTCAGAATGGGAGCAGATTGCCGGCCTCGTCGAATTGCATGGGCTGCGCGAGGCCGGTTATCGTGACGTTGGGGCGGTCTCTGAGCAGAGCGGTGCATGGCTCCGAGACAAAGATGCGGTCGAGAGCGAGGGTGTTGGCGATGCGGACGACACGGAGGGTGGATGTGTCGTCGACGGCGAGCGTGGCCAGGCCCTGCTCGAGGGCTTCGCGGTCGGTGTCGAAGTGGATGGGGATCTTGGGCGTGAGCAGGCCGAGCGAGGTGAGCGCGTTCATATAAGTTGCACGCAGGTCGAGGGCTTTGACGAGGCGCGTGGTTGCGAAGTCAGCGAGACCGAGGCCGGTGCCGTTGCCCCTGGTAGCGGCCGTGAGGTCGCGGACGAAGATGCGATGGATGTGCGGAGCGCCGGTGGGGCCGGGGCCGCTTGTGCTGAGCAGCGGGGAGTAGCCATGAATCTCGCGGCCGATGACGTTGGTGTCCATGCCGGTGCCGCTGATCTCCTTGCCCATCTCGTCGATGATGAGGAAGTCGATCTCGTCGAGGGGCAGGCGCGGCATGAGAGCACGGGCCTGATCGATGAGCCGGGCCTCGCCGGAGACGATCTGCTCTTTGGGCAGCACTTCGATCTCGGCGGTCTGGTGATGCTGGTCTTCGACGATGGCCACGCCGCAGAGGACGGGGACCGTGGCCAGCACGACGCGCGCGTACTCCCGGAATGCTTCAAGGTAGCCGAGGCGAACGGCAGCGCCGTGGGCAAGTTTGGCGCCGACTTGTTTGCCGAAACCGATGGCGAGCATCTTCTGAAGGCCGCTGCCGAAGTCGCCGTGGAAGTCGGTGTGGGGCTTGATGCGGTTGACGGGGATGACGGCGTCGGCGTCAAGTGCAGCGGCGCTGAAGACGACGTCGCGCGAGCCGAAGGCCGTACCGATCTTGCGAACGTCCATGCTGGCCTGGATGGGAACGCCCATGGTTTCGGCGGTGACGCCATAGTGGGCGAGGAGTGCGGTCTGCCCCTCGGGCGTGGCGCCGCCGTGGCTGCCCATGGCGGGGACGATGAAGGGCTTTGCACCGGCGTCCTTCAGGACCTGAAGCAGTGCTTTGACGATTGCGTCCAGATTGCTGATTCCGCGGCTGCCTGCGCCCACGGCAATGCGCATCCCGGGCTTCATGCGGCGGTAGACGCCGGATTGGCGGAAGCGGTCGGCGACCAGGGTACGCAGGTCGAGCTGCTTCGAGGGCGGGTAGGTCTGACGGACTTCGATCACTTTGGGGATCATTGCGTGGGCTCCGGCGACGGCGACATCCGATTCCGGTCGTCAGGAGACATGGTAGCGCGGAAAGACCGAGCTGCGCGATTGTGGCCTTCGCACCATAGGCGCGATTTGGCGCGGCACCGGAGCTCGGTCAGAAACGAGAGTTGGAGTGCTCTGCAAACGAACCCGGAAACTGCTTTTGGGCGATTCGCGGTACACTCGACTCAACAACCATGCGCATCTTGGGCAAGTCTGCAATACTTCTGGGAGCCGCTGCGGCCGTGGTGTGCGCGCAGACGGTTATGCATCCACACGCTAAGAACATGACAGCCAAGGCTATGAGTCCGGAGGAGGTACACGCGTCGGCGATCGTGATCGATGGGCACGCGGATACGGCGCAGCGGTTCCTGGATGAGGGGTTCGACCTGGATGACCCGCTGGGCGGCGGCAATATTAACCTCAAGACGGTCCGCGAGGGGAATCTGGGGGCAGAGTTTTTTGCGATCTGGGCGGAGCCTACGCTCTACAAAGGACAGTATGCGCGGCGAACGCTGGAGCTGATCGACGCGGTGAAGGAGCAGGTAGCGCGGCATCCGCAGGAGATGGTACTGGCGGTGTCGCCGGAAGAGATCGGGGAGGCGCACCGGGAGCACAAATTCGCGGCGCTGATGGGAATCGAGGGCGGGCACTCGATTGAGGGCTCGCTGGCGCTGCTCAGGCAGTACTACGCGCTGGGCGTACGCTACATGACTCTAACCTGGAACAACTCGAACGGGTGGGCGGACAGCTCCAGCGACGTGAATGACCCGAATGTGCCGCATACCCAGGATGGGCTGAGCGAGTTCGGCAAGGACGTGGTATACGAGATGAACCGGCTGGGCATGATGGTGGACGTCTCGCATGTGTCGGACAAGACGTTTTACCGCACGCTGATTATCAGCCGGGCGCCGGTGATCGCCTCGCACTCGGGGGCGCGGGCGCTGTGCGACACGCCGCGGAACCTGTCGGACGATATGATCCGCGCGATCGCCGAGTCGGGAGGGCCGGACTCGAAGGGCGGGCTGGTGATGGTGAACTTCTACTCGGCGTTTCTGTCGCAAAGATATCTCGAGGCGCAGCGTGCAATGAAGCCGGAGGTGGACCGGGCCGTTGCGGACCTGGAGGCGCGGGACAAGGCAGATGGACGCGCAGTGACTTTTGGGGAGATCGACCGGGTGAGGCGGTCTTACTACGACCGGATTCCGCGGCCGCCGCTCTCGCTGCTGATCGATCATATCGATCACATTGCCAAGGTGGGCGGCGTGGACCACGTGGGGATCGGGTCCGACTTCGACGGTGTGAGCGGGCGGTTGCCGGAGGGGATGGACTCGGCGGCCGACCTGCCGAAGATCACCGCGGCGCTAATGGCACGTGGATATTCAGCCGAGGATTGCCGGAAGATCCTGGGGGGCAATTTGTTGCGAGTATTCGGCGAGGTGGAGGCGGTGTCGCGCCAGTTGCAGGCGTACCCCGCGCGGCCGCGGATCACGGAGCGGCAGCCATTTGCGAAGCAGTAATAGCTATCCGAACAAAATATACCGCCCGTGTCCTACGCTCTGGCTGTGTTTATAATTCCCTATCTCTGACTTCTCTTCCCGGAGTCCCGCCCATGCGCTATCCTCTTCGAGTTCCCCTTGCTCTGTTTGTCTCCACGTTCATGATGTTGCTGCCGGCAGCCAGCGGCGCGGCGCAGGATAAGACCGCTGCAAAAGCCGGCGCGGAAATGGCCGCTGCAGCGCCGATGCAGGCCGACTCGACAACTGAGGGAACAGTGACAGTGGGCGGCCAAACCATCGCCTACACGGCCGTGGCCGGCATCATCACCGTGGGCGCGACGGAAACCGAAGACGCGCAACTTGGGCCGGACGGCAAGCCGGAGCTGGGGACGCAGCTTGCGCTGGCGGCGCCAAAGGACCCGGCGGATGGGCCGCCGCTGGCGCACATGTTCTACGTGGCCTACTTCAAGAAGGGCGCGGACCTGGAAAAGCGGCCGGTGACGTTCTTCTACAACGGTGGGCCGGGCAGCTCCACGATGTGGCTGCACATGGGCTCGCTGGGGCCGCAGCACGTGGAGACGGCCGGCGATACGCACCTGCCCGGCGCGCCGTACCAGCTGGTGGACAATCCGGACTGCCTGCTGGACGTGAGCGACGAGGTCTTCATCGATATGCCGGGCACGGGATTCGGGCGGCTGACGGGCAAGGACGCCGGCAAGGCCTTCTGGGGGGTGGACGAGGACGCGGAGGCGTTTGCGCGGTTCATCGAGCGGTTCTTAACCAAGTACAACCGGTGGAACTCGCCGAAGTATCTGTTTGGCGAGAGCTACGGGACCACGCGATCGGCGGTGCTGGCGAACATCCTGGAAAACGAGAAGAACATCGACCTGAATGGGGTGATGCTGCTGGGTGAGATCTTCAATATGCCTGTTGGGATGGGCGTGGGCGGGACGCAGCCGGGGATGGACCTGCCCTACGCGCTGACCTTGCCGACCTACGCGGCGACGGCGTGGTACCACAAGAAGCTCAGCCCCGAGCCGCCGGCGCTCGACCCGTTCCTGAAGCAGGTGGAGGACTTTTCGCTGGGCGAGTATCTGCACGCGCTGGCCCTGGGCAATGCGCTAGGGGACGACGAGAAGCAACAGGTGGCCGAGAAGATCCACGAGTACACGGGGCTGCCGGTGGCGTATGTGCTGAAGGCCGACCTGCGGGTGAAGGGCAACGAGTTCGAGAAGACCTTCGCGGACGATTACGATATGACGACGGGCCGGTACGATTCGCGGTTCCTGGGGCCGACGATCGATCCCCTGAGCGAGGGCGCGGAGTACGACCCGCAGAGCTCGGCGATCTCGTCGGCTTACTATGCGCTGCTGAACACGTACATGCGCAACGTTCTGAAGTACGGGCCCGGCGAGACCTACATTCCGGACGCGTTGTTTGACGGCGTGGCGTGGGATGTGTCGCGTCACGGACACCGGGGTGGCTTTGGAACAGCCGTGGGGCTGAACGTGAGCGCGGACCTGGCCGATGCGATGAAGACCGATCCGCGGCTGAAGGTGATGGTGAACGACGGCTACTACGACCTGGCCACGCCGTTCTTTGCAGCCGAGTACGAGGAGGAGCATCTGCCGATTCCGCCGTCGTTGACCAAGAACATCCAGTTCGACTGGTATGAGTCGGGGCACATGGCGTACGTACGGGACGAGTGCCGGAAGCAACTGCATGACCGGGCGGCTGCATTCATTCGCAGTACGGAGAGCGAGACGCAGTAGGCGGATTCTGCTTGGGGGAAAACGCCTGCCACCCAGACCTCTGACCGCATGAATTTCAATCTTGGCGGGCTTCCCAGGTCTCAAAAGCGAGACCTGGGGCACCCGATGGAGGTACAGGATCAAGCGGTCAAATACCCAGGTTCTTTGACTTAGCGGCTCCTCTTACAGGCAGTTCCTAGAATACGAACTTCCCCGAGACCTGAAGTTGACGCGAGGAGCCGAAGTCGCCGACGGGGAAACGGGTGGACGTCAACTGGCCGAAGGTGGACGAGGAGCTTCCAGGCGTGAATGAGGACGACGGCTGCCCGAAGTTGGGGTGGTTCATCAGGTTGAAGGCGTCGGTGCGGAGTTGGAAGCTGAGCCGTTCGGTGATCTTGGTGTTCTTCTGCACCGCAATATCCACATCCTCGAAGCCGGGGCCGGTGTACTCGCCGCGCGATTCGTCGCCGAATCCCGTGCCGGGGCTGGAGAAGGCGCATCCGGAGACCGGCGTGCCGCAGATGGCCTGGGGAATGTACTGGATGTTTCCGTTAGACGCGTGCGCATAGCTGTAAGAGATGCGGCCGACCACGTTGGGACGGGTGAGGCCGGCTACGCCATTGTTGGCCAGGGTGGTGTGAACGGTGAAGGGGTTTCCGGTCTGGAGCGAGGAGATGGCCGAGAACAGCCAGCCCTGGTCGAGGCGGTTATGGCCGAAAGGGAGTGCGTAAACACCGCTGAAGACCCAGCGGTCGCGCACGTCGAAGTCCGAGGGGCCGTAATCGCCGCGGGGATCGAGGCTGTTCTGGGGAGTGCCGTAAGAGGTCGAGGCCAGATTGTAGGAGTTGTAATCGAGGGACTTGCTCCAGGTGTAGGAGGTGTTGAACTGAATGCTGCTGCCCAGGCGTTTTTCGAGCGAGGCCCACAGGGCGCTGTAGTTGGAGTTGCCCACGCTGGCGCTGGTGAGGATGTTGCCCAGGTTCACGCCGGGATCGATGGTGCTGGAGGTGGAGAGCTTGGTGAAGGGACGAACGCCGGCGCTGGGCTGATTCCCGTTCAAATACATCTGCAGATGGGTGCCCTTGGAGCCGACGAAGCCTATCTGGAAGCCGAGGGCGCTGGCGAGTTGCTGCTGCAGGATCAGGTTGTAGCTTTGCACCTGGGGATCACGGAAGTTGGTGGTGACGGAGTAAGGAGCGATGGTGCCGGCTGCGCCCGCCGAGGAGAACGCGTTCTGCATGGTGAGCGCGGTGCTGGGCGTATTGACGGCTACGGAAACGGGCACGGCAAAGGGCGGGTTGGTGCTGAGGCCGGTGACCAGGTTGGTCTCCGGCTGATTGTAGAGGATGCCGTAGTCGAGGTGGAGGACGGTCTTGTTTTTGCCGCCCACGTCCCACGCGAGACCCAGGCGGGGCTCGAGCAGGTAGTTCTGGTTGTAGACGCTGGAGCTGATGCCGTTGGTTCCGACGCGGACGAGCGAGTCGGTGGAGGGCTGGAAGAGGACAAAGCGATTCTCGCCTTCGGTGGGGCTGCCGTTCCACTCGAAGCGGAAGCCGAGCTCGGCGTTGAGGCTGGGACGGATCTTCCAGGTATCGATGGCGTAGACGCCGATGGCGCTGGTGAAGACGCGGCTGGGGCGGGTGCCCGGGGTGACGCTGAAGGAGGTTGGCTCGTCGTTGAGGAAGTCGGCGAGGGTCGGGAAGCCGAAGGTTCCGGTGTCGCCGGTGAAGTTGGAGTTGATGAAGCGGCGGTATTCGCCGCCGAAGCGGAAGGAGTGGTTGCCTTTGAGGAGGCTGAAGGTATCCGAAAGGACGCCGATGGTGTCGCCGCGGCCCTGGGGCTCGCCGGAGGGCCCGCCGAAGGTGAGACCGAGGCTGGTGATGGTGGTTTGGGGCAGGCCGACGGTCGAGTCGATGCCGTCGCTGATGCCGAAGGTGGTGGGGTTGGTGCTGTAGACAGGCGTGAAGGTGATGTAGATGCGGTTGAAGCCGATGCGGGCTTCATTCACCGCATTTGAACCGAAGGTGTGGGTTTCGACGAGGGTAAAGAGCTGGCGGCGTGCCGGGCGCGAGTCGCCGTAGCCGGGAATGGTGTCGGCGACGGTGGGCGACAGGGGCTCGTTGCGTGAATCCTTCTGAATGGCGTAGTAGGCGTGCAGACGGTCGTCTGTTCCGATCTGGTGGGAGACGTCGATGGTGCCCTGGTCGATGGTGACGAGGGCGCTGGCTGAACCGACAAAGTTCGATCCGGAGTTGGGCGCGGGCAGCAGGGCGAGCAGCTTCTGGATGGTCGAGTCGGAGCCCACGGATCCCTGGGGCGGGACGCCGGTATTGACGGTTTCACCCTGGCGCTGGCGGGTTCCCTCATAGCTGGCAAAGAAGAAGGTGTGATCCTTCCAGATGGGGCCCCCCACGTCGCCGCCATACTGATTGCGAATGAACTGGGACTGGCGGACATGGACGCCGCTCACGGTGTATTGAGGATTGAAGTAGTTGCGGGAGTCGAAAAAGTTGTTGCGGAGATAGTTGTAAGCCTCGCCGTGGAAGGTGTTGGTGCCGGAGCGGGTGGCGATGTTGACGATGGCGCCGGAGCTGCGGCCGTACTGGGCTGAGAAGCTGGAGTTATCGACGTTGAACTCGCCCACGGTATTGATGGTGGGCTGGAAGGTGATCTGGTTCTGCACCATGTCGTTGAGGTTGATGCCGTTGATCATGAAGTTGACGGTGTCTTCGCGCTGGCCGGCGGTATCGAAGGAGAGCGAGCCCTGGCCGCGGATGGGCTGGGTAAGAAAACCATTGGCCGGCGCGGTGACGGAGCCGGGGATGAGGGTGCCGAGATCGACGAAGTGGCGGCCGTTGAGAGGCGCCAACTGGACGGTTTTCTGGTTGATGACCTGGCCGACCGTCATGCTGGCGGTATTGACGACGGGCGCGTTGGCGACCACGGTGACCACCTCTTGCGCGGAGCCGACGTTGAGCTTGACGTTGAGGGTGATGGCGGCGCCGACGTTAATGACGACATCCTGAATGCGGCGCGTCTGCATACCAGTGGCCGAGACCAGCAGACTGTAGGTGCCGGGGACAAGAGAGGGAGTCTGATAGTTGCCGTCGCTATCGGTCTTGACCACGCGGGAGTCGCCGGTAGCGTTGTTGGTGACTTTGACGGTTGCGTCGGGAAGCGCGGCTCCGGATTGGTCGGTGACGGCGCCCTGCAGGCCCGCGGTGGACTGGGCCAGGAGCGGAGATGAGAGGGCCAGCAGCGCGAGCGTAAGGGCTGCGACGATAAGCGATGCACGCCTTCCGAGGAGAGACATCATGATTGCCTCCTGAAGTGCTTGCAGAACTGGATTTGACTTGTGAAACCGCGGTAAGGGGCACCCGGTGAGGAATATCATGCCAACAAGTTAACCGGATTGCAATGTATTTCTCATTTGGCCTTCTCGTTTGGCCGCACAGGGACGTGGCGTTGCCGCCTGCTGACGGCTTGCCGCAAAGGCCTCGTAGCTGGGGAAAGAGCTGGGGCGCCGCATAGACGGCGAGTGTGCGACTGCTATACTGCGGGCGTTCGTCTTTCCCATCTCAGATTCCAGGAGATTTCTATGCGCCGCCGCACGTTTATCCAAACGCTTCCGCTGGCCGCCGCCGCTTCGGCCCTTCCTGTCAACGCCGCTGAGCCGGCGCAGGCCAACATGCCGCCTGAGCACGAGCTGCCGAAGTTTCAGACGCCAGGCGAGGAGCGGTTTATTCGGCCCGATGTGCATGCGGGCGACAGGCCTTCCGGGGCGACGTTTGCTTCGCGGTCGCCGGCGCTGGGATTGTCGGGGGCGGCGGGGACGGCGCATCCGCTGGCTACGCAAACCGCCATCGAGATGCTGAAGCGCGGCGGGTCTGCGGTGGATGCGGCGATTGCGGCCAACGCGGTGCTGGGATTTGTGGAGCCGACGAGCTCGGGACTCGGTGGGGACAGCTTTGCCTTTGTCTGGGACCCGAAGGTGGGCAAGCTGGCGGGGATGGCGAGCTCGGGCAAGTCGCCGCAGTCGCTTTCGCTGGCTACGGTGCGGGCCCATGCGGTGAACGGACACATTCCCGCGCTGGGAGCCATCGCCGTTTCGACGCCGGGCTGCCTGGACGGCTGGTGGGTGCTGCACCAGCGGTACGGGAAGCTGAAGTGGGCGGAGCTGTTCGAGCCCGCGATTCACTACTGCCTGACCGGCGATCCGACTCCGCAGATCATCGGCTACTACATCAAGCGCAATATGGCGATCTTTCTGCGGCCAGGGTCGGGCGTGGAGGAGACGGCGAATGCGGTGCACACCTACATGCCGGGCGGAGTGGCCCCGAATGAATACGACGTGCGCACGAATCCGGATCTGGCGCACACTTACACGATGATCGCCGAGGGCGGGCGCGATGTTTTTTACGACGGGCCGATTGCGCAGACCATCGGCGCGTACTTCAAAAGCATTGGTGGATGGCTCTCGGCGGAGGACCTGCGCGAGCACCACGCGGAGTGGGTGACGCCGCTGGTGACGAGCTACCGCGGCGTGGATGTGTACGGGATGCCGGCCAATACGCAGGGGCTGGCGACGCTGCAGATGCTGAATATCCTGGAGAACTTCGATCTGCGGGGATATGGGTTCCAGTCGGTCAACTCCGTGCACGTGCAGGCGGAGGCCAAGCGGCTGGCCTTCGAGGACCGGGCGCGGTACTACGCCGATCCGCACTTTGCGAAGATTCCGATCGAGTGGCTGAACTCGAAAGAGTATGCAAAACAGAGGGCGGCGCTGATCCGGCTCGACCGCGTGAATCCGCACGTGTACCCGGGACAGGCGCCGGGACATGGGGACACGACCTACTTCACCACCGCGGACAAAGATGGGATGATGGTCTCGATGATCCAGTCGAACTTTCGCGGGATGGGCTCGGGACTGGTGGCCGATCATCTGGGGTTCATGTTCCAGGACCGCGGGCAGTTGTTTTCCCTGCAGGATGGGCACCCGAATATCTATGCGCCGGGGAAGCGGCCGTTCCAGACCATCATTCCCGGGTTTGCGGCGAAGGACGGCGTGCCGTGGTTCTCGTTTGGCGTAATGGGCGGGGATATGCAGCCGCAGGGGCAGACGCAGATTGTGGTGAACCGCGTGGATTATGGGCTGGATGTGCAGGCGGCGGCCGACAGCCCGCGGTGGTATCACGAGGGGTCGTCACAGTCGATGGGCGAGGACCGGCCGGGATTGGGGCCGGAGGGAATGCTGCATCTGGAATCGGGCGTACCCGAGGAGACGCGGAAGGCGATCATCGCGCTGGGATGGCCGCTGGGGCCGGTTTATACGGGATTCTTTGGGAGATATGAGGCGATTGAGCTGCGCAAGCAGGGGGACTATCGCGTGTACGCGGCGGGAAGCGAGATGAGGGCGGATGCGGTGGCGCTGGCCTACTGAAGGAACGCAGCGAGTTGGCAGATTGGCAAGTAAGTGAGTTAGCGGGTTGGCGGGATTGATGAGGGTCGAGTGCTGACTTTGGGAGCTGATTCCCTGACCTTCTTGGTGCTCTGGAGTCAAGGGGATGCATTCTTTCGCATGCTCCGGCCCGGTCCCATCGTGCTAACTCGCCAACATGCCGACTTGCTGACTTGCTAACTCGCTGAAGTTCACCGCAGCGTCGGGTGTGCCTCGCGTGCCTCCCAGGAGCCAGCGCCGGCGTAAGCGGGGCGGGGATTGAGGATGAGAAAGACGATGACAATGGCGGGGATCATGTAGGCCATCGTTCCGCAGACCCACATGAACGCGCCGGCGGCCACCTGGTCGTTGAGGGCGCTCAAACCAAAGTAGCGCGGGACAGCGGCATAGCTCGGATAGAGCAGGCGGCCGCAGAAGCAGAGGAACGCCGAGAGACCGGTGTTGACCACGTCGGCAAGGGCGAGATAGGGAATGAGCATCCAGCGGTTGAAGCGGGCGCGGAAGGGCCAGGGCTGGATCACCGGCCACCAGAAAAGAAGGCTGGTGAAGAAGAAACACGCGTGCTCGCAGTTGTGTATGTTCTCGGAGGAAAGCGCGAACTCATAGGCTGCGGGGATGTGCCAGCCGAGATACGCGACGTTCATGAGGATCCACGCGACGCGGAGGCGGGTAAGAAAGCGGCCGGCGGCGGGCAGCGCGCCGGTGCGGAAGAGCGGACCGAGCGGGCGGCGGATGATCCAGCGGGGCAGCCCGCGCAGCATGGGGACGACCGGGGCGCCGAAGACGATGAGCGGCGGCGCAACCGAGATAAGCACCCAGTGCTGGGCCATGTGCATGAAGAGCAGCGTGTCCGAGAAGACGTCGAGCGGAGAGCTGATGGCGACAAAGATGGCGAGAAGGCCGCCCAGGAAGCAGTTGAGACGCCAGCACGGAAACTCGGCTGGCCGGGTGCGTTGAATCTGCGCCCAGCCGCGAATATAGATGACCGCGGTGAGGACAAGGGCCGCCGTTGGGAGCCAGGGAATGTCCCAGCGTGTGAAGAGATCGGCGACGGTGACAGTCTGGTTCATCGATTCATGCTGCAATAAGCTGGAAAAGCTGAGAGCTGCGTGAGACCTTGCGGGAGAAACCTCCCTCCGGGGCAGGCATTGGTCCAGCCTGCGAACAGAGCCGAACCGCATCCCTCAGAGCCTGGAGGCGCACGCTCGCAACGGATTGATCGCCACGGCGGTAATCACGCCCCTGCAAGGCTCCTGTTCTCTGAGATTCTTCAATCAATACCCGCAGCCCACTTTTTATTTGGGAGTGCCCGCGGCAGGGCTGAAGTCGCGCCCCTTCAAAGCTTCGGATTTCTCGATGCGCTGCTGGGCGGCATCGACGGCCGGGGCTTCGTTGGCCGGGTGCAAAGTCTCAAGGAAGCTGACAAGGGCTTCGATCTCGGGGGGTGACAGGTTCTTGCCGTAAGCCGGCATGTTGCCGCCACCGGTCACTACCTTGAAGCGCAGATCGTCGGGAGTCATGCGCGTGGCCACGTCGTCGAGGGCGGGTCCGCGCTCGCCGCCCGATCCGCCGATGGAGTGGCAGTTGCGGCATTGCTTGTCCTGGAAGATCACCGCGCCCTGGCGCTCCAGCGGGGTGGCGTGCCGCAGGAATCGGACGGGAAGCGGGTCACCGCTCCATGCGTTCATGTGCGGGCTCCAGGGGGTGGTTTCGCCGAGATTGGTGAGTGCGCCCCAGCCGATGGCGAGCGAGGAGACCATCAGGATGGCGACCGGCCTCCGATGCCAGCTCTTTTCGCCCTCGCCGGCGACGAACGGCACGGCCAGCAGCGCCGCGATGCCGATGATGGGCGCGATCAGCATGAAGGGCGTTTCCATCGAGGGCGGCAGGTAGGCGAGGATGGCGTAGATCCAGAGGAAGAAGAAGTCGGGCTTGGGAACGGTCTGGATGATGGCGGGATCGGGCTGGCCGCCGGGACCGAAGGGACCGTAGACGAAGGCGCACACGGCGACAGCGGCGATGACCGCGCCGGAGAAGACCAGGTCGCGCCAGAAGGCGCCGGGGATGAAAGGAATGCCGTCCTTGTGGGTGAGCTCGTGGTACTCGTCGAGGTAGGTGGCGCGGTGAACCAGGCGGCCGGGCATCGGCCAGTCGTTGATGCCGAGCTTGAGGACCATCCACACGTGCACAAGGGCGAAGAGGATCAGCGCGCCGGGGATGATGAAGACGTGAAGATCGAAGAAGCGGGAGAAGGTGGCCCCGGCGATGATCGGCCCGCCCAGCATCAGATGGACGAGATCGCCGCCCACCCAGGGAACGCGGCTCATGATCGAGGCGCCGATGCCGAGGCCCCAGTAGGCGTCCTGGTCGAAGCGCATCACCTGGCCGGTGAAGGCCATGCCCAGGGTCATCAGCAATAGAAAGACCCCGACGATCCAGGTAAGCTCGCGGGGATACTTATGCGCGCCGAAGAGAAAGACCTGGCACATGTGGATGAGCACGATGGCGACCATGAAGTTCGATCCCCAACCGTGCAGGGCGCGGATATACCAGCCCAGCTCGACCTGGTGATTGATGATGTTGAGGCTGTTCCAGGCGTGGCCGGCGGTGGGCGCGTACACCAGCGCCAGCAGGACCCCCGTGATCACCTGGAAGAAAAGCAGCGTGAAAGCGGCACTGCCGAAGACGTAGAACCAGCTCGCGGTGCGGCTGGGCACCGGATGCAGGGCGGCATCCATGACCGGCCCCTCGAACTTGAGCCGGTGCTCAAACCAGTTGTAGATGCTCTTTCCGGATTGCTTCAACCCTGGCATGAGCGGTCTCCCTTGCCGGTCTGGATTTGCACGAGCTTGGCGGAGTTCGAGAGGGTGGGCATCTGGCCTGCATAAATATGCAGTTGGTCGCCGGCAATCTTCCACTCGTAAGTGAAGAGACCGCGCTCCGGCGGTCCGGAGGCGCGCTCGCCGTCGGCGTAATAGACACCGCCATGGCAGGGGCACATGAAGAGCTGGGACTCGGGGAACCAGCGCACCGGGCAGCCCAGGTGCGCGCAGTTGACGGCGAACACCTGCACCTGCTTTTCCGCGACGCGGCGCACATAGCAGGCGGTGTTGTCGGTCTGGCCGTCCCAGTCGCGAGTGTAGGGATTCTTGTAGTAGGCGAGCCGGGTCTGCCCGGTGGGAAAGGCGTCGAGAGACCCGAGAGAGATCCACGACCGGTATCGCGCTCCGCGGCGCGTGGGGGAAAGCAGAAAGCCGAGCACGGGCACGGCGAGGATTACGCCGACGAGACCGTTAAGCGCGATGCTGGCGTTGAGCAGAAGCCAGCGCCGGGAGACCACGGCTGGATCTTGCGGAGCTGCGACCGCCGTGCCGGCTGGGTTTTCGGATGCATGCTCGTCGTGATTCACTTCTGGTTACCTCCCGTGTGTGCGGAAGCGGCCGGTTGCGCAGACGCGGGGCTCGAAGCCGCACGGCCTGGTGACGCGGTGCTGGTCGATGCAGGGCTTGACGGGCCGGCGCCGGGGTTCCGCAAGGTTGCAAGATAAGCGACGATGTCGTCCACATCCGAGCTCGAGAGCGGCGTGGTCAGCTTGCCGCCGGGGCTGTCGTGGCGCCAGTCGGGCTGCCCGGTGTCGGGCCGGCCGGCGACGATCATCGTGCGCAGGGACTGGTCGCTGACCAGGGCGAGATACGAAGCGCTGGTGATCTCGCCCGAAGACGATGAATGGCAGATGGCGCAGCGGGACTTGTAGAGTTGAGCGCCGTCGTGCGGGTCGCCGGACTTATCGGCAGCATAGGGCGGCGGGGTCGCGCCCTCGAATGCATTTTGCGCCCCCCAGTGCTGCCGCATCCCGGTGACGATGGCGCCGATCTGGGCATCGGTCAACATGCCGCCGGCCGATTGAGCAAAGGCCGGCATCTCGGTATCGGGAAAACCATTCGAGATCCACTTGCGCAGCGTGGTGTCGTCGACGAGGGCCTGATATTCCGGGTTGCCGAGATCGACAGCCGGGCCGTTTTGGCCGTTGACGCCGTGGCATGCCGAGCAGTTATGGCTGTAGAGAGTGTTGAAATCGACAACCTGGCCGGGAGGGATGGGCGCGGGCCCAGGATAGCCCGGGGCGTGACCGCAGCCGGCGGCGGCGAACGCCAGAAAACTGGCAAGCGGCGGGAACATTACGCGCATCCAGTTCCGTCCCATCAAGTTCCGTCCCATCAGGGCTTCTCCTTCTTGCCGGACTCATCCTTCTTCGGCAGCGGCGGTCCTGCATCGGGGCGCGAGATGATCAGGCCCGGCATTTCGATGCCGAGGCGCGCGGCCAGGGGAAGGTTGGTGCCCGTGGGAATGCGGGCCTGGCGCTTGACCACAAGGCCGGCGACCACGCCGAAGGCCACCTGCGAGACCACGAACCATCCCCAGGCAATGCGGGCGTCGAGGGCGGGATTGATGAAGCCCATAAAGGAGTGGAGAATGCCGGTCCAGAGGATCGGCGCGATGAGGCCGCCGAGAATGACGGGATGGCGCGGCAGCATTGGCAGCATGGCGCCGTAAAGCAGTCCGACCAGCAGGCAGGTTACGACGTGGATGACGCTGGCCACCAGCAGGCCCTGCCAGTGGAAGGCCGCGATCTCCGCGGTGGTGGGGTTGCTCCAGTGAGCTACGCCGGCGCCGCCCAGCAGGTTGATGGGGTACCAGATGCTGTGCTGCGCGATGATGCCGTAGAGCAGCGCGGGAAAGATCATGGCGATGCCGCCGGCAATGCCGCCCTTGAGGCCGGCGGTAACCGGATAAGTCTCGATGGGAAAGTGGGCGCGGTGTTCGGGGCTGAGGCGAATGCGCTCGACGAGTTCCCGCGAAGAGGCGACGACGACCTCTTCTTCTTCAACTACCGGTACCATCTCGTGCTGCTCGTGCGGGAAGACCTGGCGAAACCACCCCACGCAGCCGGCGGTCATGAAGAGCGCGCCGAACAGCGTGATGTAGAGCGTGGTAACCAGCCCGGCGCAGAGCAGGGTGAAGCCAAAGGCCAGGATGATGGGCCAGGCAGTGGCCCGCGGCAGGTGAACGCCATGGCCATGGGCTTCGGCCTGGTCCGTGGGGCCGTGATGTACCGATTCCGACATGCGGCTTACCTTCCCACGATGTAGACGACCGTGAAGACGACTACCCACACCGCGTCCACGAAGTGCCAGTAGAGAGCCAGGACCTTGATGCGCTCGGCGTGGCTCTGGTTGATGCGGCCGAGAAGCGTGAAGACGAGAACGATGCTGAGCATCATGAGACCCACGATGACGTGGGTAGCGTGCAGGCCGACGAGAGAGTAGAACGTGGTGCCGAAGAGGTTGGTGCGGATGGTGAGGTGATCGATGTAGATGAGGTGCCGCCACTCGAGCGCGGTGCCGCCGAGGAAGATGATGCCGAGCAGCATGGTGAGGGCCCAGAACGCGGTGAACAGGGCCATGCGGCCATGGTCGATGGCGTGCTCGGCGACCATGATGGTGAAGCTGCTCGAGAGCAGGCAGACAGTCATGAAGATCGGAATGTCGAGGATCTTCGGCGTGGGACCGGAGACACTGCGGCCGATGTAGTAGATATAGGCCACTACGAAGATGGTGAAGATGGCGCTCTCGCCGATGATGAGCGAGAGCATGGCGACGGTCCCGCGCGATGGCAGGCGCCAGGATTCGTCGGCGAAGATGGGAACGCTGGTGGTAGTCATGACTCGTCTTCAGGGTTCGTACTTCCAGTCGGGGTCGTTGGGATGTTTGAGGTCCCAGAGCGGACGGCGGCTGCGGACCACGGGATCGGTGGCGAAGTTATAGCTCGGCGGCGGTGAGGAAGTGGCCCATTCCAGCGTCCACGCATCCCAGGGGTCGTTGCCCGCCATCTCGCCGCTGCGGTGCGAACGGATCATATTCCACACCAGGATGAGAACGGCGATGCCCTGAATGAAGGCGCCGATCGAGATCACCATATTGAGCGTGTTCCAACCGCGGTTGGGCTCGTAGGTGTAGATGGAGCGGGGCATGCCGAGGATGCCGACCACGTGCATGGGGTCGAAGGTGAGATGGAAACCGATGAAGAAGAGCCAGAAGTGCCACTTGCCCAGGGTCTCGCTCAACATGCGGCCAGTGACCTTGGGATACCAGTAGTAGATGGCGGCAAAGATGTTGAAGACGATGGCGCCGACCAGCACGTAGTGGAAGTGGGCGATCACAAAATAGGAGTTGTGGAGCTGCCAGTCCCACGGGGCCGCGGAGAGCATGATGCCGGTAAGGCCGGCGATCACGAACTGCACAAGGAAAGCCAGGGCGAAGAGCATGGGCGTGGCAAAGCGGATGCGCCCGCCCCAGATCGTCGCCAGCCAGTTGAAGACCTTGATGCCGGTGGGCACGGAGATGATCATCGTGGACAGCGCGAAGAAGGCGTTGCCCACCGAGGTCATGCCCACGGTGAACATGTGGTGGGCCCACACGCCCAGCGAGATGAACATGATGGCCACCGTGGCCGCGACCATGGCGGAGTAGCCGAAGATGGGCTTGCGCGAAAAGACCGGAATGATCTCGCTGGCGATGCCGAAGGCCGGCAGCACCAGGACGTAGACCTCGGGATGGCCGAAGATCCAGAAGAAGTGAATCCAGATAAGGGCCGAGCCGCCGGCGCGGATGTCAAAGAAGTGCCCGCCCAGGTAGCGATCGATGAGCAGCATCACCTGCGCGGCAGTCAGCGGAGTGATCGTAACCAGCGTAAGAACGCTGACGATGAGCATCAGCCACACGAAGAGCGGCATGCGCAGAAGGGTCATGCCCTTGCAGCGCATGGAGATGGTGGTGGCGATAATGTTAATGGCCGTACCCAGCGTGCCGAAGCCGCTGACGATGAGCGCGAGCGCCCAGTAATCCGTGTTGTGGCCGGGCGTAAAGGCCTTGGCGGTGAGCGGCGCATAAGCGAACCAGCCGATGTCGGGTGCGCTGCCCATGCCGTAGAGCCCGAAGCCGCCGATGATGCTGAAGTAGAGCAGCAATCCGCCAAACGCCGTGAGCCAGAAGCTGAAGGCGTTCAGGCGCGGATAGGCCATGTCGCGCGCGCCGATCATCAGGGGCACTAGGTAGTTGGCTACGCCGAAGAGAATGGGCATGCCCACCAGGAAGACCATGGTGGTGCCGTGCATCGTGAACAGCTCGTCGTAGACCTCGGGGGTGACGAAGGTGTTGTGCGGGATGATGAGCTGGATGCGGATGCACATCGCCTCGAAGCCGCCCACCAGCAGGAAGAAGAGCGAGTATACGACGTAGAGGATGCCCAGCTTCTTGTGATCGACTGTAACGAACCAGTCGTGGAGCCATTCGAGAAAAGCGGCGGTGCCGGTTTGGGGCACTTCGAATGGGCTGGGAATCGGTAATGTCTGATCCGCCATCTCTTCTTCCTTCAGTGCAGCGTGGTAAGGTACGCGACCACCTGCTTGATCTGCTGATCGCTCAGCAGCATGGCTGGCATGTGCGAGCCGGGCTTGAAGTTGTCCGGGTCCTGAATCCAGAGGTAGAGGTTCTGGGGCGTGTTGTCAGCGGCGCCCGCGGCAATGGTGGCGCGGCTCATCAGGTGCGTGAGGTCGGGCCCGTAGGTGCCCTGCGCCTCTGTGCCGCGGATGGCATGGCAGTTGACGCAGGCCTCGGTCATGAAGATGCGGCGGCCGGCGGCGACATCCGGGGCGTCAACAGCAGGCTGTTGCTGGTTCTTAACCCAGGCGGCGAACTGGTCAGGCGTGTCGACGTAAACCCGCAGCAGCATCTTGGCATGCTCCACGCCGCAGAACTGCGCGCACTGGCCGTAGTAAAGACCGGGCGTATTGGGGTCCATCCACATGCCGTTGGGGTGATTGGGAATCAAATCGGTCTTTCCGGCAAGCTGCGGAACCCAGAAGCTGTGATCGACGTCGGCGGAAAGCAGCCTGAGGAACGTGGGATCGGGACGATCTTCGGTGCTGGTGGGGATGTGCAACTCGTTGGCGGTGACGATGCCAAGCGAAGGATAGCGGAACTCCCACCAGAACTGGTGGCCGACGACAGTCACATTCAGCGCCGATTTCGGCTCGGGCTCATCCTGAACCGCGAAGAGGATGCGCGCGGTGGTGAGGAAGAGAACCACGACGATGATGACGGGAATCACCGTCCAGGCCAGTTCCACCTGGGTGCTGCCGTACACCTGCGCAGGCTCGTGCCGGGGATCGCTCCTGCGCTCCCTGAATTTGAAGATGGCGAAGACAATGAGGCCTTCGACGACTACAAAGATGACGCCTGTGATGGTGAGAACGAAGAGAGCGAGGTAATAGATCTCGTACGCGGGGGTGGTGCTCGGCGCAAAGATGTTGGGAATGGCCGACGGGCCGTCAGCCCATGCGGTGCACGCGCCCGTGAGCAGAAAAATCGCAAGCAGGAGTCCGGATCGAATTGAGATGGGGCCTGATTGATGCTGCATGATCTGCAACTTTCCGATCGTTTGCGCCAAGCGGTCCGGGCGGGGGGTCGAAAGTTTATCGATGGGGCAATTCGCTTGAACTATCGCCGCTCAAACGGCAGCGGACGCCCAGGGAAGCACGAATTGCTGAGATCGATTATAACGCAGCAAAATTGGAGCAGCTCGAGAACGAGGCAAGAGCAGTTCCAGTAATCAAAACTTAAGCTAGCCGCACCTCGGCGACTGTTAAGCTACGATGCGCGACGGTTTCCGCGGTTGCGAAAAAAAGAGCAGAAGACGCGGTTCCTGTAACAGAGATTTAATAGCCCATGCTTCGATCGCCGCAACGTATACCTTAGACTTGCGTGTGATAGAGAGCAGGAAAACGACCGGCACTTGAACCGATCGCCGAGCAGGAGGGATGATTGCAGCATTTCACGATTCGAGATGGAGGGAGCGCCCGGCGGGCGTGGCTGACGGCGGCTGGCCTGGCGCTCTTGTCAATGAGCGCGGTGAGCGCGGGCGCGGCGCAGACCAAGAGCGCGGCGGAGACGGCACGAGGGCAACTGGTGGCCAACCTGCGCGCGCATATTCACCACGTCTTTGTGGTCTACCAGGAGAACCGCTCTTTCGATTCTTACTTTGGCTCGTTTCCCGGGGCGGACAACCTGGCGACAGCCGAGGCGCGCGCGCACGGCTTCAAGCAATGGGATGCGATAGGCCACACATGGATCACGCCCTTTCTTCTGAAGGCCGCGGACACGGCGGATGCGGATCACTCGCGGCTGGCGCTGCTGGCCAAAGTGGACGGCGGGAAGATGGACGATTTTGTGGGGTGGGAGGAAAAGAACCTGGTGGATGTCTCGCTGGCCAGCCCGATGTTCGCGCGCCAGGTGGGCATACTCACCATGGCCCACGAGGATTGCACGACCGTTCCCTTCCTCTGGATGTACGCCCATCGCTTCTCGCTTTACGACCACATCTTCCAGGCGATGTATGGGCCTTCAACGCCGGGCAACATCGACCTGATCGCAGGACAGACCGGCCAGACGCAGGCCGCGCGTCATCCCGATGAGAAGTTTCAGTCGGTATTCGGCACCGGCGAGCCCGTGGTCAACGACGCCGATCCGGAGTTCGGGCCGTATGCGTTTCCGTATGAGGCAAAGGGTTTGCACCAGCTCGACCAGACCTACGCCACGGTGATGCTGTCGATGAGCGGACGCGACGCCTCCGAGGTGAAGAAGGACGCCGATGACATCAAGGACGACATCTCGGAGCTGACGCGGCTGGACCAGAAGGCGATCTCGTGGGCGTGGTACCAGGAGGGGTTCGGCGACGGCGAGGGCGACGACCATCCCGGCTACGTCACCCATCACAATGCCCCGCAGTACTTCGGCTACATCCGCGAGAACCCCTCGATGTGGAAGGGCGAGCACGACCTGACCGACTTCTTCACCATGATGGACGACCACGACCTGCCCGACAAGAGCGTGGTCTTCGTCAAAGGCGGGATGAAGAATCCCTTCGGATGGAGGCCGGCGAACCCGTTGGCCCAAGCCGTCCTGGGCGACGACGACCACCCCGGCTACTCGGATTCGCAGCTCTCCGAATCGCTGGTCGCGAAGGTAGTGGATACGGTGGCGCGCAGCCCGTATTGGAAGGATTCGGCCATCATCATCACCTGGGATGACTCGGAGGGGTTCTACGATCACGTGCCGCCGCCGCGCTTCGAGGCTTGCCCCGACAGGGAGCCCTGTGGCGACGGGCCGCGGGTGCCGCTGCTCCTCATCTCGCCTTATGCAAGGTCGGGCGGCATCGTCTCCAACCCCGGCGACCACGTCTCGTTCATCAAGTTCCTCGATGTGCTCTTCGATCTTCCGCCGCTGGCCTCGCTGCCCGACGAGAAGCCCTACATGCCCGAGGGCCCGCGCGACATGAACCCGCACCTGACCGACCTGCTGGGCGGATTCGATCCCGCGCGGCTCGACGGCAACGCGCCGCTGATCGCCGCCTCCGAAGCGGAGATCCCCGACCAGGTGGTGAACACCTTCCCGCCGCCGATGAGCTGCAAGAATACGGGCGTAACGCCGGTGATTATTCCGGGAGCCTCGCTGACGCCGCCCAAGGGATTCACCAATCCGCTCCCGTAAGCTCCGGCTCGGGCCAACTCGATAGCGCGTAGAATCGTTGCGCGCGGGCGCAGCGCTGCCGTTCTCGCGCGGGCTACTCTTCGTCTTCGCTCAGGCCTTCGGGCACGAAGCGATACCCGACCCAGGGCTCGGTCTGGATGTACTGCCTGCCGGTCTTGCCTTCGAGCTTCTTGCGCAACTGGCCCACAAAGACGCGCAGGTACTCCGGCTGATAAGCCGACTGCGCGCCCCACACCGCGGTGAGCAGCGCACGGTGCGTGATCACCTTGCCGGCGTGGCGGGCGAGATGGTGCAGCAGCTCGAACTCCTTGGGCGTCAGGTGCACGGGCTTGCCCTGCACGGTGACCGAGTGGGCCAGCGAGTCAACGACGAAGTCACCGACCTCGATGGCAGTGGTGGTGCGCTCGGGGGCGCGGCGCAGATGCGCGCGCACGCGGGCCAGCAGCTCCTGAATGCCGAATGGCTTGGTAACGTAGTCGTCCGCGCCGGCGTCGAGGGCCTCCACTTTGGTGCGCTCCTGGTCGCGGACCGAAAGAACCAGGATGGGTATATCGATGGAAGAACGGATGGCGCGGCAGACCTCGACGCCGGAGAGGCCGGGCATCATCAGGTCGGTGATGACCAGGTCGGGCGGCCACTCGCGGAAGACCTGCAGCCCCTCCTCGGGGTGGTTGGCCGTGCGCACGTCGTAGCCCTGCGCCGTGAGCGCGGCGCGCAGCACCCGCGTGATCTGCGGTTCGTCGTCGATTACCAGTATTCTTCCGGGCATCTTCCGCTGGCACCCTCGGGAAGATTACATCATGGGGCGGGCCGGGTATGATTCCGGATGAATGCAATGGAAGAAAGGACGAATCGGAAAGGCTCTGCCCTGGCTCGGGGCCACGGGGCTGGCGGGCCTGGCCACCTTCGCGCTGGTGGGCCTGCGCGCCAACTCCACCACCGCGGGGATGGTCTTCCTGATGCTCGTGGTCTGGTCGGCCACCGAGGCCGGACTGTGGCTGTCGCTCTATATTGCCCTGCTCTGCGCACTCGCCTTCGACTACTTCTTCCTGGTTCCCTATCGCACGCTGTGGATCGTGGGCGCGCAGGAGTGGGTGGCGATGGCTTCGTTTATAGCGGGTTGCCTGGTGGTCAACCGGGTGGCCGAGGTGGCGCGGCGCCAGACCGGCCACGCCGAGCGCCGCCGCGAAGATGTGGAGCGGCTCTACGCACTGAGCCAGGAGATGATGCTCTACGAGGACGCGGAGGGCCTGGTGCGCGACCTGCCTCTGGCCATCGCGCGCATCTTCGAGCTCGAGGCGGTGGTGCTGTACGTCTGGGATCAGGACCGTTTCTACACGTCGATGGATGCGGCGCCCGCGGCCGTGCAGGCTGCCATGAGAACGATGGCGCAGGGCCACACCGCCGCGGCTTCTACAGAAGCCGGTTATTCCATCGCAGCGCTGATGCTGGGGCTGCGGCCGGTGGGAGCGCTGGGATGGCGGCCGGGCCATCGCGGCGGCCTCTCCCATCCGGTGGCCGCGGCCGTCAGCGCGCAGGTGGCCATCGTGCTGGCGCGCTCCATCGCCATCGAGACCTCGGCGCGCGAAGAGGCGGCGCGGGAAAGCGAGCGGCTGCGGACGGCCCTGATCGACTCGCTCACGCACGAGCTGCGGACGCCCCTCACGTCCATCCGCGCCGCGGCCACCACGCTGCTGGCCTCGGGCGAGCTCGATCAGGCCGGGCGGACGGACATGGCCGCCATCATTGACGAGGAAGCGGCGCGGCTCGACCTGCTGATCGGCGCGGCCGTGGAGATGGCCGAGATTGATGCGCAGGTGGTCCAGGTACACGCTGCGCCGCAGCACCCGCGCGCGCTGCTCGACCAGGCCGTGGAGGAGTCGCGGAAGCTGCTGGCCGGGCACAAGGTGGAGATCGACGCGGACGACGCCGGCGGCCAGGCGTGGTTCGATCCGCACCTGCTGGGGCGCGTGCTGCGCCACCTGCTCGAAAACGCGGCCCGCTACACGCCGACGGGCAGCCGCATCGTGCTCGGCAGCCGGCGCGCGGAGGGACGGCTTGAATTCCGTGTGGAAGACAACGGGCCGGGGATCGACGCCCTCGATCTGCCGCTGGTCTTCGAGAAGTTTTACCGGGGCAAGGGCGGCATGGCGGCGGGCAATGGCTCGGGGATGGGACTGGCGATCGTGCGGGCGATTCTGGCGGCGCATGGAGGCTCTATCGAGGTGAAGAGCGCCCCCGGCCAGGGGACGAGCTTCCGCTTCTGGGTGCCCCTGGTGGAGAAGGAAGTGCCGTCTGCAGGATGACCCGCTTGCAGCCCCGTTCCCTGCATCTATTCGGGTTCCTCGCTCCAGTCGCAGACAATTTCGCAGCGTTTCGCTGAGCTTTCGACGGCCCATTCGAGCAGCCGCGCCACCCGCCACGCGTCCACAGGCTCGACCGGAACGGCCGCTTTACCAAGCAGCGCGTCGCGGATGCCCGCGTAGTAAAGCCGGTAATCGCCGGTCTCCGGCTCGACGGGATGGGTGACCATGCCGCCGTCTACGTCCACGTGCAGCGTACCCCACTCGGCCTGCGGCTCGCGGCCCCAACGCTCATCGCCGATGCGTGTGATCTGGTTCAGCGCCGCCTCCTGCGGGTCCAGGCCAAACTTCCAGTAGTTGCCCTTTGTGCCGCGAATATGGAAGCGCGGACCGGGTGGCAGCGATAGGCTGTTTGCGCCCAGGTTCACAATCAGCCCATCGGGATAGCGCAGCCGGACGGTGAATGAGTCGACGGCCGTCGCCCACTCCCGCTCACAGCGGGTGTCGGCCCAGATCGCTTCGGGCTTGCCGAAGAGGGCCAGAGCCTGGTCGGCGATGTGGGTCCCCAGGTCGAGCAGGACGCCGCCGCCCTGCGCAGTGTCCTCCTTCCACAGCCGGTCGGTGGGCTGGGCCGGCCGCCAGCGGTCAAAGCGGGACTCAAAGTAGATAACCCTCCCCAGAATTCCCTCATGCAGCAGTTTGCGAATCGTTAGGAAATCGCTGTCCCAGCGGCGGTTATGAAATGGAGCCAGGAGTACCTGCTTGACCCTCGCCAACCGGATCAGCTCGGCAATCTCGCCTGAACCGACCGACATGGGCTTGTCTACGACCACGTTTTTGCCGGCTTCGAGCAGCTGCCGCGCGACCTCGAAGTGGGTTCCGCTGGGGCTGGTGACGACGAAGAGGCCGAGCGAGGAGTCGGCCATCATGGCCTCGAGCGAGCGATAGGTGGTCACGCCCGGGTAGCGCGCGGCAGCTTTCTCTGTGGAGCGCTCGAGGACGGCGGCGAACTCCAGTCCCTCGACCGACGAGAGCAGGGGCCCATGAAAAACCCGGCCCCCCATGCCAAAACCGATCACGCCTGCACGAATCATCGCAGTACCTCCGGTGTTGCGGCTCTCTGGAGAGCGCGTAAATCAAATTTCGAGTTTATACCGCGTCTCCGCCAGCCGGTAGAGCCTCCGCCAGACCAGGCGGTTCATGGTGACCACCATCAGCGAGATCAGGATGGTGGCCAGGAGCAGGATGGGGAAATGGCCGCCGTCGGTGGCCGCATCGATCTGCGCGCCCAGGCCGATGGTCTGGAGAGTCATACCTTTCAGGTGTGCGTACTCGGCAAAGACCGACGCGTTCCAGGCGCCGCCCGAGGCCGTGACCATGCCGGTGATCAGGTAGGGGAAGATGCCCGGCAGGATGAGCCGGGTCCAGCGCTGCCAGAGCGTGAAGTGGAAGATCGACGAGACCTCGCGCAGGTCCGAGGGGATGGACATGGCGCCGGCGATGACGTTGAAGAGGATGTACCACTGCGTGCCCAGCAGCATCAGCGCAATGGAGCCGATGCCGAGCCCGCCGCCGATCTTGACCAGGCCGATCAAAAGGATGGGAAAGAAGGCCGTAGCGGGGATAGATGCCAGAATCTGCGCAACCGGCTGCACCACGCGGCCCACACGAGGATCGAGGCCGATGGCGACGCCGACGGGGATGGTCCAGGCGGCAGAGATGAGCAGTGCGGCGTTGACACGGGCAAAAGTGGCCGCAGCCCCCTCGAGCAACAGGCGCAGCTCCGGCCAGGTGATGGTGCGCAACATGAGAGCCGCCTGACCAACGGCCCAGCACGCAGCCACCGCGGCCGCCACGGCGAGCAACCACAGCGCGGCAGAGGCCCTGCCCGTCTCGCCCCTATCCAGCGGGCGAATCACGCGGCACTCGCGGCTGCGTGCCATGCGGCGGTAGATCGGCTCGTCAATCTGGTTCCAGATGCGCCCGGGCAGCGCGCTGAAGAACTGCGACCGCCGCAGCAGCGTTAGGATGGGCGAGCGGACGCGATCGGCTGACTCCACCTGCTCGAATTTGAACTTGTCGCTCCAGGCGATCAGCGGCCGCCAGATGATCTGGTCGGTGGCCGCGACGATGAGGATCATCACCGTGAAGCCGGCGATCATGGCGCGCACGTTGCCTGACTCGGAGGCCGTCTCGAGGTAAGAGCCGAGGCCGGGAAGCTGGAAGCTGCGGTCGCCCATGGTGAACATCTCGCAGGCGATTAGGGCGAACCAGCCGTTAGCTACCGAAACGATCGAGTTCCAGACCAGGCCGATGGCGGCGTAGGGCATCTCAAGCTGCCAGAACCGCTGCCACGCCGAGTACCGGTAAACGCGCGAGGCCTCAACCATCTCGCGGGGAATGGATTTGAGCGATGAGTAGAAGCTGAAGGCGAGGTTCCACACCTGGCCGGTGAAGATGAGCAGGATGACGCCCAGTTCAATGCCCAGTTGGTGGCCGGGAATGAGCGCCACCATGGCCAGCACCACGGGCGGCAGAAAACTGAGCACGGGGATGGATTGCAGGATGTCGAGCAGGGCCACCATCCAGTGCTCGAGGCGGCGGTTGTAGGCGGCGATGTAGCCGTAGCCGATGGCGAAGGCCAGGCTCAGTCCGTAGGCGATCGCCATGCGGACGATGGAGTAGAAGGCGTAGACGGGCAGCGCGCCGATCGCGTTTGAGATGGGAATGACCGGGACCGGCTTTTGCAGCCAGTAGGCCGCCGTATGCACGATGGCGAGGAAGACCGCAAGCGCGCAGGCGCCCAGCCCCATGTCGATAAAGAAGGGCCAGTTGCTGACGGTGATCAGCGATTGGGCAAGCGGGCGCTGGAGCTTCACTCAGCTTCCTCGCTGGCGTCGATCTCCTCTTCCAGCGCGTCGGGCATCACAAAGCGGCGCCGGCCGGAGTCGAAGTCAAAGAGCTCTGCGTAGCGGCCCCAGGCCACCGCCGTCTCGATCTGCCGCTGGCACTCCTCTTCGCTGAACTGTTCGTCGAGCATGTCGAGGAAGAAGTCCTCGGGAACGGTGTGGTCGCTCTTGGCCTCGAGGGCGCGGCGAATCTGGCGCAGCAGCAGGATGTGCTCCACGGCCGCGTCACGGAAGAGTTCCTTCTGACGGAGAATCTCGGAGTTGGCGTACTCGGTTCCTGCCGGCGTGATGGCCGCATCGCCCTCCTCGACCTTGAGGAATCCCAGCAGCTGGGCAGCTTCAACGATCGGAAACAGGTCGTCGATCTCGAAGGAGAGATCTTCGGCCAGGCGGTAGATGTCGTCGCGGCCAGCCTTGTCGAGCAGCAGCTCAAGCAGGCCGGCGATGCCGCCCGGGCGCGCGTGGGGCAGCATCTGGTAGTGCATCTGGCGCTGATCGCGGACGCGGGGGCCTGTTTGGTCGGGGGCCTCGGCGGGCGCCGTGTCGGGCCGTGTCAGCACCTTGTAGATATAGTCGACGAGTTGCGTGAAGGCTTCGGACTTGCGGTCGCGCGGGTGCGCAAGCTGGACGCGGAAGTCGGTACGGATGTGGCCGGGGTTGCGGCCCAGCACGATGATGCGGTCGGCCAGCAGCACCGCCTCGTCGATATTGTGAGTGACAATGAAGACCGCCTTGGTGGGCATGGTCTTGTTGAACCAGAGCTCGAGTAGCTCGCTGCGCAGGTTTTCGGCGGTGAGCACGTCGAGCGCGGAGAACGGCTCATCCATGAAGAGGACTTCCGGCTCGACAACAAGGGCGCGCGCAAAGCCCACGCGCTGCCTCATGCCGCCCGACAGTTCTTTCGGATAGGCGGCCTCGAAGCCGTCCAGACCGACCGTGTCGAGCATCTTCATGCTGCGCTCGCGGCGCTCGGCCGGGGCCACGCCGCGCGCCTGCAGCGGCGCCTCCACGTTCTCAAGGACCGTGAGCCAGGGGAAGAGCGCGAAGCTCTGGAAGACGATCGAGACGTTGACCTCGGCTGCGGCGATCGGCTGCCCGTGCCAGTACACGCTGCCCGCCGAGGGTGTTGAGAGGCCGCTGAGCATCCGCAGCATCGTCGACTTGCCCGAACCCGAGGGGCCAAGCAGCGCCAGAATCTCGCCCGGCACAATGCTCAGGTCGGTCGCCGAGATCACCTGGATGCGGTTCTCGCTCGGCTGCGCGTAGTACTTCTCCACCTTCTCGGCGCGGATGATGGCTTCCGCAGGCACCGCCTGCGGCGAGACCGCGTTGGGGACGACCGCTTCCTGCATGGACTATTCTCCGCCGGGAACGCGCCCGGTATGGCCGTGGCCGGTTCCTGCAAGTATAGGTTTGAAGGGTTTCCGCCAGATGAACGGGTTCCGCACGCGGACGGCTCCGGCAAGCTCGACGCGCGATGAGGTCTTCATGGTGCGCCGGCCACCCATCCCCCACTCAGAGCGTATCATTGCAGGTAGGCGCCTGCCAGGGAATCCGCTGACTGCTTCCCGCTTCTACGTCCAAGAGCGCTCAAACTCTAATGCGGGCCGCACCCGGCCGTGGGGCCCTACGTCAAGGAGCTTATGCCTGAGACATCTCTTAAGCCCAAGGTTCTGGTTGTCGATGACGAGCGCGTGATCGCAGATACGTTGGCGATGATCCTGAACCAGAGCGGATTCGACGCCCGGGCCGCGTATTCCGGTGAAAGGGCCCTGGAGCTTGCCCCCACCTTTGCCCCGGATATGCTCATCTCCGATGTGATCATGGCCGACTTGAACGGCATCGATGCGGCCATTCGCATCCGCTCTGTTCTCCCCGCGATCAAGATTCTGCTCTTTTCCGGCCAGGCGGCCACGGCCGATCTGCTCGAAAAGGCGCGCGTCCAGGGCTACGAGTTCGAAATCCTCGCCAAGCCCGTGCATCCGCAGGACCTGCTGAGCCGGCTGCGCGGCTAGGCGCCCCAAGAGAGCCGCCGGCTGCCGTCTGCGTTGCCTAACCGGTAACCCTCAATGAGCCCTTTGCATTTCTTCCATCGACAGCGCGGCGTCTCGGCCTCAAAATAGGAGCGTGGAGGACTGGCCGCCGTGGCACGCCGCGTTCTGATCATTGACGACGAAGACGATATACGTGAAGTGGCTGCGTTGAGCCTCGAAACCGTGGCTGGATGGGAGGTCTTCATGGCCAACTCCGGCACCCAGGGCTTGGCCCGCGCCATCGAGCACAGACCGGACGCCATCCTGCTCGACGTCATGATGCCCGGCATGGACGGTCCCACCACCTTTCGCGAGCTGCGCAAAAACCCCATCACCGCCGGCATTCCCGTGCTGCTGCTCACCGCCAAGGTACAGAGCTCGGACCAGCGCCGTTTCGCCGATCTTGGCGTGGAGGCCGTCCTCTTCAAGCCCTTCGACCCGCTCACCCTGCCCACGCAGATTGCCGGCGTACTGGGCTGGAGCTGAGAACTCGCTGGATGGCTCCCGAATCCCAACCCGCGGCAAGTTCGGCTCCCGAGTTTTCCCATGCGCTCGACCTGCTCTGGGATCGTTTTAAGCCGGAGATCGCGCAGCGGGTCGCTCTTCTCGAATCCGCGGCTTCGGCTGCGGCGGCGCACGCCCTGACCCAGGCGCAGCAGCAGACCGCGCACTCCGCCGCACACAAGCTCGCCGGGGTCCTGGGCACTTTTGGCCTCGCGCAGGGTACGGCGCTTGCTCGCGAGATCGAGAACCTGTGCGCGCAGGATGCGCCTTCCGGGTTCACGGGCGCCGACAGGTTACTTTCGCTGGCTTCCCAGTTACGAACGGTCGTGGAAAGCCGCGCCGCATCCGGCACGCATCCAAAGTAAACTGAAACGTTGGTGAACGTGCCCGATCCATTCGCGCCGCAACTGGGCCTGAGCTTTGAAGAGCCGCGGACCCTACGCCGTATCTGGCCCGTGCGCGACCTCGTCTCCCAGGTTCGCGACCTGGTTGAGCAGGAGTTCGGCGACGTCTGGGTCGAGGGCGAGATTTCAAACTACCGCCCCGCACCCTCGGGCCACCTGTACTTCACGCTGAAAGACGCGGATGCCCAGCTTCCCATCGTGCTCTTCCGCCGCCAGGCCATGCTGCTGCGCTTCCGCCCGGAAGACGGCCTGCACGTGCTGGTGCGCGGCCGCATGAGCGTCTACGAGCAGCGCGGCCAGATGCAGCTCGTGGCCGAGACCATGGAGCCCGTCGGCGCCGGCTCGCTGCAGCTTGCCTTCGAGCAGCTCAAAGAGCGGCTCAAGGCTGAAGGCCTCTTCGACGCCGCGCGCAAGCGCCCGCTGCCCGCCTTTCCGCGCACTGCCGGCATTGTCACCTCGCCCACCGGCGCCGTCATCCGCGACTTTCTCAACATCGTCGGCCGCCGCCACTCCGGCCTTAACGTGCTGCTCTACCCTGTCTCCGTCCAGGGCGACTCGGCCCCCGCCGAGATCGAGGCTGCCATCGCCGACCTGAACGCGTCCAAGCTGGTTGATCTCATCGTGCTGGCCCGCGGCGGCAGTTCACTCGAAGATCTGGCCGCTTTCAACAGCGAGCGCGTGGCGCGGGCTATCGTCGCTTCGCGGCTGCCGATCGTTTCGGCCATCGGCCACGAAACGGACTTCACGATTTCCGACTTTGCCGCCGACCTGCGCGCCCCCACGCCATCGGCCGCGGCAGAGCTCGTCACCGAGACCCAGCACAAGATCGCCGAGCATCTCGCCAATCAGTCGCACCGCCTGGAACGGGCCGCGCGCTTCCAGCTCCTGCAAGCGCGGCAGCACTTCTCGCGCGTGCCCGTTACGCGCGCCGAATCGCGCGTCGCCGCGCTGCTGCACCGAATGGCCCAGCGCTTCGACGATCTCAATTTTCGCGCGGAGTCGGCCGCGACGGCCCAGCTTCGCCAGCGCCAGAACCGCGTCGCCGAACTGGCCGCGGCCGTCCTGCGCCACGACCCGCGCCAGGCCGTAGCCCACGCCCGCGAACACCTGGCCGACTACCGCACCCGTCTCCAGCGCAGGCTTGAGCAGCAGATTCACTCCCTAAGGGCCCGTCACACCGCTCTCGACGCACGCCTCCACTCGCTTTCGCCGCTGGCCGTGCTCGATCGCGGCTACGCGCTGGTGCTCGCGGCCGACGGCTCGGTGGTTCGCGCGGCAGCGCAGCTTGCCGCCGGCGACCGACTCACTACGCGACTCGCCGACGGCTGGTTCGGGAGCCGCGTCGAATCCACAACCCTGAACCATCCCTCAGACCGGACTTCGAAGAAGACATCATCATGACGACAGCTACCGCACGCAAACTCTTCGGCACCGACGGCATTCGCGCTGTGGCCGGCGAATCGCCCCTTGACCCAAGAACCGTTTACGCCACCGGCCTGGCGCTGGCCCACTCGCTCAGGACCCAGGTCTCAAAATTGAGACCCGGGGCACCCAAGTTGGTTGAGCCACGCGTACTTCTGGGCCGCGACACCCGTGAGTCCAGCCCGTGGATCGCGGCCACGCTCGCCGCCGGCCTGCGCGAAGCCGGCGCAGAGATCGCCAGCGCAGGAATCATCACCACTCCCGCCGTCGCGTTCCTCGCGCGCACCCACGGCTTCCACGCCGGCGTGGTCATCTCCGCCTCGCACAATCCCTGGCAGGATAACGGCATCAAGCTCTTCGGCGGCGACGGCTTCAAGCTGCCTGACTCGGTCGAACTCGCCATCGAGGACGAGATCCTGCATCACGCCTCGCAGATCGCGGCCCCCGATCCCGTTTCCCTGCCCCCTGTCGAAGACAACCCGGCTCTCCAGGCCGATTACATCCAGTTCCTCATCGATTGCGTTCCGGGCCTCTCGCTCGCAGGCCTCCACATTGTGGCCGACTGCGCCAACGGCGCCGCCTCCTCCATTGCGCCGGAGCTCTTCCGCCTGTTGAATGGGGGCGGCACCGCGCGGATCACCCTCCTCAACACCGCGCCCGACGGCCGCAACATCAACGCCGGCTGCGGCGCACTTCATCCCGAGTACGTTGCCGGCGAGGTCGTGGCGCGCGGAGGGCGCCTGGGCCTTACCTTCGACGGAGACGCCGACCGCTGCATGTTGGCCGGCGCCCGCGGCAACGTGATCAACGGCGACGCCATCCTGCTGATGGCCGGGCGCGACCTGAAGGCCCGCGGCCTGCTCACCGGCGATCTCGTCGTCGCCACCACCATGTCGAACATGGGCCTCGAAGCCGCGCTGAGGCGCAGCGGCATCCGCATGTTGCGCGCGCCTGTGGGCGACCGCTACGTGCTCGAACAGATGCAACAGAACAACGCCGCGCTGGGCGGCGAGCAGTCCGGCCACATCCTCTTCCCGCATCTCGCCACCACCGGCGACGGCCTGCTCACCGCGCTCGTGGTCCTCGACCTCATCGCGCGCAGCGGCCAGACCATCGAAGCCCTCACCGCAGACCTCAAGGTCTTTCCCCAGACCATCGTCAACGTAAAGGTGCGCGAGAAACGGCCGCTCGATGCAATCCCCGCCGTGGCCGCCACGATCCGCGCCGCCGAAGAAGAGCTGAACGGCTCGGGCCGCGTCGTCATCCGCTACTCGGGCACCGAGCCGCTGGCACGCGTGATGATCGAAGCCGAGAGCGAGAAGGCCATGCACCTGCACGCCGATGCGATTGCGGCGGCCATCCGCGCCGAGCTGGGAGCGTAGTCAGGGCCGGGCTGCGTATCGCCCGGCCATCACCGCACCCTCACCGGAAACGCGAGAACAGGTACATGAGCACAGACGCCACGATGCTGATCACGATGCAGGTGACGATAGGGAAGAACACGGTCATGTGTTTGCCGCGATAGACCACGTCACCCGGCAACCGCCCCAGCGGCACGCCCAGGCGTCCGGCGAACATGAGCACCGCGCCGATCAGCACCAGCAGCAGCCCCACTCCGAGAATCACTCTGCCCAGCTCGCTCACCGGTATCCCTCAGGAAAAGGATACCGCCTGGCGACGTTTTCGCCAGGTCGCCGTGCCGGCCTCACCAGTGATGATGTGAGCTCCCATGGCTGCTCGAGCCGTGGCTGCTCGAGTGGTATCTGGGCGCGTGTTCTTTAGGCATCTTGGGCATCTTCATGCGCCCGTAGTTTTCGCGGCTAAAGCCGCGCGGCGCCTTCTCGCTGTAGAAGCTCTTCGGCGCACGTTCATAGCTGTAATTGTGGGAGTCCTGCCCGTGCCCGAAGAAGTGGAACCCGCCCGAGCGCTGCTCCTTCGCGTACGAGTCGCCGTAGCCGCTGTAAGCCCGCTGCGAAAACTCGTTGCCCCGCGCGTAGTTCTCCTTGGGTGCGCGGTAGGCGGGCTCGCGATCACTCTGCGCAGGCCGGTTCGTATATCCATACCCGTCGCCCGAGCGGCCATAAGACTCGTACGGCAGCCGGTTCGGCTCAGTCCGGCCCGCATACATCTGTTGCCGTCCAAACCCAGGTTCGACGCGGTTGTACGCCTGCTGCTGCGGCATCGCCGGATGCGTATAAGCCGGCCGCTGGTCGCGGTACTGCGGATTGAGCTGCATATCGCCCCGGTTTCCGTAGAACTCCCGCGCCGGCCGCACAAAGTTGTTTCCGACCGTCGGCCCGCGCCCGTACTGGCCTTGCGCATACTGCCCGCGCCCGTATTCGGGTTCATGGTGCACGCCGCCGAAGTACGCATTCGGTGTGCGGGCCGCATAGTTCTCACCGTAGTAGGCGCGCGGCCCGCCATGCGGAAGCCCCCAGTCGGCCACCGTTGTGCTGTGTGTGAAGTAGTCGGAGTGGTTGAAGAGGACGGCGTTGGCGAGCCAGTTCAGCCCCCACCCCAGAAAGCCCCACGGCGTGTGGCCAAAGGCCGACAGCGCGATCCCCAGGCCGTATTGAATCGCGTTCTGGCCGAAGCCCGAGCCCCCCAAAACCGAGCCAAAGCCCGACCCCAGCGCCCCCAGCAGCGAAAACCCCGGATAGGGCGAGACGGGCTGCCCGTACACGGTCCATGGATCGTAGCTGGGCACATAGACTATCTGCGGGCTGGGCGGAGCCAGTTGAATATAGCCCTGGTCGTAGGTCAGCGGCTCCTGCGGCGTGCTCTGCAGATTGCCCGCGTCCTCCGCACGCTGGCGCAGCACCTGCACGGTCTGCATCACGTCCTGCGGCTGGTTGTAGTAGGCGTTGCCCAGGCTGGTTGTCCACTGCAGGTTCTGGGCCATCATGTCCAGCACCTGCGGGAACGCCGTGAGCGACTTCACGCTCGGGTCCCAGCTCGTCTGCGCGTCGGCGGCGACGGCGATCTGGTCTGGCGAGCCATAGCCCTGCGCGCGCATACTGCTCAGCCAGCTGTCTGCCGCCGCCACCTGCGCCGGATAGGTGGACGCGGCCAGCACCTGGGCCAGCAATGCGTCCGGGTAGAGCGCGATGGGCGCCACAAGCTGCTCGAGCTGGTCGGGATTGAGCGCCTGGGCCTGCCCTTGCGGTTCGTCACCCTGTTCGGGCACCGGTTGCTGCTGATCCGCGTAGGATGGCTGCCCGTAGCCGCCCTGCTGCGTAGGTTGCTGCGCATATTGCGGCGGGTATTGCGGCGGGTATTGCTGCGCGTATTGCGGCTGACTGTACTGCGGTTGGCCGTACTGGGGCGGGCTGTATTGCGGCTGCGCGTATCCGTCGGGCTGCGCTGCGTAGGGGCTGCCGTAACCGGGCTGCGGCGCCCATCCCTGCTGCGCGAGGGATGGAATTGAGGCGAGCGGCAAACCTACAATCGCAAACGCAACGGGGAAACGCGAGCCGCGCAAACTGAATCGGGGTTTCATCGCCCCTCCACGACCCGCGCCGATGGTCTCCCGCATTCACGTATACGGGACCGAGAGCAGGTTGGATCAATTAGACACGATCCGGAGACGATAGTTTCGCCTCGGCCCGGAAAACTCTTCCTGTTCGGTGATCGGCGAAACGAGTGGCTATTCAGCCGCCTTAGCCGCCAGCGTCGACACCACGGCAAGATTCTGCATAAGCTCTTTGGGCACAGCGTGCCGCGCTTTCAGATACTCTGGTGTGTTGTAAGAAACCCACACCTTCCCGTGGCTATCCTGCCACACCAGGATCTTGAGCGGCAGATCGATGGCGATGCTGGGAGCGGCCAGCATCACGGGCGTGCCTGCCTTGGGGCTGCCGAAGATCGCGAGCTTTGTCGGGGGCATCTTCATGCCTGCCTTCTCAGCCTCGCCGCTGTGATCCACCAGCGCAAAGAGCGTCACGCCCCTGGCCTCGAGAATTGCCTTGAGCCGCGCCACGGTCTCATCCACCGTGTGCTGGCTGGGAATATCGGCGATCCCGTTCGTTTCTCCAGGCATTTCAACCTCCCGCCGCGACAGGTAAGCTGCCGCACTGTTCCCTGTCACCGAGTTCCTCGGTCCCTTAGTCCCTCAGCCCCTGCCTCTACTTCAAGTCTCGCCAGTTCGGCCCGAAGGCCATATCGGCCACCAGCGGCACACTGAGCTTCATCACGCCCTCCATCTCTTTGCGCACCAGCGCCTCGATCTCGTCGCTCTCTGCGAGCGGCACCTCGAAGAGCAGCTCGTCGTGCACCTGCAGAACCATCTTCGTCTTCAGCCGGCGCGCGCGCAGTTCGCTGTCGATTGCGATCATGGCCAGCTTGATGAGGTCGGCGCCCGTCCCCTGCAGCGGCGTGTTGATGGCCGTGCGCTCGGCAAATCCGCGCTGGTTGGAGTTGCGGCTCTCGATGTCGGGGATGGGCCTCATGCGGCCGAAGAGCGTGCGCACGAAGCCGTCGCGCCGGGTCTGTTCCAGAATCTTCTCGGTGAAGGCCTTCACGCCCTGGTAGCGCGCAAAGTAGCGGTCGATGTAAGCCTTGGCCTCGGCCTGGGGAATGCCGAGCTGCGCGGCGAGGCCGAAGGCCGAGATGCCGTACACGATGCCGAAGTTGACGGCCTTGGCCCGGTTGCGCGTCTCCTTGTCCATGGTCTCGGGCGGAATGCCGAAGACCTCGCTCGCCGTCAGCGTATGGATGTCCTGGTTCTCGGCGTAGGCGCGCACCAGGAGCGGGTCGCCACTGAAGTGGGCCAGCAGCCGGAGCTCGATCTGCGAGTAGTCGGCCGAGAGCAGCCGCGTGCCCTCAGGGGCTGTAAAAGCCGCGCGAATCTCGCGGCCCAGCTCCGTGCGCACGGGAATGTTCTGCAGATTCGGATTGATGGACGACAACCGCCCCGTGGCGGTGGCAGCCGACTGAAACGTGGTGTGCACGCGCGAGTCGGCGTCGGCCAGCAGCGGCAGAGCGTCCACGTAATTCGACTTCAACTTGGCCAGATGCCGATAATCAAGCACCAGCCGCGGGACCTCGTGCTTTTCGGCGAGCGCTTCGAGCACATCCTGCGCGGTGGAGACGGCCTTGGTCTTGCCGCGGCTGGGCGGTGCCGGCAGTTGGAGGTGGGTGAACAGCACCTCGCCAAGCTGCTTGGGCGAGTTGATGTTGAAGCGGCGCCCGGCGAGCTCGAAGATGCGCTCGCCGACACGATCGATTTCAGCGCCGAACCGCTCCGAGAGTTTGCCGAGCGCAGCTTTATCAATGCGGACGCCGGCTTGCTCCATGCGGTAAAGGACGGGCGCGAGCGGCAGGTCAATGTCGCGATAAACTCGCTCCACGCCGGCCTTCTCCACCTCGGCCATAAGCGCGGGCACGAGCGCGTGAATGGCCGCCGCGGCCGCGGGCAGCGAATTCGGCGGGAGCTGGCCATGGCGCGCTGCTACATCGGCCAGCGCCTGCGTGGCGTGTGTGGGGTTCAGCGCGTAGGAGAGCAGCATGGTGTCGTCAACCGCTCCGCCAAGTTGCACACCGAGACCGCCCAGCACGTGCAGCGCCAACTTTAGGTCGTGCGCGCGCTTGGGAACCGACGCATCTTCAAGCAGCGTGCGCAGCTCCGGCGTGAGCGGCAGGCAGAGTGCCGCTGCGCCGTCTGCGCAGACGCCCACGCTCGATTGCGTCTTCTTTTCCGCAGCCTCCGCCACGTCCAGCAGCGAGAGCGTGGGCGGCGCTTCGTCTTCGTCCGGGGGCGGCGCGGGCTCAGCGGCGTCGAGCGCCAGCGCAAAGCCGCTCGCGCGCGCCGCCGCGTAGAAAGCCGCCGCCTGCTCGCCGCTGGGATTGTCGATCAACTCAACCGAGGGCCCGCCGTCCGCAGGCGCAAGTTCGCGCAGCATCGACGTGAACTCAAGCTCGGTGAAGAGCTCGCGGCAGGCCTCGAGATCGGGCTCCTGCGTCTCCATGGCGTGCAGATCGAGCGGCAGGGGCACGCGGCAATCGATCGTGACTAATTCTTTCGAGAGCAGCACTGCATCTCGATTCTGTTCGAGCGACTCGCGGTAGGTCTTGCGCTTCACCTCGGCGGCGCGATCAAGCACCGCCTCCACCGTGCCGAACTCACGGATCAGGTCCACGCTGCCCTTGTCGCCGATCCCCGGCGCACCGGGAATGTTGTCCACCGTATCGCCGCGCAGCGCCATCACGTCCACGACCTTCTCCGGCGGCACGCCCAGCGTCTCGGTCACCTTGGCGGGGTCGAGGATCAGGTTGTCCTTCTGGGGATTGAGAACCTTCACGCGGTCGGTGACAAGCTGCATCATGTCCTTGTCGCCGGAGACGATGAAGACCTCGTGGCCCTCTTCGGCGGCCTCGCGCGCCAGCGTGCCGATCACGTCGTCGGCCTCGAAGCCCTCGGCCTCGAGGATAGGGATGCGCAGGGCATCGAGCGCGCGCCGGATATAGGGAATCTGGCGGCGCAGGTCCTCAGGCATGGCCTCGCGGTTGGCCTTGTAGCCGTCGTAGCTCACCTCTTCAAAGCTCTGCGTCTTGCCGTTCCATCGGCGCAGCGGGCCCATGCCGCGGGCCCGCTCGTCGCGGAAGACCTCGCCGCTCACGTCGAAGACCGCGGCGAAGTAGCGCGGCGCAAAGTCCTGCCGCAGCTTCTTGATCATGTTCACAAACACGTAAGTGGCCGCCGTGGGCAGCCCGCCGCGCGTGGACATGGGCCGCGACCGCTGCATCGCGTGGTAGGCGCGAAAGATGAACGACATGGTGTCGAGCAGAAAAACGGGCGGGTTGGCTTCGCCGGGCATCGATATGGAGGATAACAGGCGCAAGGGATCAGGGATCAGGGGTCGGGCGCGTGCGTCATGCGATGAACATGCAGTCGCCGTAACTGAAGAACCGGTAGCGCTCTTTCACGGCGTGACGATAGGCGGCCAGCGTACGCTCGCGGCCGGCGAAGGCGCTCACCAGCATCAGCAGGCTCGACTGCGGCAGATGGAAGTTCGTCAAGAGCGCCTTGACAATCCGGAACTCGAAGCCCGGCGAGATGAAGATGTCAGTTGAACCGGAATGCGGCGTGAGCGCGTCGCCGCCCGCCCGCTGAGCGCAGGCTTCGAGCGTTCGCACCACCGTTGTTCCCACGGCCACAACGCGCCTGGCACTGCGTGCGGCGGCGTTGATGGCATCCGCGGCTGCTGAGGAAAGCGTATAGCGCTCGCGGTGCAGATGCACCTCGCTTACGCGCTCCACGCGCAGCGGCGCAAAGGTGCCCAGGCCTACGTGCAGCGTGACGCGCGCAACCTCAACGCCGCGGGCGGCAATCGCCTCCAGAATCTCCGGGGTAAAGTGCAGCCCTGCCGTGGGCGCGGCCACGCTTCCGCGCTCGCGCGCAAAGACTGTCTGGTAGCGCTCGCGGTCGGCCGCTGCGTCGTCGCGATGAATATACGGCGGCAGCGGCACGTGCCCGATGCGGTCGAGGGCCGCGAAGAAATCCTCCACTGGCGCAAAGCGCAGCAGCCGCTCGCCGAACTCGCCGCGCTCCAAAACCTTGGCTTCGAGAGCAATGGTGCCGTCCGCGGCAGGAAACACCAGCCGCTCGCCGATGGCCACCTTGCGCCCGGGCCGCACAAGGGCGCGCCAGAGCAGGTCTTCGCCGGCCTCGGCGGCCGGCTCGGTGAGCATCACTTCGATGCGCCCCGTCGGCTTCTCGCGCTCGCGCTGCAGGGTGCGCCGCGCGTAGAGCCGCGCCGGAATCACGCGGCTGTCGTTGAGCACCAGCAGGTCGCCGGGGGCGAGCAGCGAAGGAAACTCCGCAAACATTGTGTCGCGCACCGCGCCCGTCGCGCGATCCACAGCCAGCATACGGCTGGCGCCGCGCACGGCCGGCGGCTCTTGCGCGATCAAATCCTCGGGCAGATCGAAGTCGAAGTCGGCCACGCGCAGATCGCTCATCCGCGCGCCTTCCCCAGGTGTTCGAGCGCCCGCAGCCGCGCCCGCTCGATGGCCGCGTTCAGTTCTTTGCGCTTGGGCTCGAAGTCTTCAGCGGCTAGCTCGGCGGGAACGCGCGTCCACCGCGCCCAACTGACGACGATGCGGGTAAAGGGCATCGGCACCAGAAATCTGTCCCATGACCGCATCGTCCAGGCGCGCTGCGGCTCCAGGTGAAAGGCGCCGATGGGCGCGCCGGTCATTTGTGCCAGCTTGATCGGCCCCATTTTAGTGTGGTAGATCGGTCCGCGCGGCCCGTCGGCGGTAAAGATGGCCGGGCTGCCGCTTTCGATCACATCTTTCAGGCCCAACAGCCCTTCGCGCGCGCCGCGTGAGCTCGACCCGCGAACGGCGCGAAAGCCGAAGAGGTTCAGCGTGCGAGTAATCAGTTCGCCATCGAAGCTGCGGCTGATGAGGATCGTCGCCCGGGTGCGGCGGAAGTAGATGGCGCACGGCAGAACGCACTGGTGCCAGAAGCAGTAGATCTCCCGCGCCGCGCCCTTGCCGTATGCAAGCGGCGCGGCACCCTCTTCGGCGATGGTCTCGAAGCGCCAGGTCAGGCCCACGATCCGGAGCAGCACCCACACGATGCGCGGAACGATGGCCAAAGCAAGACGTTGGCGCCATGTGAATGCTGGGTTGGCTTCGGTGGTCACTTTCACGATTTTAGCGGGGCTGGCGGAGTTGCCTGCCCTTCAGCTATACCGCAGCCAGCGCAGCAGCTCGGGCAGCGTGGCGCGCTTGCCGTACATCAGGATGCCCACGCGATAGAGCCGCGACGAGAACCACAGCGTGGCCCAGATGCTCACGACCAGCAACGCGATCGAGACGGCAAACTGCCACAGCGGCGGAATCTCCGAGGCCATGCGCAGGAACATCACGATGGGCGCGGTGGGCGGAAACAGCGACGCCAGCACGGCCCAGATGGAGTTCGAGTCGTTGATGATGATCACGATCATGGCGAAGCTGAGCCACGTGGGTCCGGCGGCCAGGGGCGTATACATCTGCAGCTCCTGCTCGGTCTCGCAGGTGGAGGCGAGGCCGGCGAACAGCGCGCTGTAGAGCAGGTAGCCCAGCACAAAATACACAGGAAAGAGAATCCCTTCGGTCCACGTGAAGTGAATGGCGAACTGCCCGGTGAGCAGGGCCGCCGCAAAGGGCGTGGCCACGATGGCCACCGCGGCGGCAAGCCAGATCACGATCTGCGTAAGGCCCACCGCGCCTACGCCGATGAGTTTTCCCGCCAGCATGTCGGTGGGCTTCACGGTGGCAAGCATCACCTCGAAGATGCGCGAGGTCTTCTCCTGAATAATCGACCGCGCCACGTTGAGGCCGTAGATCATGGTGGTGAGCGACAGCAGGATGGCCATCACGTAGCCCTTCCAGAAGGAGGCCTCCGCGTTGCTCCTGGCCGGCTCGCCAACTTTCGTCACCTGGTAGGTCTCGAGCGAGACGCCGTTCACCAGCGCGTTGGCGGCGGATGGCCTCATGCCGTCGCCGGTAAGGTGCTCCACCACCAGCCCGTTGTTCAACGCGTCCTTGAGTTTTCCGATGGTGATAAAGTCGCCCGAAGAGTTGGAAAAGTAGGTGGCAATCGGCGTCTCGTCTTTGGGAGTCGCCACCACCAGGAATCCGTCAATCTGCCTGG
>DATJMU010000136.1:0-6128 GCA_035508555.1 Occallatibacter sp. | reverse complement strand
GTAGCCATCGAAGGCGATATCGGCGTAGGCCAGGTCGTGGATGAGATGGAAGCCGTACTCGCGGGCCAGCTCGACGAGCCGGGCGAGGAAGGGCAGCTCCACGCATTCGGTGGTCGGGTTCGAGGGGAAGTTGACGATGAGCGCCTTGGGCCGTGGCGTCATGCGCGGAATGATTTGCTCAAGTTCGGCCAGGAACTCCTCCTGGTTGTGGACCGGCACGCTCACCACGTGCGCTCCGGCGATGACCGGTCCATAAATATGGATCGGATAGCTGGGATTTGGAACGATGACCGTGTCATGCGAGTCGAGGATGGCGAGGCAGAGGTGGGCAATGCCCTCCTTGGAGCCGATGGTGACGATGGCCTCGGAGTCGGGATCGAGATCGACGTCGTAGCGGGTCTTGTACCAGGTGCAGATGGACTTGCGCAGGCGCGGGATGCCGCGGGAGACCGAGTAGCGGTGGGTGGCGGGCTTGAGCGCGGCCTCGACCAGCTTGTCGACGATGTGTTTGGGCGTAGCGCCGTCAGGGTTGCCCATGCCGAAGTCGATGATGTCTTCACCGCGGCGGCGGGCGGCGACCTTCATCTCGCCGGTGATGTTGAAGACATAGGGCGGGAGGCGCTGGATGCGGCTGAACTCTTCCATGATTTCACCAGTGTACTAACGAAGTCAGGGACAAGGGGTCAGGGGTCAGGGATCAGCTTTGGATAGGGGCGAGAGCGGCCGATTCCGACCTGCTGGCTGAATTGGATTTTGTGGGATGAGGTGAGGCGAGTGTCTAGGCGGCCGAAGCCGCCGCGGCGCGGGCGCACACGTGGCAGGAGGTGCGAAGGTCGCGGATGCCGGCGGTAGGCTGCATGGATTTCATTCTAGCGTACCTCTGAAAGGGTGTCAGGGCGCTGGTCATCGCAACTGATCCCTGATCCCTGTTCCCTGCCGTTGCGATAGGCTATTTCCTTATGGGTCGCATCCGCGTATTGCCGGACCAGGTGGCGAACCAGATCGCGGCGGGCGAGGTTGTGGACCGGCCCGCGTCAGTCGTCAAGGAGCTGCTGGAGAACGCGCTGGACGCGGGGGCGGCGCGGATTCGCGTCGAGGTCGAGGCCGGGGGCCGGCGGCTGATCCGTGTGACGGACGATGGGTGCGGGATGAGCCGCGACGATGCGCTGCTGGCCTTCGAGCGGCACGCCACCTCGAAGCTGCGGACGGCCGACGACCTGCTGGCGATTGCCACGCTGGGGTTCCGCGGCGAGGCACTGCCCTCGATTGCGTCGGTGGCGCGGGTGACGCTGGAGACGGCCACCGGCGAGGACATGGCGGGAACGCGGGTGCAGATCGCCGGCGGCAAGATTCTGCGCGTGGAGGATGCGGCGCTGCCGCGCGGGACGACCATTGCCGTGGCCGACCTGTTCTTCAATACGCCGGCGCGGCGGAAGTTTCTGCGCGCAGAGTCCACAGAGCTGGCGCACGTGACGGCGCTGGTGACGCACTACGCGCTGGCGCACCCGGAGAAGCACTTTGAGCTGCAGTCGGCGACGCACCTGGTGGTGAGCGCGCCGCCGGTGACGCGGGCAGCCGAGCGGATCTACCAGATCTTTGGCAAGGAGACGCTGGGGCAACTGCTCCCCGTTGCCGCCGAGACGCCGCTGGAGCGCGCGGGGCTGCCGGAGCCGCCGCCGTGGAAGCGCGATCCCGACGAACCGAAGCGGGAGCCGGGGACGGTGCGGCTGAGCGGGTTCTACTCGAAGCCGGAGCTGCAGAAGCTGAACCGGAACTCGATCTACATCTTCGTGAACAAGCGGCTGATCCGGGACCGGCTGCTCTTGCACGCCATCACCGAGGCCTACCGGAACGTGATTCCGCCCACGAGCTTTCCGGTGGTGCTCCTGTTCCTGGAGATGCCTGCGGAAGAGGTGGACGTGAATGTGCACCCGGCGAAGACCGAGGTGCGTTTCCGGCAGGGCTCACTGATCCACGACTTTGTGCGGGACAGCCTGCGGATGGCGCTGGTGAAGGCGCGGCCGGCGGCGGGGTTCCTGGCGGCGCTGGACGCGCAGCCCTCGGCCAGCCCGTCGCTGATGCCGCCGGCGGCCTCGCCTTTGCCCGGTGTGCCGGAGAGCGAACCGCCTCCATCCCTGTCTGGAGCCACCCCGTTGCCGGACTCGGACCCGCTGGCCCCGGAGAGCGCGCAGACGGAGGCCGAGGCTTTCCGGCTGACGCCGAGGACGCCGCCGCCGGTTACGGGAAGGCTCCCTTTCGACGTGGCGGCGTGGGGCCAGGCCGCTGCGGCGCTTTTCGCCCCAGGGGGCGCGCAGGCGACGGGCGAATGCAGCCCAACTCTCTCTGCTGGCAATGGTTACGCAGGGAATTCGGCAGGGGAGACGGCAGCCGTGGAGGCCGAACAGGCGGCCACCAACCTGAATCACCTGGGCTCGCTGAAGCCGCTGGGGCAGTTGCGGGAGTCGTTCATCCTGGCAGTGGGCGAGGACGGGCTGTGGATCATCGACCAGCACGTGGCCCACGAGCGGGTGCTGTTTGAGAAGATCCTGCGCGAGCGGCAGGTGGAGGAGGTACAGCGGCAAAGGCTGCTGATGCCCATGCTGGTGGAGCTGAAGCCGGACCAGATGGTGGTATTCGCGCAGATCGCGGCGGAGCTGGAGCGGAATGGGTTCGAGGTGGAACCGTTCGGACCGCAGACGCTGGCGGTCAAGGCAGCCCCGGTAGGGCTGGAGGGCAGGGAGCTGGAGCGAATGCTTGGCGAAGTCATTGAGCAGTCCAGCGAGTCCTTTGAACAAGCGGAGCGGAATGAGGACCTTAGCACACTGCGCACGCGGATTGCGGCCTCGATCGCCTGCCACGCCGCGATTAAAGTGAACACTCCACTTGACCCGGCACGTATGGAATGGCTATTGTTGGAACTTGCGAGAACCAGTCACCCAACCAGTTGCCCGCATGGACGTCCAATAGCTTTGCTGTATTCTTGGAATGAGATCCAGCGGGCCTTCCACAGGATTTAGGAACGCCAGGAAGGCGGCAATTTCCCCTCTCAGGAGCGGAGATTGCCAGACGCACGGGCAAAAGACCGGGGACAGCGCAAAGCACGGACGCGGAGACTGAGACGGAACGACTTACCGCGACCGGCCGCCAGCACGGCGGTAACCTTTTAAGGGGAAAAGCCAGGACGCGGAATCCCTTGTTTTGCTGGTACGCCAGCCTGGAAGCGAGGTTTTTCTTTGACAGCCGAGCAATTGGAAGCATCACGCGCCGAGAGGATGCGCCAGAACGGGCAGGGAGTACTGACCCTGGAAGACGCCCGCACCTGGCTGGAAGAGACGGGGCTCTGTGTGTTCGCCCCGCGGCGGCAGTTTTCCACCTTCACCGCGCCGTCGTTTGTTGAGGCGGTAGCCGGGCGGCGGACGGAGAACCCGGAGGCCAGGGAACTGGCCCTGGCCGAAGAGCTGCTGGTGCGCCTGGAGCGCGAGGACGTGGCGGTCCGGCTGAACCTGCTGGGCCAGCCGGGCGAGCAGCAGGATTACGTGGTGGCGGCCTGGGTGCTGCCCTACGTGTATGCCCTGCGCGGCGACCGCGACTGGCGGCGCAACCCCCAACTGACCGGCTCGCGGCAGGTTTCGCCGCTGGCGGTGCAGGCCTACAAATTGCTCGAGGCTGCCGACACTACCATTCCCAGCCTGAAGCACCAGTTGGGCCGCGAGGTGAGCGAGCAGGCGGTTCTGCGGGCCATTACGGAGCTTTGGCAGCAGCTTCGGATCATCCCGGTGATCGCGGAGCCGGGGCAGACGGCGAAGTGGCAGCTTCTGCGGCACCGTTTCCAAAAGGCCATTGCGGAGGGCGCGTCCACGTCGCAGGTGACGGCGATCTCGGTGCTGGCGTCCATCTACCTGCAGGCCGTGATCGCGGCTCCGATGGAAGAGGTGGAGATGTTCCTGGCGCCGCTGACGGCGCGCAGCAAGGTGCGCGAGGTGCTGCGGGGCCTGGTGGCGACGCGGCAGGTGCACACCATCCAGTTTGGCCATGCGCCGCACTTTTACGTGGCGGGGACGCTGCCGGAGTTTTCGGCGCCGGCGACGATCTACGCGAGCGCGGCGATGGCGTCGACGTCGTACTTTTCGCACTCTTTCGACCATGAGGACGAGGTTCCGGAACCGCCGATGCATCGACCGGCACCGGCGCCGGTCCAGTTCGCGCCGGAGCACGAGCCGGCAGAGGCTCATCCGCATAGCTCGGCGCCTGCACACAAGGCGGGCAACGGCAAGCCAGGGACTGCGCGGCCGCACTTCAGTCGGCCAGCCAGCCACGGGCGCGACCGCAAACCTGCGCAAAACTCCGCAGGCAATCGGCAGGCACGGCGCTCGGGCCCGGAGACACGCAGCCAGGGCGCGCGGCCGGGTTCGGTCCGGACGGGTTCAGGGGCACGCTGGAGCGCGAACGGAGGGACGAATGGCCGCGGCAGCCATGCGAACGGCCATGGCAATCACGCGAACGGCCATGGCAAGCTGAATGGCGCGCACAATGGCACCGGCAAAGCCCATGCCACGGGCGGTCACGCGCAGAATGGCAACTCGCACAGCCCCAATAGCGGCAATCACGGAGCGGGCCGGGGGGCCAACCACGCGACCAATCACGTTTCGAGTCATTCGTCCTGGCCGAAGCGGAACGGACACGGCGGCAAGGCTGCGAGCGGATCGGGCAGTTCGCGCGGCGCGCTTGCGAGGACGGCCGGCGGCGCCCGCAAGGATGCCCGCACGGACGCGCGCGGTGGCCGGAAGCCAGCTCTGACGGCCGGCGCCAAGGCCGGCAACAGGGGCCGCTATGGCTTTACCGCTCCAGGAAAAGCCACTATGAGCAAGCAGGGGACGAAGAAGCGCGGATGAGCCCGGCAGAAGCTCCTTTGCAGGCGGAAAGACTTCCCGGAAAGATCATTGTCGCCATCGACGGCCCCGCCGGGGCCGGCAAGAGCACGCTGGCGCGGCATCTGGCGCGGCACTTCGGGCTGCTGAACCTGGAGACCGGGGCCATGTACCGCGCCTTCGCCCTCAAAGCGCTGCGCGCAGGCCGGGCTTTGGATAAGAGTGGTGAGTTGGAGGAGTTGGCAGCCGAAACGGCGATCGGGCTGGAGCCCGGCGAGGAAGAAAATCGCGTTCTGCTGGACGGCGAAGACGTGACCGGCCTGATCCGTAACCAGATGGTGACCGATGCGGCCTCGCGGGTGAGCGTCTTCCCGGCGATCCGGGCCTGGATGGTGCGCTTGCAGCAGGAGATGGGCGCCCAGGGCGGCGTGGTCATGGAGGGCCGCGACATCGGCACGGTGGTCTTTCCCCATGCGGACGTGAAGATCTTTCTCGACGCGGCGCCGGAGGTGCGCGGGCAGCGCCGCTTCGACCAGATGGGTCGGTCGGGCAAGCAGCCTGCCGTGCAGCCCGAAGAGGTGATCCGCGAGTTGCACGCGCGCGACGAGCGGGACAGGAACCGCGCCGATTCGCCGCTGCGGCCGGCCGCGGACGCGGTGCTGCTGGACTCGACAAATATGACCCTTGATGAGGCCGTGGCCGAGGCCGAAGCGATCGTCGAGCGCAAGCTGGGCCTGGTGGAAAGCGGCAGGTAGCTCGGCGGGTCAGCGGGTTGGCGGGCGTGACCGTGCGCTCATTCTTGCGTGTGCTCTAATACTGCAGTTGTAGTTCATTCGGATGGCCTTGATCCGGGCCTGAAGGCCCCCTTTATTCCGGCCACTTTTCAGGGGCCTGAAGGCCCCTGCTCCCTCCGGAACCGCTATCTGCAACTGTAGTACTAAGGCATTTTCACAATTACTATGAGGCATCTTGAGTTCTGTGAAATGTGGCGTTTTCTTGGGGAAAACGCCACTCGGCCGTCGCGCTTCGCCCTACAGAAATTGTGAAAATGCGTTATCGCTGCGTTGCGGCCTCGGGCGCTCCGTAGACAATCCCCCGGCCGTGCGTGCCGACGTAGACGCGGCCGTAGACGCGTGGATCGCCGGCAATTTGCAGAATCAGGCCCCACTGGTGACGGTCGTCGTTGATGCGCGCCCAGGTCTTTCCTTCGTCGATGGAGCGGAAGACACCGGGCTGGCCGTCGACGGTCCCGGCGAGATA
>DATJMU010000135.1:0-83609 GCA_035508555.1 Occallatibacter sp. | reverse complement strand
CGGGTTGCTCTCCAGCAGAGCCCGACTCCGCTTCACCGGCCGAGGCCATGCTCCATCAAAACGTGGCTCTTGGTAAAACTGAAAACAGCAAACTGCAGTTGGGACCATTTCGAACTGTCTCAAACTAAGGGGTCACCCCACTTGCTTTCGGATATGAAATGGCTACAAATGGGTAAGAATGGATATTGCCCATGGTTGAGATCAAAAACATCGCCATCACGCCTGAAATTCTCAAGCTCATCGCGGATATCGATGAGTTCAAGGGACGCTGGAACGTTATTGAAACCCTCGCTCCCGAAAAGCTGACCGGCCTCCGGCGGATCGCCACCATCGAGAGCGTGGGATCCTCGACGCGCATCGAGGGATCAAAACTCAGCGATGCCGAAGTCGAGAAGCTGCTGTCCGGACTCAAAACCCGGACCTTTGCCAGCCGCGACGAGCAGGAAGTGGCGGGCTATGCCGATGCGATGGACATGATCTTCGAGGGCTATGAAGCCATTACGCCCACCGAAAACCACATCAAGCAGCTGCACGGCGTCCTGCTCAAATACAGCGCCAAGGACGAGGATCATCGCGGCCATTACAAGAAAGTGACCAACCATGTCGAGGCCTTCGGACCCGACGGCAAGAGTCTCGGCATCGTCTTTGAGACGGCGACGCCCTTTGAAACGCCCGGCTGGATGAAAGACCTCGTCGACTGGTTCAACCGGTCGATCGAGGAAGAGAGCCACCATCCGCTGATCCTGATCGGAATTTTTATCGTCACGTTCCTGGCGATCCATCCCTTCAAGGATGGCAATGGACGGCTGTCGCGCGTGCTGACCACGCTGCTCCTGCTGCGCGCCGGTTACGGATACGTGCCCTACAGTTCGATGGAAGGCGTCATCGAGCACAACAAGGACAACTATTATCTCGCCCTACGCCGGACGCAGCAGACCATCCGTAAACCGCCGCAAAACTGGGAATACTGGCTGGTGTTTTTTCTCAAGACGATGGCGAAGCAGAAAGACAACCTCGCCGCAAAGGTGAAAGAGGAACGCGCGCTCCGGGCTTCGCTCCCCGCCCTCTCCCGCCAGATTCTGGAACTCGCCAGAACGCGCGGCGAGATCACCGTCAAAGAAATCGAGGATACAACCGGCGCCAATCGCAACACCATCAAAGCTCATCTGAAAAAGCTCGCCGAGCTGCATTATCTCAGCCAAATCGGCAAAGGCCGCGGCGCCCGTTACATGGTTAAGTGACGCCGGCCGTTCACTCAAAGAACGGTTCCGAAGCCCCGTTGCATAATGACATCGGTTCCGCCACGGTGCCGGTCAAGGGATCCTCGTACGCCCTGCCCTGATCCGGGCTCCCGGGTCCCGTTGCCACGTTTAGAAAAAACAGGCTGCTTTTTCTTAATCGGCATCTTTTGCGGCAGGGCGCTCGCGATGCCCTCGCGACTGGCGCCGCCGGGATGCCGTTCGCGGCCGAGGAATTCCAGGTCTGGAATCTCACCGTGCGCGCCGACCGCACCGCAACGCTCGCCTGCGACGACGGCAACGGCAATATCGTCTTCACCAGGGAGCTCGAATTCACCGATTTCCCGCTCGACGCGATCAAGCTCTACTTCACCGACAACACGATTCTCCTGCCGTCGGAATACTGACGGCAGCGCCCGCGCCGGTGCGACTGGCGCGGGCTTTCTTGAAGTGCTCTTCTGCGGCGACAGCGGGCGTGTTAGATTTTGATAAGACAACTTTAGAAGGATGACTGATGCCAATCGAAGCCCGCAATAGGCCCTTGCCCGATTGGTTTACGCGAATCCGCACCCGCCAGACGGTCCTACCTCGCTTTCAGCGCTTCGAGGCTTGGGGCCATGCCAGTGTCATCCAACTTTTCAACACGATTCTCCAAGATTTGCCGGTTGGCGCGGTTTTGGTTCTGGAGGTGGGGAACGAAGAGCCGTTCGTCTCGCGTACCATCAAGGGCGCACCGACAACTGGTGAGCGAGTCAACGAGCATCTCCTTGATGGCCAACAGCGACTCACAGCTCTTTGGCGTGGACTCCACAACAACTATCACGACCGAACCTATTTCGTCTTCTTCAAGCCGGATGAAGAAACGGCCATGCCTTACTATGTGGACTCCATAGCGCGGTGGAGGCAGGAAAAGGACACGGAACCTCGGCCGTTTTGGGCTAATCAACCCAAAGAGCAGTGGAAGCGCCGTATGATCCCCCTCGATCTTTGCGCCCCCGATATTAGTGCCAACCAACGCTTTCGAGATTGGGCCAAAGAAGCAATTGAAGATTCCGATGAACGCGACACGATCGCCGATCAAATCGCCATCATTCGCCAGAAATTTGCTTCATTCAATCTTCCGTTCTTGTCACTTCCTGTTACAACCGAAAAGCAAACCGCTTTGGACGTATTCATCAAAATGAATACCTCGGCGGCCCCACTGTCTACATACGACGTCGTTGTGGCTCAGGTCGAAGCCGGAATGGGCAAATCGCTTCATGATCTGGTTGCGGCCACACGCACAACCTGCCCCACCATCTCCTACTACTACCCGCCAGAAGATCTCGCTTTATACGGTAGCGCTCTGCTGCAGGGCCGCGCTCCGACGAACGCTACCTATCTTGCGAAGGATTTTGGACCCCAGGTTCTAGAAAACTGGGAGACTTTCCTAAGGGGCGTTACCCGAGCGGCGGACTTTCTCGAAGAAGAGCGTGTTTTTGACTCGGCGCGCCTGCCAACCGATGTCGTCGTACCTGTACTCGTTGCGCTGTGGGCGATCGCACCGAAAGGCCTGGACGCTGAAGGTCGAGCGCGAACAACGTTGCGGAAATATCTGTGGCGAGCCTTTTTCTCAAACCGGTATGAGAAATCGACCAATTCCCGAGCGCTTACCGACTTCAATGAACTTAGACCCCTTGTCGCCGGAACCGGTGTTACAACACCGTCGATCTTCGACGATAGCCTGCACCCCTTACCTCATAGGGAAGAAATTCTGGGTTCGGGTTGGCCGGTGCGACGAGACCGCTTGGCCAGGGCCATTCTCGCAGTCGCCCTGAGACAAGGCGGGCTGGATTTGGCCGACGGAGGAGTCGCCACTCGCGCGAATCTTGGTAAGCGAGAGTACCACCATCTCTTTCCGGTTGCCTATTTGTCACGGGCAAGCGTTGCCGACGACAAAGTCTATCTTGCGCTCAACTGCGCTTTGGTGACCTGGCGAACAAATCGAAACATTTCAGACAAAGAACCGGAGCGGTATCTTGGGGAGAGGCGGGATGGCAACAACCTTGGAGAACCCGAGGTCAGAGCCCGGCTCGCGAGTCATCTGATTCCGTTCGACGAGATGATCAGCGGCGACTACCAAGCCTTCCTCGAAAAGCGTGCGTCTCTGATCGAGGCCGCGATGGCCAAACTCTGCACGACCGGTCTTAGCTGAGGATCGCGTAAGCGCAGCCTGAACGCCAAGTTTCTCGGCTCAGAGGCCCAATTCCAAAAGTCGCTTACTTCAGTAAGCCCTGACAAATCACCTCAAGTGGAATGATGCTCCGCGGTTTCACCGCAAACTTATCCGGTGAATTTTCTATCAGACGACCCAAACGCCGTGCATCGGAAGCGCGGCGCACCAAGACGCCATAGGGGCTCGAAGGAAGCTTCAGACCATTGGGGCAGCGCCATTCCCGTTCGTGAAGCCAGCTGATCCATCCCTCTTCCCCGACCTCAAATCTAACGACCCGCCACTTCTCCTTGTCCGGAATTTCAAGATTTTCCAATTCCTCATCCGAAAGGTACAGAACCGGACGGCAGCCCTTCTTGTAACCATATTTCTTGCTGAAAAACACCCCGAATGGCTCGTAACGCGGGCCGTTCTTTCCAATGTTCCTGTCACCGAAGACATATTTCAGAGACGCAAAAGGTACGTCCATAAGGCACGCCGCAGGCGTCGGACCCTTGATGAACCCCTTGTCCGTGCTCCCACGAATTTTCCCAGACTTCAAGATTCTTACAAGATTCTCGAATGCGCTACGGTCGTCTTCCGCTTCCGAATTCCGCGTGAGGTGAACAAGATAAGGGGTGAGATCCGGTCGCTTATCAAACGGAAGATCTTCGAATTCGGGGCGCGTCATTGTGTTGCCTCCGCTTTGTCAAAGGAGGTCGAAAGGCGTCAATATGCCGACGACACTTGTTCCAACGGGGCTTCGCACGAGCACAATCGGTGCGCCTTTGAGCAACTCGATCGCCCGGTCGAGCGGAGCTGTTTCATCGATAAACACCGCCGAGGTCAGGCGCACCGGCCTCTCGCTCTGCAGTGCAGCCTCTTCAAGCGTCATCGCGAGTCGCCTCCTGCGCTCCTTTCCTTTCCGGTCGGAGCCCAAGAACATTGCGATTGCGGCGTCTGAGACGACACCCCATTCATTATCCCGGCTCAATACGGGTAAGTAGGAATAGGAATTCGCCAACATCTGTTGACGCAAAAACGCAACTGGCTGCCACGGTTCGCCACACACCGGATTACGCATCATAAAATCCGCAACCATGGAATCCATATCGATGCTCAATACATCCTCCAAAATAATGGCGATTTCAATCGCGTGTTTTGTTAAATGACGAGCAAAAGCCCCCTGATGAAGAGCGTCATTCCGTGCTTCCTGCACCAGATCATAAAGCGTCTCAAAGGGCGTCAGCTGATGGTTGAATTGGGGACGGCTTTCAAGAGCCAGGCCTCGACTCCTGACAAGGTCAACCAGCCGCGACCGATACTTTCCGAGGCTGCCGTAATCACCCTTGTCGCCGTACTCTTCTTTCGTGAGGTAACTTCCGAGCCGTTCAATCACGTGGACAATTTGATCGAAGGATTCGGAATCGGCAAGCGCAGTCAGGCGGGCCGAACGAAATTGATCGGCAAACGTTCTCGCGGATTCTCTTGTCAGGTCGGGCATTGGTGCTTCCCACAATCCTCACTGTGCATTAGACGACAATGGGACCGGACGCAGCAATGGCGAATTCATTACCCCTCGAATTCAACTCGATCCCCCTGCCCGTTCCAAGGCATCGAGCGCGAGGCGCAGCACCTCGCCAAGCGGAACGTTGCGATTGTCCGCGGCTTTGTAGAAGCGCTCGACGGTCTCCGCCGTCGCCTTCACGCCGAGATGACGGTTGCGCCCGGTGCGGTAGCGGCGCTGCTCGCGTTTGGGCGCCGCAGTCTTCTTCGGCGCCTGGCGGCTCGGAAAATTGTTCTGCCGGGCGATGTCGTCGATGGCGTTTTCCTCGACGCGCTTTTCCGGCTTCGGCTTGGTCGTGAACGCCGTGGGCTCTTTCAGAATCGCAAAGGGATCAACACGCCCGCTCATGCCGCACCGGCCACGCTGGAGTTATCTTCCTCCCTGCCGCCCCCCTGCCCCGGCTTGAGACGCTCGACGACTTCCTCGACGAATGCCCAGACATTGATCCTGGCCTTGTCCAGATTGGCGACGTCGGCCGGATTGAGTCCCTCCAGCGTCTGCTGAAACGAAAACACCGCCCGGAAGGCATCGCGCTCGTTGAGTTCGGTATTGAAGACCGGAATGCCGGCGCCGATCAGGCCGTTCTGGATATGCGTCTGCGTCCGCGTACGGATGGACGGGCTGGTGCGCGTCAGCAGCACCGCATAAGGCGTTTCGTTCCGGGTCATCTTCTGGCTCTGCATCACGACGCGGATCGCCCGGCCCGCTTCATTGGCATCGAGCTGCGAGCCCTGCGTCGGGATGATGACGAGATCCGCTTGTGAGATCGCGTAGACGACGATCTTCGACGCCGTGCCTTCGAGATCGACGATCACGAAAGGTGTCTTTGAGGCGGCGTCTTCGATGCGCTCGATGATGGTGTCCTCGTCAACATCCGCGATCACCGTCAGCTTCGGCGGCGCATTGCCGCCTTTCGCCCAGGTCTCGATCGGATGATTGGGATCGGCATCGATGACGGTCACTTCCTGAAAGCGCGCAAGCGCGGTCGCGAGCAGAAAGGCGGAGGTGGTTTTGCCCGCTCCTCCCTTGGGCGATACAAAAGCGATGGTGGGCATGCGGGTCCCGGGGTTCGGCGGTGGACGGCGGCGGGGTCGCGAATCAGAGAGTCCGATGGTAACCAGTCAGCTATCCGATGACAAGTGGTTATCTATGAGGAACCGTTCTGGTTTCTGCAAAATGACTATTTGGCATCCTGTGGTCATCTATCTGGTTTCCGAATGTCATCTGTTGGTCACCATATAGCTACCTGACAGGTTTCTCTTACGGCATCTGATGGACACCAAACAGGTACCACTAAACCCCTTGTGGGACAGGGTGTTTTCGGATGATCGGTTTTCACAATCGACGCCAGGCCGGGGAATTTGCCCAAGGAGCGCTCGGATGCTTGGGCGAGCGGGGGAGGGCCAGAATATTTCCCAGACGAATCCTCGGGCATCTGGCGCGGTTTCGATTCCGGGGCAGGGAAGGGAGCTCAACGGTCATTCGTGCCTGTCCTCCGGAGCGGCGCGCGCTTGTGCCGGCTCCGGCAAAAGCCGACAAAGGCGGCGGCGGGATTGGCGAGCTTCGGTTTGCCGGAGTCTTCCCAGAACGCGCGCCATTCGCTTTCAAGACCGCGGACATCGTAGCCGGGCGCGGCATTGCGTCCTTCCTCATAGGCTTCGTCGGGCAGGGGCGGCAAGGTTTCATCGTCCGAGGGCAGGGGGCGCTCCACCCATTTGTTCTCGCGGTTAATGAACATCACCATATCGCTCTTTTCATCAAAGGTGAGATGGTAGTCGGGCAGATGATCGTGCTCCGCGATCTCTTTCACATGCTGCCGAAAGCGCTTGGTCGAACTTTGAGAGCCTGATTTTTTGAGCAGTGTTTCGAGAGAAATCTGCCAGGTGGTTTGCCGGCCGCAATGTTTGCGCGCCAGCTCGTAAATGCGGCGTTCCAGGGGCTTCCCGAGCCGGAAATAATCCCGGTGCAGGGTGAGCACTTCCTGGCCGCGAATGGCGTTGAAAACCCAGTCGGAGAGCTTGATCTCGACCCATTGCAGGCGCCCGTCAAGCCCATGCTTGCGGCGGATGGACGCCGCATCGATCAGGCCAAAGCTGTCGCGCTGCTCCTCATCGCCGGTACGGATATTGGTGGTGATCCGGGTACCGGCGAGGCGGTCGATCGCTTCGCACAGCGCGTCATAGTCACGGCCCGACGTGCCGCGGTTGGTGAAAACGAGCAGGTCATAGCTCGTGATCCGGACGCGCTGGCTCACGCGCTCATTGCGTTTCAGCTTTTCCATGATCTGTGAGATGCAGTAGATCAGGATGTCTTTGTCATAGATGGTCGCGAGCCCCTTGACGCTCGGCGTTATCTCCAGCCAATTGCCGTTATGCTCGTATTTCCGAATTTCGGTATCCCGCTTCTTCGAGAGGGAGTAAAATGGATGCTCCATCTGCGGAATCAGGTCCTTAAGCGCCGCATCCGCCACATCGCAGATGAACAGATCGCCGTTGCTGTGCTTCACGGGCAGAAGATGTTCATCCGGATTCGTGCTTTCAGGTGCCATGAGCACATATTCGTGGTTTTAGGTACCGTGTCAAGAGATTCGTGCTTTTAGGTACCAGACCTCGGATTCGTGCTTTCAGGTGCCAAAATTCGGGGTTTCAGGTATCTGGATTCGTGGTATCAGGTGCCAGAGTTCGTGGTTTCAGGTACCGGAGTTCAGGATTCCGCAAAACGGGGCAGGGTGTTAGCCCGAGTCGTCAAGGGCGTAACACTACTTAACACAGACTCTAACTTCTCTAACACCCACCAGCGAGAAAAACGGAAGGGCCGGGATCGCTGAATGAGGACGGTAGGAGGAGAAGGTGTAGAATCCAGGCACAGTTATAAAAAGGGCAAAACCGGAACCGTCTAAGCCAATAAATGACGGTCGAATAGCGCCAGCTGTACCCCGCGGGAGCTCGAAATGACAGATCAGCAAGTTTCATGGACAGAAGACGGAAATTTCAACGTCATGAAGGAGCTGTACTCGATCTACCGCGATTACATGAAACATGAAGACGACCTCATCAATCATCGCTCGACCTGGCATCTTCTCATTCAGGGCTTCTTGTTTGCAACATTTGGGGTCATGGGCGAATGGCAGCCAGGGGATGTTACGGGCTTCCTGCTTCCGCAACGGCTCCATCTGGCGATACTTCTGGCTTCGATTGGAACGGCGATCGCCATCCTCGCGTTCGCGAGTGTTTTCGCAGCCTATTTTGCAATTGAAAGGCTTTGCAAGGACTGGAACCACGCGAAGGTTGATTCGGGAATCTCTCAGGCTCTGCGCGGAGTTATGCCCGGCATCGCGGGTGCGGGAAGTACTTCGGTCAAGAACTGGGGCATCTCCGCGGCGATGGTAACCCCACTCCTCATCGCTGGTGCCTGGACGCTCATACTCTGCGTTGCAATTTCTTCCACCCATGGTGCAGCGGCACCGGGCGCCTCTCCTCAACCGCGGTGCTGTGTCACTTGTCCACCATGTAATCAACCTCCGCGCCAACCCGCCGCAGGTCGGCGAGCTATACGACTGCGAATGGCAAGACGATAGAATCCGTGAACTCCGTTTGAACTCCATTAAGCGCCGCGCCATCGAAAACTGCGAATTCCCCGTAAACTCAATCGCCGGAAAGAGGTGCCGGAATTCGCGATGTTCTTTGTTTTCAATTTACGTGCAGTTTCCCAAGCTGAATGTCGCCGGTTCGATCCCGGTCTCCCGCTCCAATCCTTCGGCGCTCCCACCTGCAGATCGCCCTTTCAGCTTGCCTGCCGAATCTTCAGCACAAAGCAGGTCAACGTCTCTTCACTCGAAACCAGCATCTTGTGGGGCACACTCGCCGGTACGTGCGCCACATCGCCAGCTCGTAACTCCTGCCTCGCGCCGCCCTCGATCCCGCTGCCGCGCGTCTCGCCCGGCCCCGCGCTCCGCGCGCCCGTCACGTTACCGCCAGTCACCAGCGTCGCCGCGCCCGCCAGAACGTAAAATAAATCGGCAAACTCCTCGTGCACCTCCGCCTCGCCGTTGCGGCTGCGGTACGAGAGCATCGCGAAGTGCTGCGGATATTCGCGCAGCGTCTCCGACGCCGATCCGTCGCCGGCCTTCGCCAGCTTGCGCAGATACGCCGCCCGCTCCAGCAGGATCGGCGGCGACCAATGATCAACTGGATTCGTGCGCTCTGCCCGCGGAGCGAACTCATCCGGCGACACGTCCTTCAAAATCCCCCGCTCCAGAATTTTCTCCCGCAACTTCATCGCTCGTTCTCCCCGAATTCTTCCGGCCAGCGCGCCCTCACGTCAGCCCAGCCACCTTCTGCGCCCGCCTGAACACGTCCAGAAACATGGCGTGCGTCAGTTTCCCGGTGTTCGTGTTTTGCAGCGAGGGATGATAGCTCGCGATCGCCACCAGCCCACCCGGCAGCGTGTACTCGGCCCCATGCGCAAACACAAACTCCGATCGCGCCAGCCTTGCCGCGCCGGGACCGCCCTCCCGCTGCGCCCAAGCCAACAGCCCATCGAACGCAATTCTTCCCAGGCACACCGCCACGCGCAGGTTCTTGAGCAGCCCCATCTCGCGGCCGAGCCACGGCGCGCAGTTGCGCTGCTCCTCCGGCGTGGGCTTGTTCCCAGGCGGCGCGCAACGCACCACCGCGCTGATCCACAGCCCGCGCAGCTGCATCCCGTCGTCCCGCGAAACCGCCTTGGCCTGCGAAGCAAACCCCGCCTGGTGCAGCACCGGGTACAGAAAATCCCCCGAACCGTCGCCCGTGAACGGCCGTCCCGTACGGTTTGACCCATGCGCCCCCGGCGCCAGTCCGAGCGCCAGCACGCGCGCCTTCGGGTCGCCGAACGACGGCACCGGCCTGCCCCAGTACTCCCACTCCGCGTAAGCGCGCCGCTTCACCCGCGCCACCTCCGCGCTGTGGGCCCGCAGCCGCGGACACAGCGCGCACGCCACGATCCTCGCATTCAGAGCCTCAAGGGTCGTGTCCAAAAAAGCTGCGTCTGGGACCATAAATGAATTTTACGTTGGGACCCGCCGCACTGTGCCAAACTTGTCGGCGGAGGATGATCCGTCATGAAACCCGCTAAACTCCTGCTTCTTGCCGGCGATTTTGTCGAGGACTACGAAATTATGGTTCCCTTCCAGGCCCTCCAGATGGTCGGCCACACCGTCCACACCGTCTGCCCCGGCAAGAAGACAGGCGACCAGGTCCGCACCGCGATTCACGACTTCGAGGGCGACCAGACCTACTCCGAAAAGCGCGGCCACAACTTCACCCTCAATGCAACCTTCGACGAGATCGATCCCGAAAACTACGACGCCCTCGTCATCCCCGGTGGCCGGGCCCCCGAGTACCTGCGCCTCAACCCCAAGGTCCTCGACGTCGTCCGCTACTTCGACCAGGCCGGCAAGCCCATCGCGGCTCTCTGCCACGGCCCCCAGCTTCTGGCCGCCGCCGGTGTGCTCAAAGGCCGCCGCGTCAACGCCTACCCCGCCTGCGCTCCCGAGGTCGAACTGGCTGGCGGAACCTTCGAGGCAGTCGATTTTACCGCCGCCGTCGTTGACGGCAACCTCGTCACCGGCCCCGCCTGGACCGCGCACCCCGCCTGGCTCGCCCGTTTCCTCGATGTGCTCGAAGCGTATATGACCGCGTAGGGATACAGCTTTCGCAGTGTCCACCTCCGGCGCTCGGGATAGCAGGAACGTACCCTCCACCTGCCGCCCCGCTACCATCTCGATACCCCTTCCGTGGGATGAACGCCGCGTCTGGCAACGATATAATTCTTCGCAAATGTCCCCATCTGTCGGAGGTCAACAAGACAAAACGCCCCGCCCGGACACGAAATGTGTCCGTCACGGGATCTCTGCCCTCACCGGCGGCGCTTGTCCTCGATGCGTTTCCGGAGCATCGACGGCCGCAACGGACGATTACTCCCAGTTCTTCGCAGCCGCCGAATGCACCCTCGACGACTTCTACATCTTCGACGGCGTCCCTGACGCCTCCGGGGCCATCGTCGACTTCCGCTTCAGCTACATCAACCCCAACGCCGAGCGCCGGCTCGGTGTCCCTCGCGAGAGCCTCTACAGAAAAGTCCTCACGGAAGTCCGGCCGTTCATGGTCCGATCCGGCCTCATCCACCGGTACTGCGAGGTCGTGCGCACCGGGATTCCGTACTCCTGCGAGGTCTTCATCGACGACGAGATGATCAAGGCCACCTGGCTCAACGTGCAGGTGGTCCGGCTGGGCAACGGCATCGCCATCACCAGCCGCGATGTGACCGAGCACCGCCGCCGCTCCGACCACGTAACCTACCTGGCCCACCACGACCACCTCACCGGCCTGGCCAACCGCACTCTGCTCCACGAGCGTCTGCGGCAGGCGATCCTTGAGGCGCAGAGTCACAACCAGAAGGTCGCGGTCTTCCTGCTCGACATAGACTACTTCAAGCAGATCAACGACTCGCTCGGCCACGCCGACGGCGACGTCCTGCTCGCCGCCGTCGGCCAGCGCCTGCTCTCTTCGGTGCGCGAGTCAGACACCGTGGCCCGCATGGGAGGTGACGAGTTTGTCGTCGTGATGCCCGACTTCCGCAGGGCACAAGACGTGCAGCGTTGCGGCGAGCACATCGTCCGCAACTGCTCGCAGCCCATCCAGATCGGCGGCCGCACCGTCCGCCTGACCCTCAGCGTCGGCGTCGCCGTCTTTCCCCGGGATGGCCGCACCGCCGAAGAGCTCCTGCGCAACGCCGACGCCGCCATGTACGCCGTCAAGGACACGGGCCGCAACAATCTTTGTCTCTTCGGCACCAGGCCGCTCGACCAGCAGCGGGCTACCGCCTGACCTGCCCGCTCTCAAGCCCGCGTTGATCGGGATGCGCGAGCTCCTGGACACCATCCCACGCAGTGAGCCGGACGCCAGCGGCTGGCATCAATGCCGGCGCCGCAAGCCGCGATGCGATCATGGAGCCTTGCGCGACCTCGGTGAGAGTCATCCGCATTCCCAGTCTGAGACGGCGGCGAGTGCCGTCGATTTCTACTTCTTGAGGGGCTTGCGCGCGAAGTAGTAGAGCGAAAAGCCTAACATGGCAAAGGCTGCAACCGCGACCCATTGGTTGTCGAAGATGGTGAAGGGGAAGGTCTGCGGGAAGCCGAGCATGTTGGGCTTGTTGAACGATGTTTCGTAGGCTTTGAGCGCCACGCCGATGAGGCCGGCGATGCCGCCGGCGGCGATGAGGCCGCTGGCGTAGAGGGAGCCGGGGGAGATCTCGCTTTCGGTCTCGGCGGATTCGGGGTTGGCGCGCTTGGCGGCCATGTCGACGAACCAGCGCACGACGCCGCCGCAGAAGATGGGCAGCGTGGTACCGATGGGAAGATAGGCGCCCACGGCGAAAGGCAGCGAACGGATGCCGAGGAGTTCGACGGCGATGACAATTGATACGCCAAGCAGAACAAGCCCCCAGGGCAGCTTGCGGCTGAGAATACCGTTGATGACGGTGGCCATGAGGCGGGCCTGGGGCGCGGGCGCGCTGGCGCTGCCGATGCCCTGGATCCAATGGACCTCGATGCGATGCGTGGCCGGCGAGTAGAGGTACTTGCCGTCCGACAGCTCAGTCGATCCGATGGCGTTGAGGACGATGTAGTCGGACTTGCTGTGGACCGTGACGGTGTTGTTGGGACCGGTGACGCGGATTTCGTTAGGCAGATACTGCGCGTTGTTCTCGATGGAGACGCCGGGGTGCGCGGCATTGATGTTCCAGGCGTGGGGCTCAGACTGGAACCGCTCCAGGCCGGTGTTCATCAGATTGAGCGTGAATCCGATCACGACCGTGGAGACGACAACGCCGATCATAAGGGCGATCTGCTGAAGGCGGGGCGTCGAGCCTACGATGTAGCCGGTCTTGAGGTCCTGCGAGGTGTCGCCCGAGTTGGAAGCTGCGATGCAGACCACGCCGCCAATGGTGATGGCGAGGGCTCCGAAGGCCGGAGCGGTCCAGCCCTCGACGAGGAAGACGGCGGCGGTAGCCATGAGCGTGGCGATGGTCATGCCGGAGACGGGGCTGGCCGAGGAGCCGACGATGCCGACGATGCGCGAGCTGACGGTGACAAAAAGAAATCCGAAGACGACGACCAGCAGCGAAGCCGCGAGATTGGCTCCCCAGCCGACAAAGGCGCCTGGCACGGGCCGGAACTCGAGGAAGAGAAACATGAGCACGACGATGAACAGCGAGCCGATGAGGACGACGCCCATGGAGAGGTCGTTCTCCGTGCGGCTGGGTTTGGCGGAGCCTCCGGCGCCGGGGCGCATGGTTTTGAAGCCGGCGGTGAGGGCGCTGAAGATGGTGGGCACGGTTTTGATGAGGGTGATGAGGCCCGATGCGGCGACGGCGCCCGCGCCCATGGGCTTGATGTAGGCGCTCCACAGGTCGCCGGGGCCCATCTGCGCGATGGGGACCTCGCCGGGATAAACAGGATGGCCGAGGTCTTTGCCGAAGAAATAGATGAGCGGCATAATGACGAGCCAGGAGAGCACGCCGCCGGCGAAGAGGATGCCGGCCACGCGCGCACCGATGATGTAGCCGACCCCCAGATATTCTGAGGTAAGGTCGCCGTTGATGCTGGCACCCTTGAGCACGTGCTGGGGACCGAAGTCGGGTTTGTATTCGGGCGTGCTGGGCCAGGCGCTGAAGAGGTTCTCGTTCTGGAAGAAGGTGTAAAGGCCGCCGAGGCCGAGGCCGAGAAAGACGCGGCTGGCGAGGGAGCCGCCGCGCTCGCCAGCGATGAGCACATCGGCGCAGGCGGTGCCTTCGGGATAGGGCAGGACGCCGTGCTCCTGCACGATGAGCTGGCGGCGCAAGGGGATCATGAAGAGCACGCCGAGCCAGCCGCCGATGAGCGCGAGCATGAAGATGCGGGAGTACTGGAGATCGAAGCCGAGAAAGATGAGGGCGGGCAGCGTGAAGATGACGCCCGAGGCGATGGACTGGCCGGCGTTGCCGGTGGTCTGGACGATGTTGTTTTCGAGGATGGAAGCCTCAGAGCCGAGCCATTGCTTGAAGGACCGCGGCAGCGGAAGCGCCTGGACGAACTTGCTGCGGCAGATGGCGGCGATCCAGCGCAACATGCTGATGGAGAGCACGGCGATGGGAATGGAAGCGGCAACGGTGAGCCCGGCGCGCAGGCCCACGTAGACGGTGACGGCGCCGAAGATGAGGCCGAAAAAGCAGCCGAGGAGGATGGCGCGAAGGGTGAACTCCGGCGGCCGTTCGGTTGCCGGAACAAAAGGTTGAAAATCGGCCATTAAACCCCTCCATGGGCAGCGTGAGGTAAATTGCGGCGGTATCTCTGAAATTGCGAGTGTAGCAGCGCGGGCTGGGGGAATGACATAAGGACGGCGAGGAAATGGCTTGGCGAAGCAGGGGCTGGGCACTTAGGGTAGAAAGCATCCCGTGCAATCGCACGCTCCAAGGAGACAGATGACCAAGCCTACATCGCCCCCTACGCCGTCAAAGCGGCTGCTGTCGCTGGATGTGCTGCGCGGCCTCACCATCGCGATCATGATCATGGTGAACAACAATGGCGGGCCGGGCGCATGGAAGCAGATGGAACACTCGTTCTGGAACGGGCTGACGATGACGGACCTGGTGTTTCCGACGTTCCTGTTCGTGGTGGGGGTTTCGATCGTGTTCTCAGTGGAGGCGCGGCTGCAGCGCGGAGCCACGCGAGCGCAGCTGGCGAAGCACACGATCCAACGTGCGGCAGTGCTGTTCCTGCTGGGGATTGTGGTGAACGGATTTCCATACTTCCACCTGGAGCACCTGCGGATTTACGGGGTGCTGCAACGGATCGCCATCTGCTACCTGATCGTGGGGCTGTTCTACCTGTGGGACCGCCGCGTGTGGACCAAGATTGCGGTGTTGGCCGTTACGCTGGTGGGCTACTGGGTGCTGGTGCGGTGGGTGCCCGTACCGGGCGCGGGCGTGCCGGGGCGCAACATTCCCTTCCTCGACAGGAACCAGAACATTGTGGCGTGGACCGACCGGCATCTGATGCCGTACCACTTGTATGAGGACGCGCCACTGCACGACGCGCGCGACCCCGAAGGGCTGCTGAGCGATATTCCGGCGGTGGGAACGGCACTGCTGGGATTGTTGACTGGTATCGGGCTTATGGGGGACGCTGACAAGCGAAGGAAGGCGCTGGGGCTTGTGCTGGGCGCGGCCGCCTGCCTGTGTGTCGGCTACCTGTGGGGCGTGTGGTTCCCGATCAACAAGAAGATGTGGACCAGTTCGTATGTGCTGGTTTCGGCGGGGTGGTCGCTGGCGGTATTTGCGCTGGCGTTCTGGGCCATCGAGCTCAAGGGGTGGGGCAAGAAGGAGCCGGGCAAGGCCGCGACATGGCCGTGGCTCGTTTTCGGATCGAACGCGATTGTGGCTTACATGATCAGCGAGCTGCTGCCCGGCGCGCTGGACATGATTCATATTCCGTCTGGCGGGAAATTGGTAGGCCCGCTGATTTGGGCGCGGTTCCACATCTTCGCGCATATTCCCGATATTGGCTGGGCGGCCTTTGCCTATTCGTTCTCGTACATGGCGATTTGCTTCATTGCGGTGTGGGTGCTATACCGCAGGAGGATTTTCGTAAAGGTGTAAGACCCTCTATCGCTTCCATGAGCGATTTGCAACGGGGCTGCTTGGAGCCGCATCATGCGGAAACAGCTATTGATCTTCTGTAGGTAAGGCCTTGACCGGCCGGAAGAGCCACAACAGCAGCAGCGTAAAGAGCATTCCGCCGACGGTGAACTTGAGCCACGGGGCTGCGTGCGACGGCGAGAAGAAGCCCTCCAGCGAGCCGGCGACGATGAGCATGGGAATGACGCCGGAGACCAGGCGCGTAGCCTCGATGCCGCCGCGGGCCACAGAGTCCTTCCAGCGCAGCGCTCCGGGGAAGAGCATAGCGTAGCCGAGGCGCAATCCGGCACCGCCGGCGATGAGGATCGCAGGCAGCTCCAGCGAGCCGTGAGGCGCAACAAAGCTCCAGAGCTCGACCGACATGCCGAACTGATGGCAGGCCGCGCCGATGACCCCAAGCATAAGGCCGTTGAACAGGAGATACCAGAGAGTTCCTACACCAAAGACGATGCCGCTGGCGAAAGTGACAAAGGCCACGGTGAGGTTGTTGGTCATGATGAAGCTGGACGCCATGGGTTTGATGCTGACAATGGACTTGGTCCACATCTCGTGGCGCTCCATGGTGGCAATCATCTGCGGACCGACAAAGTGGCGCATGAACTCAGGCCGCGCGTTCGTCAGCACGGCGCCCAAGATGCCGAAGGCCACCGTAACCGCGAAGGAGGCAAAGACAAATCCGATCTGGCTCTGGAAAATGGCGGGATAATCGTCGCGGAGAAAGCGGAGGAGCGTAAGCAAGCTGGTCTTCCGGCCCGAATAGATGATATCGTGGGCGCGAGCCAGCAATTGATTCACATGTTGAGCGTAGGCGCGGGCGGTGTTGTCCTGACGGAGCACAGAGAGGTCGGCAGCCACCTGCCGGTAGAGCAAGGCCATCTCGCGCAGCTCGGCGCGCGTGAGCCGACCCAGGCCTGCGGCGCCCGACTGTGCCAGCAGCACGGAGAGGCGGTCCCAGTAGGGACGCCGCCTTTGAATCCACTGGTTGGAGAGAATTTGCGCCATGGATACGGGTCCAGACCAGCTTAACCCAGTCTCGCGCGATTCAGACCAGCTGAATATCGACACACCGGAGCTGGTGGCGATCGAGATGCCGCTGGCCGGCATCGGCAGCCGGTTTATTGCGCTGCTGGTCGATTACCTTATCTGGGGCGCGGGGGCCTTTTTGCTGGGACTGCTCTTTGTGGCCATCGTGACGAGCATTGCGGCCTTCTCGCGAATCTCGGCGCAGTGGGTGGTAGCCATCGCCGTTCTTCTCGTCTTTCTGGTCAACTGGGGCTACTTCACGCTCTTTGAGGCCTTCTGGAACGGGCGTACGCCCGGCAAACGCGTGGCGCGGATTCGCGTGATCCAGCGCACGGGGCGGGCCATTGGCCTCTTCGAGTCGATGGCGCGCAACCTGGTGCGCTACGTGGACCAGTTCCCGGGATTCTATGCGGTGGGAGTCATCGCCATGTTCGTGACCAAGCAGCACCAGCGGCTGGGCGACCTGGCCGCGGGGACGCTGGTGGTCCGGGACCGCGAAGAGGAAGCGACGCCGTGGATCGACTCGGGCGCGCGCACCTTTACGGCACAGATCTTCGCGCCCCCACCGACAAGCGTCGAGCCGCAGATACGCGTAACGCTGCCGGCCACGGGGATCACGAAACTCGCTCCGGCGGATCTCGAGGTCCTGGAGGGGTTTTTCTCCCGGCGCCTGGACATGAGCATCGAAACGCGGCAGGCACTGGCGCAGCGCATCGCCGCGGCCATCCAGGCGAAGTCGGGTCTCGAAGTGCCCGAAGGTATCAGCGTGGAAACCTTCCTTGAGGCGGCAGCGAAGCAACTGCGCGACCTGGGGCGGATGCGCTAGAGCAGCGACGAGCGGCCAGGCGCTTCGGCTGGGGCCTGCTAACATAAAGACCCATGCGTTTGGTCTGCGTTGCACTGGCCAACCTCCGCTTTCCGCGGTCCCCGGAGGAATCTCTGCGGCTGGCGGTCGAGGCCATCGCACAGGCCGGTGTCGAAAGCGCGGCCGTCCTCTGCTTTCCGGAGTGCTACATTCCCGGCTACCGCAGGCCTGACGCGCGGACTCCTCCGCCGGACGCCGCATTTCTGGAACGCGCATGGACACAGGTGGCGGCGGCGGCGGCAGCGGCGGGGGTAGCGGTGGTGCTGGGAACGGAACGCGTCGAGAGTGATGCTTTGTTTGCGACTGCGCTCGTGATCGCGCGTGACGGAACTCGGGCGGGATTCCAGGACAAGGTGCAGCTCGATCCATCGGAGGACGCAATCTACACCCCGGGTGTGGGCCGTAGAGTCTTCGAGGCCGGCGGGCTCCGGTTTGGCGTTGCCATCTGCCATGAGGGCTGGCGCTACCCGGAGACCGTGCGCTGGGCAGCCCGGCGCGGCGCACAGGCGGTCTTTCATCCCCACTACCACTGGGCGGAGCCGGGCGGCTTTATGCCGGCAACCTTCGCCGATCCGCGCAACACCTTTCATGAAAAGGCCATGCTGTGCCGGGCCGCGGAGAATAGCTGCTATTTTGCCTCGGTCAATTACGCCGGTATGGGCTCGCCGACGACCTCGGCCATCGTGCGGCCCGATGGAACGCTGCTCGCGTACCAGCCCTACGGCGTAGAGGGGTTGCTGCTGGCGGAGATCGATACGGATGAGGCCACGGGGTTGCTGGCAGAGCGGTGGAAGGCTGACGTGTAGCGGCCTAGGATCAGGACGTGGCGGTCAGCTTGTCTTCAAGCCAGTTGAGAGCAGCTTGCTCATTCTCGATCTCGATGCGCAGGCGCGCAATGCTGAGCGGGAGGGATGCTCCGAGGATCGCGACGAGCTTTCCCATGCGGACGTGGTCTTTTTCCGTGGTCACGAGAGCGGCGGCTCCTGCTCTGCGCGCGCTGGCGGCCAGGCGATCGATCTCGCGCACAGCGTAACGGTGGTGATCCGGAAAAGCCGCGCGAAGAGCGAGGTGCAAGCCGGCGGATTCGAGCCCGCCGAAGAACTGCCCCGGGCGGGCGATGCCGCAAAAGGCAGCGATGGGGCCGTTGATCGATGGGACTTGCATGCGCCGTTGCAGCCGCCAGATGGGGCCCTGCCATCCGTGACCACGCAATCCGGGTTCGAGTTGCGGCGCGTCGGCTGCGGGAATTGCGAGCACGTCGGCGCGGCGGATCGCCGGGAGCGGCTCGCGCAGATTGCCTGCGGGAAGCAGCCGTTCCGCAAACCAGTCGCAGGCGTCAACGAGAAGGATATTCACGTCGCGATGAAGCTGGCGATGCTGGAAGCCGTCATCGAGTAGGTGAATGCGGCCTGCCGCTGGGGGTAGGTCAGCGGACTCGGCGAGAAGGCCGGCCTCGTAGCGCTGCGCGGCCACATAAACGGGCACGCCGGTGGCCCGCACAATAAGGAGCGGTTCGTCGCCGAAATCTTCAGCCGCGCCGTCCGGATCGACTCGAGCGGCCTGGAGACCTGTGCGGCCATAGCCGCGCGAGAGCACGTCAACGTTCCGACCGCGGCGGATGAGAGCCTGCGCGAGCGCGATGGTGAGGGGGGTTTTGCCCGATCCGCCGGCGGAAAGGCTGCCGATGCTCACGACAGGGCAGCGCAGTTTGCGCACCGGTTCCCAGCCTGCACGCAGACGCATCTCGCGGAGTGCAAGCGCCAGCCGGTAGCCGGGCGCGAGCGGCAACAGGAAGCGGCGCGCGGCGTCCGAGGCCGTCATACCGGAGACTCCTGGCCAGCGCCAGCGCCGAACAGTGCGCACAGAGCATCGACGCAGCGATCTGTGGCCCCGGCCTGCTGGTGGAAGACTTCGATCGCGCGGGCTCCCATCGATTCCGCGGCGGAGCGGTCTCGAAGCAGCTCGATGAGTGCGGAGGCCAATTTCTCTCTACCAGCGATGCGAAGCGCTTCATGAGCCAGCAAGTCGTCGACGATGGCGCGAAAGTTGGCGTAGTGCGGGCCCATGACAATGGGAACCGCGAACTGTGCGGGTTCGAGAGGATTGTGGCCTCCCGCGGCAACCAGGCTGCCGCCCACGAAGGCGACCGAAGCAAGCGCGTAGACCGAAGCGAGTTCCCCGATCGTGTCGAGCAATACGACTTGGCCGGGGACCAGCGAATTGGAATTCGGCGAAGTCGCGGTGCTTGGCTTGTCGCGGCTCCAATCCGAGCGCTTAATCCATGGGATCCCCGATTGGGCTAACAGCGCGGCGACTGCGGCAAATCGCTCCGGGTGACGCGGGCCGAGGACCAGGGCGAGGTTGGCATCGGCGGCGAGCAGGCGCGGCCAGGCCTCAAGGAGCGCCGACTCCTCACCATCGAGGGTGCTGCCGGCCACGATGAATCGCAGATTCCCGCCCAGAACCCGAAGAAGACGCGTTGCCTCGGATTCGCCGGCCGCGCGCACGTCGAACTTGAGATTGCCGGCGACGAACACGCGCTCCGGCGCGCAGCCAATGGCACGAAGCCGCTCGGCATCGGTCTCTGTCTGCGCCAGTACGCGGGTAAGGCGCCTCAGCATAGGACGCCACAGTATACGCATACGGCGGTAGCGCGGCCAGGAGCGGTCGGAGATACGGGCGTTGACAACGGCGACCGGGATCTTGCGATGAAAACAGGCGTGGAGAAGATTGGGCCAGAACTCGGTCTCGGCAAGGACCAGCAATTGCGGTTTGACGGCATTGAGATAAGAGCGCACGGCCCAGCGCAGATCGAGCGGGCAGTAGAAGACGCGGTCGGGGCCGAAGCGCTCGCGGGCCAGGGCCTGACCGGTGCGGGTGGTGGTGGAGAGGACGATGCGATGGCCCGGCAATGCTTTGTCGAGAGTCTTGACAAGCCGTGAAACTGCCAGCACTTCGCCCACCGAAACGGCATGAACCCAGAGAATCGGCCGGTCGCTGCGTTCGAAATCCGGCTCGGTCATCCGGTCCGGAACGCGCCCGAGCCTCTCGAGCAGGCCCTCGCGGTATTTTTGCGTGGTGGCCATCCGCCACAGCCACCACGGCGCGCCAGCCACAAGCGCCGCAAGCAGGGCAATATTATAGAAAAAGAGAACCATGTGTGCCGAATTCTTGCTCCCGGTGTCTAACCCTAAGATGATACAGTCGGGCACGATGAGGAACTTGCTGGCGATTCTGCTGTTCGGCTTGTCACTGCCCGCCGTGGCCCACGACCATACGCCACCACCGGTGCGACCGGCGCAGTCCTACGCAGCGGTCGAGATTCATCAAAAGGAAAAAGTGGCGGTCGCCGCCGAGCCGTACGATACAAAGGAAAAGGAAGACATCTTCCGCGTGGACTACCTGAGTCACGGCATCATGCCCGTGCTGCTGACGATAACCAACATGGGAGACCGGCCGATCTCGCTCAACGACGCGCGCATTCTCTTTGAGACCTCGGATGGGCAGACCATCCAGGCGGCCGAACCCGAAGACGTACTGCGCACCATGACCCGCAAGGAGCGCGAGGGCGGAAAACTACCCATGCCCGGCCCGCTGCCGCCGATCCATCTGAAGGCCAAGGGCAGCTTAAAAGACATCCAGGAGGACTTCAACCAGTTCGAGTACCAGGCGCTGGTGGTTGAGCCGCACACCACTCACGCGGGCTTTCTCTTTTACGATGTTGCAGATTCCGACATCGAAGGAGTCAAATACCCGCTTGTGGGCGCGCACCTCTACATTCGCGAAATTCAGAATGCCGACGGGCAGGACCTGTTCTCGTTCGAGATTCCCTTCGATAAATATCTGCAATCGAAGTCGAGCCAGATGCACTGAGGAGCTTGACGGCGCGGAGCGAAGTTGCGGCGCTTACTCGTAGTAAGTAGCCGTGGTCGTATCTGTCTCCCAGATGGTACAGTCCTTGACGCGGACGCGACCGGCGGTCATCTGGGCCAACTGCGCGTTGGTCTCGTCGTAAAAGAATTTGGCGATGTTTTCGGCGGACGGGTTTAGGACCGTGAAGGGCTCCAGATCGTTGAGCATCTGGTGGTCGATGCGCTCGATGACGGGCCGCAGCACTTGCTTCAGCAGCTTGAAGTCGAGCAGCAGGCCAGCCTCGTCAAGCGCGGCGCCAGCCAGCGTGACGCGTACTTTGTAGTTATGGCCGTGCGGGTTCTCGCACTTGCCGCGGTAGTTGCGGAGATAGTGTCCGGAAGAAAAGTCGGACTCGACGGTGACTTCGTACATGCGACGCCTGCTCGATCCTACGGGATGAGTCCCCAGTTGTCTATTTTAGAGTCTGCGGCAGATTTACAGGCCGCGGTCGCTGCGCCGTTTTCACCCCGCGGACAAAGATCTATCCGCGGGAACCCCGACGCTTGCGGCGAGCCGCGCGGCGCGCTTCTTCGCCGTGCCGGTCCACCTGCTCGAAGAGGTTGCTCATGGTGCCGATAAGGGCCGCAGCCAGGCCCAGCAGCAGAAAAAAAAGCGCAATGGTGCGCCAGAGAGTTCCGTTGGCGGGCAGGCCGGGCTGAAAGCTCGAGGGCACGAAGGCCATGCCAGCAGAGATCAGTGCAAAGACGAAAAACGAACCGGCGAGAATATAAAAGTTCTTTGACATGGAAGACGGGGAGCGAGCGGCCTGCTGCACTGATGCGATTCTACGCGCTGTCAGCCCGGAAGCTCCGAGCTCTCCAGCACAGTCACGCCGGCCTTTGCGAATTCGGCCTCGATTGCAGCCACTGAGTCATTGAGGCCGATGGCCCGACAGGCATCGCGGAGCACGAAGGCGGGAAGACCGAGCCGGCGCGCGTCGAGGGCGGAGTAGCCGACGCAGTAGTCGTAGGCCAGGCCGGTGAAAAAGGCACGCGTGAGGCCGCGTTCACGGAGATAGCCGGCAAGGCCGGTGGGAGTAGTGCGGTCGTTCTCGAAGAATGCGGAGTAGGAGTCGATTTCGGGACGGAAGCCCTTGCGCAGGATCAGCTCGGCCTGAGGAAGTTGGAGCGCCGCATGAACCTCCGCGCCTTTGCTGCCCTGCACACAGTGCGGCGGCCATAACGTCTGCGTGCCGTAGGCAAGTTCGATCGACTCGAAGGGCTGCTTTCCGGGATGCGCCGTAGCGAACGACGAGTGATTGGCCGGGTGCCAGTCCTGCGTGAGGAGGATGCGCCCGAAAAGCGGCGCGATGCGATGGATGGGCTCGATGACCGCATTGCCGCCGGGCACAGCCAGCGCGCCGCCAGGGCAAAAATCGTTCTGCACATCGACGACGATGAGAACGTCGTGGGCGCCAATTTGCATCTTGCCCTCCTTCGCGCTGCATTCCGCGCGTAGGTCCATTTTCGCAGAGGAGACGGTTGAAGCGGATCAGGCGAGGAAGACTTCGATGCCGGCCGCGCGCAGCATCTGGACGTACTCCGGCGCGAGGTCGCTGTCGGTGACGACGATGTGCGCGGCGCTGAGCGGGGCCATGGGGAACATGCCGACGCGGCCGAACTTGGTGTGGTCGGCAACGATGATGACTTTGCTGGCGACCTCGATCATCTTCTGCTCGGAGCCGACGACCAGGGTGTTGTTGTTGCTGAAGCCGCCCTCGGAGACGCCGCCGATGCCCATGATGACCGCATCGGCGCGGATGGCGCCGATCATCTGTTCGCAAAAGGGTCCGAGCATGACGCGGAGCCGCGGGTCGAGATAGCCGCCGGTGAGCGTGAGCTCGACGTTGCGCAGCGGCTCAAGACCCTCCGCAATGGGCAACGAGTTGGTGACGATGTGGAGGCGCTTGGCGGCTAGCTCTCTGGCCACGGCGGCAACTGTAGAACCACCGTCGAGGATGAGCGTCTGCCCATCTTCGATGAGGCCGGCCGTAACGCGCGCGATGCGCGCCTTCACGTCGCTCAGCCGCACGCTCTCGGCGGCGTAGTCGAAGGCGCGGCTCGGCGGGGTCTGCAGCGAGACCGCGCCGCCGTAGACCCGGCGCAGAGCTTTTTCTTCTTCGAGGATGTCGAGGTCGCGGCGAACGCTGGACTCGGAGGCGTCGAACTCGCGGCAAAGCGTCTCCAGGTCCACGAAGTCCCTGGACTCCAAAATCTGCCGGATTCTCAGTTGCCGTTCAGCCGCTTTCATGGTTGGGTGGCTACAGCATTTTCGCTTCTACTGCCTACAGAACCAGTACTGCCGAGTGGCTTTTTCCTTAAGAAAAGGCCCCCTTGAAGAATGCAGCAATGTTGATAAGTGAAGCGAAAATGCTCGAAGATCGCCACAATCTCCTCGAACTCTCGCCTCTTTCCGCAAGAAACGGCGAGGCGCCTGCCGTTTTCCCGAACCTATTTGCCGATCGCCTCCATCACCGCATCGGTTACGGAGCGCACCAACGCCTCAATCTCCGCATTGGGCTCTGAGTTGGATCCGGCATTGGAGAATTTGCCGTTGTTGCCGTCGCAGGGACAGGGATCGAGCGCGATGGCGCCGTTGGCTTCGACGTCGGAAAGCTGGCACTCCTTCATGCGCGAGGCGTCGAAGCGGGCGTCGGGCAGGCCGAGCTTTTTCTTGATGGCCAGCAGATCCGACGTGTGCTGCTCGGAGATGTAGGAGAGGGGTACGCCGAGTTGCGTAGCCAGCATCAGAGTCCAGCAATAGGTCTCAAGCACCTCGGCATACCACTCGGCGTGGGTCACAGTGTCGGCCCAGCAGACGATGCCGTGATTGGCGAGCAGCACCGTGTTGTGGTCGCGCACATAAGGAATAACGGTCTGCGCGAATTCAAGAGTTCCCGGTGTCTTGTAAGGCGAGATGGCAACCTTGCCCACAAAAACCTCGAACTCGGGAATGATATTGTTGGGCGGGATCTTGCCCGTGATGGCGTAGGCCGTGGCATGAGGCGGATGACAATGAACGACGGACTTGGCCTCGGGAACGGCTTTGTAGATTTCAAGATGGAGCAGCAGCTCGCTGGTGCGCGGGCGCTTGCCGGCAATCTGGTTGCCCTCAAGATCGACAAGACAGAGGATGTCGGGGGTGAGATCGTATTTGCTGACCAGAGTGGGCGTGCAAAGAACCTCGTTGGGTCCGATGCGGTACGAGATGTTGCCGCCGTTGCCGTCGACGAATTGGCGCATCCAGAGCTTGCGGCCCACGGCGCAAATCTCTTTCTTGATCTCTTCGGCCTCGGGCGTGGAGAAGAGGCGGGGATTGGAGGGTGCGCGGCCGGAGCTGGCCGCAGCAGGCTCGATGGCGCCGGCCTCTTGCTTGGCGCCGGCTTCGAGCGCGATGTTGCGCTGCTGCAGGAAGTCGCGCGCGGAGGGCGTGACGACGCAGTTCTCGACCACCAGAACGCGGCTTGCGCCCGCGGCCGCAGCCTCCTCGACGTCGCGCAGCGAAAGAACCTTGCGGCTTCTCAGATCGGCGTTCTTCGTTTCGTTGCTCACTTCCGCACCTCGGAGATTCTTTTCATATTCTCAGGGCCGCACATCGATGGAATCGACAATTAAGGCACAATAGGCATCGACCGGAACCGAGTCCGGCCAAAAGGGATTGGCCGCTTCCCTGCCTTCAGTGAAGGCCACCATCTGCCCGTCGGCTGCGCCCAGTTCGTCAACGGCGATGAGCGCCTTGCCGCCGCCTTTGCCGTTATTGGCGCGCAGGTTCTCCATGGTGACTGGCTCGACCACGGCGAGCGTGCGGCCGCGATACGAATCGATGGCCGGATTCAGCACCACATGGCCGCGAACGATGCCGAGTCTCATACGCGCTCCTTTCCTGCCGGCGATTGCACGTCGTCCACAATGCCCACCACTGTCAATCGGACCGGCGTGGTGTTTCCGAATTTCGCACGCGGAATGTCGCCGTCGGTTGAAACAATCACCGTCGATCCTTTCGCTGCGCCGAGCCAGTCCGCCACCACATTGGGCTCGGCTGCCAGGCTGCCGTCGGCCTCGAGCCTGCGCGCCACCAGCAGCCGGCAAGCTTCGATCGACGCGTGTTTGGCCGCCGCAACCACGGTCCCGTCAATGCGAGCCAGGTACATCGCTACACAATCCTCAGCGCGTGGCCAACTACCATCTGCCGCTCGCGCGTAAACGTGAGCGGCGTGGTGATGCCTTCGCCGGTGGGTGTGGCGATGCTGTGGCTGAAGTATCCCGGACCTCCTACGCCGAGGGACGCAGGCGAAGCCGCGTTGTGGATCAAAAGCGTCGTATTCATGGCGCGCGCCATGCGCGTGGCCGTGTTCACGTTCTGCGTGTGGATGACGGCCGTGTGCCGGTAGCCGTGTTCGGCCTTGACGGACGCGGCAATGGCCGTGTCCACGTCCGGCACCCGCACCACAGGGACGAAGGGCATCATCTGCTCTTCCACAACGAAGGGGTGATTCTCGTCGGTCTCGCCGAAAAGAAGCTGCGTATCGGCTGGCACGCGCACGCTGGCTGCGGCAGCTAGCACGGCAACGTCTTTGCCGACCAGCTCTTTCCTCACGTGGGCGCGGGCACAGCCTCCGCCGCCGCCCTCGAAGGTGAAGGCAGCCTTGGTGAGCCGCTCGATGCCGGCCTTGTCGAGCTCGAAGGCGCCGGCGCGGCGCATGGCGGCAATGAAGGCATCCGCCACGGAAGCGACGACGAATATCTCCTTCTCGCCAATGCAGAGCAGGTTGTTGTCAAAGCTCGCTCCGTCGATAATGCACCCTGCGGCATGATCGAGATCGGCGGTTTCGTCGACCACCACGGGAGGATTGCCGGGGCCGGCGGCGATGACGCGCTTGCCGGACTTGCTGGCGGCTTTGACAACAGCGGGACCACCGGTGACGGCCAGCAGCGCGACCTTGGGATGATTGAAGATCTGGTCGGCGGCCTCAAGACTCGGTTCGAGGACCGTGGTGATTACGTTGTTGACGCCCAGCTCGCGCTCGAACTCGCGGTTGAAGAGCTGCAATGCGTACTGTGCGACGCGCTTGCCGGAGGGGTGTGGGCCGAAGACCGCGGTGTTGCCGGCGGCGATGATGTTGATCGCATTCGAGGCCATGGTGGGCACGGAGTGCGTGACCGGCAGCATCATGCCGATGACGCCCCAGGGCGCACGCTCGATGATGCAGAGGCCCGTCTTGTCGCTGCGCGCATCGCTGCGCATGGCCTCGACGCCGAGCACGAAGCGCATGTTGGTGAGCTTGAGAATCTTGTGATCGAGCCGGCCGACCTTGGTCTCCTCCATCTCCATGCGGCCCAGCTCTTCGCGGCGGTCCATGCAGATGCGGCGAATGATGTCGACGAGGCGGCCGCGATCCGCAAGGCTCATCTCGCCGACTTTCTTTTGCGCTTCATAGGCGGCGTTCACGGCCTCGTCCACCGTGGCAAAGACGCCATCGCCGATGCCCTGTCCCGTGCTTTGCCCGGAGCTGCCGGCGGGGGCGCCGTTTGTGGGCGCCGCTGCCGGCGCGGACTGCATCTGCGCGCGCAGCCGCGAGACCACCTCTTTGGCAATCTCCGCAATGACCTGCTGCTGGATCTCCATTACGGCTTCTCCAATATGGCACCCTCGACCTCGACGGTATCGACGATGCCGACGATGACCGCGTCCACGGGCGCATCCTTGGTTGTGGGCGTGAGGCGGGCCGAACTGCCCTGCGTGAACAGCACGCACTCGCCGACGCCGGCTCCCACGCTATCGACCGCGACCACGGAGCTGCCCGAGACCTGAAGCTTGCCGTCCTTGCTGATGTACGGCTGAACAAGGAGCAGCTTCATCCCGCGAAACTTTGCGTTCTTGTGCGTGGAGACCACGTTGCCGATAACTTTCGCTATAAACATGCCGGCTCACTTCATGCGCCGCGGCGGGAACGAACCCACCGCAGCTACTTGGGCAATACGGCCGCGACGCTCTCGTGGGGGCGCGCGATGACGTGCACGCTGGTTACTTCGCCGGCGGCGCGCGCGGCGCTGGCGCCCGCATCCACGGCGGCGCGCACGCTGCCTACGTCGCCCGACACATACACTGAGCACAGGCCGCTGCCCACCTTGGCCCAGCCCAGATACTTCACGCTGGCTGCCTTGAGCATTGCGTCCGTGGCCTGCACCAGGGCCACCAGGCCCTTGGTCTCGATCATTCCAACCGCTTCATTCGCCATCTCGGTTCTCCTCAATCCGCGTTACTTCAACATGGTCTCGACGAGGGCGTCGTGAGGTCGGGCAATGACGTGCGACGAGACCAGCTCGCCCACCACCTTGGCCGCGGCCGAACCGGCATCCACGGCGGCGCGCACGCTGCCAACGTCGCCGCGCACGATGGCGGTGACAAAGCCGCCGCCGATCTGCACGGTCTTTACGAGTTCCACACTGGCAGCCTTCACCATCGCGTCGCTTGCCTCGACGAGTCCGACGAGGCCCCTGGTTTCGATCAATCCGATTGCTTGACTCATTGCGTCTCCTGCTCAGGCCTTCTTGGCCGCGGGCTTGCTGTTCTGGACAAACGAGGGCAGCTCGTCGTGCGGGCGCGAGATGACCTGCACGCTCACCACCTCGCCGATGCGCGCGGCCGCCTCGGCGCCCGCGTCGGTGGCCGCTTTCACGGCCGCCACATCGCCTTCCACAAAGGCCGTGACCAGGCCGGAGCCGACGGTCTGCCAGCCGGTGAAGGACACGTTTGCCGACTTGAGCATGGCGTCGGTCGCCTCGAACAGCGCGACCAGCCCCTTTGTCTCAATCATTCCAAGCGCTTGTTTCATCGCTTCCTCTCTTTTCCGATAAAACCTGGTCAAGTTAGATGTTTTGAAAGGGCACGGCTTCAGCCGTGCCGTAAATCCGTCAAAATGATCACGGGCTTTAGCCCCCGAGGGAAGTTGTTCTCGACAATGTGCGTTCCCTCAGCGGCTGAAGCCGTGTTCTTCTTTTCGTTCCGCGTGGCACGGCTGAAGCCGTGCCCATTCAAAGCAAATCCCTTCATCCACAAACTCTTAAACACATCCCTCGCGTTATTTGAACAGTTCCACATCCTTGGTCAGGTGCAGGCCGCAGGCGTTGGCCTCGTCGGTGTCCATGTGGACGTTGAGTTTCGACGTGGGATCGATGCGGACGTGCACGTTGTTGAAGGTTACCCCCGAAGGCCCGCCGACACGGAGCTTCATCAGGTCGCCCTTCTTGACGCCAAAGTGCGCGGCCTCCGCCGGGTTCATGTGAACGTGAATGGCGGCGCGGATGACGCCCTGCTTGAGCTCGACCACGCCCTTGGGACCCACGATGACCGCACCGGGCGTGCCTTCGATATCGCCCGAGAGGCGCACGGGAATGTCTTTGAAGCCGAGAGTGATTGCGTCAGTGAACGCCAGCTCCACCTGCGACGCCTTGCGCATGGGACCGAGGATGCGCAGGTTGGAGATGACGCGGCTGCGCGGACCGACGATGGTCACCATCTCCCTGGCGGCAAAGTTGCCTTCCTGGTAGAGATCGCGCTCGGGGGTGAGCTCCGAGCCGGGGCCGAAGAGAATGTCCATGTCCTCGCGGCAGACGTGCATGTGGCGCGAGGAGGTCTGCACCATCAGTTGCGGCGCAGCGCTCCTGTTGTCGCGCGCGAGATATTCGAGAGCCACCTGGCGCACGATACGCTCCACCGTCGCCCTGTCAATCGTTACAACCGAACCCGGCATTGTTGCGCTTCCCATGATGAATCCTGTGCTAGTTGGCGCGGCCCGCAAGTAATGGAGCCGCTGCGTTGGCGCGTTCGACGACGGCTACAGTCTCGTGCGCGACGATGGCTTCTTCATTGGCCGGAACTACGAGAATCTTCACCGCGGAGCTCTCGGCCGAGATGGGACCTTCGCCCTTGATGCTCGCGTTTTTGCTTTCGTCGAGCTCGATGCCGAAGCTCGCCAGGTTCCTGAGCACGCCGGCGCGGACCTCGGGCGAGTTTTCGCCGATACCGCCGGAGAAGGTGATTGCGTCCACGCCGCCAAGCTCGAGCAGGAACGCTCCGAGATAGTGGCGGATGGAGCGGACAAAGACATCGAGCGCGAGCTGGGCGCGATGGCTGCCGGCCGCAATCGCGTCGGTGAGGTCGCGCATATCGCCGCAGGTGCCGCTGATGCCGGCCAGGCCCGACTGGCTGCCGAGCAGCGCGGCCATCTGATCGGGATCGAGGCCGAGCTCCTTCATCATGTGCAGCACGGCAAAGACGTCGATGTCGCCGACGCGGTTGTTCTGCGGCAGGCCGGATTGCGGCGAAGCGCCAAAGCTGGTGTCGACGGCGATGCCGTTGCGAAATGCGGCCACCGAGGAGCTGCCGCCCAGATGGCAGGAGATGTGACGAATCTGGTTGCGGCCGAGGAGCGCCTGCGTGCGTTCGCTGGCTGCGCGGTGGCTGGCCCCGTGGAATCCGTAGCGGCGGATGCCGAACTCGGTGCGCCACTCGTAGGGCACTGCATAGGTAGTGGCCGCCTCGTCCATGTGCCGGTAGGGGCTGGTCTCAAGCACCGCTACCAGCGGAACGCCGGGCAGCACGTCCCGAAAGGCGCACATGGCCGCGATGTAAGGGGGATTGTGGGCCGGGGTGAGAAACGAGAACTCTTCCATCGCGGCCAAAAACTCATCATCGACGATCTGCGAGTCATTCAACGGACCGGCGTGCACCGCCTTGAACCCCACCGCGCCGATCTCGCTGACGCTGGCGAGTGGCTTGCCGGGACCGACAATCTCGACGAGGCACCGGGCGATGGCGGCTGCATAGTCCGCGCACTCGCTGCCCGGCTGGCCGATGCGCTCGATCCGGCCCTGGGCCAGCACCTTCTCCGCGGGCATGTCAAGGACCCGGAACTTGAAGGAGGTGCTGCCGATATTTGGGATCAAGCATTTCATTGTTGACTGATTCTGATCGAAGTTGAATGATACTCTGTAGTTTCGATCAGAGTCAACCGGATCTTCTGAGAGATTATGAAGGTAAACCCGAAATGACGTCAGGAGCGAGTACAGCAACGAGTGTTTCCCGGACGAGTACCTCTGTGGAGCGGATCGAAGAGCTTGGCATCGTGGGCGCCGGGGGTGGTGGCTTTCCGTCCGCCGTCAAGCTCAAGGCCCGAGCGTCTACGGTGATTGCCAACGCCGCCGAGTGCGAGCCGCTGCTGCACAAGGACAAGGAGCTGCTGCTGCACCACGCCGAGCCCTTCCTGCGCGGGCTCCTGATGGCCATGGAGCTGGCGGGCGCGCGCGAGGGCGTGGTCGGCATCAAGGAGAAGTACGACGAGATCATCGAGGCCCTCGAGAAACAGGCGCCCGAAGGCGTGCGTGTGGTGCCGCTGCCGGACGTTTATCCGGCCGGTGACGAGTTCATCCTGGTGCACATGGTGACGGGGCGCGTGATTCCGCCGGGCGGGCTGCCGAAGGACGTGGACGCAGCCGTGGCCAACGTGGAGACGCTGATGAACATCGGCCTGGACCGGCCGGTAACGCATAAGTACCTGACGGTGGCCGGCGCGGTGGCGACGCCGGTGACGCTGCGCGTGCCGGTGGGCATCACGATCGGCGAGGCGATCGACGCTGCGGGCGGACCGACGGTCGAGGACTTTGGCGTGCTGCTGGGCGGGGTGATGATGGCTAAGCCCGCGGCGGGTCTGGACGTGCCGGTGACCAAGACGACGGGCGGGATCGTGGTGCTTCCGGCATCGCACGCGCTGATCCAGCGGCATAACGCGCCGTGGATCAAGGTGCAGCGGATCGGGCGGTCGGCGTGCGACCAGTGCCGGTTCTGCACGGAGTTCTGCCCGCGGTTCCTGCTGGGGCACCCGATCGAGCCGCACCGGGCGATGCAGTCGCTGGGATTCAAGGTAGCGGCGGATGCAGCGGTGGGCACGCTCTACTGCTGCGAGTGCAACCTCTGCACGATGTATGCGTGCCCGGAGGACCTGGATCCGAAAACGGTGTGTGTGCAGAATAAGCCGCTGGCGAGGGAGCGTGGGCTGACCTTCAAGGGCGATCCCGCATCCGTCACGCCGCACCCGATGGCGGAGTTCCGGCGGGTGCCGATGCGGCGGCTGATCGCGCGGCTCGGTCTGGGCGAGTACAACAACACGGGGCCGCTTGTTGACCACGCCTTTGCGCCGCACAGCGTAAAGCTGCCCCTGAAGCAGCACGCGGGCGCGCCGGCCGTGGCGACGGTGCAGTGCGGGGACCGCGTGCGCGTGGGCGGCCTGATTGCCGCGCCGGAGCAAGGCACGCTCGGGGCGCGCATCCACGCCAGCATCGACGGCGTAGTGACGGTGGGCAAGGACGCGATCACGATCGAGGCATAAGAGCGGGGCCTCTCAGGGGAAGGAGCATAGCAGTGGCGGAAATCAACTCCATCGGACTGATTGAGCTGTCGAGCGTGGCGACGGGGTTCCTGGTCGAGGACACGATGCTGAAGGCCGGCGATATTCAACTACTGCTGGCGCGGAGCATCTGCTCGGGCAAGTTCCTCATTGTGGTGACGGGCGACGTGACCAGCGTGCAGGCGGCGCTGCTGGCCGGCGCGAGCGTTGCCGGCGCGTCGCTGATCGAGCGGCGGCAGATTACGCGGGTGCATCCGTCGGTGCTCGCGGCCATCTCCCAGTCGGTGGAGATCGACCCGAAAGAGCTGCGCTCGATCGGCGTGGTGGAGACCTTCTCGGCGGCAAGCATCATCGACGTGGCGGATGCTGCGATCAAGGCGGCCAACGTAACGCTGCTGCGGATTCACCTGGCGATGGCGCTGGGCGGCAAGGGCTTTGTGCTGATGGCCGGCGACGTGGCCAGCGTGCAGGCGGCGGTGGCTGCGGGATCGAAGGCGGCGGCCGAGGACGGAATGCTGGTGGGCCGCGGCGTGATCCCTGCGCCCGCCCCGGAGCTTTATCGGGAGTACATCTAAAGGAGTTCGCAAAACAGTATCTTCCGGGACTTGCCGAATTGGACTTCCAGCACGCAATGCAGCGAGCAAAAAAGTGAAGGTGTGAACGGGGGACAGGTTGGGTCTTTGTGGCCGCCGCCGAGGTCCAATTAGATAGATAGAGAAAATCCTCTGGAGAAAAATGAAAAACACTTCCCTTCCCACTCGAGTTTCCCTGGTCATCTCCGCTGCTTTTCTGCTCACATCGAACGCACCAGCTGCCCAGAGTAAGTGGGTCTATCCCGGCCCGCTAGGGAAGCTTGTATACCAATACACGGCCAGGGGCGACGGCATTCCCGACTTCTCGTATGCGGGCTACGAGGGCGGGGGCGTGGCGCTGCCTTACGTGCCGGCCAAGCAGACGGTGAAGCCTTCCGGCGGAGACGATACGGCGGCGATTCAAAAAGCAATTGACGAGGTTTCGGCGCTGCCGCTGGTGGATGGGTTTCGCGGGGCGGTGGAGCTGACGGCGGGCGAGTTCCACTGCGCGGGGACGCTGGCGATTGCCGCTTCCGGCGTGGTGCTGCGCGGGGCGGGCGACGGGGACAAGGGCACGACGATCGAGATGACCGGCGAGCCGCACCTGGGGCTGCGGATCGCGGGGCATCTCGACCAGACGAGCTCGGGCGTGGAGACCTACATCACCGACAACTACGTGGCCGAGGGGACGATGACGATCCACGTGGCGTATGCCGGAAATCTCAAGGCCGGGGACACGATCCTGATCGAGAAGCCGGTGACGCAGGCCTGGATCGACTTTATGGGGATGAATAACCTGTACCGCGACGGGAAGGCGGAGCACTGGATCCGCTCGCCGAATCTCGAAGTGAGGCGGCAGATTGCGGCGGTGGATGGGGACACGCTGACGTTGACCGTACCGCTAACGGATGACTACGACTCGCGATTCTTCGACGGCGGGCACGCGCTGGTGAGCAAGGTAACGGTGACCGGGCAGCTCTCGCAGGTGGGCGTGGAGGGGTTCAGGTTTGTGGCGCCGGCGCGGCGGGTCGCATTGGGGGAGCGGGCGTTTGGCGGGGTTTCGATCCGGGACGTGGTGGATAGCTGGGTACGCGAGGTGGGGCTGACCGACACGACGAACGGGATGAGCGTGAACGAGGGCTGTGCGCGGATGACCTTCCTGAAGGACGACGTGACGCAGGAAGTGGCCGTGACCAGCCACGCCAAGCCGGCGGATTTTGCCTGCAACGGGACGCAGATCTTGTTCGACCGGTGCACGGGGAGCGGGGACAGCACGTTCTACATCGTGACGCAGGCGGGGCAGCAGGGGCCGGTGGTGGCGCTGAACTGCAAATTTATGGGCAACGGACACATTGAGCCGCACCAGCGGTGGTCGACGGGCCTCTTGATCGATAACTGCGAGGTGCCGGGCGGAGGCATCGACCTGATGAACCGCGGCGAGATGGGCACGGGGCACGGATGGGCGATCGGCTGGAGCGTAGTGTGGAATTCGGAGGCCGGGGAGCTGGGGATGAACCAGCCGCCGGGGTCGATGATCTGGTCGATTGGGAATAAGGGAGAGCAGAGCGACCCGGCGTTCCCGGTGTTCGACGGAGGGCCGGCACGGGCGGCGCTGACGCCGGCGACGGTGGACTCGGCAGGCGTGCCGGTGACGCCCGAGAGCTTGTACCTGGCGCAGTTGAAGGAGCGGCTGGGGGAGCGGGCGGTGCGGGCGATTGGGTACTGAGGGCAGGGGTCAGGGATCAGGGATCAGTTTTATTTGCGGCGGTGCGGGCGGTTGTGGGTTTGCAGGGACTACGGGCAGGGCGAAGGTGATTCTGAGTCTGCCAAGCGATCACGCGATTGGTGGCCGCGTCGGTAACATCCTTGAGAATGTCTTCCTGTTCGAGAAAGCTGTCGAAGGTTGAGCCGCTGTGATTGCAGACTGGTTTATGCCTGTTCATGCTCTTTCCGGGCGCGAGGCATTTGACATTGTCCGTCCAGCCATTCCAGTTTGGGCTAATTTGCCTTTTCGAAGCCAATCTTACCGCATACACCTTGCAAAAGTCGCAGACGCCGAAAGGCGAGCAAAATCGGTGATAGAGTGTGATTCAGATGCGGCTGGGTATATGATGACTTTACGTACTATAACGAGGTGAAGGTTGCGCTTCGCGGTTCCCCATCCGATCCCCTACCAGGGAAGCAAACGGCGGCTGGCTGCGGCGATCCTAAGTCACGTTGGCGCTGGGCCTTATGGACAGCTCGTTGAGCCATTCGCTGGTTCAGCCGCTATAACACTCGCTGCGGCGCGGCGGAACGTATTTGAAAGGTTCCTGATCGGAGACGTGTTAGAGCCGCTTGTAAATCTCTGGCAGGCAATTATCGACGACCCTACCTCGATCGCGGACGAATACGAACATCTTTGGAACGAAGAGCGGAAGCGACCGATCGAGGGATATTACGAAGCGCGCGATCAATTCAATCGGGATCACGACCCAGCGAAGCTGCTTTACCTGTTGGCCCGATGCGTCAAGAATGCTGTTCGCTTCAATCCATCGGGTGAGTTCAATCAATTGCCGGACAAGAGACGAACTGGGACGCGCCCGGATCTGATGCGGGAAGAGATTCTCGCGGCTCACCAATTACTCCACGGAAGGACTCGTGTTGTCTGCGCGGATTTTCTTGAATTGTTCGAAGCAGCCCAGCCCGGAGAGCTTTTCTATCTCGATCCCCCTTATCAGGGTACGAGCGAGGGACGCGATTCTCGTTACATTGGAGGAGTAACACGCAGCCGAATGATCGACGGATTGGAAATCTTGAGGCGGAAGGGCATTCCGTTCATCCTGAGCTACGACGGCTCATGCGGCGACAAGACGTACGGCGATCGACTATCGAGCGAATTAGGCTTGCGTCTCTTGCTCGACGTTGGGCGTTCAAGCCAGGCAACATTAAACGGTAAAGATCATACGACAATTCGAGTCTCTCTACATCTCACACAATCTGGCGCCTGCGTGTGCTGACAATATGGCGTTGGACCTGCGGGCGTTCGACGATCAAATACCTCTCACTTTTGTTTAAGGGCCGCTTTTATTTCGTCGGAAACCGACCGGTTGTTTCGTCGTGCTTTCCGCTCGATCTGTTCAAATTCCGAAGCTTCGTCGCCTATCCACACAAGCTCAATCCTCCGCTCCTGTTGCATGGCAACGTGGATATATGACTCCGGATTCGCCCAATAGGACGAACGGCAAATATCGATATTCTTGGTCTTCAGCCAATTCTCGCAGTGCTCGCAACCCCACGACTTCTTCCTATTGCATGCACCGTCGAGCAGCTGATAGGGGTCCTCGTCTTCTCGTTGCGTCTCGCCGGCAACTTCGTAGGGAATGCGGTGATCGAGCTGGATATTGTGTGTCGCCCCACACAGATTACATCGCCGCCCTTTCCTCTCGATAATCGCATCGCGTTCCTTTTTCGGCAGAACAATGCGGCCAGTCTTCGACGGATCAAGCTCTCTCTCGTCGAAAATATATGCAGCGATCATCTGGCCGTCGGCCCGCTTCGCCTTAATGCGCTTCAGCGCTATTCCGAGTTCGACAACATCGCGCGCCGCGCGTGGTGGATGATCGTACCCTGCGTCCTTCAGTTCGGTTGTCGATATGCTCCCTTTCTTCACGATCGTGTCGAGAACAACACGGGCGCGCTTGTTTGTAACCGCCTCGATTCGTTGCAAGAGTTTAGCGGGAACCGATTTATGCTCAGCCATTGAAGAGCTCCTTGGTAAGAACTCCTAAGGCTTGAGCGATGATATGGATGTTGACGAGGCTGATGTTTCGCTCACCCCTCTCGACGCTCCCAATGTACGTCCGATCGAGCCCGCACGAATACGCAAGGGCTTCTTGAGACAGCCCTTTCCCTTTCCGCAAGGCGCGGACACGCTCTCCGAATTCTTTCTGAATTTTGCGGTCCCGTGCAGACGTCATCGATGCCATCGGAACAGTGTTGATGACGATAGGTCCACGGACTTTAAGTCTCTTTTGATTGAATGTAGCTAGAGAGTTATTCCGCGCAACCTAACGTACCTCTTCATCGCCGAAGAATCTCTCCACATCCGCAATCTCCGTAGTCATGCGATAAGGCGGGAGGCTTTGGAGGAAGGTTTGGCCGTAGCGCTGTCTCCTGATTCTCGGATCGAGCAGCACCAGCACGCCGCGGTCTTCCAACGAGCGGATCAACCGCCCGAAGCCTTGCTTCAGAGTCAAGACGGCTTCGGGAACCTGGTAGTCGAAGAAGGGACGGCCGCCAGCTTCTTCGATGGCTTTCATGCGGGCCTGGACTACCGGGTCGCTGGGGACGGCGAAGGGGAGACGGTCGATGATGACGCAGCTCAGGGCTTCGCCCTGCACGTCGACGCCCTGCCAGAAGCTGGAGGTTCCGAAGAGCACCGCGTTCGGCGTCATGCGGAACTCCTCGAGCAGGGCTTTGCGCGGGGCGTTGCCGTGGAGGAGCAGGGGAAAGTCGAGGACGGGCAGAAGACGCTCATAGAGCGCGCGCATCTGGCTGTAGCTGGTGAAGAGACAGAAGGCGCGGCCGCGGGTGATGGCGAGGACGCGCTCGATGCACTGGGCCGCGGCCTCGGGGAAGTCGGGCTCACGGGGGTCGGGCATGGTGGGCGGGAGATAAAGGAGGGCCTGCTCGCCGTAACGGAAGTGGGAGGGGACGACAAGCTCGCGGACGCTTTGGCCGGTTTGGTCGAGGCCGAGGCGGCGACGGATGTGCTCAAAGCCGCCCTGCACGGTGAGAGTGGCCGAGGTGAGCACGACGGTGGGGACACGGTCGAAGAGCAGCTCGTGAAGCAGGTCGGAGACGTCGATGGGGGTGGCCTGGAGGTAGGTACTGCGTACGGTGGATCTTTGGATGGATGCAGCGGAGGCGCCCCCGGTGCGGCGTTCAAGCCAGTAAACCATGTTGCTCGCGTTCGATTCGAGCAGGAACTCGAGCTCGGAGCGGAGGCGGGCGGCGCGCTTCGCGAGCCCTGGCGCCTCATCGACCTCTTCGAGGTTGCCGATCTCGGCTTCAAGGAGCTTGAGGGTGGCGCGGACGCCAAGGTAGAGGTCGCCCGAGGCCTCGAGGAAGGACTCGCGCTCGGCGAAGGGCTGCCGGCCGTCGCCGGCAGGCAGCGCGGCGAAGAAGAGACGGGCGCGCTCGCGGAGCTGCTGGGTCGCGGCGGGCAGGTTTTCCGTTCCCGGTTTGCCCCGCAGCAGCGTCTCGGCGTCTCGGGCCAGCTCCTCAAAACGGAGGTTCGAGACCGAAAGCCCGAAGTAGCTGGAGGCGACCTCTTCGAGCTCGTGGGCCTCGTCGAAAACGACGGCGGCGGCCTCGGGGAGGATGCCGACGTCGGGCGCGGCGGCGGCTTCCTGCTTGACGGCGAGGTCGGCGAAGAAGAGATGGTGGTTGACGATCACGATGTCGGACTCGAGGGCGCGGCGCCGCATCTCGGTGATGAAACACCGGCGGTAGTCGGGGCAGGTGCTGCCGAGGCAGGCGTCGGCGCGGGCGTCGAGCTTGGACCAGAGTGCGCTGGATTCGGGCAGGCCGGCAAGCTCGGCGCGGTCGCCGGTCTCGGTCTCGCGCTCCCAGGCGGCGATCTGCTGGTACTGGTCCACTTCTTCGAGGCCGGTGAGGATGGGCTGGTCGCGGAGGGCGGCGAGCTTGTGGAGGCAGAGGTAGTTGGCGCGGCCCTTCATGTAGCAGACGCGGAGGGGGCCGAGCAGCGTTTCGAGGAAGGGGATGTCGCGGAAGAAGAGCTGGTCCTGCAGAGCCTTGGTGCCGGTGGAGACGATGATGCGCTGGCCGGTGCGCAATGCGGGCAGGAGGTAAGCCAGCGTTTTGCCGGTGCCCGTGCCGGCTTCGACGATGAGATGCCGTCGCTCGGCGAGGGCGCGCTCGACGGATTTGGCCATTTCGAGCTGACCGGGCCGGTACTCGTAGGGCAGGGGGGAGCTGGCCAGGATGCCGCCGGGCGCGAAGAACTCGTGCAGGGTGGGCAGGGTGCGGGTTGGGGCGTCGGAGGACGGCATGGAGCGGGTTCTCACTCCATGATAGTGAGATGGGCGGATGCTGGTCGGGCTATCTCGAGCTCTCGGCAGTCGTGGGATCGATCACCCGGCGAACCTGGGCAACGCTGTTGGCGGGAAATCCGCCCTGGCTGGCATGTTCGCGCACCATCTCCTCATCCGGAGCAATGTAGATGCAGTAGATTTCGTTGTCGGTCACGTAGCTCTGCAGCCACTGAATCTGGGGCCCCAGATCTCTAAGCACCGAGCAGGATTTTTGAGAGATTGCCTGCAATTGCTCGGGCGACAGGGAACCGGCTCCGGGGATTTCACGCTCAATGACGAATTTTGGCATTGGGACAACCTCCTTTGGGGTCGGCTTAGTGTATCCGAGGCAGGCGCCGCATGGACAGGGGATCGCGCCTTCTCCATGGCAATCTTCAGCGGGCGCGGCGGCCGCGGGCGGCGATAGAGTAAGAGCAGCGGAAGCCGTCCTCGAAATGCGCCCGGCTGGACAGGCACCGGCGCGGAGCCTGCTGAGCGGCGCGATCGCCACCATTCTGGCGATTCATGCTGGGCTGCTGCTGGTTCCGGGACTGGACCGTATCGCAGTTTCGCGGCTGAGCACGGCGGCGATGCCGGTTGTGGCGGCGCTGTGCTTTCTCTGGAGGGCGCAACAGCTTCCGGTGCGCGAGCGCTTTCCCAGGCGCTGGCTGAGCCTTTCGCTGCTGCTGTGGGCCGCCGGGCAGGTGGTGGAGGCATTCATTGGCCGATCGGCGCAGGCCAGTGTTACCACCGTAGACGCGTCGGATTTCCTGTACATGGCGGCGGCGCTGCCGGTGCTGCTGGCAGTGTCAAGCACGCGCAGAACCGAGTCGATCCGGACGGTGCTGGCGCTGGACAGCGTCCAGATGGCGCTGGCATTCGTGTTGATCTACGTGCGGCTGTTCGCGATGCCGCTGCCGCCGGCGGCGGCGCAGACACTCATGGCGCGCATCTACGGCGCGGACTGCGCCCTGCTGGCGGCGGCTGCGGCGCTGCGGCTGGCGACCTGGTCCACGCAGGAGGAGCGGCGGCGGGTGCGGCTGCTCTGCACGGTGGTTTGGCTCTATCTGCCCGTGGAACTGGGGATGGATTACGGCAGCACGCACTGGGGCCTGCACGCCGGCACCATGCTAGACCTGCTGTGGAGCGTTCCTTTTGCCTACGCAGGCTGGCAGGCGCTGCATCTGCCCATCTCCGAGGACGTGGAGAGAATGCGCAGGATTCCGGTGCGTTGGCGGCTGTTGATCGAAAGCCTTTGCCCGGTGCTGATGACGGCAGCCGTGTTTGTGCTGGCGGCTTCGGTGGCCGCCCTGCACCTGGCGTTGGCGCTCGTCTCCGCGTTTTTGCTGCTCGCGATTCAAAGCCTGCACGCCAGCATGGTTCAGCTCAACTACGCGGCCGGCCAGCACACGTTGATGGAACGGGAGCATGAGTTGCAGGCGGCGAATACCCGATTGCAGCAACTGTCGCTCTCGGACCCGCTGACCGGGATTCCCAACCGCCGGCGCTTTACCGCAGCCCTCGACGACGCGTGGCGCCGTGGCCTGCGGCGGCGCGAACCCATCGCCGTGCTCATGATCGATGTGGGCTTCTTTAAGGATGTGAACGACTTGAAAGGTCATGTGCATGGCGACGAATGCCTGGTGCGGATTGCGCGGATTCTGGGCAGGGAGACGGGCAGGCCGGACGATCTGCTGGCCCGGTATGGCGCCGAGGAGTTTGTGGTCCTGCTGCCGGCGACGGGTGAAGGGGGAGCGAGAAATGTGGGCGAGCGTATGCGCCAGGCAGTGATGGCGCAGGACATCGCGAACGACGCTTCGCCGTTTGAGCGGAAGCTGACGGTGAGCGTAGGCATCGGAACCGCGGCGCCGGAGCGCGGCGTGAGCCCCGCAGCGCTCGTGGAGACGGCGGACCAGGCCCTCTACGAGGCCAAGCGGCTGGGGCGGAACCGCATCTGCGCCCGAAGGCTCTGACGCAAGACGCGGAGAGGAATCAGAACAGCCCCTGGCCCTCATCGGGCGGCTATTCCTCATCGGGATCACCGCCGTGAGGCGGGATCCCCGTCGTGCCAAGCCAACGACCGATGAGGAGTGACTCCTCGTCGGTTATGTCGGCGGTGCCGGGTTGAGCGGCATTAAGGAGACGCTTGCTGACACGTGCGGCACGCTGAGCCTCGATCGCGGCGCGGCTCTGCAGGTTGGCCGACTGGAAATCAGCCTGCGGGATTCCCATGGAGTGGCCATGAATGTGCATGGTTTGCTCCCTTCTGCCGAAGCGAGGGCAATTGGAGGGCCGGGTTCCTCCCCGAGTCATGAGAGTCTGCTTATCAGCGAAACAGTAAACTAATGCAGGAGAGCTCCGTTTGCCCACGTATCGCAGATCGGTCATTCCCACGCACGCGGGCGCGGAAGCGCTGCCGGGGTCCCCGCGGACAGGTCTTCGTCCGCGGGGTGTTCTGCCGCTCGTGGCTATCGTCGGCCGGCCCAACGTGGGCAAGTCGACGCTGTTCAACCGGCTCACGGGAACACGGCGGTCGATTGTGGGCAACGAGCCCGGGATCACGCGGGACCGCATCTATGGCGATTTCGACTGGGCTGGACGGCACTTTCGCCTCGTCGACACGGGCGGTATTGTGCCCGACGATCTGGAGCTGATCCCGACCGAGATCTATAACCAGGCGCGCGTGGCCCTCGAAGAGGCCGATGCCCTGGTGATGGTCGTGGACGCGCGCACGGAGCTGGCGCGGGCCGACTACGACTTGGCGCGGATGCTCGTGCGCGGAGCAAAGCCGGTTTTCCTCGCGGTGAATAAAGTCGAGGGCGAAGCGATGGCTTTGGCCGCCGAGAACTTCCGGCGGCTGGGCATTCGCCAGGTGTTTCCCATCAGCAGCGAGCACGGGCTGGGCATCGGCGATCTTCTGGACGCCGTCGCCGCCGCGGTCGTCGAACAAGTCGGCGAGCTAGCAAGTCAGCAAGTCGGCGAGTCCGCGAGCCAGAGCGAGGGCGCGGCCAAGGGGCTGCACCGGACGCATGGCGAGTTCGAGCAGCGCGAGACCTCGATTGCGATCATCGGGCGGCCGAATGTAGGCAAATCGACGCTGCTGAATGCCCTGACCGGAACCACGCGGGCGATCGTCTCGCCCATCGCCGGAACCACTCGCGATGCGGTCGACGAGCTGGTGGAGTTCGAGGGTCAGCGGCTGCGGTTTGTGGATACGGCCGGCATCCGGCGCAAGGGCAAGACGCACCTGATGGCCGAGAAACTGAGCGTGGTGATGGCGCGGCGGCACCTGGAGGCGGCGGACGTGGCGCTGCTGATCATCGACGCCACCGAAGGCGTGACCGCGAGCGACGCGACCATTGGCGGCTACGCGCACGAGAGCGGACGCAGCGTGATCGTGATCGTGAACAAGTGGGACGCGGTGACCACGGGCCGCACCGACGGCAAGCCGCCGGCCGATCGCGCCATCTTCGAGCAACAGCTGAGAAAGTCGCTCAAGTATCTGGACTATGCGCCTGTGGTGTTTGTTTCCGCACTCGAAGCCTCAGGGCCCGACGGCTCGAGTCCTGCACGCAAGGGCATGGCGCGGATTTTGCGCGAGGTGGTGAACGTGGCGCAGGAGCGGCGCAAGCGCGTGACCACGGGACAGATGAACCGCTTCCTGGATCGGATCGATTTTCAGCGGGCGCCGGTGCCGATGGCCAGGCGCATCCGCATCCTCTATATGACGCAGGCCGCGGTGGCTCCGCCTACGTTTGTCCTCTTCACCGACCGCGAGGTGAAGCTGCACTTTGCCTTCGAGCGGTTCCTCGAAAACCAGATCCGCGAGGCCTTCGGGTTCAAGGGCACGCCGGTGTGGTTCAAGGTGAAGGCCAGAAACAGCGGTCAGTGATCTACAGGGGTCGGGATCGGAAAGACCGCTTACGCGGCAGCTCCGCTGACGAATGAGGCTAACAGCTTGCCTTCTGCGCTGACAGCGATCAAGTTTGCCGCGCGTCCTGCCGCAACCGAACCCGCCACATCGTCAAAGCCCGTCATCGCAGCCGGGTTTGACGTCAACAAACGCAGCCCATCGGCGGCGCTCGCCCCCGTGAAGGCCATGAAGTTGGTGAGGGCTTTGTCGAGGGTGAGCACGCTGCCGGCCAGCACGCCGTTGGCCGTGGCGCGGCCGTTCTCCACGTGTACGGCAAAACCGCCCAGCGTGTACTCGCCGTCGCCCATGCCGGCAGCGCTCATGCCATCGGTGACGAGAATGGCCCGTTCCCGGCCCTTGGCGCGCCACCAGAGCCGCGTGATCTCGGGCTTGGAGTGGATGCCGTCGCAGATGAGCTCGGAATAGAGACCATCCTCGGTCAGCACCGTACCCAATATCCCGGGCTCACGGTGGTCGAGAGCGCGCATGGCATTAAAGGTGTGGGTCGCGCTCACTGCGCCGGCTTCAATCGCGGCGCGGGTCTCCGCTGCGGTGGCGTTGGAGTGGCCTACCGACACCCGCACGCCCCGCTTTGTCGCGTGCGCGGCAAGCTCGACGGCGCCGGGCAGCTCCGGGGCCAGCGTCATCAAGCGCACATGACCCTGGGCCGCTTCATAGAGCCGGTCGAAGGTCGCGACGCTGGGCGCCAGCAGGTGCTCGGCCGGCTGCACCCCGCGCTTGGCATGAGAGAGAAACGGCCCCTCCAGGTGAATGCCGACGGGATGGGCGACGCCCTCGCGTGCCGACGCAGCAACGATCTTCGCCAGACCCTCGACGGCGCGCAGCGTGACCTCGAGGGCTGCCGTCACCGTGGTGGCGAGAAAACTGCCCGTGCCGCGCGAGGCCAGCAGCCGGCCCACAGCGTCCAGCGCCTCGGGCGTAGCCTCCATCACGTCGTGGCCCGCGGCCCCGTGAAGGTGCACGTCGAAGAACGACGGCGCCAGCGTGGCGCCGGGAAAATCCAGCACCCGCGCCCCCGGCGGCAGGGGGCCGTCAGCCCGCGTGGAGATGGATGTGATGCGGCTGTCTTCAATGGCGATGACCGGCTGCTCGACAATGCGGCCGCCGTCGAAGAGCTGCGCGGCGGTGAGGACGATAGGCTTGCCTTGCAGGAGGGTGGGGGATGCGCCGCCAAACACTTGCGGCTCCGCTACAGCCGCAGCGGCGTTAACGTTCTCTACACTGCTCATAAGTACGATTCTTGCATAATCTCAAGCTCGAGGGCGCCCCCTGGGCGGACAGGCGTCTGTCCAATCCGCGAACAGGCCTTAGCATCGCAGGCCCGGATGATCGACGAAGTGTCTGCCGCTTCGTTCATCTGGTGATCATGTTTGACATGAACGATCAGATTTGAGAGATTCTTCCTTGCCACTGCGACGACAGCGCGCACGCCGACCGCTTTGCGAAGCCCCGGCTGGCAGACCAGACTGATCGGACCAGAACGGGACTAAGCCTTGCATCGGATTGCCGTATGAATACGCTGTGCTTTGAGTTGTGCATTGAGAACGTCGCGGCGGCCCGCGCGGCTGAGGCCGGAGGCGCCCACCGTGTGGAGCTCTGCGGCACCCTGGACGATGGAGGCCTGACTCCGTGCCCGGATCTGATGCGGGCCGCCGTGAACGCCGTCTCCATCCCTGTCTCGGTCCTCATCCGGCCGCGCTACGGCGGCTTCGTCTTCTCCCCTGAAGAGCTGGATCGGATGCGCAGCCAGATCGGCGCGGCCAAGCGCGCGGGTGCGGCCTCGGTCGTGCTGGGCTTGCTGCTGCCGGACAGCCGCGTGGATGTGGCTCGGACCCGCGAGCTGGTCGAGCTGGCACGCCCCATGCGCGTCACCTTTCATCGCGCCTTCGACCAGACCCCGGATCTACTTGCGGCACTCGAAGACGTGATTGCCACGGGCGCAAACTGTCTGCTGACCTCCGGCGGCAAACCTGACGTGCTCGCCGGCGCGGATACCATCGGCCGCATCCGCCAGCAGGCCGCGGAAAGAATCGAGATCATGGCCGGCGGCGGGCTGCGGCTCGGCAACCTCGCCGAGGTGGCGCGCCGCTCCGGCGTCGCTTCTCTGCACAGCTCTCTGGCTTGGAACGGGGCCGACCCGGCCACGCTCGAAGACGATCTGCGCACCGCGATCCGGCTGTTTCACGAGGTCTGGAGCGATCCAGTGGCTTTCACGGCCTGACCGCGAGTGCGCGGCGGTGGCAGCTCTCTTCAGGCCCGGACGATCTTCATGCCCTGCCGATCGAAGGCCGCCAGAGCCTCGTCGCTTGCGCCGATGTCGGTGATGAGCACGTGAATCTCGCTGGCGGGACAGATGAAGGCCGGGCTCACCTTGCCCAGCTTGCTGGCGTCGGCCACCACAATCACCTGCTTGGACTGCTTGAGCATCTTGCGGTAGACGAGAGCCTCGTCGGTCTCAAGCGTGGTGGCGCCGCGCTCGGCGTCGAACCCCGTGACGCTCAGGAAGACTTTGTCCATGTAGACGTCGTCGAGGAACTCGAGCGCCGGGTTGCCCGTAAGCGAGAACGACCACGCCCACGGAACCACCCCGCCGGTGAGGTAGGTGCGGATGCCAGGCTGGTTGCAGAGCTCCATGCCGATGTTGATCGCGTTAGTGATCACCTGGATCTTGTCACGGTGGCGGAGGCTGCGGCCGATGTGGGTGGTGGTGGTGCCGGCGGTGAGGCCGACCGTCTCGTTGGCCATCACCAGCTCAGCCGCCGCGGCGCCGATGCGGCGCTTCTCGACGGCGTACCGCTGCTCCCGCGCCAGGAACGAGCTGTCATAGCGAAAAGGCTCGTAGAGCAGGGGCTCGACGAGGGTAGCGCCGCCGTGAGTACGCTTAATCAGCCCCCGGGTCTCGAGGCGGGCCAGGTCGCGGCGGATGCTGGGGGCCGACGAGCCGGCTTCGCCGACGATCTCGTCGATGCTCGCCGTCCCGACGCGCAAAAGAAACTTGATGATCCGTTCCGAGCGGGGATTCAGCCGTTCCGCCATACCGCCCTTGATTGTACATGGAACCGCGAGGGGCTCAAGGGATTTGAACACCCTTTCTTGAAATATCTGCATGATTTCCGCTGACAATCTTCACAAAGCTGATCAAAATTCGGGGGTATGATCGTTAGTGATTTCCTGCACTGCGTGCGCAAATTTGCCGCCCGGACCGGCACCTGGGCAGCGGTGAGACAGTGGCAGGGATGGCATTTATAATTCACCGCGCCCACAAACGCGCTCAACGCGCACCCCCACACGAGGAGAGCCTATGCCTGCCCAACATCGCCGTTTTCTGTTCTTTGTGCTTCTTTTTGCCGTCGCGGCGCTGCCAGGATGGGCGGTGCCCGCAAGCGCTTCGATCAAGGTCGAGCCTAGGACCGTTGCAATTGTCCCCACGGTCACGGTAGTCGAGAGCCCCGAAGAGCCGGCAGCCGTGCAGCGCGCCACCCAGGACCTGCTCAACGACTTCAGCAAGGTGTTTAGCCAGCGACCGAAGCTCGTGAACAAGCTTGAGGACGCAGGGCCCGTCGCCCTGCTGATCGCCGGCCGCGGCCAGTTGCCCGGCGGGGCTCCGTGCAAAACCACGGACAACACCGAGGCCTTCGCTTTTTCGACCTTTGTGGTCGAGGAGCCAGGGGGCGCGGTGAAGCAACATGTGGTGTGCCTGACCGGCGCTGATATGCGCGGAACCATCTACGCCATCTACCAGTTTTCGCAATCGGTGCTCGGCGTCGACCCGATGTACCTGTGGACCGGCAAGGAGCCGGAGAAGCGCACCTCGATCGAATTGCCGGTCGACTTTACACATGTATTTCCGAGCCCGGTCTTCCGCTATCGCGGCTTTTTTATCAACGATGAAGACCTGCTGAGCGGCTGGCGCCTCGCGCCCCCAGGCGCGCACACCGGCATCTCGCTCGAAGTGTGGGACAACATCTTCGAAACCATCCTGCGGCTGAAGGGCAACATGATCGTGCCCGGCACCTGGATCTTTCCCGACGATGCGCAGGTGGAAGCGGCCTCGAAGCGCGGGCTGCTGGTCAACCAGCACCACGCCACCCCGCTGGGCGTGAACGCGGCCCGCTGGCCCCAAGATGTGCCCTACAACTTCTCCACGCACCCTGAGATCCTGGAGCGCGCCTGGAAAGATGCGGTGGCCGAGTATAAGCCCGACGACGACATTCTCTGGAGCGTGGGCCTGCGCGGGCTTTCCGATCAGACCTACGCCGATCTCGACCCCAGCGTCCGCAACAACGATCCGCTGCTGGGCGAGCGCATCAGCACCGCCATCGCCGACCAGATCAAGATCGTGCGCGCGCGCTTTCCCGATGCGCACTTCATCGCCAACCTCTGGCAGGAGGGCGACCGGCTCAAGCGCGAGGGCTACCTGAAGATTCCGCCTGAAGTGACGCAAGTGTGGGCCGACACCGGCTACGGCGACATGCAGGACGGCGGCGACCTCGAGCCGGGCGAAGGCATGTACTTCCACGTGGCCATGGAGAACGGCCAGGCCAACCAGCTTTCGGAGATGGTGCCCGTCTCGGTGATCCAGGAACAGATGGAACGCTACATCAAGGCCGGCGCCACCGGCTTCTTCCTGCTCAACACCAGCGACATTCGCCCCGTGGCCATGACCGCACGTGCCGCGATGGAGACGGCCTGGGGCGGCGTGCCGGCCTCCCGCGGCAGCGAGTCAGGAGCCGCCGGCGATACCGACAGCGCCTACTACCGCAAGTGGGCTGCCGAAGAGTTCGGCGCCAGGAGTGCCGATGCGCTCGAGAGCGCCTACAAGGAATACTTCGCCGCGCCCATCCCGCGCGGAGGCGTGGATCAGTTCCAGAAAACGAAGGCCAGCAACGTGCCGCGCGAGTATGGCGAGCAGCACTACTTCACCGAAACCAACTGGCTGATCCTCAACCATCTCTCCGGCAATCAGGTGGAACTGATGCTGGGACAGTCGCCCAAGTGGTCGCGGCCCTACGTTCTGCCTCAGGTGGCTGGCCCCGCGCTTGAGGCCCGGATCAAGCAGGACGTCGACGAGTGCGAGGCCGCCCAGCCGCGCTGGGATCGCGTGTGGAACGACGCGCTGGCCGCCGAAAAGCTGGTGGACCCCGCGCGGCGCGACTACTACGAGGCCGAGATGCTGACCATGACCGCCCTCAACCGCGAGGGCAATCGCATGTTGCTCGCCATCGCCCATGCCATGCAGGACGATGCCGCGGGACACGCGCAACAGGCTGAAGCGGAAGTGACCCAGGCCCAGCAGGCGATCGAGACCATGCAGAAGTACATGGCCGACGCGGAGTACGGCAAGTGGAAGAACTGGTACCGCGGCGACTGGCTCACGGGCGTGCATCGCACCAGCCTGTACGTCGAGGACTACGCGGACTATCTCAAAGATCCTCTGGCAACCCTCCCCGCGCCGATCCTGTGGAACGACTGGGAGGCCTATCACCACATCATGGAGTACGAGGGCAACCGCACCGTGGACGTGCAGTCGGCGCGCGGGGATTCGCGGGCGAATTCAAATTGATCCACTGCCCAGCCTTCGGGTTGGTCCGCCCCGTCGCTTAAAATCCTTTCTGGCGCCCGCGCGTCTTATAGGGGAGATCTCCATGCACATTCCTGCGATTGCCGCCATTCTTCTCGTGTCTGCCACCGTCGCCACTGCTCAGGACTCATTGCCCTGGTCCTATCAGGGCAAGACGGGGCCGCTGGTGTGGGACCACCTGGACCCGGCTTACCATGCCTGCGGGCACGGCCATCAGCAGTCGCCGGTGGATCTGCGCGGAGCCCACCTCGACACCGGTCTCGCCCCCATCCGCTTTCACTTCGTCGCAGGCGAGGTCACCGTAGTGAACGATGGCCGCGGGATCACGGTGCGCATGGACCCTGGAAGTTCGATCGAGGTCGGCGGCGTGCGCTATAACCTGATCGATTTCACCTTCCACCATCCCAGCGAGCACGCGATCCACGGCCAGCTGGCCGACATGGAAGTGGATTTCCTGGCGCATTCGGCCGGTGGCAAAATGGCGCAGTTCGCGGTGCTCTTCAACGTGGCCATGGGCTACCCCAACGCCACCGTCGCCGCACTGTGGGAACACCTGCCCACCAAGGCCGGGGCTACGGAGCGCATCACCGACATGATCGATCCCGGTGGTCTCTTCCCGCAGGACACCGGCTACTGGACCTACACCGGCTCGCTGCTGGTGCCGCCCTGCACCGAAGACGTGGCGTGGTACGTCTTCGAGACGCCGCTGACCGTCAGCCGCGAACAGATACGGGCATTCACCAGTCTTTTCAAGATGAATACCCGGCCGCTCGAGGATCTGCACGGGCGGCGGATTGAGGCCAGCGAGTAGAGGGCGAGACTCAGAGGTCAAATGCTCGCGAAGCGACTGGCTGCATGCGTGGAGACTGGTGCGCAGACTCTGAGCATCTGGCATTGCGGCCCGCTACTCCGTCAGCGGCGTAAGGCTCAGCACCAGGCCCTCAGCGTCTTTGCGCACGCTCACGCCGGCAAGATCGGTGACAAGATAATGCGCGGCATCGAGCGATTCCACCGGATGCGAGAACGTAGTCGCTACTACCGTGCAGCCGGCGGCGCGGCCGGCGGCGGCGCCTGAGGACGAGTCCTCGAAGACCACGCACGCCTGCGGAGCAAAGCCGAGCAACGCCGCGCCGGCCAGGAACGGCTCGGGATGGGGCTTGCCGTGGGTGACGTGCCCGGCTGTGACCAGCCGCTCCGGCGTGGGAATGCCGCTGGCGATCAGGCGCGCTCGCGCCAGCCGCTCTGTGGCGCTGGTCACCACCGTCCAGCGGTCGGGCGGCAGGGCCGCCAGCAGCGCAGCCACGCCGGGCAGCACGCTCAGGCCGTCATTGTCGGAGATCTCCAGGTCTTCGAGGATCCGGAGTTCGGTTTCCACGTCGAGTTCGGGGCACAGCGCGGCGAGCGTGTCCACTGCGCGGCGGCCGTGGGCGATCTGCTGCGTGCGCTCGTTGTCGATGCCGCGCATCGCCGCCCATGTGGCCCAGCTGCGCTCCACCGAGCCGATGGACGAGATCAGGATGCCGTCCATGTCGAAGAGGATGCCCTGGCAGCGGACGGAAACGGGGGAAGAAGCTACCTGTGAACCCATGAACTCATTGTACCGGGCGGGCGTTTCGGCGACGCGATTCGGACGCGTCCCTGGGCGTGGCAAAGGAGACTCTGGGCGGCAAGGCGAGCGTGACCTCGGCGTCGATCGCGTGGCGGCGCCCAGCCTGAACGGCCTCCGCGTGGCGCAGGACGATCTTTCCGTTCGCGATCTCGCCGTCGCCCGCAAAGCTCGCAAAGCGACTGAGTGGCTTGGGAAGAGGCTGGGCCCTGGGCTCGGCTGGAGTCGTGACGGGCCGCGCATTCGTCTTGGCCCCGGTCTTCGCCTTGGGCGGCTCAGGGGCATCGAGCGGCTCGGGCAGAACCGCGGAGATTCCGCCCCGCCTCCAGTCAAAAGAGAAGCTTCCCGCGGCTGAAGCAGCCAGGCCGTGTGACGTAAGCCCCGTGAGCTCGATCTTGCCTTCAGCATTGAATGGGCCGCCGGTCCAGCGCATCTCCAGCAGCCGGCCGACGGCCGGCGCACTTAGACCGCTCAGCCTGGCATCGAGCCTGTAAGCGGGTTTGCCCTGGTCGGTAGCCGGCTTTAGAAGTGTGCCGGTAGCGTGCACACGCCCGCCCAGAACGCCGGCGTCCAGGCTTTCAATGTGCGCGCCGGCCGCATCAATGCGCAGCTCTGCCACCGGATCGGTGAGCGTGACCGGCCCCACGGCCAGCGCTTCGGCCCGGACCGCACCCTCGAGCGGAGGCCAGGCCGGCGCCGACGAAAGATGCAGACGATCGATCAGCTCCGCGAAGAGCGAGTTGGGCTCCCGGGCGCCCAGCAGGGCATTTTGCAGCTCTGTCGCCTCCAGCTTGCCCAACTGCACGGCAAACTGCGCCGCACACGGCTGTCCCGAAGGCTGCGCCGGGCAGTCGCCGGGCAGTGTGAGGCTGGCCGTGCCCTTCAGCGCCCCGTATGTGAAGTCCACCGGATCCCAACTCGCCGCCCCGCCAGCGAGGTGCAGCGTCGCTTGCGCAATGGTGATGGGATGGGCCAGGTAATCGGCCTTCCAGCTTGCATCGCGGATGGTAACGGCGCCGCTGAGGCGGTCGCCGCCAAGCAAGGGAGCATCGGGATCAGGCTCTGCCGGAGAGTCCTGGCTGCCCGCGGCGCCGGCGTTCGCTTCAGGCAGTTTTCCGCCAAGCTCATGATCGCGCGGGAGCCAGGGGCCCTCCACATTCAGCGCCACAGAAAGCGGTCCGCCGGCGAGGGCATCGACAGTCTGCACGTCGGGCAGCCCGGCGGCATGGGCCAGATCGCGCGCACGCCCGAGGCTAACTTCGCCGTGGATGCCGAGCCGATAGCCGTGCAGCGTCAGCTCGGGCGTAAAGTTGAGCGCAGCCGGTGCGCCGGCGGGAACGCTGACCGTAGCCGCGAGAGCGAGCGCGTGACCCGAGGCAATCTGCTCGGGCTGCAGCACGATGCGGTTCGCCTGGATGGGCTGGTTGAGGCTGCCGCCGCTGAGCTGGAATCCGGAGACCGTGAAGCTGCCTTCGAGGGGCAGTGTGAGCGGCGCACGCAGCGCACCGGCCGCATGCCTCCCGCGCCGCGCGTGGTGCAAAGCTACCGGCTCGGCCGTTCCAGCTTCGCCGCCGGTGTAGGTCATCTTGCCGCTGACGGTGCCGGCCGCGCTCAGGCCCGGGTCGACCCCGCTGCGAATGGTGCGCAGAAACGCCAGCGCCGCGTCCACTGGAATCTGATCAAGCGCCAGCGTGAAGTGCGGCTTCCCGCTTCCTCCCGGCACGTCCCCGGCCAGTTGCAGATGGCCGTCACCGAGGGGCGAGCTGCAGACCAGGTTCTGCAGGGCGCGCCGCGCGTAGTGATAGACAAAGCCACAGTTGGCGTCGAAGTCGAGCGGCTCGGCGGGCGCGAACTCCTCGCGATGCACCCCGGTGGCGCGCAGCCGCGTGGTCACGTGGGCCGTGTCGGCGGTCCCGGTTAGGTGGAACTCCGCAGTCAGATTGCCGCGCCAGCCGGGATCGGACCCGATGAGCAGCCGCGAAAGCTGGCCAAGCTGCGCCTCGCGCCAGTCCAGATCTATGCGTAGCGGCATCATGCGCAGCGCCGGCGCGCTGTGCAGACTGGCCTCCAGGCGCACCACTCCCGTGTCCTCCTGGTAGAGGCTGATATCGGTACGGGCGGGCTGGCCGCGCAATCGGATGTGCCAGTCTCCCGGCGCCGCCTGCCAGAAGGAGAGATCGGCGTTGACCAGCGAGAACGGCAGCTTCTCGACCCCGTCCTTGAAGTCGATGCGGGAGTTGGTCGCTTCCAGATAGGGCAGCGGCACGGCGCGACGCTCGTGAGCGACCGCAGACGCCCCGGCCTTGGCGTTGGCCGTACGAAAGAGGGGATCGAGGTTCCAGCGGCCGTCCGGCATGCGCACCAGGTTCAGGCTGGCCTGGTCCACGCTGATGCGGCCGATCTCGATGCGCCCGCGCCACAGCGGAAGCAGGCGGAATGACGCGGTGACGGTCTGAGCGTGCAGCACCGGCTCGTAGCCGTAAGCCGGATCCTCGTCCACTACCAGGTTCGAGAGCACAAATCCCGGCCATGGCAGCAGACGAAACTTGACGCCGGACAGGTGCACCGGCCGTCCCAGCGAGGCCGAAATGAGCTCGGTGATCTGGCCCTTGTAGCGGCCGATGCTCACCATCGGCGGAACGATGAGCGCCGCCAGCAGGATCGAGGTTGCAGCCAGCACCGTCCACAGCCGCCAGCGGCGGCGGCGCTTTGGATCTTCTTCGCTCATCGGTCTCTGTCTATAGACTATGCCGCTTCAGCGGATCACGTGAAACGTGCGCAGCCACCGGGTATCGGTAAAGAAGTGCAGCGCTACGTGGCCTATCCACGCTAGACGCGCATGCAGGGTGGTGAGATTGTCGTAATCGGCTTCAGTGGCCTTAAAGGACCAGTAGTTGAAGAGCGGGCGGCCAGCGATGTTGCCGCGGGGCACAAAGCCCCAATAGCGCGAGTCCTCGCTGCTATGCCGGTTGTCGCCCATCATGAAGTAGTCACCGACCGGAACCACCAGGTCGCCGTCCACTACATGATTGGGAAAGTCGACGGCCCAGGTTTCGGGAGTCTCGTAAGGCACGGGCGTAGGGGGCACCGAGGGAAACTCGTCGAGGAAGGTCTGGTAGTTGGCCGGCGTGGTGGGCTGGGCGTGCGGCTGGGCCTGGGCGACCCCGTTGATGTAGACGATGCCATTGTGCAGATGGATGTGGTCGCCGGGCAGGCCGATGAGGCGCTTGACGAGATACTGGTACTTGGGCCTGCCGTTGACCAGATCGGGCACCGGCTTTTTGAAGACCACCACGTCGCCGCGGCGCGGCTGGCGGTAGTAGACCAGGGGCATCCACCTGGCCGAGGGCGCCAGCGTGATGCGGTCCACCACAAGATGGTCGCCGATCAAGAGCGTGTTCTCCATCGATCCCGAGGGAATGACGAAGTTCTGCGCGATGAAGGCGTAGACAAAGGTGATCACGACCAGCATCGAACAGATGCCGGCGAAGCCTTCGAGCGGGGTCTCCTCCCTCGCCTTGCCGGACGTCTGGGAGGAATTTGCGCTGGGCGCTGCCGTCGGAGCCTTCGTCTTTTTTACCGTCATGTTGTCGTTCGCCGCCCGAGCTGTGGCTGTGTTCCGGGACCAAGATCCACAAGACCGCACAAAGCTTCACTATAAACGGTTGGTCGAACGCCAGACGGTAAAGCAGGCGCGCCGCCCTGCCTTTCCGCGGCAGCTACTCCGCGGCCAGCTTCAGCGCAGCGTAGTCGCGGCCGAGCAGGCCGCAGAGCGATTCGACGACCAGTTCATGATCGGCACGCTGCGGGAGGCCGGAGACCGTTACGCTGCCCACAATGCCCGCGCCCTCCACGTGCAGCGGAAACGAGCCGCCGTGCGACGCGTAATCGCTAATCGGCAGACCGCGTTTCTCGAGCGAGTCGTCTTTTGCCGTCATGGTCAGCCCCACGCCATAGGAGCTGCGATGAAACCGCGCCACCACGTTGCTCTTGCGGCGTACCCATTCGAGATTGTCGGGCGTGGTGCCGTCGAGCGCGGTGTAGAACAGAAGCTGCCCAAACCGCCGCACTTCGATGACGATGGCAAGCCCGCGCTCCAGCGCCATGGTTCTCAATCGCACGCCCAGCTCCCAGGCCACGTGTGCGTCGAACTTTGCCAGCCGCAGCTCCCGCTCCTGCAGCGCCACCCGTTCCAGATCTTCACTCAGACCCATCGCACGTCATCCCCTCCGCCCGCAGCCGCGTCTCTACTGACCCCTGACCCCTGTCTTCATCACTTTGCCACGGCGAGCCTCACCGTGACGCTCTGGTCCACCCGCATCCCAGCCACCGGCTCCTGCGCCACCACGGAGTCGGGCTTCACCGGCATCTGCGGCCCGGCGCTGCCGTTGCCCACGGGCGCCACGCCCACATTCACAAAGTCCGGCGGCGCTGCCTTGACGCCGACCTTGGCGAGGGCCGCCTCCACGCTGTCGATGGTCCAGCCGGTGAAATCGGGCATTACCCATCCATCCGGCGGCTCATCGTTTGGCGCGGCCACCAGCAGGCTCACCGCCGGCTTCTCGATGTCCTGCGCATGAGCGGGCGGGTCCTGCGCGAGCACCGTCCCGCCGGGAGCACCGTCGTAGGGCAGCACCGCCTGCGCGCCCACCTCCAGCCCCGCGCGCTGCATCTCCATCGCGGCCACGCGCGCCGTCTGGCCCACGGTGCTGGGCACGTCCACCTTCTGCGGACCCAGGCTCTCGGAGACGCGCACGGTCCACGCCCGCCGCACGATGGTGCCCGCCGCGGGCGACTGCGTTAGGATGTGCCCCGGCGCCACCTGGCCCGAGTAGTAGCGGTTATCCACGTCCAGGTTGAGCCCCAGGCCGGCGGTTTCGCTCAGCGCGTCGGCCACCGTCATCCCCTTGAGCGGGGGCACTTCCACCTCCGCCCCGTGAATGGCGAAGTGCATAGTCACGATCGCCGCCACCAGCGCCACCGCCACCAGCAGCATCAGCAGCAACGCCACCTGGAAGAGGTTGACGAGCAACCGGATATTCTGGCGGACGTTGAAGCGGACATTCAGACGGACAGCCATGGCGGCAAACTCCCATCGAAAACGCAAAAGCTCTATCGCGTATTATCGGTCACCGGCTCAGGATGGATGGTCACGCGCTGTACCTCGGGGCAGGCCAGCTTGAAGCGGTCTTCGAGCGCCGTGATGGCCACGTGCACGCGCTGCATGGTCAGGTCGTCGGACAGCGTGCAGTGGCAGGAAAGATCCACATGGTCGCCGGTGCGGCTGACGACGATCTCGTGCACATCGATAATCTCCGGCAGCTCGCGGGCCGCGTCGCGCAGCGCCTCCGCGATGCGGCGGTCCTCAGCGATCACCTCTTCCGGCTGCTCGATGGTGGCCGGCTCGCTCTCGATATGTGTGAGCACGGAGTCGATCTCGGGCGTCTCGCGCAGAATCTCGGCCTCGAGCGCCGTGATGAAGACATGGGCCTCGCGCAGCACCATCTTCTCGTCGAGTTCCACATGCTGCTCCACGCGAAGGCGGCCGTTGATAGACTGCACGCTGAGCTCGTGCACGCTGACGTTGTTGCGCGCGGCCACGGCGCGCACGCGGTCGAAGATGCTTTCGGCGCGGGCCTCGCGGGGCACCGTGTGGATCACGACGTCCGCCTCGGGCAGCGCGCGGTGGACCGCCTCCGTGGCCATCCGTACCAGTTCCTCGGCGTGCTCGAAGGTATAGCGCCGGGGCAGCGCCAGGGTAAGGTCCGCGAAATATTCGGCGCCCGAGCGGCGCAGCCGCGCCTGCTCCACGGCCAGCACCCCCGGCACCCGCTCCACCTCGGCAATCATCCTGTGCCGCGTCTCAACCGGCACCTCGTCCGAGAGCGCGCTCACCGATTCGTGGCCAAGGTGCAGCGTCATGCGCAGAATCATCACCGAGACGATCAACGCCGCCACCGGATCGGCATAACGGAGCAGCGGCATGCCGTAGTACCCACCCACCCAGTTGGCGCCCAGCCCGGCCAGCACCGCAATCGAGGCCCAGATGTCGCTCGAAAAATGAAACGCATCCGTAGCCAGCGCCGGCGAGCCTGTGCGCGCGGCCACCGCCCGCAGTTGCCGCGAGCGCCACCTGTCCACCGCGATCGAGGCCGCCAGCACCAGCACCGGCCACACAGAGTGGCGCACCACAACCGCGTGATGCGCAATGCGCATGATCGCTTCCCAGACGATCCACGCGCTCGAAACCGCCATCAGCAGCACTTCGCCGAAAGACGAAAGATTCTCGAACTTGCCGTGGCCGTAGGTGTGGTCTTCATCGGCCGGCTTGTCGCTCACCTTGACCGAGAAATATGTCAGCGCGGCGCCCGCAAGATCGAGGCCGGAATGAGCCGCGTCCGACAGCACCCCCAGCGAGCCCGAGAGCAGGCCCGCGCCTAGCTTCAGCGCCGTCATGGCCGCGGCGGCCAGCATCGAGTGGCGCGCCACGCGCCGCTTTTCCGCCGAGAAGCCGGATAGGCCGGAGTCGGCGGAGCCTGAAACTGTCGGCCCCGAGACTGCGGAGCTGGAGACGGCGGGGTTGGAGACGGCGGAAGGCATCGGTTCCTAGGGTAAAGGCGGGCGCGCGGCCATGTACAACCCCGCGATGCCGAAGGTGTAGGGTTGCCAGGCGCACCCTGCATAGCCCACGCGGCGCATGAGCGCCAGCAGCTCCCGCGGCGGCGGAAACTTGCCCACCGAGCTGGGCAGATAGTTGTAGGGCCCATCCTTGCCGCAGATGGCGCGGCCGATAGCCGGCAGCACGCGGCGGAAGTAGACAGCGTAGGCCCCGCCGATCAGCCCGCCCGGCTCGTTGAACTCCAAAATTCCCAACTGCCCGCCGGGCTTGAGCACACGATGAAACTCCCGGAGACCGGCCTCGTAGTTGGCCAGGTTGCGAAAGCCGAAGGCGGTCACAATCAGGTCCAGCGAGGCGTCGCGCAGCGGCAGGTGCAGCGCGTCGGCCTCGATGGGCAACGCGGCTTTGCCGGCCAGCTTGCGGGCGCCGCGGCTGAGCATGGCCCGGGCAAAGTCGCCGGCAAACACGGGCCGTGCGCCCGGCGGACGATGTTTCAGCAACGCCAGGGTCAGGTCGCCGGTCCCGCAGCAGATGTCGAGCACAGCCGCATCGGGCCGCGCCAGCACCGCTTGGAACCGACGCGCCGCCCGCCGCCACCACAGCCGGTCCACGTTCGCCGAGAGCACGTGGTTCAGCAGGTCGTAGCGTGGCGCGATCGAGTCGAACATCCGCCGCACCGCCTGCGCAGCATCGGCCTCGTCGCCGGCGCCCAGCGGTTTGGCTCCGCTTGCGTACATCGTCGTGCGTCACTCCCCGTTCCCGGCCCCGGCTGGAGCCGGGCGGCTAAACTGCGCTGCTTCATTATCCTAACTTTTGCCGCCGGCCTCATGCTTCGCGTTAACGCCAGCGGTAACGCCGCTGTGCTACTATGCGGGCATCTGGCATTCCCCTGGCCAGCAGGAGGTCTAATGTCCGCCCTCTCCAGGCGCAACTTCCTCAAAACCGGAATCGCGGCCGGCGCCCTCGCCGGCGTTGGCGCTTTGCCTCTCGAAGCCGAGGCCCGGACAGCCACAAGCTGGGTCACGCTGGGCAAGTCAGGCGTCAAGGTGACGCGCCTGGCCTTCGGCACCGGCACCCACAACGGCCGCGTGCAGCGCGACCTCGGCCAGGAGGGCTTCAACGCCCTCGTCCAACACGCCTACGACCGCGGCATCCGCTTCTTTGAGACCGCCGAGGCCTACACCGACATGCACCGCATGTTGGGCATCGCGCTCAAAGGCATTCCCCGCGAGAACTACCGGCTCATGACCAAGATGACCACCGACGAGGGCCCCGGCGTCGATCCCGTGGCCCGCATCCAGGGGCTGCTCAAGGAGAGCCAGACTGACTACTTCGACATCGTGCTGATGCACGTGCAGCAGGGCCCCGACTGGCCCACCGTGAGCCGCCCGTGGCAGGACGGAATTCTGGAAGCGGAGTCTAAGCAGTTGGTGCTCGCGCGCGGCGCCTCGGTCCACGGGCTTCCCGCGCTGCGCCAGGTGCCCGGCGACCAGTGGCTGCAGATCGCCATGATCCGCATGAATCACAAGGGCGCGCACATGGACGGCGCCAACTCCAAAGAGCACATCCCCGGCGACGTCGCCGAGGTCGTCGGGCACGTAAAGCAAGTGCGGGCCGAAGACAAGGGCGTCATCAGCATGAAGCTGATCGGCGAGGGATCGTTCACCAGTCACGAGGACCGGCAGAAGTCGATGCGCTTCGCGTTTCAGCATGCGGGCGTGCAATGCGTCACGGTCGGCACCAAGAGCCCGGCGGAAGTCGATGAGGCCATCGACAATGTGAATCTGGCGCTGGCCTAGTCAGCCCATTCCCGGAACCTCCCGCCGAAGTTGTTGTGGACCGCGAGCCAACACCAACAACCGCAGAAGGGGGTTCTATGTCGAGCATATCCCGCCGTCATTTCATCAAAGCCAGCGTTGCCGCCGGAGCGCTGGCGACCACTGGAGGCCTGCCGCTCGCAGGCCTGTCCGGCAGCAGGAAAGACTGGGCCACCGAGTGGGTCACGCTGGGAAAGTCGAACGTCAAAGTGACGCGTCTCGCCTTCGGCACCGGCACGTTCAGCGGCCGCGTGCAGCAGGATCTCGGACAGCAGGGCTTCACACGGCTGGTCCGCTACGCCTACGACCGGGGCATCCGCTTCTTCGAGACCGCCGAGTCCTATGGGGAGTCGCAGCAGATGCTCGGCGAGGCGCTCAATGGGCTGCCACGCGAGAGCTACAAGCTCATGACGAAGGTGACCACCATGGAGGGCGTGGACCCCGCCGAGCACCTCAACCAGCTCCTCAGGAGCTCGAAGACCGACTACTTTGACATCATGCTGCTGCACTGGCAGCATACGGCCACCTGGCCGGAGAACACGCGCCCGTGGCAGGATGCGATCGTCGAGGCGCAGGCGAAAAAGACCATCATGGGGCGCGGCGCATCGGTGCATGGGCTGCCAGCCCTCCGCCAGGTTCCCACCGACGACTGGCTCGACATCGGAATGATCCGCTGCAACCAGACGGGCATCGACATGGACGCCGAGAGCTACATGGCGCCCACCGGCGACGTGCCGGTGGTGGTCGATTACATCAAGAAGACCCTCGGTGCGCGCAAGGGCGTGATCAGCATGAAGCTGGCCGGCGAAGGCACCTTCAACCACGAGCAGCGGCAGGCGGCCATGCGATTCGCCTTCCGCCACGCGGGCGTGGATTCGGTAACCGTGGGCTACAAGAGCACCGCGGAGATCGACGAGGCCATCGACAACGTGAACCTGGCGTTTGCGTAAGATGTGATACGGAGTAGGGAGGACCGCCGCTCCGTTGCTGCGGCGCGCAAGGCAAGATTCTATGGCTCGCCTGAGGATTGGCACGGGAAGCGCCTCGGAAGCGGCGAGGTTTGGCGACGCTGTAGAAGCCGCGCTGGCCCCGCTGGCCGATGCCAAGCGCGCAGTCGGCATGGCGGCCTACATGCGCAACCGCTTCGTGTACCTCGGGATTCAGACTCCTGAGCGCAGAGCAGCGATCAAGCCGCTGGTGCGCGCGTTCGCTCCGGTCGGTCCCGCTGAGCTGCGCGCCGCAGCCGATGTCCTCTGGGCGCACAAAGAACGCGAATACCAGTACGCGGCCGCGGACCTTCTGGTCCATTGGCGCGCTGTCTTCGGCGTCGACGAACTCGAGTGGCTTCTCGATCTCGCGCGGCAAAAGTCCTGGTGGGACACGGTGGACGCGCTGGTCAAGGTAACAGGCGCCGTGGTGCGCAGCGCGGGTGCCAAAGGGCAGAAGCGCATGGACCGCGCCGTCCGCGACGAAGACTTCTGGATACGCCGCACGGCGATGCTTCACCAGCTCGGCTGGCGCGCCGGCACCGACACCGCGCGCCTATTCCGCTACGCCGAGCGGCTCGCGCCCGAGACCGAGTTCTTCATCCGCAAGGCCGTCGGCTGGGCGCTGCGCGACTACGCCTGGCACGACTGGCGCGCCGTCGAGCGGTTCCTCGACGAAGCGCGCGAGCGGCTCTCCCCGCTCACCTGTCGCGAGGCAAGCAAAAACCTTGCGGCGCTCAAGGGCGACAGCGGCAAGCGCCGCGCTTGACGCGCCGCCGGCATTGGCGCTAGCTTGGGCTTACACGGGAAAGGAGGTTGATCCAGCCAAATGAACTCTGATTGTTGCAGTTGTACCCTACGTGAGGTGACTGAGGCCTAGGGCATCGCGCCCCAGACCAGTTCGTAAGACCCGGCGGAGAGCACTCCGTGCGGGCCACTTGGCACTCGCGGCAGCGCGATGGCCTTAGTCCAATCCCAACAGATCACCGGCAGCGGCCTGGGGGCGCATGTCCCCAGGCCGCTGTTGCGTTTGCATCCTTTCCAGATAGCGCCAGCGATTGATTTTTGGGTGGACTTCGCGGGGACTTCATGCGCTACGTCAAGCAAACTGAGCCGCGCGCCCGCGCATCCCAACGAAGAGAAGAAGAGGCATAATGATCGCATATGTCACGCAGCACTGGCGCGACCTGCTCTGGTCGGCGGGAGCCCTCGTTATTGCCGTAGCGGTGGGGCTCATCGCGCGGCGCATCGTTCTGTGGACGCTGCGCCGTCTGGCCAAACGCAAAGGCGCGGTGCTCGGCCACTCGCTGGTCAAGCACGGCGAGGGCCCCAGCCGCTGGATCTTTCCGCTGCTGGCCGTCCTCTGCGTGGAGCCGGGCCTGCCGCTGCCGAAGATCGGTAAGTCGGCCCTCGAGCATATCACCGGTCTCGGCCTCATCGCCGCTACCGCCTGGCTCGCCATTCTGCTCGTCGACGTGACCGCCGACGTCCTCTCGAGCCGTTACCGCGTCGACGTCGCCGACAACCTGGTCGCACGGCGCATCCAGACCCAGTTCCAGATGCTGCACCACATCGTGGTGGTGCTGGTCACAGTCGTCGGCCTGGCCCTGATGCTCATGACCTTCCCCGCCATCAACCACATCGGCGTCAGCATCCTGGCCTCGGCCGGCCTCGCCAGCCTCGTCGTCGGCATGGCCATGAAGGGCACCCTCACCAATCTCATCGCCGGCGTGCAGATCGCCTTCGCCCAGCCCTTCCGCATTGGCGACGCCGTGGTCATCGAGGGCGAGTGGGGATGGATCGAGGAGATCGGCACCATGTACGTCGTCGTCCGCATCTGGGACCTGCGCCGGCTCGTCATTCCCCTCTCGTACTTCCTCGACAACTCCTTCCAGAACTGGACCCGCACCAGCGCCGAGCTGCTGGGCTACACCTACGTCTACACCGATTTCACGGTCCCCGTGGACGCCGTCCGCGACGAGCTGAAGCGCATCTGCGAGTCCACGCCGCTCTGGGGCGGCAAGGTCTGCGGCGTGCAGGTCTCCGACTGCGACCGCTACACCATGGAGCTCCGGGCGCTGATGGACGCCCGCAACTCCGGCGACGCCTGGGACCTGCGCTGCCTGGTGCGCGAAAAGCTCATCGATTTCCTGCAGAAGAACTACCCCGGCTGCCTGCCCCGCTACCGCGGCGAGTTCCAGACCGCATCGAATGTGCGCGCCCGTCTGTTGGACGACCGGGGCGGCCGTGCCAACCCGGGTCGCGGCAACGCTGCGGAGCCCGCGGCTGTCGCGCATCAGGGTTGAGACCCAGCGACCGACCTCGGAGACAAGTTTGGAGCCGAGCGTCAGAAAAAGAACGTCAGGAAGGCCGTCACCGTGAGGATCATCAGCTCGGAGTAGAGCAGCACCAGCACCCCGGCGTGGTAAAAGCTCCACCGCCGCCGGATGCAGCGCCCCGTCTCCACCATGCCCCCCAGAGCGGCAACGAGCGTCACAACCTGCCATTGCGAGTGGTGCAGGTTATCGATGTTCGGAAACCCCGCCAGCCGCAGGCTCACCACGAACGCCGCCAGCGAAAGCGCCACGCCGCGCGGCAGCGACCGCTCACGCAGATGCAGAATGGCGAGCCGGGGAAGCATGATTCTCCACTCTAGCGCCTGCGGCCCGCGCGGGCTACTGGCGGCGGGGATTGCCAATGAATCCCCTTCGGCATTTATCTTTGCCGACGCTAACTCCGCGCCGCGGAACCTGCCAGCTCATGCTCACGGAGTGAAGACGCGTAAGGCGCCCGCAGTACGCCCCGCTCGGTGACGATCGCCGTCACGTACCTGGCCGGGGTCACGTCGAAGGCCGGGTTGCAGATGCCCACGCCATTCGGCGTCAACTGCTTGCCGCCGTGGTGCGTGACCTCGGCCGCGGGCCGCTCCTCGATGGGGATCGCGTCGCCGTTCCCCGTAGCCATGTCGATGGTGGACCACGGCGCTGCCACGTAAAACGGAATTCCATGCTCGCGCGCCAGGATAGCGACGCTGTAGGTGCCGATCTTGTTGGCGGTGTCGCCGTTGGCGGCGATGCGGTCGGCGCCCACCACCACCGCCTGGATCTTGCCCCGCCGCATCAGGCTGGCCGCCATGTTATCGCAGATCACCGTCGTAGGAATGCCGTCGGCCATCAGTTCCCACGCCGTGAGCCGCGCGCCTTGCAGGAACGGCCGCGTCTCGTCGGCGTACACATGGATGCGCTTGCCCTGCTCGACGGCCGCGCGGATCACGCCCAGCGCCGTTCCGTAGCCGCAGGTGGCCAATGCGCCGGCGTTGCAGTGGGTCAGCACACCCGCCTCGGCCGGCAACAGCGCTCCGCCATGCGCGCCCATCGCCTTGCAGGCGGCGATGTCCTCGTCGTACATCGCATGGGCCTCGGCCAGCAGCCGGTCCTGGATCAACTTCAGCGAGGCCCCGGAGACCACGAGGTTCTCGAACAGCCCCTTCATGCGGTCGATGGCCCAGAACAGATTAACCGCCGTGGGCCGCGTCCCAGCCAGCCGCGCGCAGATGCGCTCGAACTCCGGCGCAAACTCAGCCGTCGTGGCCGCGCGCGTGCCCCTGGCGCCCAGCACCACGCCGTACGCCGCCGAAACCCCGATGGCCGGCGCGCCGCGGACCACCATGGTCACGATCACGTCGGCCACTTCCTCATAGGTCTTCGCGACCACATAACTCTCGTCAAGCGGCAGCTTGGTTTGGTCGATAAAACGAACGCCTTCGTCGGTCCAGGTGAGCGTAGGAATCATGCCAGTCCAGTGTAAACTGCCGCAAATCGGGTTGCGGCGCTGCGCCGCTGAAAACATTTTCACTTTCCACTGGACTTGCCCGCGCCCCCCTGCGTACAGTGGTTCCGATCCTGTTCCGCGCGGCCCCCAACGGCCCTGCACACCCCGCCGGCGATGCCTGACGCGGGCCGCGGCAGGTCCGCACCGGCCAGGCGAGTCTCTCCAAGGAAGCGAGGCAAGTGCGCACATGGCAACGCGACCCACCCAGCCTGCCCCCCAGGCGCCCAACTATCTAGTTCCCTTCATCACGGTGACGGCCCTCTTCGGCATCTTCGGGTTCCTCACCAACATGAACAGCAACCTCTCGCCCAAGCTCCAGGACCTCTTCCACCTCAACCACGCCTGGTCGAATCTGGTGGCCACGTCCTGGTTTCTCGCCTACCTCATCTTCTCCGTACCCAGCGCCAAGCTGATCGAAGCCGTGGGCTACAAGCGGACCATGGTCATCTCGCTGTTCGTGATGATGATCGGCGCGCTGCTCTTCGTGCCTGCCGCCAACATGATCAGCTTCCCGCTCTTCCTCGCCGCCAGCTTCGTGCTGGCCACAGGCGTTACCGCGCTGCAGACCTCGGCCAACCCCTACGTCTCCATCCTCGGCCCCGAGCACACCGCCCCGGCGCGGCTCACGCTGGCCCAGGCCTTCAACTCCCTGGGCGCGGCCCTCGCCCCGCTTGTGGTGGTGCACTTCATCCTCTCGAACCCCGCCAAAGTCTCCAGTGCCGCCAGCACCGCGCACACCGTCGAGGGGCCCTACGTGGTCATCGCCGCCGCGCTGCTCCTCCTCGGCGTAAGCGTCATGTTCATGCACCTGCCCGCCATCACCGCCACGCGCGAGTTCCGCCCCGCCAAGGAAGGCAAGCCCATCACGGAACGCAACATCTGGACCTACTCGCACACCGTGCTCGGCATGGTCGGCATCTTCTTCTACGTCGGTATCGAGATCGCGCTGGCCGCCAACGCCATCAAGTTCTTCAACGCCCAGGGCATCTTCAACGGCGACACCATCGCCTTCATGGCCCTGCTCTACTACCTGCTCATCGGCGCCGGCCGCTTCATCGGCACCATCCTCATGAAGTGGGTCAAGGCGCAAACTCTGCTCGGCATTCTCGGCTTTTGCGGCGTGGCGCTGCTGCTCGTCGCCATGACCTCGCGTGGAATGGCCGCCGCCTGGATGCTAGTGCTCTGCGGCCTCGCCAACTCCATCATGTACCCGACCATCTTCGCGCTGGGCATCGCCGAGCTGGGCCCCCTCACCAGCGCCGGCTCCGGCGTCATCACCATCGGCAACGTGGGCGGCGCGGTCATTCCGCTTCTCTTCGGCGCCGCCGCCGACAGGTTCGGCTTCCAGTACGCCTTCATCGTGATCATCCTCTGCTACCTGTACGTCTCCTACTACGGCCTCTCCGGCTGCAAGCCACGCCGCCGCGTCACCGCGTAGACGCCGCCCTTGACCGCAAAGGCCCTCCGGTTTCCTCCGAGGGCCTTTGCGCATTCCTTGCGCCCGCATCCGCCGTGCATTGGCCGCCCCCACCCTCCGCTGCGAAGATAAAGATGTACGCAATCGCAAGGGAGCCAGCATTGCCCAACCTCTCCGCCCCTGACGGACTCGTCCTGCTCATCTGCCTCTTCTTCACCACGAGCATGGGCTTCGCCCTGCGGCCTTTTGTCAAAACGGCGAACGTGTTTCTCCTCGCCGGCCGCGCCATGCCCGCCTGGGTCGCGGGCCTCGCGCTCATCGGCATTACCCTGGGCGGCCAGGAACTGCTCACCATGGGCGCTCTGGGCGCGCACTACGGCCTCCAGAGCGCGCAGTTCTACGGCGTCGGCGCCATCCCGGCCCTGCTCTTTGCCGGCCTCTACATGATGCCCGTCTACTACGGCTCCGGCGCCCGCTCCACGCCGGAGTACCTGGGCCTGCGCTTCGGCCCCAGGACCCGCACCCTCTACGCCGTCGCGCTGGCCCTGTCGATGCTGGCCACGGCTGGCGCGGCCCTCTACGCCGTGGCCCGCGTGGTTGAGGCGCTGCACATCTTCGATCCCCTCTTCTATGCGCGCTCCTGGCCCACCACCGCAATCTTGCCCGTCGCCATCGTTCTGCCTGCCCTGGTGGTGCTCTTGATCGTCTGGATGGGCGGCCTCACCGGCGCGCTTTACAGCCAGGTGCTTGAGTTCTTCCTCATCGTCGCCGGCCTCTTGCCCGCCGTGCTCCTCGGCCTGCGCCACATCGGCGGCTGGAGCGGCCTCAAAGCCGCGCTGCCCGCCAGGATGCAAGTCCAGATGCATGCCTGGCAGGGGCTCCCTCACGCCGGACCCAACTCCATGGGGCTCGGTCCTCTCACGCTGTTTCTCGGCCTTGGCATCGTGCTCGGCGGCAGCGCCTGGTGCGCCGACTTCCGCTTTCTGCAGGCCGCCTTTGCGGTCAAAGACACCGCCGCCGCGCGCCGCGTCCCGCTCTATGCCGCCGCCGCCAAGGTGGTTCTGCCGCTGCTCCTCGTCGTGCCCGGTCTGCTCGCCATCACTCTGCCCACCCCCCACACCACCACCTTCGTCCACATTGAAAACGGCAGCATCTATCACGAGATCAACGTCGTCAGTCCCGCGGCCCAGGCCGGCCAGGGCGTGGTCCCCGCCCAGGCCAACCCGGCCACCGGACAGCCCATCCGCGACGCAGCGGGCCATCCGGTCCTTGACTACAACCTGGCCACGCCGAGCCTGCTTTTGCACTACCTGCCCTCGGGCCTGCTCGGTCTGGGGCTGGCGGCCCTGCTCGCCGCCCTCATGAGCGGCGTGGCCGCCGGCATCACCGCCTTCAACACCGTCTTCACCTGCGACCTCTACCAGACTCTCGTCCGCAAAGACGCTGAAGACGCCCACTACCTGGCCGTAGCGCGCTGGACCACGATCGCCGCGTTGGCGCTTGCCGTCGGCCTAGCCTTCGCCGCCAGTTACCTCGGCGGTGTCTTCGGCCTGGTGCTGCTGGCGCTCTCGTTCGTCAATGCGCCGCTCTTCGCCACGTTCCTGGCCGGCATGTTTTCGCGGCGCGCCACCAGCCACGGCGCCTTTGCCGGTCTCGTCGCAGGCACGGCGGCGGCAGCGCTGCACTATGGGCTTACGCTCCCCGCCGGCGACCGCCCCGGCGTCCATGGCGGCTGGATCGCCGTCGTCCACACCTACCCCAACCTCATCGTGCAGGGCCTGTGGACCGCCATCTTTGCCTTCGCCTCCAACCTGCTCGTCACCTTCGCCGTGAGCCTGGTCACCAGGCCGCGCCCCGTGGAAAAACTGAGCGGCCTCGTCTACGGGCTCACGTCGCCAGCGGCCGTCCAATCTTCCTCCTGGTGGAAGCGCCCCGAAGCTTTCGCCGCTTTTGTCCTCGCATCCGCGATCGCGATCAACGTCTTTTTCTTTTGATGAGCCGCCCAGAACCCAACTCGAACCCTGCATGAGCCCCGGGAGCCACCATGAATATTGATCTTCGTATCCCCACCGGCATGATGTTCACCCTAGTCGGCGCGGTGCTGATGGCTTTCGGGCTATCAACCCGCGAGAATCCCGCCTTCTACGCGCAAGCGATGGGCATCGACGTCAACCTGTGGTGGGGCGTGGTGCTGCTCGCCTTCGGCCTGCTGCTGGTCGCGCTCGGCCGACGCGGACAGGCGCGGATCGAGAAAGGCCATGGGGACATTGATCGTAGCAAGCCCGCGGCTCAGCAAGTCAGCAGGTCGGCAGGTCAGCGGAAGAGCAAATGAGCAAGTGGACGCATCGATGAAAACAAAAAGGACGATTCGCCCAGTGACGGCAGGACGCGCCACTATCGCGGCCTGCTGGTGTGGCAGGCGAGCATGGGCCCTGCGAAGGCAATCTATTGTGAGACGGAATCCCTTCCGCAGAAGGAAGTCTACGGTCTCCAGGCTCAAGCGCGCCGAGCTGCCGTCTCGATTCCGAGCAATATCGCGGAAGGCTCAACGACGGCCACTTCCACCAATTTAGGGCCGTTGCCCGCGGCTCCCTGTTGGAGTTACAAACCGCAATTCGCCAACCGCTGACTCGCTAACTTGCTGACTCGCCATTCCGTCATCTCTTCATCACGCCCCATGAGACGCCCCCGGCTGCGCCGCCACTAAACTGAAGTCAGTTGTGAAGCGCAAAATCGAACATTACGAGATTGTGCGCCGGCTGGGGGCCGGCGGCAGCGGAGTCGTCTACCTCGCCGACGACACCCGCCTGCAGCGCCCCGTGGTGCTCAAGATCCTCCGCACCGGCCTGTTAACCGCCGAGCAGATGCGGAGTACCGTGCTGCGCGAGGCCCGCCTTGCTTCCGCCATCGAGCACCCTAACGTCTGCGCTATCTACGAGGTGGGTGAGAGCGGCGACGAGGCCTACATCGCTATGCAGTACGTGCCCGGCCAATCCCTCGACCACCTCATCGAGCGCGGCCCCGCCAACCTGCAGCTCGTGCTTTCTGTCGGCATCCAGACCGCCGACGGCCTGCAGGCCGCGCACGCCCTCGGCATCTTCCACCGCGACCTCAAGCCCCAGAACGTGATGATCACCGAGGGCGGCCTGGTCAAAATCCTCGACTTTGGCCTGGCTCGCCGTCTGCGCCCCGAAGACGCCACCTTCGACCCCGCGCGCCCCTCCATGGCCAAAGACGCCTCGCTGGCCGCCACTTACACCGCCCGCGGCGGCACCATCCGCTACATGGCCCCCGAGCAGTTCGTCACCGGCCAGTCCAGCGTCCAGTCCGACATCTGGGCCCTCGGCGTCATGCTCTACGAGCTCCGCGCCGGCCGCCACCCCTTCGCGCGCCCCGACGCCGAAGACTTCCAGGCCATCCGCTCCATCCAGTACTTCGATCCCCCCGACCTCGACGAGATCGTCCCCGGCGTCTCCCCGGAACTGAAGAGCGTGATCGCTACCTGTCTCGAAAAGACTCCCAACGCCCGCTATGCCTCCGCCGCCGAAGTGCGCGAGGCCCTCAAAACCATCATGAAGGCCCTGCAGATCGAGACTGGCGTCATCCCCGGCGACGCCGCCGCCAATCTCCCCACCACCACTGTCACGCCCGAGGAGGAGGAAAAGCGCACCACCGGCTTCCTCTCCATGCTCGCCGAGCGTTTCCGCGAATCCGCCGCCGACCGCACCCCGCAAAATACTTTGGTCGTCGTTCCCTTCGCCAACCTCGGGGCCGCCGAAGTCGCTCCCCTCTATGGTTACGCCCTGGCCGACGCCATCGCCGCGCGGCTGGCCCGCATCCCCGCCCTGGTCGTGCGCCCGTCGAGCACGCTCATGACCCTCCCGGTCGCGCAAATGGACCCCCTCGCCATCGGCCAGAAGCTGCTCGTCTCTTTTGTGCTCGCAGGCAGCTTCGTCCGCTCCGAAGCCGGCTTCGACCTCAACTGGCAGCTCCTCGACGTCGCCAGCCAGAGCGTGCGCACCGGCGGCTCCATCCGCGTTGCCTCCCTCGACCTCGTCGCCGTGCAAACCGAGATCTCCAACGAGGTCTTCGCCTCGCTGCATGGCCTCGGCTCGCCCGATCGCCTCGAACCCGCGCCGGCCGAAGCGCTCGGGGCCGACGGCGACGGCTCCCTGCCCGGACCGGTGAGCGAAAACTACCTCCAGGCCCGCGCCCTGCTCAGCTCCTTCATGGTCCGCACCGGCGCCCGCCCCGATCTCGACCGCGCCCGGGCCCTGTTTTCCACGGTCACCGCCGCCGATCCCGCCTTTGCCCCCGGCTGGACCGGGCTCGGCATCGCTGAGTTACAGTACGTCCGCCACGGCTTCGGCGGCCAGACCCATGTCGTCCACGCGCGCCGCGCCTTCGACGAAGCCCTCAAGCTCGACCCCGCCTCCACCGAGGCCAACCTCTACCGCATCTATATGCTGCTCTCCCGCGGCGAAAAAGAGTCGGCCCGCCACGGCATAGCCAACCTCCTCGCCACGGCCGCCAACGACTGGAACGTCCACCTCGTCGCCGGCCTCGCCCTGCGCGGCGACGGCATGTACGACGAGGGCCTCGCCGAGTTCGGCCGCGCCCTCAAGCTCAACCCCGTCAACGCCGCCATCCTTTACAACCACCGCGCCCGCGTCTACCACTACCGCAACCAGATCGACCTGGCTGGCAACGAGCTCGAAAAAGGCCTCGCCCTCGAGCCCCGTCATCCCCTCTTGCGCACCTCCGCTGGCTACCAGCAGATGCGCATGGGCAACCTCGCTGCCGCCATCGAGATCCTCGAGAGCGTCACCCGTGACGATCCCTCCATGCGCATCGCCGTCCCCACGCTCGCCATCTGCTACGTACAGGCCGGCGACCGCGAACGCGCTGCCGCCCTCGTCCAGGACGAGACTCTGGCCGGCGCCGAGGCCGACAACGAGATGGCCTACCGCCTCGCCACCTACTTCGCCGTCGAGGGCGACTCCAGCGAGGCCCTCCACTGGCTCCGCCGCGCCATCTACCTCGGCAACGAGAACTTCCCCTGGTTCCAGATCAACCCCACCTGGAACAATCTGCGCACCAACCACGACTTCGCCCGCATCCTCGACGACCTGAAGAAGAGCTTCCGCAAAAACCAGCGCACCTGGAAGCGGCTCCTGCAACAGTTACCGCCGGCGGCGGAGTAACTTCGGCGCGCTTCTGACACTCGACGGCAACCGAATCCGATCCAATCTCTTCTGTTCGCCCGCGTCTTTCCCCCGCCCAGGTCCGTCTCCTCAACGAGGCCTCCATGAAACTTCTCCCCTTTGCCGCCGGCATCCTTGCGGTCTTTGCCGCCCTGCTCGCCATCCCCGCCCCGGCCCAGCAGCCCGTCACCTTTCCCAGCGGCCCCTCCACCGGCCAGGGCCTGCTCTATCTGCCCTCCACGCCAGGGCCCCATCCGGCGCTCATCGTCATCCACGAGTGGTGGGGCCTCAACGACTGGATCAAGCACGAGGCCGCCGGCTATGCGGCCCACGGCTACCTCGCGCTCGCCGTCGATCTCTATCAAGGCCAGGTGGCCACCGACCCCGAAACCGCCCATGAGCTCTCACGCGGCCTGCCCCAGGACCAGGGCGTCCGCGACCTGACTTCCGCACTCGCCTGGCTGGCGCAGCGCAAAGACGTCGATCCCGCCCGCATCGGCGCCGTCGGCTGGTGCATGGGCGGCGGATACGCCATGCAGCTCGCCATCGCCGCGCCCACCCTCAAAGCCGTCGCCATCAACTACGGCGCTCTCGCCACCGATCCCGCTGCGCTCGCCCGCATCCACGCCGCCGTCCTCGGCAACTTCGGCGGGCAGGACCGCGGCATCCCGCCCACAGCCGTCCACGCCTTCGAGGCCTCCATGCAGTCCCTCGGCCACCCCGTTGACGCCAAAATCTACCCTGACGCCGGCCACGCCTTCGAGAACCCCAACAACACCACCGGCTACCGGGCAGCCGACGCCGCCGACGCCCTCGCTCGCATCGACCGCTTCTTCCAGAAAGAGCTCGGCGATTGACCGCCTACCCCGCTTCGCTCCAGCTCGCTTCCATCTCAAGCTTTTAACCCAAAGCGTTCAACATCAGAAATAAAGCACGATTTTTACTTGCGTTCCCTGTCTGCCCATGTTAACTATTAGGTCAACAGTCTCGTTGCCTTCTCCTTGTCACTCAAACCACCGCGGTCTTGCAGAGGAATGCTCCCACCATGAAAATCGGCACTACCATCCGCGCTCACCGGCTACAGAAGGGCCTGTCCCAGGGGGACATCGAGAAGAAAACGGGCCTGCTGCGCTGCTACCTCTCGCGCGTCGAGAACGGCCACACCGTCCCATCCCTCGACACGCTTTCCAAGATCGCTCTCGCGCTCGACCTGCCCATCGCGCAGTTCTTCGCCGACGACTCGCTTGGCCGCCAGATGAACTCCCAGAAGATCTCCGACGACGAACTCCGCTTCCTCGCCCAGATTCGCCGCTACTCCACCAACCTGAATGACAGCGACCGCAAGCTCCTGCTCGCCATGGTCAAGAAATTCGCGGCCACCGCCACGCGCTGATCGCAGCTCACCTGTCCTGGCCGATTGGATTTTCATTGGTGTGAAAACCGCCTGGCGGCAGCGCGATGGACCTCAGCGCGGCAGCTGGACCAGAAAAAACGCAAACAGCCCCAGTGCTCCCACCGTCACCGCCACGCCCAGCCGCAGTCGCTCGGTAAAGCGCGTCTTCGAGGCGCCCAGCCGCGGCACCATGGGCGCGGCAAACAACAGCCCGCTCGTAAATCCCCCCACGTGCGCCCAGTTGTCCACGCTGATTCCGGAGTGAATGGCCTCGGAGCCGAAGAAGATTCCGAACCCCAGCACCAGGTTGATGGCCGCGAAGTAGATCACCGCGCGCCGCAGCTTCCTCAGCTCGTCCTGCGGCACCATCGGCAGCCGCCGCGGGTTGAGCAGCAGAATCAGCGCCCCGGCAATCCCGAAGATAGCCCCCGATGCCCCCGCGCCCACCGGAAATACCCCAATGTCGTGGAACCGCACCCACTCGGGATTCTGCATCCACCAGCTCCCGAAGGTCGACAGCATGTCGCCCGCCGCGCCCGTCAGCACATACACGGCCACCACCCCCGTCGCCCCCATCAGCGGCTCGGCCAGCACCCCCAGGTTCCACAGGCACCACATGTTGAGCAGAATGTGCAGGAAGCCCACGTGCACAAACATGGCGGTGAACAGCCGCCACCACTGGTGGTAATAGAGCACCAGGCCGGCGTCGTCGGCGCCCCAGTTCAGGAGCTGGCCCACCGTCGGCATCCAGAAGCTGATGCCATGCGCCAGCATCGCCAGGAATACTGCGCAGTTGGCGCCCACCAGCGCGTAGGTCGCCGGCGCCACTGCCCACGAGGGCCGCGGCTTGCGCCTTGGCGGCGGCGTCTCCCCAACCGGCCCCAGGATCTGCGGCTCGGGAGCCGAAGATGCACTACCCATATCATCACTTTAATGTATTTCCGGCTTGACCGTTTGCCCTGCCGGCGTAGCACAGCTCCCGCACCCGCTCATGCGCGGTCTGGCCCGCCGCCCAACCCGGATCGACAATGTACTCTGGTCTGTGGCCCGGCGCTGCCCGCGAGAGTCCTTTCGCCTGCCAGACCCGGCCCCAACCCATCGAGAGGCGATACCGTGGTCCCCCAGACAAATGGAGTCAAGCCAGTCCGCCGCGCACTGCTCAGCGTCACCGATAAAACCGGCCTCATCGACTTCGCCCGCATCCTCGCCGGTTTCGGCGTGGAGCTCGTCTCCACCGGCGGCACCGCCCGCACCCTCCGCGAAGCCGGCCTCGCCGTCAAAGATATCTCCGATCTGACCGGCTTCCCCGAGATGCTCGACGGCCGCGTCAAAACCCTCCACCCCCGCGTACACGGCGGCCTGCTCTACATCCGCGGCAACGCCGCCCACGAGGCCGCCGTTGCCGAGCACTCCATCGCCCCCATCGATATGGTCGTCGTCAACCTCTACGCCTTCGAGAAAACCGCGAGCCAGTCCGGCGTCGCCTTCTCCCACCTCATCGAGAACATCGACATCGGCGGGCCCTCCATGGTCCGCTCCGCCGCCAAAAACTTCGAAGACGTTGCCGTCGTCACGCGCGTTGAGGATTATGTGCCGATCCTGGCCGAACTTCAGGCCCGGCAGGGCGGTTTAAGCCGCGCCACCCGCTGGTGGCTGGCAAAACACGCCTTCGCGCTCACCGCGGCCTACGATGCGGCGATTGCCAGCGCACTGGAGCGCATCGTAGAAGCTCCCGCGCCCGATGCTCCTGCAGCTCCCGATGCCGCCGCCCTGCCGCAAACCCTCCGCATCCAGATGCCCCTGGCCCAGCCCCTGCGCTACGGCGAGAACCCCCACCAGCGCGCCGCCCTCTATGCTGACGGCTCCGGCCTCGGCGTCGCCGGCGCCTCTCAGCTTCAAGGCAAGGAGCTCAGCTTCAACAACCTCGTCGACCTCGACGCCTGCTGGGAGTTGGTCCAGGAGTTCGACCAGCTCGCCGTCATCATCGTCAAGCACACCAACCCCTGCGGCGCCGCCATCGGCACAACCGTCCTCGAAGCCTACCAGAAAGCCCTCGAGTGCGATCCGGTCTCAGCCTTCGGCTCGGTCATCGGTATCAACCAGCCCGTCGACGCAGAAGCCGCCGGCGAAATCGCCAAGCTCTTTGTCGAAGCCATCGCCGCGCCCGCCTTCACGCCCGAGGCCCGCGCTCGCTTCGAGGCCAAGAAGAACCTGCGCCTGGTCGAGGTCCGGCCCGCGCCGCCGCGCCCCGTGGTCAAGCACGTCTCCGGGGGTCTGCTCCTGCAGGACGCCGACATCGCCCGCGTCACCGCGTCCGAACTCAAGACCGTCACACAGCGCCAGCCCACCCCCGCCGAACTGCATACGCTGCTCTTCGCCTGGCGCGTATGCAAGCACGTCAAGTCCAACGCCATCGTCTACGCCCGCGACGGCCAGACCATCGGCATCGGCGCCGGCCAGATGAGCCGCGTCGACGCCGCCCGCTTCGGCGCCATGAAGGCCGTGCTCCCGCTGGCAGGGTCCGTCGCCGCCTCCGACGCGTTCTTTCCCTTCCCTGATGGCCTTGAAGCCGTCGCCTCCGCCGGCGCGACCGCGGTCATCCAGCCCGGCGGCTCCGTCAAGGACGCCGACGTCATCGCTGCCGCCGACAGGCTTGGAATCGCCATGGTCTTCACCGGGATCCGCCACTTCCGGCACTGAAAACCGGCGAACCGACAGCTTCGGACCGCCGTAACCCGTTCTTCCTATCGAAAGTGCGCTCCATACGGCGCAAAAATCCCCATTTCCCTCCACGCCGCGACAATTGCCCTGTAAAATCGTCTGTACAGTGTGCGGAACCGCCGCAAGCGGTCACCCGCGCAGCCTTTTCCGCCGCTGGCGCGCGCTCCGCGCCCCCAGGCCTCCAAAGGCGTGGAACCCCCTGAATGATGAAATCGACTCTTCGCTCCCTGCCCTCACGGCTTACGTTTACCGCAGCAGTTCTGCTTCTGGCTCCGGTTCTGCCGACCTGCGCCCAGCAGACGCCAACGGCTCCCGGGATCGTCGGGGCTCCGGCCACCCCGCCGGCGGACCACTCCGCGTCCACCCCCGCAGCGGCGCCGGCAAACTCGGCAAGTCCATCCGGCGGCCCGTCCATTAAGACTGCCGACCGCTCCGCGGCCTACTTCCACGACGCCATGGCCGCCATCTACGAGGACGACGCCGCCACCTTCGGCCGGACCGACGACGTCACCCGCGCCATCGAGGAGTTCAAGTACGCCCTCGACGACGATCCTGACTCCGCCGAACTCCAGAACGGCCTCGCCGATCTCTACTTCCGCAGCGGCCACGTGCAGCAGGCCGAATCCACCGCCGAGGCGCTGCTCAAATCCGACCCCAACAACATCGAGGCCAACAAGCTCCTGGGCCGCATCGATCTGCGCGCCCTCGGCGAAGAGGATAGCGGAACCACGCAGGCGGCTTCCAGCGAGGCGGTCAGCAAAGCCATCGCCCAGTTTGAAAAGATCGTCCAGCTCGAGCCCAGGAACGTTGAAGATCGCATGGTCCTCGGACAGCTCTACACCGTGAACCACCAGGCCGACAAAGCCGAAGCCGAGTTCAAGAGCGCCCAGACCATCGAGCCCGACTCAGAAGACGTGGTCCTCAACCTCGCCCGCGTCTATGCCGACAGCGGCAACGTCCAGGGCGCAATCAAAGTTCTTGAGGCCGTCCCGGTCGACAGCCGTACCCCCAAGATGGAGTTCGCCCTGGGCGCCGCCTACGAACAGTTGAAGGACTCCAAGGACGCCATCGCCGCCTACCAGCGTGCCACCGACATGGATCCCGACGACCTGCGCTCCCTCGACGCCCTGGCGCAGGCCCTCCTCAGCAACGACCAGCTCGACGAGGCCCTCAAGGAGTTCAAAACGCTGGCCGCCGACGATCCCGAGCAGCCCGAGCCGCTCATCCGCATCAGCGACATCGAGCGCAAGCAGGGCAAGTATCAGGACGCCCTCACGGTCATCCGCAAGGCCCGCACCCTCGACCCTACCAACCTTGAAGCTGGCTTCGACGAGGGCATGCTCCTCGACATCCTCGGCCAGTTCGACGCCTCGGTCCAGGCCTACCAGAGCATGGTCGATCTGCTCACCCACGCCAACGGCGCCTACACCGACAGCGAGAAGAACAACCGCAGCATCTTCCTCGAACGGCAGGCGGGCGTTCTTGTGGAACAGAACAAGATCGATCAGGCCGTCGCCGACTACCAGAAGATGATCGACCTGGGCGGCGACTCGGCCCTGCGCGGCTACCAGGGCGAAGTCGACGCCTATCAGCAGGACCACGAGCTCGACAAAGCCCTCGACATAACCCGCAAGGCCGTCGCCGCCGATCCCAAGAACCGCGACCTCAAGCTCATGATGGCCGGCGAGCTCGCCGACCAGGGGCAGGCCGATCAGGGCGTGGCCATGGCCCAGGCTGAGCTTACCGGTAAGCCAACGGATATTACGGTTCTCGAAGCGCTCGCCCAGATCGACATCCGCCTCAAGCACTGGAAGGATGCCGAGGACACCCTCGCCAAAGCCGAACCCCTCGCCGCCAAGAAGGAAGACAAGACTTACCTGCTCTTCCTCCACGGCGAGCTGGCCGACCGCGAAAAGCACCTTGACCAGTCCGAGCAGTTCTTCCGCGAGGCCCTGGTACTGGACCCCAACAACGCCATGTCCCTCAACTACCTCGGCTACATGATGGCGGACAGGGGTGTTCAGCTCCCCGATGCCCTCCAGCTCATCAAGAAGGCCGTCTCCATCGAGCCCTGGAACGGCGCCTACCTCGACTCGCTGGGCTGGGTCTACTACAAGATGGGCCAGTACGACCTGTCCGAAGACAACCTGCGCTCGGCCGTCGAGCGCGACCAGACCGATCCCACCGTCCACATGCACATGGGCGACCTCTACGACAAGACCGGCCGCATCCGCCTTGCCGCCGCCCAGTGGCAGCTCTCGCTGGCCGAGTTCGCCAAGTCCGTCCCGGCCGACATCGAGCCCGGCGACGTAGCCAGGGTCCAGAAGATGCTTGAAAGCGCCCGCGTCAAGCTCGCCAAGGAAGACAGCGAGCTCGGCCAGCCCAAGCCCCCCGAGTAAGCCTGCCGGATGGTCGCTTTCGCTGAAACGCCTTCCACGCTACCCGGCGCCATCGCTGTCTCCGGCGACGCGGCAAGCGAGTTGGCCTCGCGCGCTTATCCCGAGTCCCCTCACCCCTACCGCACGCCTTTTTCGCGCGACGCCGCCCGCGTCCTCCACACCCGCGCCTTTCGCCGCCTCGCTGGCAAGACCCAGGTCTTCGCCCGCCTGCCCGAAGACCCGCCCTCCGACCACTCCCGCAGCCGCCTCACCCATACCCTCGAAGTCACACAGATCTCCCGCACTCTGGCCGGCGCGCTCGGCCTCAACGCCGAGCTCACCGAGGCCCTCGCCTTGGCCCACGACATCGGCCATCCGCCCTTTGGGCACGCCGGCGAAAAGGCCCTCGACCGCGCCCTCCGCGCCCACGGCCTCAGCTTCGACCACAACCTCCACTCCCTGCGCATCGTCACCTGGTTCGAGGAGCGTTACGCCTCCTTCCGCGGCCTCAACCTCACGCTCGCCGTCCGCGAAGGTATCGTCAAGCACTCCCACGACTACTCCGCCGCCGACCACCCCGAGCTCGCCAGCTACTTCCTCGGCTTCTTTCCGCCCCTCGAAGCCCAGTTGATCGACCTCGCCGACGAGATCGCCTACCTTACCGCCGACCTCGATGACGGCCTCGACTCCCACATCCTCTCGCTCGACGAAGTGCGGGAGTCCGTCCCGCTCTTCCGCCGCTTCCACGATACCGCGCTTGCCCGCTATCCCCAGGCCCCTGCGCGGCTCGCCGTCTACGAGGCTCTGCGCCAGATCCTCAATGCCCTGGCCACCGATCTCGCTTGCGAAACCAGCGCCCGTGTGGCAGCCCTGGGCGCAACCACACTCGACGACATCCGCCGCGCCCCTGCCCGCCTCGTCGCTTTGAGTCCCGAGATGGAGTCCGCGCGCGCCGGCGCCAAGGAGTTCCTCTACGCCCGCCTCTACAACTCGCCCGGCATGGAAGAGGTCCACGCCCACGCCACGCGCGTCGTGCAGGAGCTCTTTAGCGCGCTCATGGACTCGCCCGCTCAACTCCCCGCCGACCACCAGTCGCAGATCCCTGCCCAGGGCCTGGCCCGCACCGTCGCCGACTACATCGCCGGCATGACTGACAGCTATATCGAGCAGGTATGGCTGCGCCGTGTGAAATAGATGGCCTGAACTTGCGGCCTTTGTCTTCTCGGTGTGGAATTTCGTAGCGTGGCACGGTTTCAACGTGGCTCTGTGAAGCTGCTATGCGCTCGACTTTACAAAGCCGTTGTACAACCACCCAAAGATCGCCCCGCCCGCCAGCCCGTCCAGCAGCGCGTAGAGCGTCACCACGATCACCGCTCCCAAGTTCCGCGCCGCGTGGTACCCCGGATAGAACGTGGCCAGCCACTCCAGAAATCCTCCGCCATACCCTGCCCATACCAGGTTCGCCACGCCCATCAGCAAAACGCCTCCGCCCCAGAGGATCGCTCCGGCCAGCGCCATCGCTTTCACGTCGAGTTTCATCGCCCGTTTCCTCCGGCAGCATTCTATCGCCGTTCACGCAACTCATCCGGTCTGGCTCACCGGATCACCTCAACCGTCACCGGCACCCCCAGCGACTTCCACGCCCGGTCGGTCGTGTACACTGTGGCCCGCCGTGCCAGCGCCAGCGCCAGGCACGCCCGGTCGCCCAGGGAAAGACCGTAGAGCTTCGTCTTCCCGACCAGATCGCCCGCCTGTCGCGCCTGCTCCTCGTCAAACATGCAGATCTCGCAGCCCATGTTCTGCACTTGCTCCCAGGCAAAATCTGACGGCACGCCGTCCAATAGCAGCCGCGTGTGCACTTCCGTCAGGTTCACCGTGCTCAGCAATGCGCCCCGCAGCAAGGGGATTACCGGGCCGCTGCCCGGTTCGTTAAAGATGACCGCCAAGATCGCAGACGAGTCAACCACCACGCTATCCAAGCCACTCCTCCATCTCCCGGCGCGCCTCCTCACGGCGATCTGCAATCAGCTCGTCCGACATGAGAACCCCGGGCTTGGCGTAGCGCTTGAACTCCTCCTGAATCCTCCGGATCCGCGCCAGATGCGACTCGATCATGAGAACGCCATCTTCCAGCCGCATCACCACGCTATCCCCCGGCTTCAGGCCCATGGCCTTACGAATATCGGCCGGAATCACGATCCGCCCGTTCTCATTCACCCGCGCCGTGAAATTCTCTACTGAAATGACACTGTCTCCCTCGGTCTCCATACACATTATTGTGACATCAGTCTAAAATATGTCAAATCATAAATAAGTGACATGGACAAAGAGTATGTCATTCCACCGAAAGAGAACGAAATCGCCGGCCCGCCCATACCATCCTCAGTTGCTATCCACCCCGCCCAAAGTGAAACAATAGTCCGCATGAAGACCGCGCTCTCCTTCGCCCCGCTCCGTGCAATCCAGACCGACCTGCTGGTGGTCCTCGCCGCCGACACGCAAACCGCCAAAGGCCCCGAGGTCAAGCCCGCGCCCGAGCTCCTCGCTTCTGACCAGGCCGTCAAAGCCGCCGCCGCGGCTGTTCTCGCTAGCGGCGAATTCAAGGCCGGCCCCAACGAGACCCTGCTCATTCACGCCCCCGCCGGCCTCGCCGCCAGGCGCTTGCTGATTGTCGGCCTCGGCAAGCAGGCCAAAGCCACCGTGCACGATGTGCGCACCGCCGCCGGTACAGCCGTCCGCTTCATCAAGCCCCGCGGCATCCGGGATCTGGTCCTGGCGCTACCGTTTGGCGCAGGCTTGCCCGGGGGCGCCAGTGCCCGTGCCGCCGCCGAGGGGGCCTTCGTCGGCGACTTCGATCCCGACACCTACCGCTCCGACCGCAAGGACCAGAGCATCCTGTCCTTCACCCTTGCTGCTCCCGGCGCCGACCAGGGCCCCCACAAGTCCGAGATCGAATCCGGATTCCACGAAGGCGTCATTATCGGCGAGAGCCAGAACTTCGCCCGCTCCCTCGTCAATGAGCCCGGCAACAAGCTCACCCCCACCATCTTCGGCCAGCGCGCCGCCCAGATGGCCGCCGAGGTCGGCCTGCAGTGGGAGGTCCATTCCACCGAAAAGCTCCACGAGCTCAAGATGGGCGCCTTCTGGAGCGTCTCCCAGGGCTCCGAGGAGCCACCAGCCCTCATCATCCTCCGCTATGAGCCCGAAGGCGTCACGGATGGCCCCGTCGACGGGCCGGTCTTGGGCCTGGTCGGCAAGGGCATCACCTTTGACACCGGCGGCATCTCCATCAAGCCCGCCGACAAGATGGAGCTGATGAAGTACGACATGGCCGGCGGCGCTGCCATGATCGGCGCCATGCGCGCCATCGCCCTCCTCAAGCCCAGGGTGCGCGTGCTGTCCATCGTCTGCGCCGCCGAAAACATGCCCGACGGCAAGGCCCAGAAGCCCGGCGACGTCCAGACCGCCATGTCCGGCAAAACCATCGAGATCATCAACACCGACGCCGAGGGCCGCCTGGTGCTGGCCGACGGCCTGGCCTATGCCCGCCAGCTTGGCGCCACCCATCTCATCGACGCCGCCACCCTCACCGGCGCCTGCGTCATCGCCCTGGGCATGGTGAACGCCGGGGCTTTCTCGAACGACGACCCCACCTACGCCAAGTTCGACACTGCCCTCGCTACATCCGGCGAAAAGTTCTGGCGCCTGCCCCTGGGCGACGAGTACGCCGACATGATCAAGAGCGACATCGGCGACATCAAGAACACCGGCGGCCGCTGGGGCGGCGCCATCACCGCCGCCGAGTTCCTCCACGCCTTCGCCGAAGACACCCCCTGGATCCACCTCGACATCGCCGGCGTGGCCTGGGTCGAGGACTCACGCCCCTACATCGCCAAGGGCCCCAGCGGCATCGCCGTGCGGTCAATTCTGGAGTGGGTGCGGAGCTACTGAAGCCGCCCCGCCCGGAATCGAGGACGCTCCGATCCGCTCGGGGCGCATCTCACAGGGGGAGGAGAGAATCCCCCGTTGCGAGCTGCCGGCAAACTCCCCGTAATTCTGTTTTTTGTGGCGGCGATGGTACCGCTGAGTGCATGGACGCAGGTAGGCACGGGAGCGAATGAGATGGGATTGGCGCGCACCCTGCCGGCCCGGCGGGTAACTCGGCCGGAGAAGCCGTACAGGCCACCCACTGAGCAAGAGCGATTCCACCGCTATGTGAGATGGATGTTCGCGCCTTACTCGATCACTTCAGTGACATTTATCTCCGGTCTTCACCAGGCGGAGCGCAACCCTCCGGACTGGGAAGAGGGGTGGGGCGGATTCGGCGAGCGATTCGCTTCGAATCTGGGTACGGAGATGGCCTCGGCGACGACGCGCTACGCGCTGGCAGAGGCCCTTGGGGAAGACACGGAGTACTACCGGTGCCAGTGCCAGGGCTTCTGGCCGCGGTTCGGCAATGCGTTGTCGTCTACGTTCGTTGCCCGCCGCGGGGCGGACGCTCACAAGGCCTTCGGCCTTCCAGAACTGGTGGCGCCGTATGCGGGACCGTTTACGGCGGTCTACGGATGGTATCCGAGCCGCTATGGGTGGAAGGACGCGCTCCGCATGGGGAACAACGGCGTGCTGTCAGAAGCGGGGACGAACGTGGCCATCGAATTTCTTCCATCTATCCTGAACCGCTGGGGCCGCAGGTGGAAAAGGCGGCTGCACTTGGGTATTCCGTCAGGGGCTGCGGGCGCGCCCTGAGCGACGAGCGGGCAGGCAAAAAGGGACCGCGCCTGCGGCTGCCGAAAGACTCCGGAACTCTCCGTCGACTCTTCGTTCGCAGACTGCGAATGTGAAGTCACGCGGTTTTGTGCCGATAAACACCTGTGAGCGCCCTGCGGATGTGCGCCGCGGGCGGAACTGCGTCCGGCCGCCCCCTGCGCGGCCCGGGGAGTGTGAAGGAGAAGGATGGCCGATCGCGCCGAACTGCTGGAAGCCGCGTTGGACAGCCTCCCGGAGGGGATTGCGGTGGTCGGTCCCGGCGGCGATGTCGCCTTCTGGAACGGCGCCGCCGAGGCCATCACCGGCTGCCCCGCCCTCGAGCTCGTCGGCCGTCCGGTTTCCGACTGGCTTGACGCCCTGCTCGCATCCGGCGCGCCCTCTGACGGCCAACCAGAGCCGGGCCGCCGCAACCTGGTCCATATCCGCCACCGGCTCGGTCATGACGTTCCCGTCATCGTCCGCACTCTGCCCCTGCGCGACGGCCTTGGCGAGAGCATCGGCGCGGCGGCCGTCTTCCATCCTGCCGAAACCCTCGATGCCCTGCCCCACGGCCGGGGCGGTCCCGCCGAAGCCAGCCAGGAGCAGCTCGAAGAGCGCCTGCAGATGGAGTTCGACGACTTTACCCGCGGCGGCCCAGCCATCGGCCTCCTCTGGATCGGCGTCGACCAGGCGCCCTGCCTGCGCAAGACCCACGGCGCCGTCGCCTGTGAGGCCATGCTCCAAAAAGTCCAACAAGCCCTCCGCCAGGGCCTGCGCCCTACCGACGAGATCGCGCGCTGGGGCGAGGAGGAGTTCCTCGTCCTCTGCCACGAGCGTACCGCCCCCATGCTCTCCGCCCACGCCCGCAACCTTGCCGGCCAGGCCCGCACCGCAGACTTCCGCTGGTGGGGCGACCGCGTCTCCATCACCATCAGTATCGGCGCCGCCCAGGCCCAGCCCGGCAGCGACGAGTCCCTCGCCCAGCTCCTCGACAGCGCCCGCCGCGCCATGGCCGCCAGCTCCTCGGCCGGCGGCAACCGCGTCACCCCCGATCCGGAGGCCGCACCATGTTTGCCATCGTAGGAATCGTCGTTGTCTTTGCGGCGGTCATCAGCGGCTTTCTCATGGAGAAGGGCCACATGGCCGTCCTCCTCCAGCCCGCTGAGCTCATCATCATCGCCGGCGCCGCCACCGGCACCCTCCTCACCGCCAACCCCGTGCACATCCTCAAGGCCATCGCCGCCAACCTCCAGGGGGTCATTAAGGGCTCCTCCATCGGCAAGCAGCGCTACCTCGACACTCTCAAGATGATGTACCAGTTCCTCAACAAGGTCCGCAAAGAGGGCCTGCTCAGCGTCGAGATGGACGTGGAAAAGCCCGAGGAGAGTTCGATCTTCAAGAACTTTCCCGGATTCCTCAACGACCACCACGCCCGCGAGTTCGTCTGCGACACCCTGCGCACCGCCATCACCGGCGGGGTCGAGCCCTTCGACATGGACCAGATGATGGAGCTCGACATGGAGGTCCATCACCACGAGGCCATGCAGCCCGTCACGGCCCTCGCCACGGTCGCCGACTCGCTGCCCGGCCTCGGCATCGTCGCCGCCGTCCTCGGCGTCGTCATCACCATGGGCGCACTGGGCGGACCGCCGGAAAAGATCGGTGAAAAGGTCGCTGCTGCTCTCGTTGGCACCTTCCTCGGCATCCTGCTCTGCTACGGCGTCGTCGGCCCGCTCTCCTCCAACATGAGCAAGACCGCCGACGAGCACAACGAGTACCTCGGCGTCCTCCGCGTTCTGCTGCTCAGCTTCCTCAAGGGCTCAGCCCCCATGATCGCCGTCGAGATGGGCCGGCGCGCCATCCCCGCCCGCGTCCGGCCCTCTTTCGACGAGATGGAGAAGACCTGCAAGAACCGCGCCGACGCACCGGCCGAGGCGGCCGCGGCCTAGCGCCGGGTGAGAAGGATCAGCCACGATGTCGAACAAGAGCCAGCCCATCATCGTCATCAGGAAAAAAGCCGGCCACGGCGGCCACCACGGAGGCGCCTGGAAGGTGGCCTACGCCGACTTCGTCACCGCCATGATGTCGCTGTTTATCGTCCTCTGGCTCATGGGCTCCAGCGAAAAAATCCGCAAGGCCGTCGCCGGCTACTTCAACGATCCCAAAGGCACCGCCAGTCTCCTCGGCACCACCATGAGCGGTAACGGCGTCTCCGTGACCACGGAAGAACAGAACATGCGCCTCATGCAGCAGCTCAAGGAGAAGCTCGAAAAGGAGATCGCCGCGCGCAAAGATCTCGAAAAGCTCATGAAGCAGATCGAGATCACCATCACCTCCGAGGGGCTGCGCATCGAGCTGCTCGAAGGCAAGAACGGTACCTTCTACCAACTCGGCAGCGCCCAGCTCAGCGACCGCGGCCAGGAACTCCTGGCCCTGCTCGCCTCCTCGCTCAAGACCCTGCCCAACAAGCTGCTCATCGAGGGCCACACCGACGCGGCGCAGTACTCCAGCGACACCAATTACAGCAACTGGGAGCTGTCGGCCGACCGAGCCAATGCAGCGCGTCGCCTTCTGCAGCAGGATGGCGTGCGCGGCGATCAAGTGACGCAGGTGCGCGGCTTTGCCGACCAGATGCTCCGCGTCAAAAGCAATCCGTTCGATCCTTCCAATCGCCGAATCACGATCATGGTCAAGAACCTCGATGAGAGCGCGCCGCTGCCGAGTCTCACGCATGCGCGCGTTGTGGACGGTGCCGCGAAACCGCCGACTCATGCGCCGCCTTTCCCGGCAGCCAAGGCCCAGAATCAACC
>DATJMU010000134.1:0-19104 GCA_035508555.1 Occallatibacter sp. | reverse complement strand
GCCGCGCGATGGCGTACTTCAGATAGCGGTCATCCGCGTCGGCGCCCATGGACTTGAACCCCCAGGCATCGTAGGGATGAAAGAGGATCACGTCGGCCTGGATGTTGGCGGCGAGCAGGTTCTCGATGCAGCGCTCGACGTGCTGAAAGTAAGCCGGGTTGAGCCGAGTCAGATCGAACTGTTCGCGGGTTTCTTTGTAGTCCGGACTCGCCATGCTGCCCTGCGCATTGGGCGGAGCCGCGCCGGACAACGCTGCGCCGCTTGGGCGTTCGAACGGCATGGCCACGGGCTCAAGCTTGCCCAGCGGCTTCGGAAGCAGACACATGCGCACCTTGTTGAATTCGGCCGATTTCAGGTTTTCGAGGGTCTCGCGTTCATAGGGCTCCGGCACGAAGCCGTAGGAGTAGCAGGTCGTCCCGAAGGGAAAGTACGGCGTTCCGTCCGCATACTGAAAGTGGAAGCGGTGCGCGGTGCCGACGGGCCCCCGGTTGCCGGCTTTGGCCGGAGTGCACTCGAAGGCTCTCGTGAGGCCGGCCAACTCCTTCGCGCTGCTGGTGGTTTCGCAGGTCCACGGCCCGGGCGTATCGGGCGAGAAGCGCACGCGGTAGACGCCATCGCCGTCGTAGAAGCCCGCAACCTCCACGGCGCGATGGCCCTGCATGAAGCGCCCGCCGAATTGAATATCGACGAAGGGATTGCCGCTGGAAGGGCCCTGCGCGGTGACCTCGAAGACACCCCACTGTTCGATGGACTCACCGGCGCTGTCTGGAGCGGCGCTTGCGGTGGAAGCGGTCCATCCGGCGGCCATGGCGCCGGCGCCCAGTTTGATCAACTCTCTGCGGTTCATCGTTCCTCTGCGGTTCATCACCCCTGGCATGGCGCCCCAGGCGCCGGGATCTCCCAGATGGACAGGTCATCATCGGGCAAGACTCTTCTACACAGCAAAATCCGGCGTGTCAATTGCGTTGCAAAAATGAAAATTATTGCGCAAGCCTGCACCCCACACGTATAAAGGTTCTTTGGAAGTTCGACCTAAAGAAAGAAAAGGTGCAGCCGCCCCCATGCCGCGCAAGTCCGAACCCCCAGCTCCATCCGGCAAAGCCATCCGCAGACGCATTCCGAAGTGGGCCCTGCAATCTTCCGGCGAGGCGCCGGGAAGCAGCCAGCAGTATTACCTGCGCTCCATCGGCCGTGCGCTCGCCGTGCTGGACTGCTTCGACGGCAAGGTGCCGCTGGCGCTTACCGAGATCGGCAAACGCACAGGGCTGCCGGAATCGACGCTGTTTCGCGTTCTGCTGACGCTCGAAAAACACGGCTACCTGGAGCAGGCGGTGGACGGGACCTACCAGCTTGCGGCGAAGCTGCGCTTTGGCTGGCTGATCGAGCAAGGCAGCACGCTGCGCAAAAAGGCTCGGCCCGAGCTGGAGCGGCTGACCCACGACTTTAACGAGACGGCGAGCCTGGCCTACCTTTACGAGGACCGCATCCACGTGCTGGACACGGTGGAGACCTTTCACGAGATCCGCATGTCGAACCGGATCGGCCGTGTGCTGCCGCCGCACTGCAGCGCCATGGGCAAGGCCATCACCGCCTTCCAGGAGCGGGAACTGGCCGACCGGATCCTCGAAGTGTACGGGCTTTCGCGGCGCACCGAGCACACCATCACCGACCGCTCGCGGCTCTTCGAGGAGTTCGCGGAGATTCGCAAGACGGGCATCGCCTGCGACCGCGAGGAGTCGGTGCTGGGCGGCATCTGCTATAGCGCCGCGATCCAGGCGGCGGGCCAGCCAGTGGTCGCAGCCATCAGCCTCTCCACGCCGCTGGTGCGCATCACGCCGGCGCGCGAGGAGGAGATCCGGCGGGCGGTGCTGGAGGCCGCGAGCCGCGTAGCGGAAAACCAGTAGCGCCCACCCGGAGATAGCTTCCAAGTCTTCTGTTCGCCGTTTCGCCGTCCATCTGGCTGCTGAAGCCGATGGGCGAGTCGAGCGGCCTGCGGTTCTGGCTCCCTTGCGACCGCTTCAGGCCGCCCATCTTGTCCACGATGGTCTTGTGGCTGCCCACCAAGCGCCTCTATAGGTCGATAAACCTCTGAAAGGCGAGGGCTATCATGATTTTCATTCTTGGGCAATTGTTTTCAAACAACGGGAAACGCCGCTAAACCGCGAAGACCTGACAGCCGCTCACGCTACTCCGCTTTAACGGTCGAAAGCACCACGATCTCGCCCGGCTGGACGACAATCTGCACGGGAATCTTGTCCGGCATGGCGGAGACCGCGTTCACCTCTTCAAGCCCGGTCCGCTCCATCTCGGCCCACGGATGCGCGGCGCCGGTTACCGTAACCTCGCGCGGCGTCACGCCCCGGTTGATCATCACCAGTGTCTCGTCCTTGCCGTCGGAGAAGGCCGTGGTCAGCAGGTTGGGATCGGTCGAGCTTGCGCCAATGCGCTTCATGCCGCGCAGGATGTGGCGGCTGTAGGCGCCGAGCACGCGCAGCTCAAAGCTGGTCGGCGCGGGAATCCAGCCGCCGGTGCGGTCGGGCGCAAGCAGGGCGCGCGAGCCGGCAAAGCTTGGCTGCTCTACGTCGAGGAGCGTCCAGCAATAGAGCAGGGCCTCGGCGTCAAGGATGGTCAGGTTTTTGTGATAGAGCTGGGCGGCCGCAAAAGCAATCCGGTACGAGGGCTCCTGGTAGTGCGGATCGTTGAGGCAGATTTCGGTAGCCAGAAACGGTTTGTCCGCCGCGGCCTCGTGCATGGCCTTCATGCGCGCGTCATACATGTCGGGATTGGCCATGAACTCCTGAAAGTCGTACTCGTGGGTTGCGGAGTAGTCGATGGACGCCCACGCCGCCGCATCTTTGCGCATGGCGTCGGCGCGTTCGATCCCTTCATTCATAAAGCTCGCGTCGGGCATGTGGATCTGGGTGTGCGTAAAGCCGGCGTGGTCGAGGGCGCGGCGCACGGCCACGGCCATCGCGTCAAAGACGGAAGGCGGCTGGCCGACTTCGTTTTCGAGGCCGACGATCAGTGGCGCCGCGCCGGTGGCCGCCTGCTCGCGGCGGCAGAATTCCACGATGATGCGCGCATACTCGTCGGGATTGGCGACCCGGCGCACCGGCCCGGGCTGCACGCCGGCTTCTGCCGCGCCGTGGTAGGGTTCCGTGGCCCACTGGGGCAGCGCCCACAGCTCGTAGATCGTGCCGCCGCCCATTTCGACGATGTGCCGGTTGTAGTCGAAGTTCGATACTTCGCTGTTGGGAAAGTTGTCGCCGTAGTAGTGGGGCGTGGCATCGTTCACGTCGGCCATGTTGCTCAGGTCCGGCTTGAGGGCTTCGCCCATGGGGTACTCGCGCGAGATGAGCAGGTTGTAGCGCTTGAGAATCTGCCAGTACTCCTGCTTGCCCGCTTCGCTCAGCTCGTCGTAGGCGGGAATGCTGGGGCTGCCGCCGAAGCCGAGCATGGTCTGGAAGGCCTGGCTGGCGTCGATCGCGACCGCGGCCATCTTCACTTCAGGCTCGAGCAAGGTGCCGGCGACGACGTCGTGCGCGGTGCGCGGGGCAGCGAGCATCAACTGGTGGCGCGTCACGTCGAAGAGCAGCGGGGCTTCGATCACCTGCATGCCGTTCACCAGCACACGCACGGCGAGATGCGCGTCGGCGATCACGGTGAGCGAGCGGGCCTGGCCCTCGAACTGCCGTTCGATGGTGCGCACCGTCTTCTCGGGATAGTTGCCCTGGCCGTCGTAAAGCGCCATCGAATCGTAGTAGCGTTCCGCGATGCGGACCTTGTCCGCGGTCAACTCGATCGTGAATCCGGCGTGGGGCCCGGTAAAGATCCAGCGCAGGGTGGCGCGCTGCGGAATGCTATCGTCGAGCACCAGCGTCCGCTCGAAGAGCGCCGTGAGGTTCTCGTGGAAGTACTTGCGGGGAATTACGTCCCCCCGCGACCAGCCCAGGGCCCGCGGACCGTCGGAGACAAAGCGGAAGCTGTCTGCCGCCGGTGCCGTTACTGCCTGCGGAGCCGGCAGCTGAATGGCCTGCTGTGCACGGGCATTCACCGAGCACACAGCGGTTGCCAGCAACACGATCCATAACCCAATCCAGCGCATGGCCTCGATTATTCGAGACGGCGGGCGCGGGCTGTCAAGGGTGTTTCGACGCGACGCGCCACTTCGTTTTCGATCTGCCCTTATCACCCGAGAAACGCATGGCATTTGCATCCATCTCTCGCCGCGGCTTTATGAAGTTCGCCGGCGCCGGAGCGTTGACCGCGGCCGCGCCTGCCGCCCGATACGCCTTGGCCCAGGAGGCCGGAGCGTCCATCAGCTTCGGCAACTACACCAACTTCACGCGCAGGGGTAACACCCTCTACATTCACGTCTACTTCTGGCCCTCGGAGACGCCGGCCGCGCAGTGGCTCCCGTTCTTCCGCAAGGCCACGGTCGTCGCGGTGGGTGGGCTCGATGCCAAGGTGCTGTCGGCCCGGCTGCTCAAGACCGGCCAGAAGCTCGATTTACACAGAACGAGCTTTCGCTGCGCTTCCCCGGCCTGCCCAGTCAGCCGCCGGACGAGCCGGTGACCGTGATCGCCTGCGAGTGCGACCAGCCGCCGGTTGCGAATCACCATCGCATTCGCCCGCTGTGGCCCCGGTATGGCGTGGGAATACCGGAGTGAGCGGGCGGGGGAGAGCGGCCGGACAGGGGAGTCGCGCCGTCGGGCGCGGTGGCCGGCGGCGTTGCTGGCGGTCAACATTCCCCGGTTCTTCCACGTCTAATGAACCGGAAGGTCTGCACGCGTCCTCCTATGCGAATTCGATCCGTTTTTTTCTCTGCCCTTGTGCTTCTGGTGTCGCCCGCCGCGCTCAAGCACTGCGCCGCTCAGCAAACCGCGCCCGCGCCGCCAGCCGCGGCGGAGAGTTCGGCCACGACGCTCAAAGTGCAGGCGCACGAGGTGATTCTTCCGGTCACCGTCCGCAACAAGCACGGCGAGCTGGTGACCGACCTGACGGCCAGCGACTTTGCCCTCACCGACAACGGCAAGCCGCAGACGATCAAAGGCTTTTCGCGCGAGAGCAATCTGCCTTTTCAAGTTGGTTTGCTGGTGGACACCAGCCGCAGCATGGCCCGGGCCATGGAGACCGAGCGCAAGGCCGCCGAGAAGTTCGTGGACCTGATGCTGCCGGACGCCCCGCCCAGCACGAAGGGCGGCGACCAGGCGTTTCTTATCCACTTTGACCGCGAGGTAGAGCTGCTCGAAGACTTCACCAGCTCCCGCGCCAAGCTGGACAACGACCTGGAGCAGATGGGGCCGACGCAGGCCGAGCACAACGACACCCAGGGCCCCGAGACCAACGATAGCGAGGGCGGCGGCTACGGGCAACGGGGCGGGGGCATGAGGCGCGGCGGCGGCACGCAGCTCTACGACGCCATCTATCTTGCCGCGAACGACATGATGAAGCCCAAGAACGGCCGCAAGGCGCTGGTGGTCTTCTCCGACGGCCAGGACCGCGGCAGCAAGGAGTCGCTCGACGAGGCGATCGACGCGGCCGAACGCGCCAACACGAGTGTTTACACGATCTACTTCAAGGGCGACCAGGAGCGTGGGATGGGCGGCGGCGGCTTTCCCGGCGGGCGCCACGGCGGGATGGGCGGTGGATGGCCCGGCGGCGGCGGACGCTATCCCGGCGGTGGCGGCTACCCGGGCGGCGGACGCCGCGGTGGTGGCGGCAGCCAGGCGCCGCAGGTTGACGGCAAGAAGATCATGGCCGAGATCGCCACGCGCACCGGCGGCCGGCCTTTCGAAGCAAAGAAAGTGGACGACCTGGCCGGCATCTACAATCAGATCGCCCAGGAGCTGCGCGGCCAGTATCTGCTCACTTATTCGCCCGACCCGTTTGAGGCCGACGGCAGCTTCCACAAAGTCGCGCTCACGACGAAGAAGGGCGACCTGACGGTCACGACGCGCGAGGGCTACTACGCGCCGGATGGGCAATAGGAGCCAAGTAAAGCGGGTTTGAAGGGCACGGGCTTTGCAGGCGGTGGAAGAATCAGGAATAAATATCGAACTCGAGGGGCGAGCTTTCCTCAGGGACTAAAGCCGCACCGCCGTTTGGTTGCGCTGGCGGCAGGACTAAAGTCTTGACCTGATACAAGAGGGGCTTCGCCAGGGGTTTTTCCGCAGCCTGGAATCTGAAAGAGCTCTACGGGTGCTCGCTTGAACCGGTCACGCCTGCGCGGCTCGTGGAATAATGCCCGTAGCGGTTCCAGGGGTCGCCGTACCCCGGGGCCTGACTGGTTATGCGATTGCAGTGCATCCCGATTGCCGCCGCTCTGTCGTTCCCCTGCCTGATGGTTCCCGTCGCTGCACAGCAGCCTGTGGCGGCGCCCAAGGCGCAGGCGCACGAGGTGGTTTTGCCCGTCACCGTGAGCAACAAGCGCGGCGAGCCGGACCCCGGCCTCACCGCAGGCGATTTTACCCTGACCGATAACGGCACGCAGCAGACGATCACAAGCTTGACGCAGGCGAGCGGCCAGCCTCTGCAGGTCGGGATCCTGGTGGACACGAGCAGCGCCATGAACCGCGCCCTGGACACCGAGCGGAAGACCGCGGAGAAGTTCGTCGACCTGATGCTGCCCGCGGACCCATCCGGCGCGCAGGGCGGCAACCAGGTGTTCCTCGTTCACTTCGATCGCGAGGTCGAGCTGATCCGGGACCTCACCGGCTCGCGGTCGGCACTTGATAGCGACCTCGAGCAGATGGGCTCGACTCCGGCCGCGCAGAACGGGTCGGGCGCCGAGACCGCCAGCAGCGGGCGGCAGCCGCGAGCAAGCGGCGGCGCCGACCTCTACGACGCCATCTATCTTGCCTCGCACGACGTGATGAAGCCCGGGCAGGGGCGCAAGGTTCTGGTGGTCTTCTCACAGGGCGTGGACCTGGGCAGCAGGGAGTCGATCAACGACGCCATCGACGCGGCCGAGCATGCGCACACGATCGTCTACACCATCTATTTCAAGGGCAGCGAGGAACCGCTGCGGCTGCGGCGCGGCGGCGTGGGCAACACCTACCCCGATACCTATCCCTACCCTGGCGGTTATCCCGGTGGTTATCCGGGCGGCTACCCCGGGGGCTACCCAGGCGGGATTCCCACGGGCGGCAGCACCGGCATGCCGCCGGTCGACGCCAAGAAGAACATGGCCGAGATCGCCACACGCAGCGGCGGCCGCGCCTTTGAAGCCAAGCGGACGGACGACCTGGCGGGCATCTACAACCAGGTCGCCGAGGACATCGAGGGCCAGTACCTGCTGACTTACACGCCCAGCTCGTTCGAAGCCGACGGCAGCTTCCACAAGACCGTGCTCACGGCGAAGACGGACGACGTGACGGTCACCATCCCCGAAGGCTACTACGCGCCGGAAGGCAAGTAGCCGCGCAGAGCGCGCCAAGGAGCCGGCTGCGTTAGAGTCCGCGCCTCATCGACTCGGGCTGCTTCATCGGCATCCAACTCTCACGTACGGACTTCCATCTGGAGGGAAAGCCGATGAAGCGTTTCTTTGCAGCCATTTGCTGCCTGGTCCTCTGCTCGATTCCCGCGCTGGCGAAAGTGAAGACCGCGGTGAAGGCGGGCATGACCGACCAGCAGTTTGTCGATTTCGCCGCACAGACCGATATGGTCGAGTGCAACCTTGGGAAACTCGCCGAAGACGTGGCCGCTTCGCAGCCCGTGAAGGATTATGGGCAGATGCTGAACGCCGACCACTCCCAGAACCTGCAGCAACTGAAGGATGTTGCCCAAAAGGGCGGCTTCACGGTTCCGGACGCGATTGACGCCGCCAACAACCACAAGGTGATCGGGCCGTTCCATGAGCTCAAGGGCGCGGAGTTCGACCGGCGCTTCGTCGCGGCGATGGTCAAGGGCCACACCGAGGCGATCGCCGTCTTTGAGAAGGAGTCGGTCAACGCGATGAATCCGGCCCTGAAGACCTATGCGTCGGACACCGTGCCCGTGCTCGAAAAGCACCTGCACGCCGCGGAAGCACTGGAGAAGACCCACCCCGCTGCGAAGGGCATGACGGAAAATTAGATGCGGGCGTACGGCCCCGAGTAAGCATAGGATCTTTGCCACGGGGCCTCCAAAATACAACGGGGGCGCAGCCCAATGGCCGCGCCCCCGTGCCCAAGCCGGTTGCCGGCTACTTGGCGCCGGTATGCAGGTCTGGCCTTATCTGCTTCTCCTCAAGTGCCGCCTGCGCCGCTGCCAGCCGCGCCGTCAACAACCGGAAGGGCGAGCAGGATACATAGTTGAGCCCGATCTTGTGGCAGAACTTCACGCTCTCGGGATCGCCGCCGTGCTCGCCGCAGATCCCCACCTTGAGTTCGGGCCGTGTGTTGCGTCCCTTGGCCACGGCGTTCTTCACCAGTTGCCCCACGCCGACCTGGTCCAGGGTGGCGAAGGGGTCCTGCTTGAAGATGCCGTACTTCATATAGGCCGGCAGGAAGTTGTTGATGTCGTCGCGAGAGATGCCGAAGGTCGTTTGTGTCAGGTCGTTGGTCCCGAAGCTGAAGAACTCGGCCTCTTCGGCGATCTGGTCGGCGGTCAGCGCGGCGCGCGGCAGCTCGATCATGGTGCCCACCATGTAATCGACCTTGGCGCCCTTCTGTTCGAAGACCTCGTCGGCCACGCGGCGCACGATCGCTGTCTGGTTGCGCATCTCCTCGATCGAGCCCACCAGCGGGATCATGATCTCAGGATGCGGATCGCCGCCCTTGGCTTTGACCGCGACCGCCGCTTCGATGATCGCCCGCACCTGCATCTCGGTGATCTCGGGGAAGGTGATGCCCAGCCGGCAGCCGCGCAGCCCCAGCATCGGGTTCATCTCGTGCAGTTCTTCCACGCGGGCCAGCAGCGTGCGCAGCTCCTTGAGTTTCGGCGAACGGGGCTTGGTCTCTTCCAGGCGGGCGATCTGAACCAAAAGATCCTCGCGCTTGGGCAGGAACTCGTGCAGGGGCGGGTCGATGGTGCGGATGGTCACCGGCATTGCGCCCATGGCCTTGAACAGACCCACAAAGTCGGCGCGCTGCATGGGCAGCAGCTTCTTGAGCGCGGCGCGGCGGTCTTTCTCGTTGTCGGCCAGGATCATGGCGCGCATGTGCTCGATGCGGTCCTCGGCAAAGAACATGTGCTCGGTGCGGCAGAGCCCGATGCCCTCGGCGCCGAAGGCCTGCGCCTGCCTGGCGTCGCGGGGAATGTCGGCGTTGGCGCGAATGCGCAGCCGCCGCACCGGGTCAACCCAGCTCATGAACTTGACCAGATCCGGATCGTTCGGCTGGGCCTCGAGCGTCTTGAGCTGCCCGGCGATGACGCGGCCCGTGGTGCCGTCCAGCGAGAGCCAGTCGCCCTGCTTGAAGGTCTTGCCCTTCACGCGCAGCTCTTTTTTGGCTTCGTCGACCACGCAGTCTCCCGCGCCGGCCACGCAGCACTTGCCCATGCCGCGCGTAACGACAGCGGCGTGCGAGGTCATGCCGCCCCGCGAGGTGAGGATGCCGTCCGCCACTTCCATGCCGGCGATGTCCTCCGGCGTGGTCTCGCCGCGCACCAGGATGATCGACCGGTAGGAACCGTTGGCGTGGTGCTTCACCGCGTCTTCGGCAGTAAACACGATCTGGCCGACGGCCGCGCCCGGCGAGGCCGGCAAACCCGTCGCCAGCACCTCGACCTTCTCGCCCTTTTCGACGAGCCGCGGCACCAGGAAGTCGTAAAGCTGGTTGGGCTCGACGCGGAAGATCGCCTCGTCCTGCGTAATGAGCCCCTCGCGCACCATGTCGATGGCCACGCGAACGGCCGCCAGCCCCGTGCGCTTGCCGTTACGCGTCTGCAGCATGTAGAGCTTCCCATCCTGGATGGTGAACTCGAAGTCCTGCATGTCGCGGTAGTGCTTTTCCATCTTCCAGGTGATGGTCTTCAGGTGGTCGTAGACCTGCGGCATGGCTTTTTCGAGCTCGCTGATCGGCATCGGCGTGCGCACGCCGGAGACCACGTCCTCGCCCTGCGCGTTCATCAGGTACTCGCCGAAGAAGGTGTGCTCGCCGGTGGCCGGGTTGCGCGTAAAGCCCACGCCCGTCCCCGAGTTCTCGCCCAGGTTGCCGAAGACCATGGCCTGCACGTTCACCGCTGTGCCCAGCCAGTCGTCGATGTGGTTGATGCGCCGGTAGGTCTTGGCGCGGTCGTTGTTCCAGCTCCGGAAGACGGCGTCGCGCGCGGCGACGAGCTGTTCCAGCGGCTTCTGCGGGAAGTCCTTGCCGGTCTCCTTCTTCACCAGCTTCTTGTACTCGGCGATGATCTTCTGGAGCGCCGCCGGCTGCAGCTCGTAGTCGTACTTCACCTTTTCGGCATGCTTTACCGCGTCGAAGATGTGCTCGAACTTCTTCTTGGGAATGTCCAGCACCACGTCGCCGAACATCTGGATCAGCCGGCGGTAAGAGTCGTACGCGAAGCGGGGATTGCTGCTCCGCTTGGCCAGCGCCTCGACGGCCTGGTCGTTGAGCCCCAGGTTCAGGATGGTGTCCATCATGCCGGGCATGGAGAACTTGGCGCCCGAGCGCACGCTCACCAGCAGGGGATTCTCGCCCGCCCCCAGCTTCTGGCCCTGCATCTCCTCGAGGTGCTTGAGGGCCGCGTGCATCTCCTCGTCGATCCTGGGGCTGAGCGCGCCGCGCATGTACTCGCGGCAGGCCTCGGTCTGGATGGTGAATCCCGGGGGCACGGGCAGTCCCGCGTTGGTCATCTCGGCCAGGCCCGCGCCTTTGCCGCCCAGCACGTCTTTCATCTTGCCGTTGCCGTCGGCCTTGCCGCCGCCGAAGAAGTACACATACTTGGTTGAGGTTGCGCCTGTGCTTTCGACAGACGGCTGCTCGAGCACGCCCTGGGTCATGGGATAAAGCCTCCGTATGGTTAAGATCCGCAGCGGCGGTCCACACGAAAGGGCAACGGAACGGGGCCCCGGCGCAACGGCTGTCTACTTCGATGCCCGCTGCTGCGCCCAAGCCCGGCGTTCGCCGCCCAAAAATTCGGAACAGCGCCGACGGACAATTCTAGTCGCCACTAGGTGTACTCCGGCAAGTCGGCGGTTGCCTGTGTATTTCGTCACAAGGGATGAGCTGCGCTGGTTCGCGGACCTTCCCGCGGCGCAACCGCCTGCCCGGGAGCCGCTGGACAGCCCCGGCGTTGTCACTGAGGCGCGCTGCGGCGAAGGGTCTGCGGCTGGGTTTCCGAGATTGCCCGGCCGGCGCGCCTGCTTTGGGGCGATCTCTTCATCGGCGACGAATCGGGCGCGTCCCTCTTGACGGCGTATAACTCTATGCTTTCTAAACACATGCGAGAATCCGAGAATCATTGAACTTTGCCGGTGATGCGGCTGCAGCGGCGGAACAGAGTAGCTGGTCGTGAACGTCGCGACCTCTGCGGAGAACCTGTTCGACTGGAATAACTCATGCGCCGTGACAGTTCTCCTATTTTGAGATTGGGAGTGGCTGGTCAGGATCGATGGGCGAATGCGGCAGTGGGGCGCGTTGTATCGGCCTGATCCCCGAGGTCCATGGCCGCGATAAGACCGTTGTTCATGGTGAACACATGAAGAACTTCGCCATCCCAAAGAACATCGCCTTGGAGGTTCTTTACGAGCGAGATCAGCGAGAGGGCGAGAGTGTGTCGGCTGCCGCGTAGCGAACCGCCTCCGTCTCCCTGGCAGTCCCGATCGGCTCGTACTTCTTCTGAAAGCTCTCGAGCACACCAGCCGGCGCGCTCTCGGGAGTGCCGCTTTGAAAGATGGGGTTGGGCGCATATTCAATGGCGAGCTGGATCTCCTGAGCGGCCGCATCGCCGCGCAAGAGAGAGACCAGGGCCAGCGCCCCATCCAGCCCCGCCGTCACGCCGGCGGCGCTGATGAGGTTGCCATCGACCACGACCCGTGCATCCACGAGGACGGCGCCGTAGTACCGCATCAGATGCCGGGTACTCCAATGAGTCGTGACCTGCCTGCCCGCGAGAACACCGGCCGCGCCACACAGCAGCGCTCCGGTGCAGACCGAAAACAGGAGTCTCTCCGCGCGCACCTCCTTGCGGATGAGCCCAAGCACTTCTTCATCGTGCATCAGCGCCTGCTGTCCATGACCGCCGGGCACAAGCAGAACATCGAATAGTCCCGCTTCCGCGATGCTTATATCCGGTGAAAGCCGAAGTCCCTGCACGTCGCGGATGGGCGCAGCTCCTTTCGCCAGGATCTGGATCGTTGTGTCCGTCATGCGCGAAAGGACTTCAAAGGGCCCGGTGAAGTCGATCTGATCCATGCGCTCGAAGATGAGGCAGCCCACGGAGAGCGGCCGCGCAGAGAGCTCCGGCCTGGATCTCTCACTGACAAACAAAGGAACGCTCATCATGACTTATCTCTCAACGCAGTCAGCCGGAAGCGTGCAGTTCACACGGAGTTGTGCGCCGTGACGCCGGAGCTCTTACGCGACCTCGACCGCGAGGCTGTTTTGAGTGGCACGAATGGGCGCCGCAGGTACGACGACCTCGACAAGTCCGGTGGCGACGTCATAGACGAGGCCGGAGATGAGCCACTCGGCCGGCAGTGCAGGAATTGCCCTGAGTGCGGCAACGTCAACAGCCACCGACTTGCGCGGATCGGGGACCGACTTGGCCACAACTTCCTTTTCCGGTATCTGAAAATAGTGCGCCAGCATGGCTGGGTCTCCCACCAGGCGGGTGCTGCCGCAGTCGGTATGGTGAAGCACGATCAGGTGAAACTCACCGCCGCCGCCGGGAATCGTCCGGGCCACCTCTCCGATTCGCCCGAGCAGACCAAACTCCTCCAGCAGTCCGGGCGTGACTCGCCCGCCGATGTTTCTCATGACAACGGCCTCGCCGGGCTTGATTCCAAGCACGTGAGCAGGATCCACGCGCATGTCGGCGCAACCGATGATGACCGCTTTCAAAGTTTGCAGAGACTGTGGAAGCAATGGCGCAGGGGTGGCCAACTCTTTGTTGCGTTTCAACATGAGATCCAGGCTATTCATCATGGTTCTCCTCAATAGATATTCCTGGCGGCGAGGCCAGCATGGTCACATATATAAGATTCGATGCGATGGTGAATTGGAAAAGAGCGGGCGATTCAGGACAAAAAACCAACCCTTCCTGCCAACGCAAGGCGAGAGGATTACCGCACCCGAGCGCGCCCAAAACAGGCCCTGTATTGACGGGGCGTAACGCCGATGCAGCGCACGAAGGCACGACGAAGAATCTCTCCCGAAGCAAACCCGCAGGAGGATGCAACCTCTTCAAAGGTCATCGCTGTCGATTCAATCTCGCGGCGCGCGGCTTCGAGGCGGAGGTCCTCGATGTATCGGGCGGGAGTTTTGCCCGCCTCCTGTTGAAACTGGCGGGCGAAGTTTCGCGGACTCATGGCCGCACGCCGGGCAAGGCTACCGACGGAGAGGTCGCGCCGGAGGTTGTCGGGAAGCCAGGCGAGCAAATCACTGAAGGGCCGGCTCGCAGAGGCCTGCGCCATGAGAGTGGCGCTGAACTGCGATTGACCGCCCGGCCGGCGCAGAAACACCACCATCATTTGAGCGACCTTGAGAGCGACGGCCCTGCCCAGGTCTTCCTCCACAAATGCGAGAGCGAGGTCGATTCCGGCGGTTACACCCGCGGAGGTGTAGCAGTTTCCGTCCCGAACAAAGATGGGGCTGGGGTCCACGGTCACGCGCGGGTAGTCGCGGGCAAGCTCTTCGCACCAGTTCCAGTGGGTGGTGGCGCGGCGGCCATCGAGAAGGCCGGCCTCCGCCAAGACCAGCGCGCCGGTGCAGACCGAACCAAAGCGCCGGCTGCTCGCGCATCTCTCTTTAAGCCAGTTGAGAAACTCCCGCTCGTAACGGACCTTGGAAACGCCGTCGTACCCGGCGACGAGAAGCGTATCGATGGGACCACGGCACTCGGCGTAGGTTCGATCCGTGCGAACGGGAAGACCGAGATGACTCAGAACATCGCGATCGGCGCCGGCAGAGACGAGACTGATTTCGTATGCTGGTCCGTCGCTCCGGGCGCGGTTGGCATCGCCGAATACCTCCAGCGGTCCGAACACATCGAGCGTCCGCACCGGCGGCACAGCGACGATGAGAACACGGCGTGTGCTTCGCCGCGGCGGGCGGTTGTCTCCCTGAGTACGTTGCGTGGCAAGTCGCCTGGGATTCGGTTGATTCATCGTCCGAATGGTCCCGACTTCAGTTTCACTAGCTGCGCTACATCGGGAAGCCGCCAGAAGTGCGGTGCTGTATCGATTGTATCCGTGTGATGCAGGGCAGGTCGGATCTGACCATTCTCAATGAGTGGCGGCCGACGGCTCGCGCGGTGAGCAACAACCCCGCCCCGATAACAACAGCGCCAGTGACTCGTGCCACACGCTCACCGGACGGTGCGAGACGTTCAGCGGTAATGGCGGCGGTGACGACGGCCATCGCGCGCAGGTCCATAACCCCTACCACCAGAAGAACCGCTGTCAGATTGGCGCAACTTAGGCCGCAGTCGAGTCCAAAGCGCACCCCTTGCTGCCAGGCCGCACCCGGGTCAGCGGGCAGCGTGCAGCCATGCCCCGGCGCCTCTCTGCAACAGCCCAGATGACGTGCCTTCCACGGGGTGAACTGAAGCGCGCCGGCAAAGAGGACTACTCCTCCGACCGCGACGGGAACAGCGCGAGCCAAGGCCGGAACTTCCATCTCGACAGTTGCCAATGCAGCGCCCAGCGGAAAGACGGCCATTCCGAACAAGGTCCACACGAAGATGTACCCGCAACCCGCGATTGCCGTGAGACGTCCCAGGCGCGATTCGCCTCGCCAGCCGACAGCCTCGCGATAGCGCCACAGCATGGGCACAAAGGACGGCAGCATCATGGCCGCCATCATCACGTCCCACATGGCCAGGAACGACGCGGCGGCCTCGATCCACGTCTGTCCCGGCATCCGCATCCAGGTCATGGACATGGACCAACCGCCGGGCATGGGCATCTTTTCCATCGCGGACATGGCGCCGCACCAGGCGATCGTCAGCGCTGCGGTCAATGCGAAGAGCAGCGCCGACGCGCCCAAGAAGGCTTGTTGTGAGGATCGCTCGGAAAGCATGGATGGCAACCTCCTTCCCGCAGTCTTATCGGAACACCGCCGATTCTGCTCAACGCTGGTCGTATTTGTCGTGGTGGCGCAGCCAGACACTCGTCTCGTTGCGGCCCCTGGGGGCGCGGTCGAGCCACGGGTAGATGCCCCAGAGGGCGTCCAGCCCGCGCGAGTAAGTGGAATAGGTGTGGTACACGACGCCGTCCTCCAGCGCGAACGCGCTCATGCCCGGCCCCTCGCGCGTGTATGCCGGCACGTCCACTCCGCTCATGGCCGCCATGGCGTCAGGCACCGATCGGGTGGTCTTGCCGGAGAACTGCTCGCGCGCTGCCGGCGCCGGCCGGCGGTAGTTGTACTCGAGGGTTCTTTCGCGCTGTTGCGCCTCGGTAAACGAGACGTTGAAGTCGTAGTTGAAATCGCCGCCCTGCGAGGACGCCCAGGGGAACGTCCAGCCCATGCGCCGCTTGAATGCCTGCAGCCTGGCGAGCGGCGCGCGCGAGACCGCCCAAAGCATCACGTCGTGATTGGCCAGATGCGCCGCGATCCCGTTGAACCCGTCCGCGATGGACGAGCAGGACGGGCAGCCCGCGGTGTAGTCGGGCCCGAACATGAAGTGGTAAACGAGAAGCTGCGAGCGCCCGCGAAAGAGATCCGGCAGCGATGCGGTTCCCCCGTCGGTGTCGAAGCGGTATCCCTTGTTGACCGGTACCCACGGCAGATTCTGCCGCTGACCGGCTAGCTCGTCGCTGCGGCGAGTGAGCTCCTTCTCCGCCTTCAGCAGTTCGAGCCGTGCCGCAAGCCACTCTTCGCGAGATCCAGTTTTGTGCATGGTCAATGTCGACATGGTCATTTCTCCCTTCGTCAGGTTTTGATGTTGCGGGTTCAACGCCGCCGCGTTCAGGAACAGGCACATCCCTTCGCCTCTGCCTCGCGCCTCCGGGCGGCTGCTCCTTCCGGATCGGTGAGTATGTCGAGCCAGAGTGGATGGGGTGAAGTCTCGGCGCCGTAGTTGTCGTGCCAGTTCCACCATTTGTACGGCGGGGTCTGGGGGTAACCCTCCGGCGAGTCCTCCCAGGTCTCCTGACGGCCGAGCGGGGTGACGTCGAGATAGCTCCAGGTGGTCCCCATGGCCTCGTCCGCGCGGTTGTTGATGAAGTAGGTGCGGAAGACCTTGTCGCCGTCGCGGAAGAACACGTTGTGGCCATGCCACTGGTCCACGCCGAAGTCCACATCGAAGCTGTCGGTGATGGTGTACCAGGGCATCTGCCAGCCCATCCGTGCCTTCAGGCGCGCGATATCCGCCTGCGGCGCGCGCGAAGCGTATGCGAGGGTGGTGTCGCGCGCGTTCAGATGGGCAAGGTGGGCCACCTGGTCGGCGCCGAGCGAACAGCCGCGGCAGGCGTGATCGGGCCATCCGAACACGCCGGGCTCGAAGAAAGCGCGATACACGATCAATTGCCGGCGGCCCTCGAACAGATCGGCCAAGCTGACCTTCCCCCTGGGTCCGTCGAACTCGTACTGCCTCTCCACGGCCATCCACGGCATCCGCCGGCGCTGGGCTGCCATGGCGTCGCGGGCGCGCGTTAGTTCCTTCTCCTTGACGAGCAGTTGCTGGCGCGCCGCCTCCCACTCCTGCGGAGATACGATTGGGGGCGCCTTCATTGCGCCAACTGTTTCGGGCTTGAATGCGGTCATGGTCTTTGTCTCCCTTCGTCGGATGTCTTCGATCGTGCGGTTTCCGCGCGCGATCATTAGCGTCGTGGATTCAGATATGCGGTCCCGGCGCGCCACGAACGTGCACTGCCGAGGCATCTTCGCGCTTTCACGCGAATACGTCGGGCTGGTTCTTCCCGGTTTCAATCAGCTTGCGCAGATTGCCCTCGACCAGCGCACCCCACGCTCCCGAGCAGCCGCCGTAGCATTCGAAGGCGGGAACCAGGCCGGCGTGCATAAAGCGGAGCTCAGTCTTGCCGGCCTTTCTGGTGATCTCAAAGATGATGTCAGTCCCAATCCACTCCGACTTGTCTTTGACGAAGGCCAGCTCGGCGTCCGTAACATGCCACACAACCCTCTTGCCGGGAACAAATTCCGTCACCTGCTGGGTGGACTTGTGCATGTCCTCGTAGCGGTAAGTAAACCTGGCGCCGAGTTTGTCAGCGGCGCCGTCAATCTCTCCCGACCACCAGCCGCGCACGTTATTGATGGACGAAAAGACCGCATCGGGAGTCTGGTCAACCGTAAACGAAGTTGTGAATCCATCGTTGTTCATGATTCGTGCCTCCATCCTCTCTCGGGGTGAATGCGAGTTTTTACGTAATCCGCGGCGCTCCTTAGAGCGCCACACTTTCCGGAACGAAGCCCGCGACCTGGCGTTCGAGCGCCTTAGCTACGCCGTTACGCCAGCCATCCGCGATGGATTGGGAAAGTGGATCGGGGAAGATCTCCTCTTCGCCCTTTTCCAAGCCATCGAATATTGCGGCCGCGGCGGACTCAGGCGAAGCCTTCGGGATGTCGAACCCCCGGTTCATATCGGTATCGACGGGCCCGGTCAGGATGGCATGGACCGTCACGCCCTGGCCGGCCAGAAGCGCCCTCAGCGACTGAGTCATGCTGAGCGCGGCGGCCTTCGAAATGGAATAGCCGGGCACGACCGGCAGAGCTGCAAGCGCCACCGTCGAGATATTGTTGACGATGGCTCCCTTCGACCGTTTCAACAACGGCAGAAACGCGCGAGTCACATTCAGGGACCCGAACAGGTTGACTGCCAGATGCTGTTCGATCACCTCAGGCTTGCTCAGATCGTCGTAAATGGCCACGCCGGCATTATTGATGAGGACATCGAGAGTGCCGATCTCATTCACTGCGCGCTGAATCTGCTCAGCCTTGGTCACATCGAGGGTTATGGGCACCACTCGCTTGTCAGAGTGTTCAAATGGGCTGCGAGTGCCTGCATACACTCGTTGCGCGTCACGTCTGAGCGCTTCTTCGACGAGTGCCCGACCGATGCCGCGATTGGCGCCGCTAATCAAAACGTTCTTCTTCGCAATGTTCATGATGATCTCCTTTTCAGTTGGGAAGCCCCTTGCTGGCCCGATCTTGCCTGCTACTTGGTAAAACCGGTGGGCTGAGCGAAACTCATCGGTGATCGGCGAATTTCCTTGCAAGGCTGGGAGGCTTTGCGTCGAAGGCGGCAGCATTCTCTTCGTGCACGCCGGGCTCACAGACTCAGCTTGCCAGCCCCTCCAAGCCAAGCGCAATTAGGAACACTTATGTGCCCTATCTGGCTGTTGTCGGCCGAGCGGTGAGCTGAACTTCTGCACTTACCGCCTTGACATACCGTTTCGCCCAGCGACACATGCCCTTAAGAGGCGCAATGATGCTCATTCCCGGCTTGGTCAGGGAGTATTCGGCCGAGATTGTCCTCGTTTTTGTCACGCGCCGTCCAACCAATCCCGTGGTTTCAAGACTGCGGAGAGTTCTCGTCAGCATCCGCTGCGAGATGCCCTCTAGATGGCGGCGCAATTCCCCGTGGCGATAAGGCCGCTCCTTCAGCAAAAAGAGAATCCTTGGCGTCCATTTGCCAATGAAAATCGTTGTAGGGTCTTTTGATCTTTGCACCGTATTCATGTTGATCCTCTGTCGTTAGTTCTGTTTTCGAAATGACCGGATGTTTCTTGGTCATGTACAAATACTGATGCAGGTCTCGAACGAACGTAGAGTGACAAGTGTGGCGGGATTGCGATGGATACGCTGATCACGGCAGCGGCGCAGGCGCTTGCATCCGGTGACCCTCTCGGCGCATTGAAGGGCGTCGCGCTGCGTGACGATGCGGCTGCGCTCGCGCTGCGTGGAATCGCGATGGCGCAGCTCGGCGAGTTCGCCCGGGCAAAGGAGTTGCTGCGGCGTGCGGTGCGCGGTTTCAGTGCAAACGAGTCCCTGGCGCGCGCGC
>DATJMU010000133.1:0-42806 GCA_035508555.1 Occallatibacter sp. | reverse complement strand
GCACCGGGATCGGATGCGTGGGTGGTGCGGCGCTGGCGGCCGCCGTAGGTCACGATCGCGTCGCCTGAATCTTCGAGGACATTGGCGGCGACCAGCTTGCGCGCGATGGCGATGAGTTCGTGCCCTTGCGCATGCGTGAGCGAAGAGACTGGCGTAAAGGGATGGACGCCGGCGACGAAGCAGACCTCCGACTTGAAGACGTTGCCCGCGCCGGCGAAGATGGACTGATCAAGAAGAGCATCGGCGACGGCTAACTCGCCGTGCGCGAGCAGGCGGCGTGCGGCTTCGGCGGGGTCGAAGGATGCGCTGAGCACGTCGAGACTTGGCTGCGGGATGCGGCGGTCGCGGGCCAGCGACTGCGCGGTGTGCATCTCGGCGACGGGCACGCGGAAGCCGATGGCGTGGTAGTCGCGCGTCTCGATGGCGATGCGCATATCGCCGCGCGGACGCTGCCACGCCTGGCCGGGGCGGTAGATGTGCCAGCTCCCGTTCATGAGCATGTGGGTGACGAGGGTCAGGCCGCCGGAGAAGTGCATCAGCAGCCACTTGCCGCGGGACTCGACGCGGTCGATGGTCTGGCCGCTGAGGGGCGTGTCGTCGTGAAAGCGGGTCAGCGTCGGGTAGGTGGAACGGAAGGCGACGATGGGCCTGCCGGCGAGGGCGCGGCCCAGGGCGCGCGCGGTGCGGAAGATGGTATCGCCTTCGGGCACTGGCTATTGCACCTCACCGGTGTGCGCGTCGTGATCGTGCTGGCCGAGAGGCAGCGGAATGCGGCGGAGGTTCATGCCGAGCGGGCCGGTGAAAAAGCCGGCGTCCATGAGGAACCGGGCCATGAAGTGCGCGGCGGCGGGCTGGCCGTTGATGGTGGTGATGAGCGCGCCGTGACGGTTGTCGGTGCGCATGGTCTGCTGGCCGCGGCTGCAGAGGAAGTGCGCGAGGCCGGATGCAACCTGCGAACGCTCGGGCTCTTCGGCGGGGAGAAAGACGAGGAGGTTGGGATTATTGCGGCGGAGCCAGGCGACCAACTGGCCGTTGCGGAGGATGACCTCGGCGTAGGCGGCGCGGGTGAGCAGGCGCGGCGCCGATTCCGAGTCGTCATCCATGGCGGGCAGATCGGGCCAGCGCAAGACCGAACCATAAGGATTCGCGGGGTCGGTGGCGGCTAACTGGACGAACTCGGGTTTTTCGGCGGGCGGCGCAGCGCGCAACTGGCGGAGGAGATCGACGGCGGCGGGGAGCGCGAACTGCGTGGCGCCAAGGCCGGCGACGAAGTAGCCGCGGCGGATGCGGCCGCTCTCTTCGAGGGCTTTGAGGACGTCGTAGACGGCGCTGAAGCCGCCGGGGATGTTTTCGGCGGCGACGGACTCGCGGAGCAAAATGCCGTAGCGGTTAAGCAGTTGCAGAGCGAGGGCGTGGCTGGCTTCAGTCTGCGAAGGGCCGATAGTGTTTTGAAAGGGCGCGGCTTGAGCTGTGCCGCCGGACGGCGCAAGAGAATCCTGGGGCTCTAACCCCTGCGGGAGACTTTCGCGCGCGCCGCACGGCCGCAGCGGGAGCAGCGACCAGCGGCCCTGCGCTGCGGGCGGCGTGGTGCGGCGGGAGCGAAAGACGGCGCCCGTTTGTTGACGGCGCGGGGCGCGTGCGCTTTCGGGCCGCGCGGTGTAGGCGCGCAGCGCGTGCAGCGAGTCGTTGGTGACGAGGCCGCGCCAGACCAGGCTCCAGAGGGCGTCGATGGTCTCGCCGGGATAGCCGCCGCCGGCGGCCTGGTGCAGCGGATCGAAGAAGCTGGCGCCGGAGGATTCGAGCAGGGCCAGGAGTTTTTCTTCGCGCTCGGTGAGAGGTTCGATGAGCGGGCGCTGCAGCGCGAGGAGGGGTAGTTTGTCGGCGAGGAAGAGGGCGATGCGGCCATCGCGCTCGCCAAGGGGCTCGACTCCGGCCCACGCCACTTCGCCGGCGGCGATGAGCGTGTCCAGGCCGGCGGGCTCGTAGCCGGCGATGCGCGCGGGCAGGATCGAGGACTCGACAAGCGAGGCGGCGAGGGGCGCGCCTTGCAGGCTCTCGATGGCGTCGAGGAGCGCGTCGAGATGGCCGTGGGCGCTGCGGCGCGGTGTGAGCAGACCCTGCCAGTGCGTCAGGAAGCGGGCCAGCGTGTGCTGCTCCACGGGCTCCACTTCGCGGCGCAGTTTGGCGAGGGATTTGCGGCGAATCTGGCGGAGGATCTCGGCGTCGCACCACTCTCGGTGAAGTCCGCCGGGGCGGAAACCGCCTTCGAGGACGCGGCCCTCGTGGGCGAGCTGGTGGAGTGCGGCTTCAACGACCGCGGGGTCGAGCGCGAAGCGCTCGGCGGGCTCGCGGATCGTGAAGGGGCCGTGGGTGCGGGTATAGCGGCGGACGAGTTCGAGGGTGGGATGCGCGACGGGCTCGAGGAGCGAGGCAGCGAGGCCGGGCGGCAGGGGTATGCCGAGAGCATCGCGATAGCGGGCGGCGTCTTCGGCGGCGATGAGGCGCTTTTCTCCGGCGATGCGCAGTTCGAGCAGGCGGCGCGAGCGGATCAGGCGATCGACATGCGCGAGGAGATCGGGCGAAGCGACGCGGCGGGCCAGCTCTTCGCGCGAGAGGTCGCCGAGGCGCAGGCAGAGATCGTGGATGCCGTCGGCGGAACGGGCGCGATAGCTCTCGGCGAGGCACTGCGCGGCTTCTTCCACTTCCGCGATGGCGTTGACGTCGAGCAGCTCGCGCAGATCGGCTTCGCCGAGAAGCTCGCGCAACTGCTCCTGATCGATGGTAAGAGCCTGTGCCCGGCGCTCGGCCAGTGGCGCGTCACCGTCGTAGAGGAAGTTGGCGACGTAACTGAAGAGCAGCGACGCAGCGAAGGGAGAGGGCTTGCGCGTCTCGACGACATGAACTCGGAGCTGGCGCTGCTCGATGAGGCGCAGGGTTTCCACCAGCGCCGGCATGTCGAAAAAGTCGCGCAGACACTCGCGGTAGGCTTCGAGCAGCAGCGGAAACGACGGGTAGCGCGAAGCGACGCTGAGCAGATCGTAGGAGCGCTTGCGCAACTGCCAGAGGGGCGAGCGCTGATCGGCTCGGCGGCGCGGCAACAGCAGGGCGCGGCCGGCGGCCTCGCGGAAGCGGCCGGCGAAGAGCGCGGTCGAGCCCAGTTGGCGCAGCACAAGCTGGGTGGCTTCGGCGGATTCGACGAGGAACCAGTCGGGATCGGGCGGCTCGTCGGTGTCGGGGAAGCGGAGGACGAAGCCGTCGTCGCCCCAGAGGGTCTCGACCTCGGGACCGCCGGCGGCGCGGATGCGCGCGGCCACGGCCATGGCCCACGGGATGTGAATGCGGCTGCCGAAGGGCGTGAGGACGCAGACGCGCCAGTCGCCCAGTTCGTCGCGGACGCGCTCAATTACGATCGTCCGGTCGTCGGGGACGGCCGTGGTCGAGGCTTCCTGGTCGGCGAGGAACTGGAGCAGGTTTTCAGCGGCATTAGGGTCGAGGTCGTGCTCGGCGACGAGGCGCGTCAGCGCGGCGGGCTTGGGCAGCGCACGCAGCTCGCGAACGAGTGCGCCGATGCGGCGGCCGAACTCGAGGGGGCGCCCGGGCCCATCGCCTTTCCAGAAGGGCATCTTGCCGGGCTCGCCGGGGGCGGGCGTCACCAGCACGCGGTCGTGGGTGATGTCCACGATGCGCCAGGTGGAGGCGCCGAGGATAAAGGTCTCGTTGGGATGCGACTCGAAGACCATCTCCTCGTCGAGCTCGCCCACGCGGACGGATTTGCCTTCGCTGTAGGCGAGGAAGACGCCATAGAGGCCGCGGTCGGGGATGGTGCCGGCGTTGAGGATGGCGAGGCGCGCCGCGCCGTCGCGGGCAGAGACGGTGTTGCGGATGCGGTCCCAGGTGAGGCGCGGGCGGAGCTCGGCGAACTCATCGGAGGGGTAGCGGCCGCTCAGCAGATCGAGGACGCCTTCAAACGAGGAGCGGCTAAGGCCGGCGAAGGGCGCGGCGCGGCGGACCAGGTTGTAGAGGAAATCGGCGGAGACTTCGGGCTTAGCGGAGCTGGCGGGGCTGGCGGAGTTAGCGGAGCTAGAGGTTGAATCCGGGTCTTCATGTGCGGTCTGTGGGTCATCCCACCCATGCAGCAAAGAACGCTGCATGGATGGGGCACCCAGCGTCTTTCTGCTCCCTGCTCCCTGATCCCTGTTCCCTGCCTTTCGCGGCGGGTGCGCGGCGATAGCCACGAGCTGCTGCGCGAGCACGTCGATGGGGTTACGCGGGTAGCGCGTGGACTCGATGTGGCCCTCGTGCATGGCGCGCGTGACGGCGGCGCAGGCAACCAGGTCGGCGCGGTACTTCGGAAACAGGATGCCCTCGCTGATCGCGTCTACGTGATGGCCGGCGCGGCCGATGCGCTGCATTCCGCTGGCGACCGACGGCGGCGACTCGATCTGGATGACAAGATCGACGGCGCCCATGTCGATGCCGAGTTCGAGGGTCGAGGTGGCGCAGAGGGCGCGAATCTGGCCGGCCTTGAGCTGCTCCTCGATGACGGCGCGCTGCGCGGCGGCGAGCGAGCCGTGATGGGCGCGGGCGATGGGCTCGCCGGCAAGGTCGTTGATCGCGCCCGCGAGGCGCTCGGCAATCTGGCGTGCATTCACGAAGAGAATTGTCGAGTTGCGCTGGCGGATGATTTCGAGCAGCCGCGGGTGAATGGAGTTCCAGATGGAGACGCGGCGCGGCATCTGCGAGGCGGGGCCGGTGGGAATCTCTTCCTGCTCGCCGAGGCGGGCCATGTCTTCGACAGGGACTTCGATGCGGAGCTTGAGCTGCTTGAGCTGGGCGGCGTTGATGATGGTGACGGGGCGATAGCGAAGCGGCTCGGCGTCGGCCTGCTCGGCGGACCATGCGGCGGCCTCGGGGGCTAAAGCCCCCTGCATTCTTGCCGCGCTCTCGGCACGACTGAAGTCGTGCCCTGATACAAAGCCTGGCTTTGAAACTCGGCCTGTTTCCTGGCCCCCATTCTCTGACCCCTGCACTTCCACTCCGCCCAAAAAGCGGGCTACTTCTTCGAGCGGGCGCTGGGTGGCGGAGAGGCCGATGCGCTGGAGCGGCCTCTTGACGAGGGCTTCGAGGCGTTCGAGCGAGAGGGCGAGATGCGCGCCGCGCTTGGTGGGGACGAGCGCATGAATCTCGTCGACGATGACCGTGTCCACCGTGCGCAGGGCTTCGGAGGCCTGCGAGGTGAGGATGAGGTAAAGGGATTCGGGCGTGGTGATCAGGATCTCGGCCGGGTGGCGGGCGAAGCGGGCGCGCTCGCGCTGCGGCGTGTCGCCGGTGCGGACGCTGACCTCGGGCTCATGAAAGCCAACCCCCATGCGGCGGGCCATGTTGGCGATGCCGGCCAGAGGCGAGCGAAGGTTGCGCTCCACGTCGACGGCGAGGGCCTTGAGCGGCGAGACATACACGACGCGGCAGCCGGGCCGCTCTCCGCCTGACGTCTTCCGATCCCTGATCCCTGATCCCTGACCCCTGTCTCCGAGCATGAGCCGGTCAAGGCACCAGAGGAACGCGGTGAGTGTCTTGCCGGTGCCCGTAGGCGCGAGAATGAGTGTGCTCTCGCCGCGCGCGATGGCCGGCCAGCCCATGCGCTGCGGCGCGGTGGGCGCGTCAAAGACGGCGCGGAACCAGGCCGCTGTCACCGGATGAAAGCAGGCCAGGGGGCCGGCTGCAGGATCGGGGATGGGCGGGTCCGGCGACATGCTCTCTTGAGATTAGCGCAGAGCGAAGAAAGGGGAAAGACCGGCCCGGCCAAACCCGTCCCGCAGGCGTTTCCCGGGGCGAGGGGCGGATCGACGCGCCTTGGGCGGAGCATGCGGCCGCCGCCCGTGACCCCGCTACCTTGCCGTGCGATAGATTTCGGAGCCGGCCAGCAGATAAGCTCCCACCCCGTAGACATAGCTCGAAGTCTCGGTGTAAGCGCCGGGCGCCGCGCCCACCGGCTGGATGGCGCCAAGGCGTCCGCTGGCATAGACGTGCTTCAACATGCCGGCCCACGCCTTGTGCACCGCCGGCCAGTAGGTGGCCTTGTCGAGAATGCCTTCGTTGACTCCGTAGGCCATGGCGTAGGTGATGAAGGCGCTGCCGGAGATCTCGGGCAGCGGATACGAATCGGGATCGAGCAGGCCCGGGCGCCACAGGCCGTCTTTACCCTGGATCGACAGCATCTCGGCCGACATCTGCCTGAGCTGCTCGACGAACTTCGGCCGCAGCGGCGAGTCTTTGGGCAGCTCCTTGAGCACGCGAACAATTGCGCCCATCACCCACCCGTTGCCGCGGGACCAGAAGATCTTCTGGCCGTTGTCTTCGTGCTTGTCGAGGTAGGTGGCGTCGCGCGAGTAGAGGTGCGCACTGGGATCGTAGAGGAGTTTGGTGGTCGCGTCCCACTGGCGGACCATGAACTCGTCGTATTTGCTGTCGCCGGTGATGGCCGACATATCGGCATAGACCGGCGGAGCCATGAAGAGCGCGTCGCACCACCACCAGAGCGGGATCTGCGCGTAATGCCCCCTGGCCCACCACGACTCCGGCGTTTTGTCCCACCCGGACTTCGGCGTGCCCATCTCCTCGTCGAGGCGCGCGCGCATGGGGTCCATCATCTTGGGGTCTTTGTGGATCATGTAGAGCTCGAGGTAAGTCTGGCCGACGGCCTGGTCGTCGGCCGTCATTACGCGCGGGCCGGGCTGCCAGTCGAGCCCTTCGGCGACCTTCATCATCGCGTCTTTGTACTTGTCGCCGGCCACCTGCTCAGGGACGGCCATGAAGCCCGTATAGAGGGCCGCGAACTCCCAGATGTACTGCGGCTCGACGGGCAGGCGGCTGAGCTGCCAGTCGGCCACCAGCTTCATGGCTTTGGCCAGGTCGCGGCGCTTGAACTTCGGCGAGAGACTGTGCGCGAGCAAGCCGGCGCCGGCGGGCGAGTCACCCGAGGGCGCCGGCTTGCGGCCCTGCGCAGGCGCGGCCAAAGGCGAAAGCATGAATAGGAATACAGCGATGAGGGCGAGGCGGGCAGCGCGGCTCTTTGGCCGTGAGGACCCAGCGTGGGGCATGTGCGTCTCCAGTGCGGCGGTTGGTGTCGATTGGAAGCGATACAAGACAGAAGCCGGTTCGAAATCAACTCTCGGGAAGTATAAAAGCATGCAGGCAGGTTGAGGATTCGGAATGCGGGACGGGAATCCGGAGCAACGTGCCCCGAACAAGCGGACCGCAGGCGAAGTGCCGCTCGGGGCCGTCAGAACTTCATCCGCACACCCAGCTCGATCTGCCGTTCGCGGTAGAAGTTGGAGCCGTTGATGCTGAGGGGCTGGCCGAAGGCAGAACTGGGGAGGTTGGTGGTGGTGTTGATCCTCGCGCCGGTGAGGAAGTTCAGCGTGGGGCGCGAGGTGGCGCTGCCGGACCCGATGGTGTAGCCGGTGGTTTCGATCTCGGTGACGTTCTGATGGTTGAATAGGTTGAAGCTCTCGGCGAGGATCTCCATTTCGCGCATGTGGCCGAAGTTGAAGCTCTTGCCGAGGCGCAGGTCGGCCTTCCAGGTTTCCGGATAGCGGAAGGTGTTGCGGCCTACGTTATAGAACGCGCCGTCGCTGCCCAGGCCGTAGACGCGCTCTGCGCCGCCGGAGCCGTTCATGCCCGGCGCCAGGCCTTCAATGAGGGCGCCCGAACTGGTGAACTCCTCGGGAAGCGAGCCGGAGACGCGCATGGTGTAGGGCAATCCGCTCTGGAACTGGCCGATGCCGGAGAGCATCCAGCCGTTGGCCAGGCGGCCGGCCGGCGCGCGCAGCTTCCACGGCGCTTCGTAGACGAGCATGGCGGCGGCTGAGTGGCGCACATCGAGGTTGCTGGTCCCGTATTCCAGATTGAAGTCGGCGGGGTCGAGCGGGAACTGGCCCGGGTTCCAGTCCATGGCGTGGGCGTAGGTGTAGTGAGCGTGGAAGGTGAGGCCGCGGCGTCCGTAGCGGACCAGCTTGAGCATGGCCGCTTCGTACGTCGAGTTGGCTTTGCCCACGATCTCTTCAACCTGTTGATAGGAGGGGTTGAGCCATCCGCACTGGCCGGCCGGATTGAGCAGTGCGCCGCTGGTGCACAGGGCCGATGGCCAGTTCGCGTACAGGGGAACGGTGATCTGCGCGGCCCTGATGGGACCCAGGCTGGGAGCGCCGCAGGCGCCGGTGGTTGAAGGCGTGAGGGCGAGGGTCTGGTTGGGGGTCTGGTCGCATACGTCATAGGTGATGGTCTGCGTTGCCGTGGGCGGGGTGAGATTGGCGTCGAGGTAGACAGGCAGACGGCGGCCGAGGCTGAGCAGGGCGCTGGCAGTTAACTCGACGCGGCCGGGGAGGGACTCTTCGACAGCGGCCACGGCCTGGTGGACCTCGGGATTGCGGAAGCTGGGCGCGAACTCGACCGCGCCCGGCGTGACCACGCTGCCCGGCGGTCCGGTGAGCACGTAAGGAAACGGCGGCGCGGAGCTGGTTCCGTCGTTCGAGGTGAAGCCATCGCTGGGGCGGATAAAGTAGTTGAGGTCGCCGTTGAACGATCCTGTCTGGGTGAGCGCTCTCTCGAGGGTGTCGTTCCGGGTGCGGCCGTAGTACATGCCGTAGCCGAGCCGCAGGATGGGCCAGCGGGTCTCCGGCGCGCCGACGGCGAGGCTGATGCGCGGGCTCCATTCGTCGCCCAGGCTGGGCAGCTTCTCCGTCAGCGGGAGGTTGGGATTGTTGAGCCTGGCAATGGGCGGAGGCAGCTGCTCGCGCTCCCAGCGCAGGCCCGCCGAGAGCACCGTGAGTTTGTTGGGTTGCCACTGCGCGGTGGTGTAACCGGCCCAGTCGTTGGTGCTGAGGTGCCAGTCGGCCGGCCCGATGGTCTGCGAGTAGTGGGAGTAGCAGGGCAGGGCGCCGAGGCCCATGAGCTGGCCATTCGAGGCATACCAGGGCTTGCCCGATACATCGCAGTTGTGCGGGTTTTGCGGGTTCAGCAGGTTGGTGAGTCCGAATCTTTCAAAAGCCAGTGCGTCGGCGATGAAGTTCTCAATTCTCGAGTAGGTATAGGTGCCGGCGCCGTTGCGCAGCAGGCTGGTGGAGTCGGCGTTGTGGCCGAGCTCGAAGCCCGATTTGAGGAGCAGGCTGTTGTGCACCCAGTCCAGGTGCTGCTGGAGCAGGTAAAGATGCTCGTCGGGATAGCTGCCCGGCCCGAAGCGCGAGGGATTGCCGATGGTGAAGCCATAGCTCGAATCCACGACCATCTGCGGCAGCTGCCCCGAGGCGCTGCCGCCCAGCAGCGTCTGCTCGAAGGCGGAGGGCTTGTCCGGTTTCGCGGAGAGGACGTCGCGCCCCGCCGAGCCCTGCGTGGTGGCGAGCAGATTGGGCGTGAGGAAGGCTTCCCAGCGGGCCAGCAGCCACGTCTCGCTGGCCTCGCTCGATCCGAAGCTGTGGGCGCCGTAGGTCTCCGAGAGGCGCGTCAGGCCGCCGCCGGGCGCGTTCCAATCGGCGCCGATGCCCTCGAAGACGAAGTGATGGCGCTCGGCGGCTTGCCAGTCGACCCGGGCGAAGCCGACCCACTGCGCAGCCCGGCGGGGGGCGGGCCCGAGCAGACTGTCCAACTGCTCCAGGCCGGCCGGCGCGGAACCGGCCGCGGGCACACCGATGTAGTCGTTGTAGGCCTGATTGTCGCTCTCGCCGAGCTGGGCGCCGAGCAACTGGATCTGCGGATCGTTGACCTGGGGCAGATAGAAGAACACGCTGGAATTCGCGGTTGGATCCCTGGTAATGGACAGGCCGGGATCGTTGCGGTGGTAGCTGTCGAGCGCGCCGAACCAGAATAGTTTGTCGCGGCGGATGCGGCTGCCCGCGCCAATGCCCCAGATGGTCTCGTGATCGGGAGGGGTGAAAGGCTGGGAGGTGAACACGGGTGCGGCGCTGGTCCCGGTGTTCTTCACCCACTGGGTGTAAGGATTCTGCGCGCCCCAGTTGTTCTGGCGGTCAAAGAGGAAGGCCTGGCCGTGGAACACACTGGTGCCATGCTGGGTCTCAATGTTGACGCGCCCGCCGGCCGCGCGGGAGTCCTCGGCCTCGACGTTGCCGGCCACGGTTTGAACCTCGTAGATGGCGGCTTCGCTGACGCCGGCGCCGCGTCCGCCGGCCCAGGCCTGGCCCATGCTGTCCGGCGCGTCGCCGGTGGGGTCCTTCGCCGCCGAACGGCCCGCGCCCGCGGAACCTCCGTCGAAGGCGAGCTGCAGGCTCGCGCCGTCGATCGCCATTGCCGCCGGCTCGCTCACCGCGCCGCGCAGCGAGGGTTGCGATGCGCCGCCGGCCGCCGTGGAAGCTGTGGGAGAATCTTCGAGGAATCCCTGCCAGTCCCGGCCGCTCACCGGCAGCGATTGAAGTTCCGTCGCGGGGATAGTGGTTGTGACCGCCTCAGACGCGGGGGTTGTTTCGAGCCGGGCGGTTTCGATGGGCGGGGTGGAAGCCTGGCGGAACTCGAAGGCTGCGCGAACGCCCGCTGCGGCCAGCTCGCTTGCGGCCAGTCCCTCGCCGACGATGCTGGCCTGGTGGATCAGAGCGAGCGGTGTAAGGGTGGCCGCGGCGATGGAGGCCGGCGGAGTCGACCTGGCCACCTCGGAGGCATCGGGTGTGTTTTCAGGCACGGCCGCAATCGCCGCGGCCGCAGGCGCGCCGGACGTGAGATCGGGGGCGGTCAATGCGGTCCCGGGCGCCAGGCGCAACGGCTCGGAGGGAACCATGGCGTCGAGTTCCGCGCGCTGGACCGGCAGCGGGGCCTGCGCGGCCGCTGCGGGCGCGGCTCGATTGGCCAGATCGATCTGCCGCGGCGGTTCGACGGGCAGGGAGATGGCGTGCGGCGGGGCTATACCCGCTTTGACGCCCGCTTCGACCGGGACTGCCGGAACCGGTTGCGCCGCCAGCATCTCGGCCGGCTCGGCCGGGACCGGCTCAAACTGCATGGCCGCCTGCACGCGGGCCTCCGCGCCGGCGTCCACCTCGATGTCTTCGAGGCTTCCTTCGCCGAGCTGAGGACTCTCAGCCTTCAGCGTGTATTCACCCGGCGCCAGATCCGTGAAGCGGTAAGCGCCGTTGCGGGCCGTGGTGGCGCGCACCTCCGCGCCTGTGGCCTGGTTGCGCAGGATCACGGTGGCGCCGCCGAGCGGCGACGACTGCAGGTCGGTCAGCTTCCCCGCCAGAGAGCCATGAGAGGGCGCTTGGGCGCAGAGAAGCGTAGCTGCTCCGGCGAGCAGTGCGACCGCCGCTAGCGGCCCCATCCGGCTCCGCGCTTCAACTGCCATCGAGATACCCTGCCCGCGGCAGACATTCCCTATAGGGCTTACTTCGCGCTTTCCGATTTCAAGCCCCACTTTGGAACGTCGGAGCCGCCGTTTCGCGCAGTACGATGCCTTTTCGGGAATTTAACGGCGATATTAGGCTCCGCGAGGGTTGTTCTGATGTAACCCAGATCACATGCATCGCCCGGCAATCCGGCTGGCGGTCGGGGACGCGCCACTGCCCGCGTTCCGTTAAACTGGAGAGACGCGGAGCCGCCTCCGGGCCGCTCCGGTTCCCGACCCCGTGTTCATCGACGAAGCCAAAATTCGCGTCAAGGCCGGCGACGGCGGCAACGGCTGCATGGCCTTCCGGCGCGAGAAGTTCGTGCCTCGCGGCGGACCCTCGGGCGGCGACGGGGGCCGCGGCGGCGACGTGTTGATGGAATCGTCGCAGCGACACAACACGCTCATTCACTTCCGCTACAACCCCGAGCACAGGGCGCAGCGGGGCGAGCACGGCATGGGCTCGAACTGCACCGGCCTGGACGGGAAGTCGACCACCCTGCAGGTTCCGGTGGGCACGGCGCTTTACGACGCCGAGACCGGCGAGCTGGTCCACGACTTCCGCGAGCCCGACGAGCGCATCGTGATCGCCCGCGGCGGCCGCGGCGGCCGCGGCAACCAGCACTTTGCCACCAGCACCCACCAGACCCCGCGCGAACACGAGCTGGGCCGGCGCGGCGAGGAGCGCGCCTACCGGCTGGAACTGAAGCTGCTGGCCGATGTGGGACTGGTCGGCTATCCGAACGCCGGCAAGTCCACCCTCATTGCGCGCATCTCCGCGGCCAGGCCCAAGATCGCCGACTATCCCTTCACTACGCTGGAGCCGAACCTGGGCGTGGTCACGGTGGGCGAGCCGCCCCAGGACGAGTCGTTCGTGGTGGCCGACCTTCCCGGCCTCATCGAAGGAGCGCACCTGGGCGCGGGCCTGGGCACGCAGTTCCTGCGCCACATCGAGCGCACCCGGCTGCTGGTTCACCTGGTCGATGTCTCCGACGCCTCGGGCCGGCCCGATCCCGTGGAAGATTTCAAGACCATCAACAATGAACTGGCGAGCTTCAGCAACGGCGCCGGCGAAGCGCCGCTCGCCGAGAAGCCGATGATCGTCGCCGCCACCAAGATCGACGCCGCCAACCCGGAGAAGCTGAAGAAGCTGGCCGCTCACGCCAGGCGCCGCCGGCTCGAGTTTCACGCCATCTCCGCGGTGACGGGCGAGGGCATCGAGGAGCTGAAGTGGGCGCTGGCGGCGCGGCTGCGCGAGCCTCTCCAGACCGCACCGTGACGCGTCGCACCACCCGCTGACGGCTCCTGACCGCCGCTCACTTTCACATAGCCGGCGCGTCCGTTTCCATAGAGGCGGTTATTCACTTTCCCACGACCGGCCCTGCGGCTGCCACCCCATCACGCAAGCTGCGCGTGATGGGACTTGGGCTTCGTCCGGCCCGACCTGCCCTTGCAACGCCGGCCGCGCGAAAGTGAATGACAGCCTCTAAAGTGCGAGTTCGGAGTTCCGGTGTGCACGGGCAACTCAGTGCCTGACCGCGCCATCCCAACTGACATTGGAGAATATTCAACTCATGCAATCCATCAAGCGCGATCTTGTCTTCGGTGCATCGGCCTGTGCGCTCGTGTTTGCATGGGCGCTGGTCTGGGGAGCTCCCTTTATAAGCCACGATTCGGGGCACGGGCTGACGGCGCAGCGGGCGCAAGCGCCGCAGGCGCAGATTCGGGACGTGGCCGTGGTGGGAACCCTGGCGCGGCAGGGCGGCCGTTGCGTGCTCAGAGATTCCGCGGGCCAGGAGTACACGCTCGAAGGCCGTCTCACGGCGCCGCTCCGCACCTCGGCCTTCGACGGCAAGAACGTCAAGGTGACCGGCCGGCTCGACGAAAGCGCAGCCACCATTCACGTGGCCAGCGTCGAGATTCTCGACGCGTAGGACCCCGCCGCTCGAGCCCTCCCCGCTCGTCCGGCGCCCTCCACCCGCCGCCGGTGATAGCATCGAAGATGACCGATGCACACCAAAAAACTGAAGATCATCCCTCTCGGCGGACTGGGCGAGTTCGGCATGAACTGCCTGGCGCTGCGCTGGGAAGACGACATCATCGTCATTGACGCGGGCCTCATGTTTCCCGAGTCGGAGCTGCTGGGCGTGGACATCGTCGTCCCCGACATCAGCTACCTGATTGAAAACAAGAAGCACGTTCGCGCCATCGTGCTCACCCACGGCCACGAGGACCACATCGGCGGCCTGCCCTGGATCCTCAACGAGCTCAAGGTTCCCGTCTACGCCACCGAGTTCACGCTGGCCTACGTCGAGGGCAAGCTCGAAGAGCACGAGATGCTCGACGAAACCGAGCTGATCGAGATTGCGCCGCGCGAGAAGTTCTCGATCGGCCCGTTCACCATCGAGCCCATCCGCGTCACCCACTCGCTGGTCGATTGCGTGGCGCTGGCCATCGACACGCCGGTGGGCGTCGTCATCCATACCGGCGACTTCAAGATCGATCTCTCCCCCCTCGACGAAAAGCCTTTCGACCTGCACACCTTTGCCGAGTACGGCAAGCGCGGCGTGCTGGCCCTGTTGCAGGACTCCACCAACGTGGAGCGCCACGGCTACACGCCCAGCGAGCTCGCCGTCCGCCCGCGCCTCGACGAGATTATCTCGCAGACCAAGAAGAAGCTCTTCTTCAGCTGCTTCTCGTCGTCCATTTATCGCATCCGCATTGCGCTGGAGCTGGCCCGCGCCCACGGCCGCAAGGTGGCCATCGTCGGCCGCTCGATGGTCGAGAGCTCCGAGATCGCGCAGGACCTCGGCTACATCGACGTGCCGCCCGGCCTCATCGTCAATCCCGGCCAGTTGCGCGACGTTCCGGCCGACCAGGTGATGATCCTCATCAGCGGCACGCAGGGCGAGCCCATGAGCGCCCTCAGCCGCGCCGCCGTGGACAACCACAAACATGCGCGCATCGAGGCCGGCGACACCGTGGTGCTCAGCTCCCGCATCATTCCCGGCAACGAGAAGGCCATCTTCCGCGTCATCGATCATCTGAACCGCCGCGAGGCCAACGTGATCTACGACGACGGCTCGTACGGCCTGATTCACGTGAGCGGCCACGGCAGCCAGGAAGAGCTTCGCCTGCTCATCAACCTCGTGCGGCCCAAGTTCTTCATTCCCGTGCACGGCGACTACCGCTACCTGCGCCGCCACGCCCAGATCGCCATGGAGACCGGCGCCGTGGAACACGCCGTCGTCATCGAAGACGGCGACGTGCTGGAGCTCGACCACGACGACGCGCGCAAGAAAGACAAGGTCACCGCCGGCCGCATCCTCATCGACTCCGGCTCTTCGATTGACGTGGTGGAGGACCTGGTGATCCGCGACCGCCGCATTCTGTCGGAAGACGGCATTGTGCTCGCGGTGCTGGCCATCAACAAGCGCACCGGCAAGGTGGAGCGCCCGCCCGAGGTGATCATGCGCGGCTTTGGCGGCGGCGACATCGCCGACCAGGCCCGCGAGGTGGTGCTCAAGACCCTCGACGGCCTGAGCGCCGAGCAGAAGAGCGACTACGGCATGGTCAACGATAAGGTGCGCGTTGAACTCAAGCGCCTGATTCAGAAATCCACCGGCCGCCGTCCCATGATTATGCCGGTGATCCTGGAGATCTGAACCGGGCTCGCGCGCCCGGCTCTTCCAGGCGCGCGTTGGCAGCGGGTTGCCCGTTCGCCGGGAGCGATCGCCGTTTGCCGGGGACCGTGGCTGTCCCCGTGGCAACACTCCGCCCCGGTAGTGTGAACAGGCCCTAAGCGACCGTCAGAAGCGCGCTGTGCGGCGCCTCGGCGTGTGCCGGAGCCAGCTCCCGCAGCTCCGCGCTCCGCAAGGCGCGCGGGACCGGCCGTGCCACGGGCCGCGCGCAGCCGCACCGCATCGACCGCTTCGCAATGAAGACCTCGCCCAGCACCAGGCTGGCGTTCTCCTCGAGATCGAGGAATCCGGTCTGCGATGCGGCACAGAGCGCCTGCGCCTCCGGCGAAAGATAAGGCGCGATGAACACCGGCGTAGCATTGGCGATGCGGGCGGCGCCGCTGTGCAGGTCGCGCAGCGCCTTGCGCACGGAGCGGAGCTGGCCGCTCGAGGCCACCTTGCAGGCCAGGGTGTGGCCCTGGCCGTAGACCCCGACCCGCGCCAGGATGTCGACGTGGTGTCCGGTGCTGTCCGACTGGCACTTCATCTCCCTGAGCTCGATCGCGGACACCTGCCGCAACAGGGCCCGCAGCGCGCTCGTAGCCTTGGCTTCCAGCTCCTGGTTTGAATGAATCGATTTCATGATAAGAATCTCCAGTCTTCGGTTTCCAGCGGTGCTGGATGGGCATGACTTTCCTGGAACGTATCCGCCGGCCAGGCAAAGCGCGGCGGAACCGGGTCTGGCAGGCTTACCACATCGTCTGCGTCGAGCAGGCAAGATAGCGGCGCATCCTGCAGGGAGAAGTACCGCAAATCGGACTGTCCCCGGCGCGTCGAGGGCCGGCTGGCCGGCTGGGTAGAATCGTCAGCCCCGTCTGTGCGTGGGCAGCGGATGAGACCGGGGGCAGCGTAAGAGGGCGCAGTTTGTATAGATTGTTGCCGGCCGGGATCAGGGCCAGAGGCAGCGGAGCCCGGCAGGAGCGTCCGTGGTAGAGCCTGTCCTCGAGCCATGCGCACAGCCGCTCGTCGTGAATCTCGGGCCGGTCGCGCCAGAAGACCGGTTTGAGGTCGCAGTGGATGTGCAGATGGCCCAGTTCAACTTCAATGGCCGCAGTATGCCTGGGGAAATTGCGGCGAACGTTCCGGGCGCCGATATAAAGCCCGGTCACCTCGCGGCCCGCGCACTGTGTTCTGACCACCATGGCGCTCTTCCATCCCCTCGAATGCGGTATGGGAGCTGCTTCAGAGCAACTTCTGAATCTGGCCTGGTGAATTGAGCTGCCGGCGACAGATAACCAAAGTGTCGCCCATTTCCAGCCGGCAGTAACTTCGATGTGTCCCGATATTCCCGCTTTTTCCACCGCTTGTCAAGAAAGATCGGGAGAAAACAACGTCAACGTTTACGCGGAATCGGCAGACTTTGCCGGTGCTCCCGGGCCCCGGCGAGCCCTTTCCGTCCCGCCGGGAGCGGTCGCCGGCGAGCGCTCAGCGGAAGCGTTTCGAGGGCTCGTCGGAGAAGATCTGGCCGTCGCGGATGTGAACCACCCGGTGTGCGTACTCGGCGATGTCCAGCTCGTGCGTGACCAGCACGATGGTGTTGCCTCTCGCGTGCAGGTGGTCGAAGAGGGCCATGATCTCGACGCCTGTCTTCGAATCGAGGTTGCCGGTGGGTTCGTCGGCCAGGATGATGGAGGGGTTGTTGACCAGGGCGCGTGCGATGGCCACGCGCTGGCGCTGTCCGCCGGAGAGCTCGCTGGGCCTGTGGTTCATGCGCGCTTCCAGGCCCACGTCGGTCAGCGCCTGCCGTGCCCGTTCGAGGCGTGCCGCCGCCGGCGTCCCGTTGTAGATCAGGGGCAGCTCCACGTTGTGCAGGGCCGTGGCCCGCGCCAGCAGGTTGAAGGTCTGAAAGACAAACCCGATCTCCTTGTTGCGGATGCGCGCCAGCTGGTCGTCGTCCAGTTCGCTCACGAGCTGGCTGTTCAGCCAGTACTTGCCCTTGGTCGGTGTGTCCAGGCAGCCAATCAGGTTCATCAGCGTGGATTTGCCGGAACCGGAAGGCCCCATGATGGCCACGTACTCGTTGTGCCGGATGCGCAGCGAAACCCCGCGCAGCGCCTGCACCTGCTGCTCGCCGCCCATGTCGTAGGTGCGCCACAGATCCTCGACGCGGATCACGTCGTCCGCGGGCAGAACCTCGGTCTCTACCGCCTCTTCGATCCCAATGCCGTTCAGAGCCATCTGTCTTCCGTTCCTGTCCGTATCTTATGTCCCGCTCCGGCGCCGGCCTGCCGCGCCCGCGCCGCCAACACGCCCACGCAGGCCGCTCGCTCCGGCGCCTGTCGTGGCTACGACGAGCCGCCCGAAGACGACAGGGTGAACTGTACCGCGGTGTCCCGCTTGAGCAGGGCGCCGTTCTTCAGGTCGCGCAAGGTCCGGTAGGGCCCGGTTACCACCTCCTCGCCGGGGGTGAGTCCGGAGAGCACTTCGATATTGGTGGCCCCCGTGATGCCCGTCTTCACCGGCACGAACTTGGCGCGCAGCCGGCCGTGGGCGTCCTTATCCACCACAAACACGCCCTGCACCGTCTGGGACTGGGCCGAAGACACGGTGGCCGCCTGCACCGCCCCCTTGTTCTTTCCGGCATCCGCGGCCGGGTTGTACATGGTCAGCGCCTGGATCGGCAGCGAGAGCACATCCGCCTTGTGCGCGGTGGTGATCTTGGCCTCGCAGGAGAGCCCCGGGCGCAGTTCGTCGGTGGGGTGGTCGAGGGTGATGACGACCTTGAAGTCTTTGGCCTCCTCGGTGCCGGTGGTGGACTCCGAGGTGGCCGCGCCGGTGGATCGCAGCAGCGCCTGGTCGCCCACCAGGGTCACGTGCCCCTTGAAGACCTTGTTGGGAATGGCGTCGACGGTCACGTCGGCCGGCTGGCCCAGCGCCACGTTGATGATGTCGGTCTCGTCCACCTTGACTTCGGCGGTGACCACGCTCATGTCCGCCAGGGTCATCAGCGTGGAGCCTTCGGTGTTCTGGATGCCCGGGACGACGGTGTCGCCCTGCCGGATGGGCTCGTAGGTGACGATGCCGTCAAACGGCGCCACGGCAATGGTGCGGTCGAGCATGTCCTGGTCGGAGCGCAGATTGGCCACCTGTGTCTGATACTGCGCGCGCGCCGAATCCGTCTGCGCTTTGGCCTGGTTGACCCCCGCGACGGCCTGCGCCAACGAGGCGACATCGAGGTCGTAGGCGGCTTTCTTGGCGTCGTAATCCTGCTTGGCCATGATCCCGGCCCTATACAGGGCCTGGGCCCGCTCCCAGTCGAGCCGCTTGTCCTCGAGGTCGGCCTTGGCGTGCTCCAGGTTTGCCTTGGCGGTGTTCTCCGCAGCCACGAAAGAGGCGATGTTGGTGCGCGCCGCCGCGATCGAAGCCTGCTGGCCGGTGACCGCAGCCTCCTGCTGGATGTTTTCGATCTCGGCCACGATCTCGCCCTTCTTCACCCGGTCGCCCTCTTTCACGTCCAGGTGGGTCACGCGGCCCATGACCTGGGCGCCCACGTTCACGAAGGTCTGCGGCCTGATCTGGCCGGTGCCGTTGACGATGGTCGACAGGTTCTGGCGGACCAGCTTGGCGGTGAACACCTTGGTGTAACCCGACTGCTGCCGGATGACCATAACCGTGACCAGGCCCGCGGCTACCACCACGCCCAGGATGATCAGAAGTACTTTTTTCATGAGGGCTATTGCTCCGAGTCTATCCCACTCCACCCTACGCAACCGGCGGCGGCGCGGTTCCGTGTCATCGATCCTCAGCCGCCGCGAGCATCTCGCGGTGCGCGGCCCCTCCACAGGGGATAGCAAGAAAGCAGAATGCAGGCAGCCGGGCTCTTCCCGGACGACCCGCCGGCCGCCCCGGGAAGCCCACCCGGTCTTCCCGCATCATTTTAGCGCCCGCCGCCGCTCCCCACGTTACCTTGAGGGCTTTCTTTCGTCCAACCTTCAAGGCCATTGCATACGGAACCTTGCTCAGCCCTTCAGGGACCCGTAGAATAAGGGATCGCAGGAGTTTTGATGGTATGAGGCTATCCGGCCGCTCAATCTTCGTCGCCGCGGTCAGCTGCGCGCTGCTGGCGGCGCCAGCCCTCGCGCACCACCGCGGCCAGGATCAGGACCAGAGTACGCAATCCACCAGCCAGGATCAGGATTCCAACCCGCTCCACCGTCCCATGTCGGCCAAGCAGCGTTACCAGCAACAGAAAGAGCTGCGGCAGGAGTTGAAGGGCCCCTACAAGACCTGGCTGAACCAGGACGTCGTCTACATCATCACCGACCAGGAGCGCAAAGCCTTCCTGGGCCTGAGCAACGACGAAGAGCGCGACGCCTTCATCGAGGCCTTCTGGCGCCGCCGCAACCCCGATCCGGATTCGCCTGAAAATACCGCCCGCGAAGAGCATTACCGCCGCATCGCCTACGCCAATGAGCATTTTGCCGCCGGCGAGCCCGGCTGGAAGACCGACCGCGGCCGAATTTATATCGAGTGGGGTCCGCCGGATTCGATCGACTCCCACCCCTCCGGCGGCCTCTACGACCGCCCCGCCGACGAGGGCGGCGGCTCGACCACAACCTTCCCCTTTGAGGTCTGGCACTACCGCTACCTGCCCGGGCTCGGCGAGAACGTCAACATCGAGTTCGTCGATACCTGTATGTGCGGCGACTACCACTTCACCCTCGATCCGAGTGAAAAGGACGCCCTTCTCCACGTTCCCGGCGCCGGCCTCACCGACTGGGAGCAGGAGAATCACAAGGACAAGACGGACCGCTTCAAGTGCGCCGGCGTCGGCTACTGCGGCGGCGGCCCCATGGGCGATATGGCCCAGGGCAAGGAGTTCGACCGCATCGAGATGGCGGCCAAGCTCTTCGCTCCCCCGCCGGAGCAGTTCAAGGACCTGGACGCCTTCACCTCGTACCATCGATTATTGCCCGGGCCCGTACTCCCGTTTGACGTGCGCACCGACTTCGTGAAAGTGACCGACAACATGGATATGGTGCCGATCACCGTGCAGTTCAACAACCGCGACATCACCTTCGTCACCAAGGACGGCGTGTCGACCGGCGTTCTCAATATCCTGGGCAAGTTCACCACCCTCACCGACCGGACCGTGCAGACCTTCGAGAACCAGGTCGAGATCCAGCAGCCCTCCGAGCTGCTGCAGAACGAGCTGGGCCGCAAGTCGGTCTACTGGAAGGCCATTCCCCTGCCTCCCGGCCTCTACCGTCTCGACATCGTGGTCAAGGACGTGAACAACCCCGATCACATCGGCATCTATGGCCGCGGCATCGAAGTCCCGTCGTTCCCCGACGAGAAGCTCGGAACCTCCTCGCTGATCCTGGCCGACCAGATGCACCAGGTCCCCTCCAGCGAAATCGGCGAGGGCAACTTCGTGATCGGCGATATGTTCATCCGGCCCCGGGTGGCCGACGGTTTTGCCAAGCCGGTCATCTTCAAGCGCGACCAGCCCCTGAGCTTCTGGATGCAGGTCTACAACCTCGGCATCGACCAGGCCACCCGCAGCAACTCCGCCACGGTGACCTACGAGATTACCGACACAGCCAACGGCGACGTGATCCTCCAGAAGGAGATGCCGTCGAAAGATCTCGGGGCCCACAGCGACGAGTTGACTGTGGATAAAACTTTACCGATTGCGGGACTTGCTCCAGGAAATTATAAGGTGACGATCAAGATCAACGACGAAATCTCAAAACAAGAGATTGCGCAATCGGCTCCTTTTGTCGTGGAATAGGAATAACCCCGCGCGCTCACGTATCCAGGCCCAGATTTGGAACGGGCGCGGGCATGGTTTGGGGGACTGGAGAAGGATTCGAGCCGGGGACGCCGACGGGCCATCGTCACAACTGTTGATGAAGCGTAGCGTTCATCTCGCGTGTGTTTCGGTGCTGATCGCCTTGGGCGCAGCTCCCCTCTATGGGGCCGCGTCCGGGTCGGTTTCGGGACTGGTCCGCAACTCGACGGGCGTGCCCCAGATCGGAGCCGTCGTCGAACTCCTCCGCCCCGACCTCAGCATCGTGGCCAGCGTCTACACCGACGAGGACGGCCACTTTGCTTTTCCCGCCGTGATGCCGGGCCGGTACGCCCTCAAGGCCATGGCCATGTCCTTCCTGCCGTCGCTGCGCGAGAATGTCAGGGTCCGCACCGGCACCGTCGTCGATCTCACCTTGAATACCCTCTACGAGGCCATTCAGTGGCTTCCCTCCAAGCCCCGCTCGCGCGACGCCCAGAAGGACGACTGGAAGTGGACCCTGCGTTCGGCGGCCAACCGGCCCCTGCTGCGCTGGCTTGAGGACGGCCCCCTGGTTGTGGTCTCCGATGGTTCCGGATCGCGCAAGCTGAAGGCGCGCCTGATGGCCACCGGCGAGGCCGGGACCTTCGGCGAGGATGGCCAGCGCATCTCCGCGTCGCTCGAGGATACCCCCACAGGCAGCCGCGATCTGCTGGCCCGCGTGGACTTCGCTCCCGATTCCGGCGCCGGGATGGAGTCGATGCTCGGCTTCCGCCAGGATCTGGGCTTTGCCGGGTCCGTCCAGTCCATCGCCTCGGTCGCGGTTCATCCCGATGTGAGCACCGGTTCCGCCGGCGGATTTGAAGAAGCCGCCGTTCGCTCCTCCGAGACCATGAACTTCGGTCCCGCGATCCAGGCCGAGGCCGGCGCTACCGAGGTGGTGGCGCATCTCGGCGGCGATTCGCCGGCCACCATGACGGCCGCTTTGCCTTACGCCTCGGTCAACTGGAGCGACGGAACCTCCACCGTCGGCCTCCGGTTCGCAACCTTCGTACCCGGCCCTGAGGCCGCCGATCCATCCCAGCCCACGGCCTGGCTCCCCCGGTTCTCCGCCCGCGAGGGCAGTCTCGCCCTGGAGCGCGGCACCCACCAGGAGATCTCCTGGGAGCGCCAGACAGACACGACAGGTATGTCGGTGGTGATTTACAGCGACCACGTCGACAATCCCGTGGTGGAAGCGGTCTCCCGCCTGGCCGCAGGAAGCCCGCCGGCGGCCCCGGTTGAAACAGGCGCGCTCGTCGACCGCGCAAGCAGCCTCCTGAATGCGGCCGGACCCGACTTCTCCGCCGCCGGAGTGCAGGCGACCGTCGAACGCCGGCTCCCCGGGGGCAACGACATCCGGCTCAGCTATAGCAACGGCTCGGCGCTGGTATTGCCGGCGACGCCGCAGCCCGTCTCGGTTGCGCAGATCGTCTCCGCCGCTCATCCCCGCCACGCCCAGACCTACACCCTCTCGCTCTCCGGCACCCTCGACGGCACCAGGACCCGCTGGCGCGCCAGCTACCGCTGGCAGCCCGACACGACCGTCACCTCCGTCGCTCCCTTCGCCGCGAACGACGATGGGCCTTACCTGAACGTCTACGTTCGCCAGCCGATTCGTCTCCGCGGCGACGGGATGACCGGCTTCGAGGCGCTCGTCGACGTGAGCAACCTGCTCGCCGAGGGCTATCACCCCTATCTGCTTCCCGACGGCTCCCTGCTCATCTTCGCCCAGGGCCAGCGCGCGGTCCGCGGCGGCGTGGCCTTCACCTTCTGAATCCTCCCAGAGCCCTTCCGCGTTACCCCGAGACTCCGCTCCAGTGCGTGCCCTCGCCGGCGCCGCGGTCGTGACTCATTTTGAAAATCTAAGCGGCTTTCTTTTTGTAGGGGCCGCGCTTCTGTGCTTCTGGCGTCGGCACGATTGCAGCCAGTTCTTCCATGCTCCAAACGTGATCGCTTAGACCTGCTTCCTTGGCGTCGTGGTATTCGGCACAAGCCATGCCAATCTCAGGCAGAAGATTCAGGACCGTATTGAAGGCTACTCCGCAAAGACGGGACGTAGGGCGGAGCGAATTGCCTTCCACAAGAGCGGCGATGATCCGGGCGCGTTCCGACACACTCAAGCGATTCATGCAAGTTATTATGCATGAGCAGCTCAAGCATGTCAAGATAAATCCTTACTTTTCGGATAGGGTAGGTTCCTTTTTGGCGTCCGGCTTGGAGAAATCCTTCAGCAGTTCGCCAGCCCGATCCTGCGTCGCGGAAGGGTAAGGTTCTTCCCTAGCGTTTCGCACCGTTTCCAGCAACTTCCGATTGTGACGCCATCTCTCCCGGAGAATGCTGCCCGATTTATTCGTGGCCTGGTTGCTCATGGTTATCCTCAGTTGGGTTGGGCTCGGTGTTTGCATTGTCTAGAGCATCACGATTCTCTGGAGGATCAGGGTCAGCATCCCTAAGAAACTCCTCCGTTGTCAAGTAGATGATGAGCGGTTCATCTGCATTTAAGTGACGCTCGTTCCATATAGATCTCGCCCGCTCCCCGAATTCCGCCAGTTCTGTGATCGGCTCTTCGACCGAGGCAAAAATATCCTTTGCCTCTTTTCTATCGATGACAAATGCGTGGGCCGGGTAGTCTGAGAGTAAATGCTTCAATTTGCCCGGATGCAAATTGTTGTGAGAAAGGCGATTGCCATATTCAAGTGCAATCCTGGTCGCTCGGTCGTATTCTCCCAGACGCATGGGATCGATCTGTGAATAAATGTTCCCGAATAACCCAACAGTGATCTTTGCTGCAATTTCCGACGCCATCTTTGTGCTGAAAACTAGCTCCCGGTCTTTGCCGCCGCGTAGATGTTTGAACAAGTCGGAGAAATGCTCAGTTGCGAGATCGTTCAGCGCGGAGAGGGCGTCCATCGGAGTAAGCCCCGAGCTGCGCTCTCCGACTTCATCTGTTTTTCGTAATTGCACATCGATGGGTCCGAGTTCCCCATAATCTGACATGATTAGCGTATCCGCGCCGAGAGCGACTATCGTTCCCGCGCTCTTACAGAATGTGTCGATATAGACGTAGAACTTCGGGCCATCCTGTCGGACTCCGCTTGAGTACACGTCCTCTGCGGGGACGGTTTGAAATTTATCTTGCACGAATCGTGCCATTCGGTACGCCGCGTGCGGATCGCCACCAAACGTGGTTAAGAGAAGTAAGAAATTGGGACGCGGTTGGTGCGATTGCGCCGACAAGAAGGCCTTGCACCGAGCTATAAAATTGTCATCGTGTGGCCTGTCAATCGGGCCAATATAGAGGCAGACTTCCGCATCATAATGCTCAGAAACCCTCTTTATGGCATTTGAAAAGGTGAGCGGCATGTCGTCTAACCTCGAGGGCTCTTTTCTGTGGACCAGCGTGCTTCGGCGGCACGCTTAGCAATCTCCTTCCTCTTCTTTGCGCTCAATGAATCCGCTCTCGCTCTCCCACCCTTCAATCCACCCTTACGTCCAATTGTCGCCAAGTATTGTGAAATGGCAGAGTTAGCATCGACTGGCTGCTCTGATTCCTCTGTTGCGAGCCTAACCGTCAAAGCTGCCGCCTGGTTCGGGTCGGATGGCATTTTGCTTAAGCGCCTCATGCATCCAGTATCACTCGATAATTCCATGCACGCAAGTGACGTTTGTTACGGGGCCGACGCTTGACTTCAAAATGAGTCACGACCGGCGCCGCTCAATCCCTGCCTGAGAGAGTAAAGTGGGAGTGCGCTCCGTTGACTGCTTCAAACGGCTCCGAGGGGAGAATCCGATCATGGGGGATATTAGCCGCCGTTCCGCGCTGAAAGCCGGCCTTGCGGCGGCCGCGGCCATGGCGCTGCCGGAGCTTCTGCAAGGAGAAGAAATGCCTGCGACAAAGAAGAGAATACGGCAGTCGGTCTGCCGATGGTGTTACCCCAAGATCGAGTTGGACCGGCTGTGCGCGTTCGCGGCCGAGATTGGTCTCGATGGCGTCGACCTGCTGGAGCCTCCGGACTACGAAACGCCGCGGCGGTACGGCCTTATCTGCACCATGGGCTACGCGGGCGGCGGCACCATCGCCGACGCTCTCAACCGGCTTGAGAATCATGCCGCCATCGAGGCGGGTTTTCGGACCAACATTCCGCTGGCGGCCAAGGCGGGCGTGCCCAACGTGATCACCTTCTCCGGAAACCGCCGCGGCATGAGCGATGAGGAAGGCGCGCGCAACGCCGTGGCCGGCTTGAACCGCGTGAAGAAGATCGCAGAGGATTACGGGGTCACCATCTGCATGGAGTTATTGAACAGTAAGGTCAATCATCCCGACTACATGGCCGATCATACCGCGTGGGGCGCGCGCGTGATGCAGGAGGTAAACTCTCCAAACGTCAAGCTGCTTTATGACATCTATCACATGCAGATTATGGAAGGCGACTTGATCACCACCATTCGCGATAACATGGCCTGGATCGCGCACTTCCATACCGGCGGAGTGCCGGGGCGGCATGAGTTGGACGATACCCAGGAGGTGCAGTGGGACGGAGTCATGCGCGCGATTGCAGCCGAGGAGTTCAAGGGTTACGTGGCGCACGAATTTATACCCACCCGCGACCCGTTTGCCAGCCTGCGCGCGGCGGCCGAGCGCTGCGATGTATAACTTCTGATGTGCGTCGATCACTCGACAACCGTCCTCTTTGCGGGCGGGGAGACCGGGAAGTTATGAAGGCCTTGCTTCTTTCTGAATATAACCATCTGGAAATTGCCGACATGCCTCAGCCCCCCGTGGGATCCGGCGAGGTCCTGCTGCGCGTGGAAGCCTGCGGTATCTGTGGGAGCGATGTGCACGGCTACGACGGCTCGTCGGGACGGCGTATTCCACCGATTGTGATGGGCCACGAGGCCGCGGGAACGGTGGCTGCCGTCGGTCCGGGCGTCGCGGACTGCGAACCTGGAGACCGGGTTACCTTCGACTCGACGGTGTACTGCGGAGAGTGCGAGTTTTGCCTCCGCGGCCAGGTCAATCTATGCAATAACCGCCAGGTGGTGGGGGTCTCCTGCGGAGACTACCGGCGCCACGGGGCTTTTGCGGAGTTCGTGGTCGTGCCCCGCCGGATTCTCTATCGCCTTCCGGACCACTTCGAGTTTTCCGAAGCGGCGATGCTCGAGGCCGTCTCGGTGGCGCTGCACGCGGTGCGGGTATCGGAAGCGAAAGGCGGCGAAACGGCGCTGGTGATCGGCGCGGGGATGATCGGTCTACTCACGCTGCAGGCCGCACGGGCCGCCGGATGCGCACGCGTTTTTATCACCGATGTGGATGCGAGCCGTTTGGAACTGGCCCGGCAGATCGGCGCCGATGCGGCTCTGCACGGTTCCGGGCCGGAGCTTGTTGCGGAAGTGATGAAGCTGACCGGTGGCCGCGGCGTGGACCTGAGTTATGAGGCCGTGGGGCGCGATGAGACGGTGGCCGCGGCGATTGACTGCACGCGCAAGGGCGGAACGGTAACTCTGGTGGGAAATATCGCTCCCCAGGTTACCCTGCCCCTGCAGAAGGTTGTAACCCGGCAGTTACGGCTCCAGGGTTCATGCGCTTCGGCTGGAGAGTATCCTCAGGCCATCGAGTTAATCGCTTCCGGAAAGATCCAGGTCAAGCCTTTGATCACCGCCGTCGCTTCGCTCGCGGACGGACCGCGCTGGTTTGAGCGGCTGCACGCGCGGGAGCCAAATCTGATGAAAATCGTACTGACGCCGAGGTGAGCATGGCCGGGGAATTATTCGATCTGTCGGGCCAGGTCGCGATTGTCACCGGAACCAGCCGCGGGCTGGGTCAGTATCTCGCGCGTGCGCTGGCAAGGGCTGGCGCGGACCTGGTGTTGACCAGCCGGAAACGCGAGAGCCTGGCGCCCTTCGCAGCGGAGATCGAGGCGATGGGCCGGAAGACCCTGTCGCTCCAACTCGATGTGCGGGACCAGCGGAGCATCGAGCGGATGGCGGCCGATGCCGAAGCCGCCTTCGGACAGATTCATATCCTGGTCAACAATGCGGGCTGCAATATTCGCAAGCCGGCCCTCGACGTAACCTGGGAAGACTGGAACCAGATTCTTGAAACCAACCTGCGCGGTGCTTTTTTCGTGGCCCAAGCCGTGGCGCGCGGCATGATCACCTACGGCTACGGGCGGATCATCAATATTGGCTCTGTTACCAGCGTCTTTGGTTACGCTGGCCTTGCTCCCTACGGCGCAAGCCGCGGCGGCGCGCGGCAGCTCACTATGAGTCTTGCCGACGATTGGGGCAAGTTCGGAGTTACGGTCAACTGCCTGGCGCCGGGATGGTTCTGCACCGCGCAGAATAAGGTTCTTTACGAAAACAAGGAGTGGGTCGAGTATCTCATCGAGCGGATTCCCATCAAGCGACCCGGAGAGCCGCACGATCTGGATGGGCCCGTGGTGTTTCTGGCCTCGGAGGCGAGCCGGTATGTTACCGGGCAGACCTTGCTGGTGGATGGCGGCATCACCACTGGCTCTACGCGCGCGACCGTCCCGCCCAGGAAGACAAGTTAGACAGGCACCCAAGCCACTTAGGCCATCAGCATAACTGGCTCCGGGAAATCGTCCGACGCGCAACCAAGAAATCATTGAGCTGAGGATTTCAAAGACCTCGACACGGAGCATCTCTTTGCTTCGGATTTAGCGCCCGAAAAGGATTTATCCAATGAAATCCAAGCCCCACTGCATGGCAATGCTCTTGATGGCCACTTTCTTTTGCGCTCATTCGAATGGGCAGACCCCGGCAAACTCGACGGAGGCGGCGCTGATGCGGGGATTCGAGAATCCGCCCAATGGAGCCAGGCCGCGGGTGTGGTGGCACTGGATGAACGGGAACATCTCAAGCGAAGGAATCAAGCTCGATCTCGACTGGATGCACGGCGTGGGGCTGGGAGGCGTCACGATCTTCGAGGGAGCGATCAATACGCCGCAGGTGGTGCCGCACCGGCTTATTTACATGACGCGGGAGTGGAAGCAGGCCTTCGACGATGCGGTGACGACGGCGCGCGGCATGGGGATGGAGGTGGCGATCGCCAGTTCACCGGGATGGAGCGAGACCGGCGGACCCTGGGTGCCTGCGGCCGAAGGGATGAAGAAGCTGGTGTGGAGCGCGACGCGCATCGAGGGCGGACAGCCATTCGGCGGGCGTCTGCCGCATCCACCGGAGGTGGACGGGACGTTTCAGGATTTCAAGGTCGAGGGCCGAAAGGGGCCCGATGGGAGAGTGACTACGCCGCCCCAGTTTTATGCGGATGTAGCTGTGATCGCTTATAAGATTCCGGCGGGAGATAAGAGCCAGGCCGAGTTGGATCCGCGCGTCACCGCCAGCGCGGGGACGGTCGACGTGCCGGCCCTCTCCGATGGGGATGTGGAGGATGCTGCCATCGATCTGCCGGCGGGGAAGGGGGGAAGCGAGGCTTGGGTCGAGTTCGACTATGGGCATCCGCAGACGATCCGGGCGGTAACACTGGCCTGCCCCGAAGAGACGATCAGCGTCTTCGACCACGATACGAATGCGATTCCTCCGCGTCTGGAGGCAGGCGACGACGGTGTTCACTGGCGCACCGTGATCGAAATCCCGTTCAGCAGCATCGTGGAGAGCACGGCCTCGTTCGATGCGGTGACCGCGCGGTACTTTCGCGTGGTGATCACGACCAACGCCGACCCGCATGGGCCGCGCGATCACAGGATTACGGAACTGGTGCTGAGCAGCGGGGCGCGGACGAATGAATTCGAAAAGCGGGCCGGCTACGCCAATGCGCGGGACTTCTGGGCGATACAGGATCCCAAGGTGGCGCCGCAGTCGAGTGTGCAGCCATCGGAGGTGATCGATCTGACGGGAAAGATGAAAGCGGATGGGACCCTGGACTGGACGCCGCCGCCGGGCAGGTGGATGGTCTTGCGAATGGGCTACTCGCTCACCGGGCACGAGAACGGGCCGGCGCCGGCGGAGGCTACCGGGCTCGAAGCCGATAAGTTGAACCGGGAAGACGTCAAGCAGTATCTCGATCACTATTTGGGCATGTATGCGGATACTGTTGGTTCTTCGAGGATGGGGAAGGAAGGCATCTCGTATCTAACGACAGATAGTATCGAAGTAGGACCGCAAAACTGGACCGATAACATGCTTTCAGACTTTGCGCGTCTGCGCGGGTACGATGCGCGGCCCTGGCTGCCGGCGCTGACAGGCGTAATTATCAAGAGCACTTACGATACCGACCGCTTCCTCTGGGATTTCCGGCGCACGATCGGCCAGTTACTGGCCGAGAATCACTACGGCGAAATCGCCAGCGACCTGCACGCCCACGGGATGCGCTATTACAGTGAGGCGCTGGAGATGCACCGGCCGTCGCTCGGCGACGATATGGAGATGCGCAGCCACGCGGACGTGCCGATGGGCGCCATGTGGACGTATGCGGCTGGCGAGGGGCCCAATCCCACGTATCTGGCCGATCTACGCGGCGCGGCCTCCGTGGCCCATATCTACGGCCAGAATCTTGTAGGAGCGGAGTCGATGACCTCGCGTGGGCCGGCGTGGAGCTGGTCGCCCAAGACGCTCAAGAGGATTGCCGATCTTGAGTTTGACCTGGGCGTGAACCGGTTCGAGATTCACGAGTCGACCCATCAGCCCGTGCCCGATATGGCGCCCGGACTCACGCTGGGGCCGTATGGCTTGTGGTTTAACCGCAACCAGACCTGGGCGACCTATGCAAAGCCCTGGGTGAGTTACCTGGCGCGGTGCTCGTACTTACTGCAGCAAGGTCATTTTTACGCAGACGTGGCTTACTTCTACGGTCAGGAGGGACCGCTGACCGCGGTCTTCGGATGGAAACCGATGCCGGATGCACCGGTCGGCTACGGTTTCGACTTTGTCAATGGCGACATCCTCCTCCACCAGATGAGTTACAAAGATGGAAAGCTTGTAACTCCGGGAGGGACGAGTTACCGCATCCTCTATCTGGGCGGAAGAAGCAACCGGATGACTCTGGCCGTGCTGAGACAGATCATGAGCTTTGTGCAGCAGGGCGCGACCGTAGTGGGTAACAAGCCTGCCGATTCGCCAAGCCTGGCGGATGACGAGACTGAGTTTCATCGCCTGGCCGATGAGCTGTGGGGAACGGATGTGGCGGCGGGTCCGGGCGTCCATGCGTACGGGAAGGGAAGGGTGTACTGGGGCATGAGCGCCAACGAGGTGCTGGCCAAACTGGGAGTGGGGAAAGACTTCGATTACACTGCGCCGGCCGGCACGAAGCTGATGTTCGTGCACCGGAAGGTCGATGGCGGGGACCTCTATTACCTGGACAACCGCGAAGACCGCGCGATACGCGTAGATGCGAGCTTCCGCGTTACGGGGAAGGCGCCGGAGCTGTGGGATCCGGCGGCCGGGACTGCGCGGACGGCCGCTTACCAGATGGCGGATGGGCGGACCGTCGTGCCCCTCAGCCTCGATCCATACGGAACGGTCTTTGTGCTCTTCCTGAAGCCGGCGACGGCGTCGTCGCGGAAGATTCCGGAGCCCGTGGAGACGCAGATAGCAAGCCTCGATGCGGCGCTCGATTCGGACTGGAAGGTGAGCTTTGAGCCGTGCCGCGGCGCGCCGCCAGAGATGAACTTCAAGAGGCTGAGCTCATGGACCGAAAACGCGAACGTGGGCGTGAAGTATTTCTCCGGGACCGCGACCTACACGAAGACCGTCGACATTCCGGACAGTGCGTTCCGGCCGGGCGCGTATCTTTGGCTCGACCTGGGCGATGTGGATGACCTTGCGGAAGTCCTGGTAAACGGTAAATCGGCTGGAATCGCATGGAAAACTCCCTTTAATGTCGATCTAACTGGCTTGATTCATCCAGGCTCGAACGAGTTATCCGTGCGAGTTACAAATCTTTGGGTGAACCGCCTGATCGGCGACCAGCAATCGTGGGCGCTGAAGAAGTATGCTTTTACTGACTTTGAGCCATATAAGGCGGATTCGCCGCTGCTGCCCTCGGGGTTATTAGGGCCGGTGCGGCTGATTTCAGTAACTGGAAACTAGCCTTCGAAGAACGCCGTGGAAATCAACAGAAAATTTGCTTGCACTTTGCAAGGCAAATGGGGAAGAATCGCATTGCGGCGTTCCCCGATGCGGGCGAACAGGGCTCGGACGCCTGCAACTACGATACGAGACAGGGAGGCCGGAGATGAGCAAAGTGCGCGTGCTTGTGGGGACGCGGAAGGGCGCGTTCGTATTGAGCGCGGACGGTAAGCGGAAGGACTGGGAGGTGAGCGGGCCGTTCTTCGCGGGGTGGGAGGTTTACCACCTGAAGGGCTCGCCGGTGGACCCGGAGCGCATCTACGCCTCGCAGACGAGCGGATGGTTCGGGCAGATTCTGCAGCGCTCTGACGATGGCGGCAAGACCTGGCATCAGCCGGGGCTCAAGCCCGGCGAAGCGGAGATGCCCGCCTTCCCCGACAAGGCGCCGAACCGCTTCCTGTACGACACCTCCGACGAGACCGGCAAGGCCCTCACCACGCACCAGTGGTACGACGGCACGCAGCATCCGTGGGAGTTCAAGCGCGTGTGGCACGTCGAGCCGTCGCTGACCGACGGCGAGACAGTGTACGCGGGCGTAGAGGATGCTGCGCTCTTCCGCTCGACGGACGGCGGCCAGAGCTGGCAGGAGCTCTCGGGCCTTCGCGGGCACTACACGGGGGCGCATTGGCAGCCGGGCGCGGGCGGCATGTGCCTGCACACCGTGATCCTGGACGCTGTGAACCCCGGCCGGATGTATATCGCGATCTCGGCCGCCGGCGCCTTCCGCACTGACGATGGGGGGACAACCTGGAAGCCGATCAACAAGGGGCTGGTCTCCGCTTTCATGCCCGATCCCAATGCGGAGGTGGGCCACTGCGTGCACCACGTGGCCATGCACAAGGCGCGGCCGGACACGCTGTTCATGCAGAAGCACTGGGACGTGATGCGGTCGGACGACGCCGGCGATACATGGCATGAAGTGAGCGGCAACCTGCCGACGGACTTCGGCTTCGTCATCGACGTGCATGCGCACGAGCCGGAGACGGTCTACGTGGTGCCCATCAAAAGCGACTCAGAGCATTTTCCGATCGACGGAAAGCTGGCCGTCTACCGCAGCAAGACCGGCGGCAACGAGTGGGAGCGGCTGACGAAGGGACTGCCGGAGAAGGACTGCTACGTAAACGTGCTGCGGGACGCCATGGCCGTGGACGCGCTCGACGAGTGCGGCATCTACTTCGGCACCACGGGCGGCCAGGTCTACGGCTCGGCCGACGCGGGCGAAAGCTGGGCGCCCATCGTGCGCGATCTGCCGGCGGTGCTGTCGGTGGAAGTGCAGACGCTGAGTTAGGGGTCAGGGGTCAGGATGCTGCCATTCTTTGGGTGCGGGGCGTGGAGGCGGTTTGAGTAACGGAGCGGGCGCGGCGACGGTGCGGGTGGTGCTGCCTTATCATCTGCGCAACCTGGCGCAGGCGGGGCCGGAGCTTCAGCTCGAGATTTCCGCGCCGGTGACTCTTCGCTCCGTTCTGGACGCGCTCGAAGCGCGCTATCCCATGCTGCGCGGGACGATTCGCGAGTATGAAACGGGGCAGCGCCGGGCGTTCCTGCGGTTCTTCGCCTGCCAGGAAGACTGGTCGCACGAGCCGGTGGATAAGCCGCTGCCGGAGGACGTGGCCAACGGGCGGGAGCCGCTGCTGATTCTGGGAGCGATTGCGGGCGGGTGAACGGCATCCGCCTCCGCGCCGGCTCATCGGCGCGTCACCTATTCGTCTTTGCCCGGCCGCAGCATCAAGTCGCGGATCGCCTCGCGCGGATCCTTGCCTTCATTCAGGATCAGCTCCATCTGCTCGGCGATGGGCATCTCGATGCCATGCCTGCGCGCCAGGCCCAGCGCGGCGCGGGTCGTGCGCACGCCCTCGGCCACATGGCCGCCCAGCGAGGCAAGAATCTCAGGGAGCTTGCGGCCCTGGCCCAGCGCCTGGCCCACGGTGCGGTTGCGGCTCAGCGATCCCGTGCAGGTGAGCACCAGGTCGCCCACGCCGCTCAGCCCGGCCAGAGTCTCGCGCCGCGCGCCGCAGGCCACGGCCAGCCGCGTGATCTCGGCGATGCCCCGTGTGATCAGCGCCGCCGCGGGGTTGTAGCCCAGACCGGCGCCGGCAACTACGCCAGCGGCGATGGCGATCACGTTCTTGAGCGCGCCGCCCAGTTCCACGCCGATCACGTCCGGTGAGGTGTAGAGCCGCAGAGACTCCGAAGCGAACTCCTGCTGGATGCGTGCGGCGACGCCTGCGTCGGAGAACGCGACCGTCAGCGCGGTGGGCTGGCCCTGCGCCACCTCGTGCGCAAAGCTGGGGCCGGAGATCGCGCCGACCGGCAGCACCAGGCCAGCGGGCTCCAGCACCTCCAAGATCACCTGCGTCATCCGCAGCAGGGTTCCGTTTTCAACGCCCTTGCTGGCGCTCACCACCGTCTGGTCCGCGTGCATGTGCGGGGCCACGCGGGCCAGCGTCCTGCGCAGGAACTCCGAGGGAATGACCGAGACGACGATCTCGGCTTCGGCTACGGCTGACTCATCGGCCGTGATGGAAATCGTGCCGGGCAGCGGAAACCCGGGCAGGAAGAGCACATTCTCGCCGGCGCCGGCGATCTTCCCGGCTTCTTCCTTGCTGTGCGACCACAGCGCCACCGCATGGCCGCCGCGGCGCGCGAGCGAAAGAGCGATGGCAGTTCCCCAGGCGCCGTTTCCGAGAACGATCACGCGGCTCATGCGGTGCGGGCTCCCGTCTTTTGGGCGGATCCAAAGCGGGACTCCGTGCCCGCCATGAGGCGCTTGATGTTCTGGTGGTGCTTGGCGATGATGAGCAGCGCCACGAGGAACTGCACGGCCAGAAAGAACGGCGGCCTGGCCCCGCGCACCATCAGCCACGCGAAGAACGGAAAGCTCGCCGCCCCGGCGATCGACGCGAGGGAAACATAGCGGCACGCGGCCAGGATCAACAGAAACAGCCCAAACGCCGACAGAGCAGCCCATGGCGCGGCCACCAGGAAGACTCCAAAGCCCGTAGCCACGCCTTTGCCGCCGCGGAAGCGCAGCCACACCGTGAACATGTGGCCAATGACCGCGCACAGCGCAGCCAGCGCCTGGGCGTCGCGATACGGCAGGGACGGCGCCAGTACTGAGGCGGCCAGCCCTCCCAGCCACACCGCTGCCGCGCCCTTCAGCAAGTCCAGCAGAAACGTGGCCGCTCCCAGCCCCTTGTTTCCGGAACGCAGGACGTTGGTCGCGCCAATATTCCCGCTCCCCACTGTACGGATGTCCTGCTTGAGAAAGACGCGCACCAGCAGGTACCCGGTGGGGATCGACCCGAGCAGATACGCGCCGGCCGCGATCACGACAATAGCGAGGAGCATGACGAGACCGAGTTTAGCAGGTCGAGCCGCGGGCCGGGGGCGCCTGCCACTCCGGTTCTCAGCAGTTGCAAAGCGCGCGGCTCAGATTGAAATCGCCCGCCGCGCCGCGCTTACTTCGGCCGCCAGAACCTGCAGGATCTTGAAGGCCTGGGTGGGGTTGCCTTGCATGAAGGCGGTGAACTCGTCGCGGCCGATGTAGCCAATTTTGGCCCCCGCCCGGGCCACGGCGGTCAACGAGTACGGCTGGCCGCCCACCAGTCCGGGCAAGCCCAGCAGGGAGCCCGCGGTCGTCTGGATGGACAGGATGGTGTCGCCGTCGAGCGAGTCCATTGTCAGCGTAGCCTCGCCGCCCCCGACCACATAGAGGCCGTTGGCAGCCTCGCCCTGGCGAAAGAGCAGGCGATCGTCGCTGCAGTCCACTGGCGTCGACTGCAGCCAGAGAGCTTGCACGAGCTCCGGATCGGCAACGAAGGCGGACGGATCGAGCTGCATAGACCTTCCTGGGGAAAAATCGACTACGCACGCCTGACTCACTTGGGGCATGGCAACCTGCTCGCCCTAGGATTGCACCCTGGCAGACTAAAGTTTGTGATGGAGATCACGCCCGGGTGTTTGCACAGTGAGAGGACTGCAAACCCTGTGGGTGCGCTGAAACACAGAATCGTTGCTCGATCCTACCGTTTCTGGCCCTCCTGCCGTCGCAGTTCGGCCTCGAAGGCCTGTTCCCGGTCCGCCACGTAAGCCCGGTAGCCCGCCGGGTCCACAAAAGCATCGTGGTCGCCGGCCTTCCAGCGGGCGTACTTCGCCAGCAGATCGAAGTAGCCGCCGTGCGCGCCCAGAAAGATGTCGCAGGGCAGCGCGCGCAGCACATCGAACTGGTGCTCGTAGTCGGCGGCGATGCGCGGGTAGGCCTTGTTGCCGACGAGCTTGTAGCCCGGGTTCACGTTGGGGCTGCCCACGATCACCACGTGCATGGTGCGGCCGTCGAGCGGCTCATCCAGCGTCCAGGTTGTTGTCCCTTTGGTGTGACCGGCCGTCAGGTGCGCGGTCAGCACCGTCCCGCCCAGGCTTACCGTCTCCCCGTCGTGCAGCACGCGGTCTACTCTCGTGGGCGGGAACCACATCGACTTGTCCGCGCCGTAGTGGAAGTCGTCCCGGCCGCCCGACTCGACCACAGGCACATCCTGGGCCATCACCTCGTACTTTGCGCCCGTGAGCTGCTTGATCCGCGCGCTTCCCGCGCAGTGGTCGTAATGCCCGTGGCTGATGAGCAGGATCCTGATGTCTTTGAACCGGAAGCCGAGGCTCGCCACGCTCTTTTCGATCAGCGGCACATCGGCGACCAGGTCGCTGTTGATCAGGATCAGGCCTTGGGGCGTGGCGATCAGGTAAGAGGCCAGATCTTGGTTGCCCACATAGTAGAGGTCGCCGGCGATACGAAAGGCCGGGAACGGCGTGGTCCACGCCGGGTCCGTCTGCGCATGTAGAGACAGGGAAGGAATCATTGCGGCAATGAGCGCCGCACCGAAGATCAGTTTTCTAAGATTCACAATCGCTCCGATGTAGAAATGGGCGCGCGCAGCGCCTCGATCACCTGCCCCAGTCCGGCGCCCGGCGAGCCTTTGACGAGCACCACGTCGCCCGGCTCAATATGGTTCACCAGCCACTCGCCGGCGGCTTCGGCGCTGCGCAGAAAGATCGCGGCCACGCCCCCGGCGCACGCTGCCGAAGCCAGATGCTCCGCATCGCCCTTCACGCCAAGCACCAGGTCGAGTCCCGCCTCCGCGGCCGCCTTGCCGCTGGCTGCGTGCAGCGCCGGTCCCTGCTCGCCCAGCCCTGCGATCTCGCCTGCGACGAGAATGCGCCTCCGCCCCGGCCGGCTGGCCAGCGTGTGGATCATCGATCGCAGCGTCTCCGGGTTCGACCCCGCGCTTTCATCCAGAATCGTTGCGCCGCCCATCGCGAGCGTCCGCCCGTGTCCCTCCGCGGCCGTGAGCGCGCTGAGCGCCGTCACCGCGGCCTCCAGTTCCACACCCGCTTCCAGCGCGACCGCCAGGGCGGCGCACACATTCGATGCGTTATGCAATCCCGGCAGGCGCACCGCAAAGCTGCCCGTCGTGTCGCCGTACCGGTAGTGCAGGCGCAGGCCGTTCTCATCCTCCTGCGCCTCCACAATCTGCGGATCGGCGCAGGGACCGGCTCCAAAGTAGATCGCCTTCCCCAGAAAGTTGCGTCCGAACTGAGAGACGTAGGCATCGTCGCAGTTCAAAAACGCCACGCCCTTCGCCGGCAGCGCCGCCACCAGCTCGAACAGGCCCCGCGCAATCCCCGCCCGGCCCTCCGCAAAACTCCCGATCTGTGCGGTGCCGACGTTCGTCACCACGCCCCAGTCGGGCGCGGCCATCCGCGCCAGCGCTGCAATCTCTCCTGCGCGGCTCATGCCCATCTTCACCACGGCAAACTCGTGATGCGGCTCCAGCCGCAAAAGCTGCAGCGCCACACCCAGGCCCGCGGATGATCTTCCCTGTGGATCGAGTACCGCAAACTTCGCGCCCAGCGCGGCCGCCGTCGCCTCCACCGCGACGGTCTTGCCGGCGGAGCCAGCGACCGCTACCAGCCGCCGTCCCCACCGCCGGCGTACGTGCGCGGCCAGCAACTGCAGTGCGCCCCGCGGATCCTCGGCCACCAGCAGCGGCGCCGCCAGCGCGGCATCGGGAAGGGAAGCGACCCGCGCCCGCGCCACCACAGCCCCGATCGCGCCCCGCGCCAGCGCAGCGGCTACACGGTCGTGGCCATCGGCCTCCCCGCCGGCAACCGCGAAGAACAGTTCGCCGGGACCCACCGCGCCCGCATCGATCCCGTACCCCCGCACCAGCAGCGATCCGGCATTGGCCCACGACTCTGGAGCCTCCAGCACCGCCCCTGCGCCAATCCCCGCCTCTGCGAGCGTCAGATTCATTGCCCTTTACCATAGCCCAGTTGGGTCAGGGTGGAAAGCGCAACCTCGGCATCGTCGAAGGGAATCGTGCGGTCGGCGAGGATCTGCTCCTTCTCGTGTCCCTTGCCTGCAACCAGAACCACATCGCCAGGCCGCGCCTCTTCGAGCGCCACGCGGATGGCGGCGGCCCGGTCCGGCTCCACGGTATAGCGCGCGCCGGCCGCCTTCAATCCCGGCTCGACCTCGGCAAGAATCGCAAGCGGATCCTCGGAGCGGGGATTGTCGCTGGTCGCCACTGCAAAATCGCTTCCTTCGCCCGCCGCCTGCCCCATCTTCGGCCGCTTGGTGCGGTCGCGTTCGCCGCCGCAGCCAAACACTGTAATCACGCGCGCTCCCGCGCCGCCGCGCGAGACCATCTGCCGCGCCAGCGCGATCAGATTGCGCAGCGCATCGTCGGTGTGCGCGTAATCCACGATCACCGCAAACGGCTGCCCTGCCTTCACGGGCTGAAAACGCCCCGGAACCGGCTTGAGCCGCGGCGCCGCTTCCACAAGGTCGGCGAAAGCCACGCCGCGCGCATGAGCCGCCGCCAGCGCCGCCAGCAGGTTCAGGATGTTCACCTCACCGGCCAGATGCGACTCGATCGTTGCCGCGCCTGCCGGCGACTCCAACTCGATCGTCGCTCCTCCCGCCGTCAGCGTGTGGTGCGCCGCGCGCCAGTCGCCCTCGCCGATTCCGTAGGTGCGAATCGCCGCGCCCGCTTGCCGCGCCGCCGTCGCCAGCGCCTCGGCATGACCGTCGTGGGCATTGATCACTGCCACCCGTGGCGCGGCGTACACCGTTCCGTCAAAGAGCAGCCGCTTGGCCGCAAAGTAGTTCTCCATGGTTCCGTGATAGTCCAGGTGATCGCGCGTCAGGTTGGTGAACACGGCCACGTCGAAGCCGATCTCCGCCACGCGCCGCTGGTCCAGCGCATGGCTCGAAGCCTCGGTTACCAGCTCCGTCGCGCCGCGCGCCGCGCCCTCGGCCATCAGCTCAAACAGGTCGCGCGGCTCCGGCGTGGTGTGGATCGAGGGCCGCGTCTCGCCGGCAACGTGGTACTCGATCGTCCCGATCAGTACGGTCGTCCGTCCCGCCTGCTCGAGCAGGGCCTCGGTCAGGAATGCGGTCGTCGTCTTGCCGTTGGTCCCCGTGATGCCCGTCGCCGCCAGCTTCCGCTCCGGGTGTCCGAAGAAGGCCGCCGAAGCCTGCGCCAGCGCCCGCCGCCCATGCTCCACTTCGAGCACGGGAACCTCGGGGCGGTACACCACCATGTGGTCGAAGGTTGCGCCCGAATCGCTGACGACTCCCGCCGCGCCTGCGGCGATAGCCTTATCGACAAAGCGATTCCCGTCCGTTGTCCCGCCCTTCATGGCGACGAACACCGCCCCGCGCCGCACCTTCCGCGAGTCGTACTCGATTCCCGTAATGTTCTCGCTCGACGAGCCCGACGAGCCCACCGCCGCGATCTCCGCGACCAAGTCGTTCCAGTTCATGCTTGGGCTCGATTGTACCTTGCGCTCGAATGTGATTGGATGGGCTCGCTGGTCTGTAGCCCGCAGCGGCTACCTCACCGCGTGCACTTCACCACCACGTGCGTTCCCGGCTTCACCATCGTCCCCGCGGCCGGCGCCTGCTGGCGAACGGTTCCGTCGCCCACGATCTCGACTTGCAGCCCCGCGGCGGCCGCGCGCTCGATCACATCGCGCACCGAAAGCCCCGTCAGCGAAGGAACCTGGACCAGCTTCGTATTCGAGATCGTCACCGAGCCCGATTGTGCGGTCCCCGATTGCGCCGCGGAGGCTCCGTGCTGCTCGCCCTCTTGCGTCTCCGTCTCCGGTTTGGCTGGCTCCGCGCTCTTCGCCGGCGCTGAAGGCGACTGCGGCGCCGCCCCTGCCTCGCTATGCGACGGGTTCTCGCTTTCCGCCCCTTGCCCCGCGGCCGGCTGCGTCGCCTCGGTACTCTGCGGATCATCGCTCGGCAAACTGTTCGCCGCGTCATACAGCGCATTGATGTCGGCGCTGCTGTCTTCGGTCGAAGTATCTTCCGTGACCGGCGCCTCCGGCTTGGCCAGCTTGCTCGGCGCACGCAGCGGTACATCGTGCGGCACGCCCAGGTACTCGAGCACCTGCTGCGCCACCTCGGCAAACACCGGCGCGGCCACTTCCGTTCCGTAATACTGGCCCTTGGGCGAGTCCAGCACCACCGCCACCGCGATCACCGGGTTGTTCACCGGCGCGAACCCCGTGAACGACGCAATGTGCAGGTTCCGGTTGTAACGGTGGGTCTTGGGGTCGATCTTCTGCGCCGTGCCCGTCTTGCCTGCCGATGAGTAGCCGTCGAGCTGCGCGGTCTTGCCCGTCCCGTACAGAACCACGCCCTCCATCATCTGGCGCATCTCGGCCGCGGCCATCGTCGAGATCACCCGGTGCGCGCCCGGTGGGAGCGGGTTGGGCAGCTCCTCATCCGGCCGAAAGGGCGAGGCCACAGGCGCCGCCGGATCCCCGCCCGGCTTCGTATCCAGTTGCCCCGGCATCAGGATGTGCGGCGGCAGATACACGCCTCCGTTGGCGATCGTCGAAACCATGGTGACAAGCTGGATCGGCGTCACGGCCACCTCCTGCCCGATGGCCACGTACCCGATCGACGCGGGCCTCCAGCGGCTCACCGGACGCAGCAGCCCGCGCGTCTCGAACGGCAGTCCGATCCCCGACTTCTGCCCGAAGCCGAAGTCGCGGATGTAGTGGTAGAGCCGGTCGGGCCCCAGCAGGAGAGCCACCTTGATCGCGCCCACGTCGCTCGAGCGCGCCAGCGCCGTGGCCACCGTCACGGTCCCCAGGCCGCGGTCGCTCTTGTCGTCGTGGATGACGCTGCCGTAGAGGTCGATCTGCCCGCCCTCGCAGTTGATCATCGTGTCCGGCGTCACCAGGTGCTGGTCCAGCGCCCCGGCATACGTCACCAGCTTGAAGGTCGAGCCCGGCTCGTACACGTCGCTCACCGCGCGGTCCACCAGCAGCTCGGGATTGAGATTGTGAAGGTCGTTGGGATCGAAGCTGGGCCGTACCGCCAGCGCCAGGATCTGCCCCGTGTGCACGTCCTGGATGATGACCGTGCCGTGCAGCGCCTGCGTCCGCTCCATGGCGTGCTCCAGCGCCCGCTCGGCCATGTACTGGATGTTGGCGTCGATGGTCAGCTCCAGGTTCTGTCCCGGCTCCGGGTCGTGCTCGCTCGATCCGAGAATGTGCCGCCGCGCATCCACGGCCATGTACATGATCCCCGGCTTGCCGTGCAGACGCGCATCGTACTTCTCCTCCAGGCCCGCGAGCCCCGAGTCGTCCACGCCCACGTAGCCCAGCACCTGCGCCGCTATCGTGTTGTCGGGATAAAAGCGCTGGAACTCTTTCTGGAAATAGATCCCCTTCATCTTCAGCGCGCGCACCCGGTCCGCTACGGGCCGCGTCACCCGCCGTGCGATCCAGGCAAAGTAGTGCCCCGCGTTGAGCCGCGCCGCAATCGCCTGCCCGCTGGTCCGCGCGTCGGTTGGGTCGGTGTGCACAATCGCGGCCAGCGTCCGCGCCGCCGCCTGCTTGTCGGCGATCTGCGAGGGGTCGGCGTAGATCGAGTCCACCTGCACCGTCATCGCCAGCTCCTGCAGGTTGCGGTCATACAGGATCCCGCGCCGCGGAGCCACCTCGAAGGTCCGCTGCTGCTGCTTCTCCGCGCGCTCCACGTACTCGCGGTGCCGCACAATCATGAGCCAGAACATCTTGCCGCCGATGGCCAGGAACCAGACCAGGAAAAACAGGCAGATGAGCGAAAAGCGCCGCCGGTTGATGGGCACAACCTGCGGCGCCTGGGCGCGGGTCCGGATTGCTCGTATCGCTGCCTGCATCGCGGAGTTAGCCTCTAGCTGCTAGCTTCTCGCTCCTGGCCCGTTTCTAAGAGGCAGAAAGTCGTGACTCCTGGCAGCAATACCACCTCGCATTGCTGATTTTTGCCGGTCGAAATTGGAACCCCTTTGGTCGGACCATCGAGCTGAAAGCCGGCGGCTGGTACTTTGTCCCCGTCATTTCGTAGCCGAACCATTGAACTTGGGTGCCCCAGGTTGCGCTTTTGAGACCTGGGAAATTACAAAACCATGGGGTCACTGCCCTAGAAGCCAGGAGCCTGCTTTTGAAGCTGCGGCGGCGCCGCCTGCGCCATCGCTGTCGGTCCCACGTTCGGATTGGCCACCGACTCCACCACCTGCCCCGGCTGCGGCTCTCCCAGGCCATACTGCCGGGCCAGCGCGTCGATCCGGGCCGGCTGCGTCAGTTCCGCTTCGCTCAGCCGCAACTGCCGGTTCTGCTCCTGCAACTGCGCGAGCGTCTGCTTCTCCGCCTCCACGCGATAGCCGCTCTCGATCGCATAGAAATGCTGCAGGCCATAAAACATGATCAGCACAAACAGCGCCGCCACCGCTCCGGAGAAGGCCCGCATCTCGCGCACCCGCGCCGGGTCCGGCGCCTTCACCAGCCGCGAGTTGTCGAACTCCTTGGCAAACAGAAACTCCGGCGTGGGCACGCCCCGCCGCTTTCTCGGCTGCTCCGCCAGCAGCGCCGCGTTGTGCGCCGCGATCCGCGGCGTCCACCCCCGCGGCGCGTCATAAAATGTCGTCGTTGCACATGCAGCCATTCGCTTTCCTCCAAAGGGTCAGGGATCGGATACCCTTGCCAACTGCATCCGTTCGCTCAACCAACCCAAATCCCCCCACGCTCGCACCGGAAATTCGACAGATCGCAGAGCCCCATTGACAAGCGAATTCAACTGGTCCCCGACCCCGGATCCCTGACCCCTGTTCTCTCCCCCACCCTCAACTTCGCGCTCCGCGACCGCGGGTTCCTGTCCATCTCTTCCTCACCCGCCGTCACCGGCTTCCTGGTCACAATCTCCCAGATCCCCTTCTGTGCTCCGGCGCGCAAACTGTCTTTCGCGATGCGGTCTTCCAAAGAGTGAAAGCTGATAACGACCAGCCTTGCGGAGGGCTTAAGCAACTCAGGTGCGGCCTCGAACAAAGCTTGAATCTCGTCCAGCTCGCGATTGACGTAGATGCGCAGCGCCTGAAATGTGTGGGTGGCCGGGTGAATGTGCTGACCGTGGGTCCGCTGACTCTGTATCGGCGGGACGGCCGATGCCACGATCCGGGCTAACTGTCCGGTTGTGGCAATCGGCCGTGCGCGCACGATTGCTCTGGCGACTGTCCGCGACCTCCTTTCCTCTCCGTAATGAAATATGAGGTCTGCAAGCTCGCGCTCGCTCGCCTCGTTGACAACCTCGGCGGCGGTGGGACCGGAGCGCGTATCCATGCGCATATCGAGCGGCCCATCCGCCTGAAAACTGAATCCTCTCCGCGCCTCGTCAAAGTGCAAACTGCTGGCTCCAAAGTCCGCGAGCAGACCGTCGAGCGTTGCCGGCTGCACGTGGCGGGCGATGGAGCTG
>DATJMU010000132.1:0-9171 GCA_035508555.1 Occallatibacter sp. | reverse complement strand
TCCTGCTTGCGCTGCCGCGCGAAGATGCGGAAGAAGAGCCCGAGGAGGATGGCGAAGCCTTTGAGAGAAGCAAAGAAGACGCGGCCGAAGCTGCGGAGGATGTTGTCGCCGCGGCGATCCTTGTCCCAGTCGATCCAGCGGTCGGCGCTGGAGTAGACGGCCTCGGTGATGGCGCGCTGCTGGTTGAGATCGAGATCGTCGAAGGCCACGCGGAGCAGATTGCCAGAGCGGCTGATGACGCGGGCCGGGATGGGGGTCTCCTCGGAGTCCTCGGCGAAGACCATGGTGAGCTCGCGGACGCGCCTGGCGATGCCGGGAGCTTCAAGAGCGAGGCCGGTGGAGGAGACGTCGAGCGAATGAGCCTCGAGGGTTTCGCTGCCGGCGGTGATCCAGAGGGGAATGCGCGCGGCGATGCGGACGGCATGGCGGCGCTGGCGGCGCTCATAGCAGACGGCGATGGTGACGCCGAGGATGAGCATATTGAAGAAGGTCCAGATGACGTTCATGAGGACGGTGCCGCGGTGGTCGGCATTCCAGTAGAGGTAGCGGGGAACGGCCATGGCCAGGCCGAAGAGATTGAGGGCGAACATGGTGAGAAACGGCCAGCCGACGTTGGCGTCAAAGCGGTCGGATTGCTGCGAGCCCTTCTCCGTAACGTTGAACTTGCCGAGCCGCGGATTGACGAGGGCCAGCCAGGTGGGGAAGAGGATGTAAGGCGCGAGGAGGGTCTCGTAGATCTCGTTCCAGAAACTGTGGCGCTTGCGGCCCTGGATGCGGGAGTTGGTGAGGATGGAAAGGATGAGGTGCGGAGCGGCGAAGACCACGATGGCCAGCCAGTATCCGGGCATGTTGAGCTTGCCGAAGACGAGATAGAGCAGCGGCGCGGTGAGGAAGATGAGGCGGGGCGCCGCGTAGAGGAAGTGGAGCATGGCGTTGACGTAGCAGAGCCGCTGCGCGGGCTTGAGTCCCTTGGCGAAGAGAGGATTGTCGGTGCGCAGGACCTGCATCATGCCGCGCGCCCAGCGGGTGCGCTGGCGGACGTGAGCGGAGACGCTCTCAGTGGCGAGGCCGGCGGCCTGGATGGTGTTGAGGTAGGCCGTGTTCCAGCCGTTCATCTGCATGCGCAGGGAGGTGTGGGCGTCCTCGGTGACGGTTTCAACGGCGATGCCGCCGATTTCGTCGAGGGCGGAGCGGCGGATGACCGCGCAGGAGCCGCAGAAGAAGGTCGCGTTCCAGAGGTCGTTGCCGTCCTGGATGACTCCGTAGAAGAGCTCGCCCTCGTTGGGGACGACGCGGAAGTGATCGAGGTTGCGCTCGACAGGATCGGGCGAATAGAAGTGGTGGGGCGTTTGGAGGATGCCCAGCCTGGGATCGCGGAGAAACCAGCCGAGAGTGATCTGCAGGAACGAGCGGGTGGGGACGTGATCGGAGTCGAAGATGGCGACGAACTCGGCATCGCTGGTCTGGAGGGCGTAGTTGATGTTTCCGGCCTTGGCGTGGGTGTGTTCGGGCCGGGCGATGTAGCCCAGGCCGGCCTCTTCGGCGAAGAGGCGGAAGTCGTCGCGGTCGCCGTCGTCGAGGATGACGACGCGGAGGCGATCGGCGGGCCAGTCGATGGAGGCGGCGGCGAGAGCGGTGGTGCGCACCAGTTCGAGGGGCTCGTTGTAGGTGGGGATGAAGAGGTCGACGCTGGGCCACTCAGCGGTGTTCCGGGGCATGGGAACGGGCTGACGGCCGAGAGGAGCAAGGCCCTGGAGATATCCGAGCAGAAGGATGAGGAAGGTGTAGAGCTCAGCCGCGAGGAGCACGATCATGAAGAAGGCGTCGAGGGGATCGGGAACGCTCCAGGGGCTGTGCAGGTAGTGGAAAAGGGTAAGAACACGCCACCATCCGTAGCGCAAGGTGACCGCGACCGAAACCAGAATGAGGAGGCTGGTGACGAGCTGGCTCTTTGAGAAGCGGTTGACCAGCAGGGCGGCGGCGACGGCCACGATGCTGAAGACGAGCTGCTGCTGCCAGGTCATGGGCAGCCAGGCGATGAAGACCAATAGAAGTGCGACGAGGGGGGCGAGAAGAGCGGCCGAGGCCCGCATCGTTCCGCGTTGAGGGAGGGTTGCAGCGTTCACGCGATCACCTCATTTTCCTGGGGAAGCTCGAAGGCCGGGCGGGTGAGCTCGACCCAATCCGCGAGGGCGGAGAGATCCGCACGGGCGGCGAGATCGGAGGCGACGTCGCCGGCGGCAAGGCCGCGGGCAGCGGCGTGTTGAAGCAGCGAACACTCGCCGATCTCGATGGGGAGGAGTCGATCGCCAAGGCTGGCCTGGAGGCGGCCGCGGATGGCGCGCTGGGCCGGCTGGCTTAGATCAAAGCGATTGAGGAAGAAGTGGACCGAGCCGGAGCGAAGGTTGCGGAGGGCCGAGTTGAGCCGGACGGCCGAACGCGCCGATGCAAGATCCGGCAGGATGGGGACGAGGACGGTTGCGCCAGAGGCGATCATCTCCGCGGCGGCAGCGGGGGTCCCGGCAACGCCGTCATAGACGATGAACTGCGCGTTTTCGGCGAGGAGCCGGAACCAGGAATCGGAGCCGGCCTGCGGCTTGCCGTCGCGGAACAGGGAGAAGACCTGAAAGGGCCGCGAGGATTCTTGCGGGGAAGCCGAACCAAAGCAAGGCGACAAGCGAGGGAAGAGATCCTGCACGCCGTGGTTCCGAGAATGATCGGCGAGGAGCGCGGAGTAACCGCGCGCCGCGAGAGCGTAGGCGAGCAATCCCGCGATCAGGGTCTTTCCGGTGCCGCCGGAGATAGAAAGGAGAGCTATACGCGCTACTTTCGAAGGGGAAGCGGAAGTTACATTCAGGGAAGACCGATCTTCAGCAGTTATCGGCGCGGCAGGCTGCGGATAACTCGCGACTGATATGGAGATATTGCGGAACAGACCGTCAGAGTTATCGGAGATAACTTGCTGTGCGTCGCCGCCGGCTCTGTTTCGATTCACCGCGGGAGAGACTTTGCGCGCGGGGCCGCGTGGGCGATGGAAGCGCACATATCCGGAAGGATCCACACCTACTGCTTCACACAACCTGCCAATATCTTCAGAATTGCGTAGATCAGAGCTCATGATTTCTCCATCCCTGCAAGGCATTCAGAGTAGTTAGAAGCCATCAACCCGGATTGGCACGGCGCGGGCGGCATTTGCGCGCACACCGATGGCGCGGGGTCGGGAACCCAACCCCTGCAACCCGGGAGGTTTTGGGAAAGGCGCGCAACAGAACCGCGCCGCCGGATCGAACGAATCAATTCACTATCATTGGCCTTGCGTCCCCGGAGCCGGTGGAAATAAGCGCAAGGGTGAAGAGACACCGCAGCGCGAGTCCGCAGCGTCACGAGTTAGAGTTTTATGAGTGGAGCCGGGGAAGCGCTCCGAAGCACGGCTATTTAAGTCATCATTCCAGCGAAATCGTTATTCCCGTGAATTTAGATCGTGCTGCTCAAGTATAGGGACTGGAACTAACCGTAGGCTTAACTTCTGGCCCGTTCTTGCCCGGTGAATATCAACCACCGCAGTGCGCCTGGTGCTGGAGACGACTTAGTCCTCTAACGCAGATGCAAGTAGCGACCCGTGAGTTGAAGTTAGCATGGCGAACAAACTTGAATCAAGCAGAAATGGATCGATTTAACCATTCTTATCGCAATATTTTGCATTTAAGTACCTGGGTAACTCCGAAAGGATTACCGCGAGTTTTGGAACCTGGGTTACGTTGGCAGCAGCTATGGCCGGCAGAGGCTCGCGAGGCGGCGCAGGGTGCGGAAGGGACGGGCTGTTATTGGCTGAGCGAGCGGGGCGTTGAGAGCGCGGTGGAGGTGCGTTCTCACCGTGTTGACGGGCATGTTCAGGACCTGGGCGATCTCGGCTACGGATATTTCTTCGGCGAACTTCATCAAGAAGACGGTGCGCTGCTTGGGCGAGAGAGATTCAAGGGCTTTGGAGAGGAGCTTTACTTTTTCCTTCGCCAGGATCTGGCGCTCGGGGCTGGAGCCGGCGGCGGGAAGAAAGGAGGCCATCTCGTGGACGTCGATGGCGGTGGCGCGGGCCTGCTTCCAGAACTTGAACTTGGCCGAGCGCATGTGGTCGCGGGTGACATTGATGGCGATCCCGGAGAGCCAAGCCTTGACGCTGCAGTCGCCGCGGAAGCTGGCGCGGCCCATGTAGGCGCGCAGGAGCGTGTCCTGGGTGATGGTCTCGGCGAGATCGGGGTCGCCGGTCGAGTAGGTGACGAAGCGGAGGATCCGGGAGCGGTAGGTTCGAACCAGGCCGTCGATATCGTCGAGTTCGCCGGCGGCCCGGGGGCGTTCCACGGGACGGGATCCTACCTTCGGGCGCGGAACCATTTCCATGAATCCGGTGCTGGCGTAAGCGCCCATGCGATTGAGGTCCTCCGCTGAAACGCTCTTCCCTCGTGGAAATTGGGTCCGGTTGGGCTGCCCTTCGCTCTCAACGGGTTCGAAGCGTTGAGGATTTTATTGTAGAACCGGAAGTTGTCACTTCCCGGGGCCCCAGCGAACCCGGGCCTCCCGACAAGCGGCAATCCACGCGGGCAGACGAGAGTTGCCGGCCCGACGTGCACGCCACCCCGCATCGGCGCCCACATTGTTAGTAGCGCGCAGGCGGAAAAAGGGTTACGCGGGTTTGAAATCGCGGCCTTGTGATTCACGCCGGAGCCTGCTGCAACTGCGCAACGGGCATTTTGGGGAAATACTCCGTTCACGTGCATGGTGCATATTCGAAATATGAGATCTGTTCCGCGCAGGTTTGCGCTTCTGGCCGTTGCGACGGCTATGGCGGCCATGGCTTCGCCGGCCGGGGCGGGCGAGTTGGCAGTTCTCCCCAACGGGCGCAGGATCGATCCCGCAGGCAGATGGATTCCGCTGGCGCCGTTCCCGTTTGCGCTGGCGGTCCGGCCGGACGGGAGGCAGATCGCGGCGCCATCGATCGGGTTTCCGTTTGCGCTGAACGTGATCGACGATCCGGCATCGCAGGGGCCGAAGGTCAGGCGGATGCCGACGGGGGCGAAGAACGACCCTGCAATCGCCGTGCACGCGGGAGTTGCGTACTCGCCGGACGGGTCGCTGCTTTATGTGGCGACCGGGGATTCGGGCATGATCCGGGCGTACCGCACCAGCGACTGGAAGCCGGCGGGCGAGGTCTCGCTGGACGGAATGCTGGGCGGCATGAAGTACGCAGGCAGCTTTGCGGCGACGGTGGTGGTTTCAAGGGACGGGAAGACCCTGTACGCGCTGGACCAGGGGAACTGGCGGGTGGTGCTGCTTGACGCGGGGACGCTTCAACGCATTGGGCAGGTTCCGACGGGGCGGTATCCGTTCGGGCTGGCGCTTTCGCCGGACGGGACGCGGCTGTATGTGACCAACACAGGACTGTTCGAGTACAGGACGATTCCGGGGGCCGACGAGCGCGATCCGCTCGGTACGGGACTGCGTTTTCCGCCCTTCGGGTATCCGTCGAAGGCGGCGCGCGAGGGGACGGTGATCGACGGCAGGAAGATACCGGGGCTGGGCAGCGGGAACTCGACGAGCGGCAGTTCGCTTTGGAGCTACGACGTGAGCGACCGGCTGCATCCGCGGAGGACGGCGGAACTTCGGCTGGGGGCACCGGTGTCAAAGGCGGATGGAGCGGGGGCGACAGTGGGCGGTTCGGCGCCGACGGGTGTGACGGCGGACGGGGGAGCGGTCTATGTCGCGCTGGCCCACGATGACGCGGTGGTGAAGGTGAGCGCGGACGGGAGGCGGGTGCTGGCGCAGACGCAGCTCTCGCCGTTTACCGGGCCGGGCTTTGTGGACGCGCACGGAGATCCGCTGCGGGGCGTGATGCCCAGCGGGGTTGCGGTGCGGGACGGGCGGCTGTACGTGGCGGAGTCGGGGATCGATGCGGTGGGTGTGGTGAACACGGCGAAGATGCGGGTGATTGAGCACATTCCGGTGGGCTGGGACCCGACGGCGCTGGCGTTTTCACCCGATGGCGCGATGCTTTACGTGGTCAACAGCCAGGGAAAGGGCGCGGGGCCGAATGCCGGGGCGCACCACAATCCCAAGGCCCCGACCTATATCGGCTCGCTCGAATATGGAAGCCTGAGCGCGATCCGGCTGGCGGACCTGGAGCCGGCGGCCGCGCTGACGCAGACGGTGATTGCGGGGAATACGGCCGCGATTGCGGCGCGTCCGCCGCTGCCGCGGCTGCGGCACTGCTTTCTGATCATCCGCGAAAACCGGACCTACGACGAGGTGCTGGGCGATGTGGCGGGGGCGAACGGCGACCCGACCCTGGCCCGGTACGGGATGGACGGATGGGCCGCGGAGAATCTGCTGGCGAGGCATTTGAGGGTCACGCCCAACCTGCACGCGCTGGCGGCGCAGTATGCGATGAGCGACAACTACGATGTGGACTCGGATGTGTCGGCAGACGGGCACCGGTGGGTGATGGACGCGGAGCCCACGCCGTTCTTCGAGACGGCGTGGACGTCGGGTTACGGCGGGCGGCGGAAGGGATCGGGGTTTGCCGCGCAGCCGGGGCGGCGGGCAATCTTCGGCGGAGCGGACGCGCCGATGCCGGAGGACGAACCGGAGTTCGGCTCGCTCTGGGAGCATGTGGCGACGAGCGGCAAGGGCATCCTGAACTACGGCGAGGGACTGGAACTGGAGGGCAGCGACGAGATGGCGGGGTCGCAGCCGGAGGGGCAGCGGCTGCTGCTGAACTCGCCGCTGCCGGAGCCGGTCTTCGAGTCGACGGACAGGAGTTATCCGACCTTCAACCTGGGCATTCCCGACCAGTTCCGGGTGAGCGAGTTCGAGCGGGACTTCAAGGTGCGGCTGGCGCGCGGGCAGGTTCCCGCGCTGACCGTGATCCGCCTTCCCAACGACCACACGGCCGATCCGAGGCCGGCGGACGGATACCGGTACCGGGCTTCTTATGTGGCCGACAACGACCTGGCGCTGGGCCGGATCGTCGCGTTTCTGTCGAGGAGCTCGATCTGGAGGGAATCCGCCGTATTTGTGACCGAGGATGACGCGCAGAGCGGCGTCGACCATGTGGATGCGCACCGCAGCGTTCTGCTGGTGGCGAGTCCATGGGTGCGGCCGGGCGCAGTGTCGCACAACCATACGAGCATGGGATCGATTACGCGCACGATCGACGAGCTGCTGGGGTTGGGGCCGCTCAACCTGGAGGACGCGCTGGCCGGAGAGATCGACGGCATCTTCGACACCACACCGCACCTGGAGCCGTATGTGTTGCGGCCGGCCGACGCGCGGGTTTTTGTGGCGTCGAAGGCCCGGTTTGCGCGGCCCAAGACCAAGGCGGAGGCGGCAGAACTGCTGGACGTGGACGACGCCAACGCGATTCGCAGACAGATGGAGAAGTCGGCTGCTACGCTGCGGCGGCCGGGAGGGGCAGAGTGAGCGGGGTGGTCCCGATGCGCCGCGCGCGCCTTCGGCGCCCGAATCCGTACCGGGTTTCCCACGGCTGCGGGGATTTGCGCAGCCCTCTTTTCAAACTCCGTTTACATTGCTTGCATCAATGTGCTCAACCACACCAACCTGGGCGATCCGAACATGAACCTCGATTCGCCCAGCTTCGGTCTCATCTCAAACAGGATCGGCTCGGACTTTGGCGGAGCGCGCACGGGGCAGATCGCCGTGCGGGCCGAGTTCTGATCCCTCCCCCGGGGACCGGTGGTTCGCGGCGTGGGCGATGGCGCCTGCGCGGCGAGCCCGGCGCGAAAGCTGTCAGCGCGAGCGGATAGTAGTATTGATCTGCGCCCATGGAGCCATCAGACGAAGCACGGCAGCAATCGCCGCTACGGCAGATTGCGGTCCTGATTCCTGCATGGAAGCCGGACGAGCGGCTGGTTGAGCTGGTGCAGGCGCTGGCCGCGGCGGATTTTGCCGCGATCGTGGTGGTGGACGACGGCAGCGGCGAGGAGTACGAGCGCATCTTCGCGCGGGTGCGGGGGATTCCTTCGGCGGTCGTGCGGCGGCACGAGCAGAATCGGGGGCAGGGGTGCGCGGTGAAGACCGCGGCGGAGTGGGTGCTCGCAAACCTGCCCGGAGTGACGGGCGCGGTGACGGCGGACGCCGATGGACAACACGCCGTGGCCGATATTGTCCGGGTGGCGGAGGCTTTGGCCAGGAGCGGCGGGAGAACGGTGCTGGGAGCGCGCGAGTTCGGGGACGGCGTGCCGCTCCGCAGCCGTTTTGGCAACATTCTGACCCGCTATGTCTTCCGTTTTTTTTCCGGACTGGCGATCGGAGATACGCAGAGCGGGCTGCGGGGCATTCCCCGGCAGTGGCTGCCGGAGGTGCCGCGGGCGCCGGGAGACCGGTTCGAGTTTGCGATCGGGTTCCTGGCGCATTTTGCGCAGATCGGGGCGGCTCCGGCGACGATTCCGATTGCCACGATCTACATCGACGGCAACCGCTCTTCGCACTTCAAGCCGGTGCGGGATTCGGTGCGCATCTACCTGCTGCTGCTCCGCTGCTTTGCCGCGTCGTGGCTGCCGGAGTGCATCGACCTGGCGGGATTCGCGGCGGCGTGGGCAGCGGGCAGGAACATGGCCGCGGCCATGGTGGCCGGGCGGCTTGCCGGGGTGGCGAGCCTGGCATTCTCACTGCGCTTCGCGCGCTATCCGCGCGGAGAGGCGAAGACCTCCTTCGTACGGCGGGTTGTGTATCTTGCGGCGACCGGGCTGGTTGCATTCGCGGCCATCGAGGCGCTCACCGCCGATCTGGATTGGAGCACGATGGGCGCGAAGATCGTGGTGGAGTTGATTCTCTATCTGGCGTTGGGGTTCATGAAAAAACTCTGAGCTTCTGAACGATGGGCGGCTGGCCGTTGGCGGGCGGGAGGCTGCGAAGTCAGGGATGGGAGGCGCCGGCGGCCCGCGCTTTTTCGGACTCGGCCCAGGCGAGGTTGTTTTTGGCCAGTTGGAAGCCGGGCTTGAGGCGCACGGCTTTTGTGGCTGCCGCGATGGCGTTGTCCCATTGGCCCAGGGAGGCGCAGGCAGCGGCGATGTTGTTGTAGGCTTCGGCGTAGTCGGGCCGGAGGCGCAGCGCGGCGCGGGCATCTGCGATGCTCTTTTCGTAATTGCCGGCGCGATTGTC
>DATJMU010000131.1:0-7576 GCA_035508555.1 Occallatibacter sp. | reverse complement strand
GCAAGGCGCCCCCGATGCAGGCTGTCCGTTCGCTGCCGGGGCCGCGCCGTCAGGCCATACCTCGCTCAGGGGCCCGGCGTGCATGGCCGGGCAGTCCGGGCAAAGGTCGCCGCGGACCAGAGCCACATGGCTCTCGCCGCCATTCACCTCGCTCTCGTAGGCGATCATGCGGAACTCGCCGTAGCGGGTCTGGATGCGGCGCTCGCCGGCGCGCACGATGTAGCGCTCGTGGCGCAGCCGGTAGCGGATCAGCTCGGCCACGGTGAGGATGAGCAGGCCATGCTCTTTGCAGAACGGAATCAGGTCGGGGATGCGGGCCATCTCGCCGTCATCGCGCATGATCTCGCAGATCACGCCCGACGGGTTGAGGCCGGCCATGCGTGCAAGATCCACCGAGGCCTCGGTTTGCCCGGCACGCACCAGCACGCCGCCGCGGCGGGCGCGCAGCGGGAAGACGTGGCCGGGACGGGCCAGATCGGACCAGGCGGAGTTGGGATCAATGGCCGTGCGGATGGTGTGGGCGCGGTCAGCGGCCGAAATCCCGGTGGTGACGCCCTCGCGGGCTTCGATGGTCTCGGTAAAGGCCGTACCGAAACGCGAGGAGTTGTGCTGGGTCATGGGGAAGAGGCGCAGATAGTCGGCGCGCTCCTCGGTCAGCGTCAGGCAGATGAGGCCCCGGCCGTAGCGGGCCATAAAGTTAATGGCCTCAGGCGTGACGTGCTCGGCCGCCAGGGTCAGGTCGCCCTCATTCTCGCGGTCCTCGTCGTCGACCACCACCACCATGCGGCCGGCACGAATCTCTGTCAGCGCGCCGGGGACGCCGGTAAAGGGTGGCTCGAACTGGTGGGCTGAGTGCAGCATCGTTTGCCCTCTTATTCTCGCCCAGCAGGCTCTAAACGGCAAAAGCGCCACCCGAAGGCGGCGCTTTGCGAACCAGAACTGAAGATGTCCCTATAACGTCGATTCGATCTCGAATCCCCAGGCCTCGAGCAGGGCCTCGGGAATGTACTTGGAGTTCTTGTTACGGCGGGCCCATTCGCGCAGACGCGTGGACCGGATGTACTGGTCCGGCGGCAGCTTGAACTCCTTGACAATCTGTTCGAAAGAGGTGACGGTGGGTACAACCGGCCCGATGGGCTCCGGCTTGCCCCAATTCGGATTTCCGCGACGTTTTGCCATTGGTTCTTTTGTCCTTAAGAAAGGCGAGATTTGTGGAACAGGCCCGGGAGCGGCGGGGGTACCAAAGTCTCCCGGGGTCACTTTTCTTTCATTTTAAGGATATTTTCTTCAAAAATCAATAGGAAATTGTGGGTTCAAGGGCGAAAATTGGAACCCGCCGCCGACCCTGGATGTTTAACCTAAAGTATTGTAATCAAATGCCTTGCTTGCATCAAACTTCCTTCCGGGCGACGCTCGCGCCAAGACCGTGAAAACCGATGACCGCAGGCTGTGGAGAACTCACGCCGGAAAAACGGATACCGGCTCCGGCGGCCGCGCCGGCGTTCACTTGGGCGAACGATTCGCGGTGATAGTATGAACAATTTGGAGAGCAATCATGCCTGACGCAGTGTGCGATATCGGACTCATCGGCCTTGCCGTGATGGGACAGAATCTCGTCCTCAACATGAACGACCACGGGTTCAAGGTGGCCGTATTCAACCGCACCGTTTCCAAGGTGGACGACTTTCTGGCCAACGAGGCCAAGGGGACCGCGGTGGTGGGCGCGCACTCCGTCGAGGAGCTGACCGCGCTGCTCAAGCGGCCCCGGCGCGTGATGCTGATGGTGAAGGCCGGCGACACGGTGGACCAGATGATCGACCACATCCTGCCGCATCTGGAGGCCGGCGACATCATCATCGACGGCGGCAACTCGCTCTTTACCGACTCCAACCGGCGCACAAAGACGCTCGCGGAAAAAGGCATTCTCTTCATCGGGACCGGCGTCTCGGGCGGCGAGGAGGGCGCGCGGCGTGGTCCGTCCATTATGCCGGGCGGCAATCCGGCGGCTTGGCCTCACGTGAAAGACATCCTGCAGTCGATCGCCGCCAAGGTGGAAGACGGCACCCCCTGCTGCGACTGGGTGGGCGAGGACGGCGCCGGCCACTACGTGAAGATGGTCCACAACGGCATCGAGTACGGCGACATGCAGTTGATCTGCGAGGCCTACGACCTGCTGCAGCGCGGTCTGGGATTGACGGCCGACGAACTGCACGGGGTCTTTGCCGAGTGGAACAAGGGCGAGCTCGACAGCTACCTGATCGAGATCTCGAGCCAGATCTTCGCCAAGAAGGACGAGGACGGCTCGCCGCTGGTGGACAAGATTCTGGACACCGCCGGCCAGAAGGGCACGGGCAAGTGGACGGTGATCAGTGCGCTCGACACCGGCCAACCGGTGACGCTGATCGGCGAGTCAGTCTTCGCGCGGTGCCTCTCGGCGCTCAAGGAAGAGCGCGTGGCGGCGTCGAAGATTCTGACCGGGCCGCCCGCGAAGGTCGCAGAAGGCGACCGCGCCACGTTTATCGAGGACGTGCGCCGGGCGCTCTACTGCTCGAAGATGGTCTCGTATGCGCAGGGCTACATGCTGCTGCGCGCCGCGGCCAAGGAGAACGGCTGGAATCTGAACATGGGCGGCATCGCGCTGATGTGGCGCGGCGGCTGTATCATCCGCAGCCGGTTCCTCGGCAAGATCAAAGAGGCCTTCGACAAGGACAAGGGGATCGTGAACCTGCTGCTCGACAGCTTCTTTTCGGATGCCATCAACAAGTACCAGGCCTCGTGGCGCAAGGCGTTGGTGCACGCCGTGGAAGCGGGCGTGCCGACGCCGGCGTTCTCGACGGCCCTCGCGTTCTTCGACGGCTACCGCACCGCCCGCCTGCCTGCGAACCTCCTGCAGGCGCAGCGCGACTTCTTTGGCGCGCACACCTACGAGCGCGTGGACCAGCCGCGCGGGCAGTTCTTCCATACCAATTGGACGGGGCATGGGGGACGGGTTTCGTCGGGGACGTATAACGTCTAGTTTTTGAACCGTGCGCAAAGAAGGCATTCGCCCCGGCGAGTGCCTTCTTCATTTTTGCGAAAGGAGGGCTGAGTGGGGAGTTACCGCAAGCTCTCCACCGGCGCCGGGTCCATGTCCGCGTAGTCCTGGTTCTCGCCGCCCATGCCCCAGCAGAAGCTGTAGGCCCGCGTGCCGGCGCCGGCGTGAATCGACCAGCCGGGCGAAACCACAATTTCCTTATCCTTCATCACAATGTGCCGTGTCTCATCCGCGGGTCCCATGAAGTGCATCACGCGCGCATCCGCGGGCAGGTTGAAGTACATGTAAATCTCCGAGCGGCGCATGTGCGTGTGCGGCGCCATGGTGTTCCAGTTGCTGCCCTCGTGCAGATGCGTTACGCCCATTACAAGCTGGCAGCTCCGCGCGCCCTGCAGATGAATGTACTTGTAAATAGTCCGATGATTGCAGGTCTCGGCGCTGCCAATGGTCGTCGGATTAGCTTCTTCTTTGCGCACCAGAGTTACCGGATAACTCGCGTGCGCGGGATAACTCAAGAGATAGAAGACGGCCGGCGACGACTTATCCTTCGATTCAAAGCTGACCTGCTCATTGCCGCGCCCAATGTAAAGCAGGTCGAGGTTATTCAGTTCGTAACTCGCGCCGCCCACATGAATCGTGCCGCTTCCGCCGACGTTCAGCACGCCTAACTCGCGGCGCTCCAGGAAGTAGCTGGCGCGTAACTCGGGATAAGTTGGCAGCGCGATCGAGTTACCGGCGGGCGCGGCGAATCCAACCACAGAGCGGTCCAAATCCACATAATTCAGCTCGATCTTTCCCGGCTCGCAGAGGCCGTCGAGCAGAAACGTCTCGCGGATTTCCTGGGTGGTCATGCGCGGATAGCGCACCGGATCGGCCATTAACACCGTTTTCATTGTCTCTCCTTAAGATGCATGACCATTTTATCGCCCGACTGTCGCAGCGGCCTGTTGCGCCGCCTGTTTGGGAACCTGTTCGAGGATCCAGCGCGCCAACTCCACCCCGGCCCCGTAGTTGTCGTACATCGCGGGCAGCTTCAATCCATTCGTGTATTCGTTGTAGAACCACGGATCGACCATGGCGTAGACAGTTCCCTTCCCGTAGCGGGCGACGGCCATAAAGATGTCGCCGTCATGCGTGTAGACCGGGACCGCCGGCGGCTTGACCGAGATCGTGCAAACGTCCTTCACAAAGACCGTGAGCGGATGATGGAAGATGGGTCCATTGCCGTCGAGTTGGAATTCTCCCATCTCATGATCCGTGCCGACCACGTGCATGCGCAGCACGTCGTTGAAGTGGATTCCAAACTTGTCGGAGATGACGTCGAAGTGCGTCTGGTCGGCCAGAGACGGGTCATTTTCCATGATGACAAAAACGTCGCCGGCCTTCACCCATTTGGCAATCTGCGCCGCGTCTTCCGCGGTGGGAAAGTGCGCCTGCCGGTTGGTGTCGAGGTTGTCGGGCGAGGCCACGATGAAAACCTGCGCCTGGCGAAGGTTTTCGGCCGTAGGCTCCGCGTAGAGCGTGGCAGTGTGCGCGCCGAAGTTGCGGAAGATATGGCCCCAGAGCGAGTAGCCGGGATTGCTCTGGTCATCCCACTTGTAGTGGAAGTAGACCTCGCGGCCGGTGGGGTCGGTGCGCTTCTGGCTGTTGAACCAGCCATCGACCATCACCGTGTCCCCGCGGCCCAGCTTCGCGCTCTCCATGTGCTCGGCCTCGGTGCTGGCAAGGATGAAGGCGCCGTAGCTCGCCGGATCATCGGAATCGGCGCCTCCGGTGAGGCTCATGGAGCCGTCGGAGCCCGCCATGACAATGCTGCTCAACAGGCCCTGATAGCCGCGTTGGGCTGCGGCGTCGTAGCGCTCGGGAAGGTAGCCGCGGCGCACACCCTTTGCCAGCGCGTACACGAAAAGGCATGAAGCAAGATCGTCGGGAGGATTTCCGGCCGCGCCCGCCTTGCCGAGCGTCCGAGCCCAGACCGCGGTCTTCGCGTCCCGGTAGCGGGCAACTGCGGACGCATCGCGATTGAGGATCGCGATCAACTGCGTGCGGCCGGGATCGTCCTCGGGGAGATACGGAAGGGTATCGACGAGCGCGGCCATGAGCCAGCCCACCCGGCGCGCGGAGCTGCCGCTGTCAGCGCGGCCTCGCCCGCTGCCCTGGACGCCAACGACTTGTTCCGCCTGGGCAATCTGTTTGCTTATGTCCGCAAATGCTTCGGGATGGTGAAAGGTGAGCGCGTACTCGGCAAGAAACGGCTCCGCCTCGGCCATCTCCTCGGGAGCATCGGATGGATAGGTCTGAAGCTGCTGATAGAGCGCCGTGGCGGCGTTGAAGTAGCGCTTATTGAGCGTGACGCCGTAGAGGAGCAGCAGCGAGCGGCCGAGTTGAATCTCCGCGAGAGGATCGCCGGCTTTCAGCGAACCATCGGGGCCGATAAGGGGATCGACGGTGCGTTTGATGTACTCGTAGTCGGGGCGGTCGACGGTGTTGAGCCACACAGCGTGAAGGGCGTCGAGCAATACGCCTTCGCCGGCAGGCCCCCCTCCCGCCGCGGAGCTTCCGGCAGGCCAGCGGTCCATCGCCGCGCTGGCTGCGCGCACGCTCCAGGGCTGCTGCTGGGCCCAAAGGGCCGCGCCAGGCGGCAGGCAGGCCGCCAGAACTGCAAATCGAAGGAGAATTTTCATTTGTACTCCGAACTAATGCGCCCAAACCCAGAGGGAGGGGCGAAAGGCCACGGGCGTCGCCCCCCATACTAGAACCTGGGGCGCACTTGAAACAAATCTCGGAGACTGAAGACGGCGAAAGGCTCGCAGAAACACGGGAAATCAGTGCACGCATGAAAAAACCGCGAAGTCCGCAGCCAGACATGGCCACACATTTGTATACTTGTCGGTTGACATCTTACAGGTCAGACCACTGAACCAGTTTACGAAAGGGTAGAATCACAGCTATGCTGCTCCACGAAGATCGCCTCTTTCCTTCCGAAGCAAGCGCCCGCAAAATCGCCAAAGCACTCTACGAACACATCAAAGACCTGCCCCTGATCAGCCCGCACGGGCATACGCAGGCGTCGTGGTTCGCCAGGAACGAACCATTCCCCGACCCGGCCACACTTTTTGTCCAGCCCGATCACTACGTCTTCAGGATGCTCTACAGCCAGGGCGTCTCGCTGGACGATCTGGGGATCGGGCAGCCAAAGATCAAGGACCCGCGCAAGGTGTGGCACATCTTCGCCAGGCACTACTATCTGTTTCGCGGCACGCCCACGCGGGTGTGGCTCGACTACTCGTTTGAGACCCTCTTCGGGCTCCATGAGCGGCTGTCGGAACAGACGGCCGATCTTTACTTCGACACCATCGCGGAGAAGCTGAACACGCCTGAGTTCTTGCCGCGTGCGCTCTACGAGCAGTTCAATCTCGAGGTGCTTTCGACCACCGATCCCCCGACCGACCCGCTCGAACAGCACAAGGCGATCCGGGCATCGGGATGGAAGGGTCGCATTGTGCCGGCGTTCCGGCCGGACTCGGTCGTCGATCCAGAATTTCCGGAGTTCGCGGCCAACATTGCCAGGCTGGGCGAGATGACTGGCGAAGACACAACAAAATGGGCCGGCTACCTGAACGCGCTAGCCAAGTCGCGGGCGCGCTTCAAGGAACTGGGGTGTACCTCGACCGACCACGGCCACCCGACCGCGCAGACGGCGAACCTGAGCCCGGCCGAAGCGGAGACGCTGTTCGGCAAAGTGCTCTCGGGCAAGTCAACCGCCGAGGAGCAGGAGCTCTTCCGCGCGCAGATGCTCACCGAGATGGCGCGCATGAGCGTCGACGACGGCCTGGTGATGCAGATCCATCCGGGCAGCGTGCGCAACCACAACCGCTTTATCTACGAGCGCTACGGCCGCGACATGGGTGCCGACATTCCGCGCGCCATCAATTACGTGGACGCGCTGCGACCGCTGCTCGACCGCTTCGGTAACGAGAAGAACCTGACCATCATCCTCTTCATGCTCGACGAGTCCACGATCAGCCGCGAGCTGGCCCCGCTGGCCGGCCACTATCCGTGCCTGCGGCTGGGCCCACCGTGGTGGTTCCACGACAGCCCCGAGGGCATGATGCGCTTCCGCGAACTGGCGACTGAGACTGCCGGCTTCTACAATACGGTGGGGTTCAACGACGACACGCGCGCGTTCCTTTCGATTCCGGCGCGGCACGATGTAGCGCGCAGAATCGACTGCGCCTTTCTGGGCCGGCTGGTGGCCGAGCACCGGCTCGACGAGGACGAGGCCTTTGAAGTGGCGCACGACCTGGCGTACGGGCTGGTGAAGAAGGCGTACAAGCTCTAAGGAGACTCGATGGACAGCAACGCGGCGCAGGGCGCCCAGAGTGAAACGGATTCCTCGCTGGGCGAGCGGATCGGCGGCGTGCGCTGGACAGTTTGCGCGCTGCTTTTTGCCGCGACCACCCTCAATTACATGGACCGCATGGTGCTCGGCCTGCTCAAGCCCACCATCCAGCACAGCATCGGCATGAGCGAATCCGGATA
>DATJMU010000130.1:0-37558 GCA_035508555.1 Occallatibacter sp. | reverse complement strand
TTTGAATTGAATGGCCGGACGGTGACAGCAGAGCCGGAGTGCGGGCTCTTGGGCGGGTCCTGGGGCGGGCGTTGAGACGCAGCCGCGCCCGTCACATCTGCGCGTCTTCCAGGGCAGCTCTCTTCTTTGCGTCGGCGATCTCTTCGATCACCTGACCGAGTTCCTCCCGCTTGCGACGGCTCATATCGAGGAACCGGATGTCGGTGGTGTGCTTGTCCGGAAAGGCCACGGTGACGGCGGCAAGCTGGAAGGGTAGGCCGCGCATGTGGAAGCTCAACTCCACGCGGACGTGGAGGGAACCAGGAAAAGGCTCTGAGGTCTTCACCGTGCAACCGTCGGGCTTGAGGTCGACGATGAGCCCCTGCACGTGTGCACGGCTCTCAAGGAAGCGAAGGACAGCGGGCCACTCGGTCTCGACGGGAAGCTGCGTCCTGGCGCTATCGGATTCGGCGTGGGGCTTGGGCGGCTCGGGATGAACCGACTCGACGGCGCTTTGCACGGCAACGTCAGGCCGCCCAGGCTGCTCTTGTGCCACGAGAATGGGCTTGCCGGGAAGATCGTGGTCAGCGGCGATAGCTTCCTTGACGGATTCGGCCGCGCTCTTGTCGATGAGGCAGGTGAGCAGACCGGCGAGCTGGTTTTTGGAACGGGTGCTGGGGTGGGCGAAGCGGATGCCGATGAGGTTGCCGGTGCTGGTCCACTGCGTGACGCCGCCGATGCGCAGGATCAGCCCGAAGATCATGAGGACAATCTCCACGGGCGCAAGAGCCCCCTCACTGAAGGGCTGTTCGGTGCGTACACAGCAGCCGCCCAGGCTGATGTCGATGAACTGGCAGGGCAAGAGTTCGCCGTGCGAGACAAGATTGCCGAAAGCTCCGTCGAGTTCAAAGCGCTCATAGACGCGGCGCTCCCGCCGGCGGTCGGGGACGCTCTTCCGGGACACGGTGATGGTGCTGGCGGTCGCCATGGTGAACGCTTGTTCTAAGAGCCGCGCACTGAACCAATAACACACCGCGGACTCGACACAGCCGCAGAGTTCGCAGCTCGCTGCCATGCCTATCGGCGCGTCGGATCAGATGCACGAGTCGATCTGCCCATCATCCGCCACGACCGGGCCGCCCGGTGGCCCGAATCGGCAGTTTTCCCGAATTAAAGATGAGAGGACTCTAATGAGCCGCCGCCTGAATCGCCAAAAGCCGTTCGAGCAGTGGCGCGAGAAGCTTGAGGTCGAGAGCATTGGCGCCGTCAGATTTCGCATTCGACGGATTGTCGTGGACTTCGAGGAACAGGCCGTCGACGCCGGCGGCCGCGGCGGCGCGGGCCAGCAGCGGGATGAACTCAGGCTGGCCGCCGCTGACCCCGTTGGCGGCAGAGGGCTGCTGGACCGAGTGGGTGGCATCAAAAACCACGGGAGCAAGCCGCCGCATGATAGCCAGCGAGCGGTAATCGACAATCAGGGTGTTGTAGCCGAAGCTCGATCCCCGCTCGGTGAGGAAGACGCGCTCGTTGCCCGTGGAGAGAACCTTTTCGACCGAATGGGCCATGTCCCACGGGGCCATGAACTGCCCCTTCTTGATGTTGACGCTGCGGCCTGTCTTGGCGGCGGCGACGAGCAGGTCGGTCTGGCGGCAGAGAAAGGCAGGAATCTGGAGAACGTCAGCGGCCTCGGCGGCAATCTCGCAGTGCGAGACCTCGTGGACGTCAGTGAGGATGGGCAGGCCGGTCTCGCGCGCCACGCGGCCGAGGATGCGCGCGCCTTCCGCGAGACCGGGGCCGCGAAAGCTCTTCACGCTGGTGCGGTTGGCCTTGTCGTAGCTGGCCTTGAAGATATAGGGAATGCCCACAGAGCCGGCGATCCGCTGGATGGCCGTGGCCATCGAGAGCGCGTGGGCCTCACTCTCGATAACGCAGGGGCCGGCGATAAGAAAGAGCTGACCGCCCCCCACCACCACCGGCCCAATTTCAAACGAGCTGCTCACGAAGGCGATTGTACCTTCCTGCGCAGCCCCCGACACGCCGAGTCTCGGTCATACGCCGTGGGTCTTGGACCACTCCAGCAGGGCGCGGTCGAGGGCGCGCAGCGGTGTGGGCGCGGGCAGCTCGCTCTGCGGCTTCACAATCTCGCTGTCGGCCAGACGTTTGCAGAAGGCCAGATACTCCTCGTAGAACTGCACGTCGTGCCGGGCGTGGCCGAGGGCCTCGAGGGATCGGAAGTCGAGGACGGTATAGCGGTCCGGAAAGATGGCGGCCAGGATGGTCGAGGCCACCGGGATGTCGACCCCGTGCAGCTCCAGCAGCGCCTTGACGGCGGCTTCGGTCGAAGATTCGGGCGAGGCGGCAATCCTGAGGGCATGCCGGATCTTCTCGTTACTGTTACCAATGAGGTATTGCACGACGCGCTCGGATTTCCAGCGCACGATGGCTTCGAGGTTGGCAAGGGTATAGTCGCCGCTGCGAATCGCTTCGCCGGCCTCGAAGGCCGCCTTCTCTAATTGCTGCTCTTTCGCGTCCGCCTGCTGCCAATATTCATCGGCCAGATGCTGCAGGTCGGCCTCTGCGGGTTGAAGCTGAAAGTAAGCCACCATGAGGGGCACCTCCGTTTTCCACAAAACGAGGAACACAATAGGCCCGGCAAAAAAGGATTGTCAAGGGCAGACGACACGGGGGCGCATCCGACCGGTTAAGAATCGGACCCGGCGCGGTACGCCGCACCGCTCGTCCCGCTCGTAGTCACCTAAACCATTCAAAATAAACGACCGATTTCCCTCAATCTTTGAAGCAACAGGATGCGGCCCGCAGCCCGCCAGCGGGATCGGGAACCGTGGAACCCCGACGCAGCCACAGCGCGAAGGGACTCTCGGGTAGGCAACCTGGCGCGCACCCCGGCTTGGCCATGCCCTGGTTACCTTGGATCGATTCTGAGCAATTTGAGAGTACGTTCGTAAGGCCGATTCTCTCATTTTTCCAACGCTCTCGCCTCATGCGTGGGGCATTCTGAGCCGAAGGATGAGAAGACGCACAGAGCGCAGGTTGCCTGCCGGTGACGCCTTGCGGACTCTCTCATTTGGAAGGTCGGAGTGGGGCATTACATAAGAATTCACTTAGCAGCCGTGATCGCGGCCCATATGGCCGTATTGGCCTCAGCAGCGGCGCAGGTCCCGGCACGCCGGATCGCAGGGCCGATCGACGAGGGCCAGGCTGTAACTCTCACCGGGGATGTACCGCCGCAGGCGCGGCCGGAGTTTGACCTTGGACCCGCCGCTTCGAGCACGCGCATGGACCGGATGGTCCTCTTGCTCAAAGGCTCCGCGGCCCAGCAGACGGCGCTGGACACGCTAGTCGAGGCGCAGCAGGATCCTCACTCCGCGCTCTATCAGCGGTGGCTGACGCCGGCCCAGTTCGGGGCGCGGTTCGGCGTAGACAGCGGCGATTACGCCCAGGTATCCGAGTGGCTTGTCAGCCAGGGGTTCACGATTGAGGAGGTGCCGGCGGGCCGGCACCTGATTGTTTTTTCGGGGACGGCCGCGCAGGTGGCACAGACCTTTCACACCGAAATCCATCGTTACCGGGTGAACGGCACGATCCATCTGGCCAACCAGGATGATCCCCAGATTCCAGCCGCGCTGGCCGGGGTGGTCGGCGGGGTGGTCTCACTCAACGATTTCCGGCACCAGTCCGAGATGGCGGTCAAGGCGATCATGAGCGGCGGTCTCGGCCCGCCGGAGATTGGGCAATCAACCGGCGATGCGCGCCGCGGCCCGGCGCCCCAGCCGGGGCGAACCGGCGCGAGCCCGCAGCTTACGAGCGGAGGCAATCACTACCTTTACCCCGCCGATTTTGCGACCATCTACGATCTGGACCCGCTCTATAACGCGGGCACTTCGGGGGCCGGCGTCACCGTCGCCATCACGGGGCGGAGCAACATCAATCTGAGCGACGTCGCGGCGTTTCGCACCAACGCGGGACTCGCCGCCAACATCCCGTCCATCGTGGTAGACGGCGCGAACCCCGGCCTGGTTTCGGGCGACCAGGACGAAGCGACGCTGGACGTGGAGTGGTCGGGGGCGGTGGCGCCCGCTGCGGGGATCAAGCTGGTCGCCGCGGCCTCGACCCAGTCCACCGACGGCATCGACCTGGCTTCGGAGTACATCGTCAACCATGATCTTGCGCCGATCATGAGCGTGAGTTACGGGAGCTGCGAGCAGGATATGGGCTCGACGGAACTGGCCTTTTATAACGGTCTTTGGCAGCAGGCGGCCAGCGAGGGGATCAGCGTCTTTGTGGCTTCGGGCGACGCGGGGGCGTCGGGGTGCTCGGCCGGGGCGGACGCCGACGGCGCTGGCAAGGCGGTCAACGGAATGTGCAGCTCGCCCTATTCGACCTGCGTGGGCGGCACGGAGTTCAACGATGGTTCAAATAGCGGCGCGTACTGGTCGACGACCAACTCGGCAGGGGATGGATCCGCGCTCCAGTACATCCCCGAGATGGTGTGGAACGAGAGCGGATCGAACCATGGCGCGGGGCTGTGGGCCTCGGGGGGCGGAGCAAGCACAGTGTACGCGCAGCCTGCGTTTCAGGCGGGAGTTGACGGCATAAGCCCTGCCGGCGGGATGCGTGCGGTGCCGGACGTAGCGCTCTCGGCCGCGGCGCACGACGGCTACATGCTCTACGAAAACGGATCGTTCTGGATCGCTTCGGGGACCTCGGCGGCGGCGCCGACGTTTGCTGGGGTCATGGCGCTGGTAGTGGACGGGCAGAAGGGCGCGGCGCAGGGGTGCGCGAACCCGGAGTTCTATGCGCTGACGAATGCGGCGCAAAGCCCCTTCCATCCGACTCCCGGGGGCAGCAACGCGGTTCCTGGCACGCAGGGTTTCACGGCCAGCGGAGCGACTTACAACCTGGCGACGGGCCTCGGCTCGGTGGATGCGGCGCTACTGGCGCGGGAGTGGGGAAGCGGTGCCGAGAGCAGCTCAGGTACGGACTTTACGATGACGGCCTCATCGCCGGGCGCGACGGTGGAAGCAGGCGCTTCAGTCAGCTTCACTCTCTCAGCGGTAGAGACGGACTCGACGGTGCGCCCGCTTGCGCTGACCGTGAGCACTTCAGCCGGAACGACGGTAGCGCTCAGCTCCACGACGCTCGCCCCGGGATCTCCAGTGACAGCGACGGTCACGGCCAGTGCGACGGCTGCGGCTGGACCGCAAAGCATTGCCATCGACGCTTCAGACAGCTCCGGTTCGCAGACGGTAGAGTTTACGCTCACGGTGACGGATCCGCCCACGCTCTCGCTTTCGGCCAGGTCCGAAGCGGTGAGTCTGTCGCGGGGAGGGATGGCAACGCTGGCGTTTACCGCCATCAGCGGAGGCACATTCGCCGGCCAGATTGCCTTCTCGGCCGCCCAGCTGCCGGCGGGCGTGACTGCTGCTTGGTCGGCAAATCCGACGAGCCTGATCGCGGGAACGAGTTCGACGCCGGTGACGCTGATTCTGCAGGCCTCGTCCCGCGCGGTGGCAGGCAGCTTTAACGTCACGGTGGCGGCAAAAGGCAGCGGTCTGACGGCCACGCAGACGGTGAGACTGACGGTCGCGGCGCCCTCGGCCTGCCGCTTCAGCCTGCTTCACTCGGGCTGCGGTATGCGGCCGCAGGGATTTTCGCCCGTCCTGCGATAGTCTGCCGCCGGGCAGATCGTGCGTCACCCGGTGGAAGCCTTCCTGGAGACCAGGAAGGCTAAGAACCCGGAACACTCAAGGCCGCGACCGAGATCAGGAGCGCTCACGTCAAGATGCGCTCAGCAGACGTGCGCGAAGGCCTGTTGCATCCGTTCGGCGATGTTCGCCGTCGTATCGTCCCGACCATGCGCGATCTCAAGCACGGCAGCGGGAGGCTTGGCGAGAGCCTGGAGCGTCGAGGCGGCCGCGGGCCAATCGACCGTTCCCTCGCCCGGCCACAGGTGCTCATCCTTCTGGCCATGGTTGTCGTGCACGTGCAGCGATACGATACGTTCGCCCAGCGTGGCTACGGCGGAGGCGATGCCGCCGTCGATGTGGGCGTGGCCCAGGTCGAGGCAGACGCCAACGTCGTTCAGATGGCCCATCTCCAGAATGAGCACAAGGTGATCGGGCGTGGTGGACTCGCTGAGGATGTTCTCGACCAGAAGGCGCACGCCGAGGGGCCGCGCGAAGGCGCCCAGATGTTCGAGAGCAGTGAGGGCGTACTCGATGGTGCGCGGCGACCACGTGTCGGTGCGCTCGCCAAGATGAACGACCAGGTAGCGAAGCGGGATGCGCTCGGCCGCCTCGAGGGCGCGCCGAATCTCGTCCATGGCATCGATGCGCCTGGATTTATCGGGGTGCAGGACGTTGACGGGCGGGGCGCCGGCGCGGCCCATCTCGCGATCGGGAAAGAGCGGGGCGTGCATGGAAAAGGGCTGGACGGGATTGGACTGGAACCACTCGGCCAGCTCGGCCACGTGCTGGCGGCTGGTGTAGTCGAAGTGTTGGCGCGCAGCGAAGATCTCAACGGCCTCAGCGCCCGAGCGCCCGGCCAGATCGAGAAGGCCGGGATGCAGCCGCTGGTTCAGAAACAGGTGCGTGGAAACCACGCGCAGCATGGTCAAAAGAGGCCTCTCCGCCCGGCTCGATCACGATAGCATACCGGAAGCTGCATTCATTTTCTCATCCCCGCCAAGCCGGGTGGCCGGGATGCATAACCGGGCAAAAGGCGGCTCCGCACTCCGGGCGCGCCCGCCCCGCCCCTGTACAATTTCATAGATGTTTTCTATGAGCCGGAGAACCTCCTTTCTCCACTACCTATCGCGCCCCTTCGGCGTCCATACCATTGGCGCTGTGGAAGGTGGCCGCCGTGCCGCTTATCAGACTTCCGCTCACCTGAGTCCGGGAACGGATCACTCCAACCAGAGAGAGACCACGATGCGAACGAAGAGGATCGAGATTACCGTTGTGCTCATGGCCGCGACGGTACTGGGCTGCTCGATAGCCCGCGCGCAGACCGACATCGCAGGCAGTTTTTACGAGATGCTCAACGGCGGTACCAAGACAGGCAACGGCACGGTGCAGTCCTCGCCCAACTCGCAGGGCGGAATGATGGAGCTTCGCCACATCCAGAAGAACCCGTTGATCGGCTACGAGTTGACCTATGGGTTTAACGAGGCCAACCAGACCTACGCGCCGGAGACGGGAAACTGCGGATTCCAGTGTGGGAACGCACCGGAGACCGTGAAGGGCAACGCCAGCCAGGTGGGCATCGACTGGGTTCCCACGTTCAAGGCCGGCAAGCTGCAGGCGTTCGGCGTGGCGGGCCTGGGCTTTTATATCAACACGCCCAGTGTCGACATCGGCTACCTGAACACGACCGTGCGGCCGATGTGGGTCTACGGCGCCGGCATCGACTGGGGGTTGACGCGGCGCGCCGGGATCCGGCTGCAGTATCGCGGGGAGATGTTCAAAGACCCGAATCTCGACGACCGGTACAACACGACGGGGCAGTTCGTTCACGCATCGCTGCCGATGGTGGGCTTCTACTTCACGCTTTAGTGCAACATCGGCCCATGGGCCGCGCCTTGCGCATCGGCTCAGCGGAGCCTGATGCGCCGATCGCGCCCTACAGCATTTTCGATTCAAGTGTCGACAGAAGCAGTGCTGCTGAGTGGCTTTATCCTTAAGAAAAAGACCCCTTGGACGATGCTGCAATGGCAATAAGTGAAGCGAAAATGCTCTAACGGTGCCCGGAGACGAGCTCGAAGGGATCGGGCGTTACGCGGCAGCTCTGGCCGGGCGACGGCTCCCAGACTGAGCCGTCGGCATACACCAGCGAATTCACCTCGAGGAAGCTCACCGGACCGAAGTCGGCGAGCCAGAGATCGGCTACGCTCTTGCCGTCCACCCGGTCAAACTGCACCTTGAGGCTCCTGGGAACGCCCGCGTCCATGGCCGTGGGGCCGGGACCGATCAGTTCCAAGTGCTGGCGGCCGTTGAGGCGGTACACGGTAATCATGGCCGACCTCACTCCGTGCACCGCCATCGGCCCAAAAGCGGGGGTGCTGAGCGTCAGGTAGAGCCGCGTTGCGGAGTCCTCGGTGCGCTTTCCGTTCTGGACGGACTCCAGGCGGCCGCCGAGCGTCTGCTGCAGGCGCATCCACACGGGGCAGCCCGCGCCCGCCCGTGCCGATGGCGAAGCGGCCAGGGTCTCAGCGGGACCGCCGGTGGACTCGATCGCCGCAATCCCGAAACCGGCGGTTTGTGCGGCGAGCGGCAGGGACGAGAAGAGGAGCACGAGGGCAGCGGCAGGCAGATTCATACGATCTCCTTCTCGCGCCGGATACGGCCGGTGGGAGTTCGGTACGCCTCCAAAATACTCCCAACCCAACAGGCTGGGCAACCGTTTTCCGGCAATCCGCGCTGAGTTGGACGGGTGGCCGGAGTCTTCCGTAAGCAGGAATCCCGTCCACTGCTCGCCCGGCTGGCTCGCGATGCGCACGGCGGGCGGATTTCATTGGGCTTCCGGCCGGCTTGCACGATATGATGCCCTCATGCACCTACAACCCGGCGGAGGCCTCTCGATAGCGGCCATTGTCCTCCTGGCGGCTTCGGGAGCCTGGGCGGATGGCGCGGATACGCCGGTTGCGGCGCATCTGGACGCACCGCAGATCGTGGCCCGGATGGAGGCGCACACCCGGACACAAAACCAGCAGTTGAAGCAGTACCGTTCTCTGCGCGTGTACCAGGTGGAGTACCGCGGCTACCATGCCAGGATTGCGGCGCGGATGGAGGTCGAAGTACGATTCGACGCCGGCTCGGGCAAGAGCTTCCGCATCGTCTCGGAAAGCGGCTCGCCGTTCCTTTTGAACAAGGTGCTCAAGCGTGCCGTGGCCGGCGAGGAAGAGGCTTCGCACGATGGAGCCTCGACGGCGCTCAATCCCGAGAACTACCGCTTCACGCTCCTGGGCGTGGACGAGCAGCAGGGGCGGCCGGCGTATGTGCTGCAGGTGGAACCCGTCAAGCCGGCAAAGTTTCTCTACCGGGGCCGGATCTGGGTAGACGCTCAGGAATTCGCGGTGACGAAGATCGACGCCGAGCCCGCCAAAAGCCCTTCCATCTGGATCAGCCGTACCACCATCCGCAACACCAGCGAGGTCACCGATGGATTCTGGCTGCCGAGCCAGACCGAAAGCCGCACCTGGGTGCGGATCGGAGGAACCGCAGACCTGACGATCGACTATGGGACCTACCAGGTAACGCCGGCCGATCCACAGCCCGAGGCCGCCGCCAGCGGAGGACTATAAAGACCGCTCTTGGTCAAGGCAAAAGCTTGCGGATGGTGAAGAGCGTGGCGGAGGTGAGGGCGGCACGGGCCCGAAGGCGCAGCGTCGGATGCTCCGGGGAGGGCCGGGAATTCGGAGCGGTCTGTTGCAGTTCGCGTGCGGCCCGGTAATGCTCGACCAGGCGGAGGGTGGCTTTCTCCCAGGTCCAGTCGAGTGCGTGCATGCGGGCGGCACGGCCAACGGCCTGCCGCTCCTCCGGCGAGGCCAGCAGACGTGCGACGCAGTCCGCGGCCCGATCTTCATCGTCGAAGAGAAAGCCATTCACCCGGTCGTCGATCATCTCAGGAATCCCGCCGGCACGGGCGCCGATGACCGTCAGGCCGGAGGCCATTGCCTCCAGGACCACCAGGCCCAGTGTCTCGGTGCGGGACGGCATCACAAAGACGTCGCTGGAGGCGAAGGCCCCTGCGAGTTCGTCTCCCCTGAGAAAGCCGGTAAACTCGACCGGCCGTCCGGCAAAGTGGTGTTCCAGTGCGCGCCGGTTTGGTCCGCCCCCGACCAGGGCGAGCCGCGCCCCCGGATTCGCGTCCAGGATGGGAAGAATCCGCTCGATTTCTTTTTCGGCGGAGAGGCGGCCCACGTAGAGCAGCAGCGGGTTGTCCGGATGCCCGCCCGTGAGTCGGCTCCGCATCGCCGCAGACCGGCGCGCCGGCTGGAACTGGTCCGTATCCACGCCGCCGGGCCAGAGCGCGACACGGGGAATCCGGTGCTGCTCCAATTGGCTCGCCATGATCCGGGAGGTGCACAGGTTGAGGGCGGCGCGGTTGTGGCGAAGCCGGAGGAGACGCCAGATGCGCGGCTCAAGAAACCGCAGGCCGTAATACGCCAGGTACTTGGGCAGGTCGGTGTGATAGGAAACCACCAGGGGCACATGCAGGGCGCCCCCGTGGTTCCCGCCGCCGTAGTAGAGCGCGGCGATTCCCAGCAGCGCCGGCTCGGCCGCATGAATGACGTCGGGGCGGAACTCCTGCAGTATGCGGCCCAGGGAAGCGTGCGGCAGCGCCAGGCGCAGCTCGGGATAAGAAGGAAAAGCGTGGCCGCGCACCCTCACCACGCGGAACCCCTCAAACTCAGCGGGACCGCCGTCGGGCGCAAAGATGAGAACCTCATGGCCGAGACTCCTGAGCTGCCTGAGAGTCTGGCAGAGGGTTGTCACAATTCCGTCTACCTTGGGGAGAAAGGTTTCGGTAAACAACGCGATTCTGAGAAAAGAAGGATACTGCTCGCCCGTCATCTCATTGCAACAATCATTGCAACAAAAGCCAGCCACGGAGGCATCATACCGCTGAGGGGACTTGCGTGGGAGGAGTAGTGCCGGCCGCAATGTCTGGGGAGGGGCGAATGCTGTCTCGCCTGCGTCGGGCACAAGCCACTTCACTGTGTTACCGTTGCATTACGGACTCTCCGGGCGGCGCAATGCAGCCCTTTGCGCTCGGGTCGGGTTTCGCACGGAGCATGCCGCTACTGAGAATGCCGCAGCAGCCGGAATCGACATCGACTTCGCTCGCCGCGAGCCCGGCTTCTTCGCCAGTGGCCACGGCAGTCCCCCTATCGCGGGCCGCGGCAGGTTCGCAGGCCGATGAAGCTCCGTATCACATCCCGCATTGGCTGGAGCGCCTGGAACTGATTCTGCGCGTCATGCTCAGGCTGTATATCGGCATTGCCATCTGCTATGCGCCATGGTCGCCGATCTTCTGGGATCAGAATCCTCTCTTCCTGCAGTTTCCATCCATCGGCGTGGTGGCTGCTCACGGAGCCGTGCGGGGCCTGGTCTCCGGCCTGGGCCTTCTCAATCTCTGGATTGGATTTCAGGATGCAACGCAATGGCGAGGGGCCAGAAGATAGGAAACGAGATAGGAAATCACTAAGGTGGACGAGCAGCGTCGATCAGCGGAGCAAGAGCCGGGAACGGGCTTGGGATTGGAGCCGGCCGCGTCCCCTTCAGGAACTCCATCGCGGCCGGCGGATTCTACCCTGCAGCAGGCCGTGATTCCGGGAAACGGGACACCGCCGGCCCTCGACCGCGCTCCCCTCGCCTACGAGAATTCCGCCTTTCTGAACAGCGCCGACGGGCGCCTCATCCGCATCGTTTCCGAGTACTGCGAGCCGCTTGCCCGGTTTCGGCGTGAAGAGATCCAGGACACGGTGGTCTTTTTCGGCTCGGCGCGTTTCCGCGGCCGCGAAGAGGCCGATCACGCCCTGGAACTGCTTGAGAATACAGGCTCGACCCAGCCGGCGCCCAGCCACGAGCAGCCGGCCAGCCCGCCCGAGATCGCCGCCGGCCGGGCAACCGAACTGCAGCGCAAGCGGGCGGTCGCAGCCGTTCAGATGGCGCGCTACTACGAGGACGCCCGCCGGCTGGCGCGCAAGTTCACCGAATGGGCCATGACCATTCCTTCCCGCAAGCATCGTTTCGTGATCACCTCCGGCGGCGGACCGGGTATCATGGAAGCAGCGAACCGCGGCGCCCGCGAGGCGGGGGGAAAGACCATCGGATTGAACATCCGGCTGCCCTTCGAACAACGGCCGAACCCCTATATCACGCCTTCGCTGAACTTCGAGTTCCACTACTTCTTCATGCGCAAGCTCTGGTTTGCGTATCTTTCAAAGGCGCTGGTGGTTTTTCCGGGGGGCTTTGGGACGCTGGACGAGATGTTCGAAATCCTGACGCTGGCGCAGACACGGAAGCTCGCCAAGAAGATCACCGTTCTGATCTACGGCCCGGAGTATTGGAAGCGGGTCTTCGATCTCGATGTGCTCGTGGAAAGAGGGGCTATCTCCCCGAAAGATATCGAGTTGTTTCAATACGCCGACACACCGGAACAGGCGTTTGAGTTGTTGCGGCGGGGTGTGACCGAGAACTACCTCGTGGCCGAAGCGGCGGCAGCCACGGCGCGGCAGCACGAAGCGGAGCGGGACGAAGACTTGATGGCGGGCTGGACGATCGAAGACTTCCTCGGTCCGGAGCTGCCGGGAACCGGGAATTGATCCATTTTCCCGGGATTTGCGGGGTATTTTGGGGGTCGGCTAGCATGATCGGCGCAAGTTCGACTGGAATCGTCTGGAATCTAAGTTACTTTGTTGATTCCTTGGGCGATTGATCGGCTTTTTGCACCATCTTAACAGCATGTTTACTGGCGGTAATGAATACTGAGGTTACCAATCCGAGGTTCGATCGCGGAGAAGGAGGGGGTATGGCTCAGTCGACCATCTCGTACCTGTGGCGCGACCAGAATGCGGCGCATGGGTTCCGTTCAGGCGTTTCATTACACAGCCACACCAATCAGTCGCAGGAAACGCTCGACTTTCTGGCGAACTTCGGCAACCAGTTTCCGGTCATGCGGCCCCTGATCTCGCGGATGGAGCGGCGCGCGGAGCAAAATCACGGCTTCAAAGTAAACTACGCGAGCAGTTACTGGACCCCGCCCATGACGCCGATGCTTGCCTACGATCTGGAGCGCAAGCAGATCGAGCGGCTGGACGTGGCGCCTATGATTTCAATCACCGACCACGACAACATCAAAGCTCCCATGCTGCTCCGCACCGTTCCCAGCGCGCGGCAGATTCCGGTGTCGGTCGAGTGGAGCGCGCCCTATGGGCATATTCAGTCGTTCCATCTCGGCGTTCACAACCTGCCCAGCGCCAAAGCGGCGGAGTGGATGGCGGCCTTTGAGGAACTGACCGCGCACCCCGACGACGCCCGGTTGACCGAGATCCTGGCAGCGCTGCACCGGGAGCCCAATGTGCTGATGGTCTTCAATCACCCGATGTGGGATCTTTACCTGATTGGGAAGGAAAAGCACGAGTTCCTGGTCAACGAGTTCCTGCAGAAGAACGGGGCTTATATTCACGCGCTGGAGCTGAACGGCCTGCGCCATTGGGACGAGAATCGCGCGGTGCGCCGCCTGGCCGAGAAATGGAACATGCTGCTGATCTCCGGCGGCGACCGGCACGGCGTGGAACCGAACGCCAATCTGAACCTGACCCAGGCGACCAGCTTTACCGAGTTTGTCCACGAGATCCGGCGCGAGAAAAAGAGCCATGTGCTCTTCATGCCGCAGTACGCCGAGCCGTGGAAGCATCGCATCCTGCAGTCGGCCATCGACGCGGTCCGCCACTATCCTGAATTCCCGCAGGGCTCCCGCACCTGGGACGAGCGCGTATACCACCCCGATAGGGAGGGCGTTGTACGGCCGCTTAGTGAGCTCTGGCCCGACGGCAACGCTCCCAAGATCATGACCTTCCTGATCGGCATGGTGCAGATGATGGGTCGCGGGCTGGTCTCCGGCGGGCTGCGCATCGCCTGGAGCGAGGCGCACCAGCTCCGCCTGGCCCTTGGCGAAAACGAAGGATAGGCGGGCAAGCGGCGAGCGCTCATGATCGACTCTGCGCCACGGGTCGCTTACTTTCCCGATTCGTTCCACGAGGTAAACGGCGTCGCGCATACCAGCCGGCACTTTGAGGCCTTCGCGCGGCGCCGGGGTCTTCCCTTCCTTTGTGTCCGTGCCGGCGACCGCACCCAGGCTGTGATCGAAGATGGCAGCGTGTGGACGCTCGAGCTGCCCCGCGGCTTTCTTTCCTTTGCGCTGGAGAAAGACCTGCGCATCGATCCTGCATTTCTGCGCCACATCCCCCTCATCGGTGAAGTGGTCGATCGGTTCAAACCGGACCTGATTCACGTCACCGGCCCCAGCGAAGTGGGAATCCTGGGAGCGGGGCTTGCTCTCTATCGCCATCTGCCGCTGGCAGCGAGCTGGCACACCAACCTGCACGAGTACGCTGCGCGGCGCGCCAGCTGGTTCCTGCGCCTGCTGCCCCCGCGCCAGTCCGAGGCCACCGGACACACCATCGAAGACATGGCCATGGCGATCGCAGCCCGCTTTTATCGGGCGGCGCAGGTTCTCTACGCGCCCAATCCCGAGCTCTGCGCGCAGCTTGAGCGCCTGACCCACCGACCCTGCCACCTGATGCCGCGGGGCGTGGATGCCGAGCTTTTCCACCCGGCCAGGCGCAGGCGCGATCCCGAAGACCGCGACCAGGTGCTGGGATTTGTTGGCCGCCTTTCGGTGGAAAAGAACGTTCAGCATCTACCCAGAGTTCAAGAGGAACTTGAAGAACTGGGCCATAAGAGTTTCCGGTTCCGCATCGTAGGCCACGGCGCCGAAGAGGCCTGGCTGCGCGAGCGCCTGCCGCGGGCGGAGTTTACCGGCGTCCTGCACGGCGAGGAGCTTGCCGCCGCCTACGCGGGCATGGACCTGCTGGTCTTTCCCTCCCATACCGACACATTTGGCAACGTAGTGCTGGAAGCGCTCGCCTCGGGCGTGCCGGCCGTGGTCACCCCGGACGGCGGTCCCAAGACCATCGTCCGCGACGGGGTCACCGGCCGCATCGTGCAGGAGGAAGAGTTTGCCGCGGCCGTCTCCGGCATTCTCGGCAATCCCGCAGGTCACGCTGCCATGCGCGAGGCGGCGCGGACGTATGCGCTGACGATGAGCTGGGATTCCGTCTTCGAGGGCGTATACCGGGGCTATGAGACGATCCTGGCGGCCCGCAACTCCACCCGGGCCACCGCGGGATAGCGCTTGACACTGGCTCGGGTCCCCATCTAGGTTCAGCGCATCGCCCACGAACTCCCTTCGACGAGGTCCGCCATGTTAAAACGGTTCCTGCTGCTCAAAGCGTTTCCCACCCGCACCGACGCCGGCCTCCTGGCCCTCCGTCTCTTCACCGCTCTCCCGCTATTCCTGAAGCACGGCACGGAGAAGCTCTTCAGCTTTCAAGCCATGGCCGCGCACTTCCCCGATCCGCTCCATATCGGCGCGGTGCCCAGCCTCCTCTATGCAACGCTCTCGGACGGAATCTGCTCCCTCCTCATCGTCGTCGGCCTGGCCACCCGCTGGTCGGCGCTCATCGTGCTTGTCAATATCGGCGTCGCGTGGGCCTTCGTTCACCACTTCGCGTTCTACGGCCGCCCGGGCGAGCACGGCGAGCTTATCGTCCTCTACCTTGCCGCGATGCTCGCGATCTTCCTCGCCGGGCCCGGAAAGTACAGCGTGGACGCTGCGCTGGACAAGTAACCCCGCGCCGGGACACCCGGCCGCCCCGAACAGTGGCCCAACACTTAGTAACCCTCAGCCTTGCCAAAGTCGTGCCGGCGGTCGTGGCCACCTTCCAGTTCGCCTGTCTTTGGATCCACCTCTATACACTCGCCGTCGCTCCACATGCCGCCGATCTTGAGCGTGTATCCGCGCGCCCGCAGACCGGCGACGGTGGCATCGCTGAAGCCCGGCTCCAGAAACACCACATCGGGCAGATATTGCTGGTGAAACCGGGGCGCATCGACGGCGGCCTGGATGTTCAACCCCTCGTCGGCCGCGCTCAGCAGGATGTTGGCCACCGTGGTGATGATGCGCGAGCCGCCGGGCGAGCCGAGCACGAAGCGAACCTTGCCGTGCCGCAGCACCATGGTCGGCGTCATGCTGGAGAGCGGGCGCTTGCCCGGCGCAATGGAGTTGGCCGGACCCTGGATCAGGCCATACATGTTGGGCACGCCCGGCTTCGAAGTGAAGTCGTCCATCTCGTCGTTCAGCAGAAAGCCCAGCCCCGGCACGGTGACGCGTGAACCAAAGGCGCCGTTCAGCGTGGTCGTGACGGCCACGGCGTTGCCCTCGGCATCGATGACTGAGAAGTGCGTGGTGTCGGGAGCCTCCTGGCGGACTTCGCCCATGGTGGGCGGCGGGGGCAGAAATCCCGTCGGCCGCTCCAGCTCCGCAGAAGGGGTCGCCTTGTCGGGGTCGATGCCGGCGCGCCAGGCCGCCGCGTATTTGTCGCCGATCATCTGCGCCACCGGCATCTTGACATAATCGGGATCGCCCAGATATTCGTTGCGGTCCATGAAGGCGCGGCGGTAGGCCTCGATGAGCAGGTGCATCTCGGCCGGAGTGCGGTCGCCGAGCCGCTTCAGGTTGTAGCCCTTGAGAATATTCAGCGCCTCGATGAGCGTGATGCCGCCGGAGGACGGCGGCGGGGCAGCCACGATGGTGTAGCCGTGGTAGGTTCCCAGCAACGGCGTACGCTCCTTGGCGGTGTAGGCGGCCAGGTCCTTCACGGTGACGAGGCCGCCGCCTTGCTGGATGGCGGTGGCGATCTGGTGCGCCATGGCGCCGTGGTAAAAATCATCGGGATCGGCGGCGATCTGGCGGAGCGTGGCGGCAATCTCCGGCCGGCGGAAGGTGTCGCCCGCGCGGTAATAGTCGCCGTCCCGCTGGAAGATATGGCGCGACGCGGGAAAGTCGGCGAGATGCTTGTCGCGCAGCAGGCGCGCCTCCTCGTCGGTGAGCACAAAACCGTCGGTCGCCAGGCGGATGGCCGGTTCCATGACCCTTTCGAGCCCCAGCCGGCCGTATTTCTTCTCGGCGTAGCTCAGCCCCGCAACCGAACCGGGCACGGCGATGGCGCGATAGCCGATGGTGCTGGCGCCGGGGATCACATTGCCCTTGGCGTCGAGATACATATTGGCCGTCGCCGCAAACGGGGCGCGCTCGCGATAGTCGATGAAGGTATTTTTCCCGTTGGCAAGGTGGATGAGCATGAAGCCGCCGCCGCCCAGATTTCCGGCGAAGGGATAGACCACGGCCAGCGTGAACCCGACGGCCACGGCTGCGTCGATGGCGTTGCCTCCATCGCGCAGAACCTCAATGCCCGCGTCCGTGGCCAGGTGGTGCACCGTGACTACCATCGCGTGCCGGGCGCGCACCGGCTGCTCGCTCAGATACGGGCCCTGCTGCGCCGGGCACGGCCGGGCAGCCAGAGCGGCCAGGGCCGACACCAGCGCCGCCCACCGGCGCAGCGCTTTGGGGCCGGCTGTGGATACACGTCCTCGATCAACCATTGCGGTCCTCCAGGGAAGCGGTTTTGGACATCTTGGGAAAATCGAAACTGCGGCGAGCTGTTGGAAGATAGGGTACACTGCGCGGACCGCTTGCCGACGAAAAATCGCGCGGCAGGAATCGGACGACCGCAGAGCAGCCGGTGCAGGGACTGCGCGGTGAGAGGCCCTGCTACTGCAGCGCGTTACAATGCTTGGGTGCCTTTGATCGTATCGAAAACTTAAGTGGGGTGGAGATTTGCCCGAATCCGTTGAATGGCCGATGCACCTGCCTGTGCAGCCCCGGCGCGGCCGCCGCCTGCTTCTGATTGTTGCCCTGATCGTTCTCCTTATCGTCTTTTCCTTCCGCACCGCGATCACTTACTGGGTCAACCTGCTCTGGTTCCGCTCGTTGGGCTATGAGCGTGTCTTCTGGACGACGCAGTTCATGGCGTGGGGAATCTTCGCGGCATTTGCCGTCCTCACCTTCGCCATCCTGTACGGCTCGTTTCTGGCGCTCAAGCGGGCCCACGGACACGACCTGCCCGATACCCACACCATCTTCATCGGCGGCCAGCCGCTGAGTTTTCCCGTGGAACGCGTCCTGCGCTGGATGGTGCTCGGGCTCGCGGCGGTGATCGCGCTGGCCACCGGCGGAGCCATGAGCTCGCAGTGGCCCACGCTGGCGCTCTGGCGGTACGCGCCGCGCGGAGTGGGCCGCGCCGTGGACCCCATCCTGCACAAGCCCCTCGATTTTTATCTCTTCACGCTGCCTGCCTGGCACCTGATCGTCGGGTGGCTGCTGACGCTGGCCGTCCTGGTGTGCGTGCTGGCGGCGCTGTTCGTCCTCATCACGGGCGGGGCGCGCGTGCTGGAGCGGCGCTTCTCGGGCGGCGTGCCGCTGCCCTGGCGCGGGCTCTCCATCAGCGGCGCGTTCCTGCTCTTCACCCTCGGGCTCAACGAGCTCATCGGCCGCTACGACCTGCTCTTCGGCCATCATGACATCTTCGACGGCGTCAACTACACCAACGCGCATGTGACCCTGCTCGGGATGGCGTTTGTGGGCTGGGCGCTGCTCGTGGGTGCGCTGATCGCCCTCGCGGGCGGCATCGCAAAGCCAGGCGGCCGCTGGCTGGCCGCAGCCGTTCTGCCCTCGATCGCGTGCTACGCATTGTTCGGCGTGGCGGGCTGGTACGTAAGCAACTTCGTCGTCAAGCCCAACCAGCTTGAGCTGGAAAAGCCGTACATCGTGAACAATATCGCAGGGACGCGGGCGGCCTTCGGGCTGGACCGCTTCACACGCCAGGAGTATCCGGCCGAAACCTCGGTGCCCGCGCTGGACGCCGCGGGCAACCAGCCCACGCTCGACAACATCCGCTTGTGGGACTGGCACGCGCTGCAGGATACGCTGCGCCAGATCCAGGAGATCCGCACCTACTACGACTTTCCCGACATCGACATCGACCGCTATCAGATTGGCGGCGAGTTGCGCGAGGTGATGCTGGCGGCGCGCGAGCTGAGCCAGAGCAAGCTGCCCGCCAGCAGTCACAACTGGATCAACGACAAGCTCATCTACACGCACGGCTACGGCGTGACCATGAACCCGGTGAACGGCTTTACATCCGAAGGCCTGCCCACGCTCTACCTGAGCAACATGCCGGTGCAGAGCACCGTGCCCAGCCTGAACGTGACGCAGCCGGAGATTTACTTCGGCGAGATCACCAACACCGACGTCTACGTGAAGACCCGGCAGCAGGAGTTCAACTATCCGCTGGAGCAGGCCAACAACTTCACCACCTACGAAGGCACCGGGGGCATCGTGATGGGCGGATTCCTGCGGCGCACGCTCATCGCCTACGAACGGGGCGACCTGACCAAGGTCCCCTTCAGCAACGACATCACGGACCAGAGCCGGCTGCTGATGCGGCGAACCCTCTTCGCACGGGCCGCGGCGCTGGCACCCTTCCTCACCTTCGATCCGGACCCCTACATCGTGGTGGGCGAAAACGGCCGGCTCTACTGGATCATGGACGCCTACACCTCGTCGGACAGCTATCCCTACGCGACGCACTACTCGCTCGGCAACCAGGAAGTCAATTACATCCGCAACAGCGTGAAGGTGGTGATCGACGCCTACAACGGGACCACGACCTTCTACGTCTTCGACAGGGACGACCCCATCCTGGCCGCGTGGCGCGACATCTTTCCCGGACTCTTCAAGGACGCCTCGGCGATGCCGGCCTGGCTGCACAAGCACGTGCGCTACCCGGAGACGCTCTTAAGCCTGCAGGCCGACGTCTACGGGCTCTACCACATGACCGACCCGGAGGTTTTCTATAACCGCGAGGATATGTGGACGGTGGCGACCGAGACCTCGCTGGCCTCCGACGGCAGCCAGCAGCCCACGGAGATGCAGCCGAACTTTGTGCTGATGAAGCTGCCCGGCGACTCGAGCCTCGAGTTTGTGGAGATCCTTCCCTTCACGCCGGTGAACCGCAACAACATGATCGGCTGGATCGCGGCCCGCAGCGACGAGGCGCACTACGGCACCGCGACCGTCTACGATTTCCCCAAGACTCGGCTGGTCGACGGCCCCCAGCAGGTGGAAGCGCGCATCGACCAGAACGCGCAGCTCTCCGGCCAGTTGACCCTGTGGAACCAGCAGGGCTCGCACGTGCGGCGCGGCAACCTGCTGGTGGTTCCATGCGGCCAAGGCATCTTGTATGCCGAGCCCATCTACCTGCAGGCGAGCAGCAGCCCCATGCCGGAGCTTCGGCTGGTGGTGCTGGCCGTGCAGGACAAGCTCGCTTACGGGCCGGATTTTGCAACGGCCATGGCGGCTCTGCTTGGCTCGCAGCCCTCCTCGCTGAGCGGATCGGAGACGGAGGCGGCGGCGCCGGCGGCAAGCAGCGCAGCGCAGCCCGGCGCGGCAGCGGCTCCCGCTGCCGCGGGCAGCAACGTGAGCGCCCTGATCGCCCAGGCAAACCGGGACTTCAACGATTACCAGCAGCTCACCTCGCAGGGTAAGCTGGCAGAAGCGGGTCAAAAGCTGGACGATCTGAAGCGCGTGCTCGCCCAACTGAGCGCGCCGCGGAAGTAGAGCCGAAGCACAGCGGCAAGACCTCAGCCCATCGCCACGAAGGAGCGACCTCTATGCCTCGTTTTGCGGCCAACCTGACGATGATGTATACGGAATACAACTTCCTCGACCGCTTTGGCGCGGCCGCCGGCGACGGCTTCACCGCGGTCGAGTACCTGTTCCCATACGAGCATTCGGCCGAAACCCTGGCCGCGCAGCTTCGCGAGCACGGGCTGCGCCAGGTGCTTTTCAACGCGCCGCCAGGGGACTGGAAGGCCGGCGAGCGCGGCATTACGGCGCTGCCCGGGCGCGAAGAGGAGTTTCGCGGCGGTTTTCTGAAGGCGCTCGAGTATGCGCGCGTGCTGGAATGCCCGCGCATCCATGCCATGGCCGGGCTGGCGGCCGCCGGCGCGGACCGGGCAAAGATGCGCGCAACCTGCCTGGACAACCTCGGCTGGGCAGCGGACCAGGCGGCTCCGGCCGGGGTTGACGTCTACATCGAGCCCATCGCCGCGCGCAACATTCCGGGGTTCTTCCTCAACCTGCAGGAAGAGGCGCACGCCATCCTCGCGGAACTGGGCAAACCGAATTTGAAAATCCTGATGGATCTGTTCCACTGCCAGGTGGCCGAGGGCGACCTGGCGATGCGCATTCGCAAGTACCTCGCCGACCCGCACGAGACGTGCGTGGGCCACTTCCAGATCGCCGGCGTCCCCGAGCGCCACGAGCCGGACACGGGCGAAGTCCGCTATGAATACCTGTTCGACCTCATCGATTCGCTCGGCTTCGAGGGCTGGATCGGGTGCGAGTACATTCCCGCTTCAGGGACTTCGGCGGGGCTGGGGTGGCTCAGAAAGTGAAGGGAGGGCTGCTGCAATGCGCAAGAGGAAGGCTCGGGGGACCGAGACATGGTCGGCGTCCCAATTCGCTACAGAGGAAGATCGCTTCACGTACGTGCTGAGCGCGACAGACCAACATCTCCGCTTTTATCAGGGAGAGGTGAACTCGTACTGGTTCCTTCACATGGCAACCACCGCGGTCACGCTTGCAGGAACGGCGCTCACGCCGCTTCTGGCCCTGATTTTGCCGCACGAGGCGCCTCACACACAGTTCTGGATTGCGCTGCCGAGCGGCCTGGCGGGACTGGCCGCAGCCGTCAACGCAGCCTTTCAGCTCAAAGACGGATGGATCCGAAACTACTTCGCGTTGAACGCCATCGATTTGGAGCGGGACCGGTTTCTGGTTCGTGCCTCTCCGGAATATGCGGCCGAGAAGACCCTCACACAGGCGATCGATAAATTCCAGAATCGGATCAGCACGATCGTGACGGCTGAGGTCACACAGTGGCGGCAAGAAGCTCGCCATGGAATGAAGGCGGACGAAACGCATTAGAGCATTTTCGGAATTCACCTAGACTTTTCTGCATCCGTGAAGGTGGCTTTTTCTTCCACCCCAGCGACGGAAAGAGCTGTCGCTGGGGACCCTGGAGATGAAAAAGCCACTTGAGATTCTTTCTCCGGTCTACGCCAATTCCGAAAATGCTATAGTCGCAGGCAATTGTGCGTCGCTATCGTCGCACGCTGGTCGAGCCAGTCATCGCTGTGGCAGCGGTCAGGAACTCGAACCCCGGACCTCTTCCGTTGCCCTCCTTGACGTCATCCGGCCGCAGATGGCAGGCACACTGCGTTTGAATCTTTCCGCCCTCTTTCCGCGCAATCCTCGAGATCGCAAGAACCAGTTTCAGGTCGACGATCGACATATAGCGACGGTCCGCCAGGTTGGGCGCATCGAATCCACGAGGTAAGGTTGCGCTCGGACTGCAGCTCTGGGACGGGAGCAATCACCCTGCCAGCCGTATCACCGCGTCGATTCACTCGAGTCCCACGCGAAAAACTCACTGGCCTCTCTAAAGGGGCCGTCCGGCGACTGCAAAAAGCGCAGAGACTTCACCTCCATTCCAACCACAGGAAGGAGCATAGATCGCCCGACAAGTCGGTGAGTCGCTAACTGTCCATCAACTTCGGAATGATTCCCGGCTCAACTTGTGACCGAGCCTCTTTCCCTGCGACTGCTTCCCTCCGCTAAAAATTCAGGCGCAGCGTGAACTGGACTTGGCGGGCGGAGTTGTAAGACGAAGTCAAGGTCTCTGTGCCGTCGGATCCGCTCGGGTTGTTGTAGCCCTGCATGTTCAGCAGGTTGAACACGTCCACGTTGAACCGCAGATTGAGCCGCTCGTTGATCGGGAAGACCTTGAACATCGACGCGTCAGTGGTGTAATTGAAAGGCCCGGTCAGAACGGTCTTGGCGAACGGATTGTCGCCGGACCAGGACGCACTGCTGCTGGCGTTGGGACCGGGCTGATAGGCGATCGCGCCCGTCTTGCCGTTGGTCAGTGTGATATTTACCTCATTTTGACCATAGTACTTGTCCGTGACCGCCTTGCCGTTCGCCGGAGCGCTGCACGAGGTATCGAGCGGGGTCTGATAGGGAGCATAGTTGCTGGGCAGACCGGAGACGACCGCCGACAGGCCGGCAGAGCAGGAGTTGCCGGAGATCTGCGTAGGGGGGATGTAACCGTTCCAGTATAGATACTCTTTGAGGCACTTGCCGCTGCGGCAATCGTTGATGGGGTGCGCGTGTCTGTAGAGGTGAATGGCGTTGGTCGGCCCCCAGTTGGTTGCCGTGATGGCGAAATACTGGTTCTGCACGCTGCCTGCGCCCGCAAGCTGGTAACCGCCGATGAGCTCGTCGACGAGTTTGTTGACGTTGCTGAAGTATCGTTTGCCGCGGCCGAAGGGAAGATCGTAAACGTAGTTGAACTTGGCCTGCTGCTGCGGCGCGCCGGAGTTATCGATGGCGCCATAATTCTCGAAGGCGTTGAGGGCGCGGAAGTACGCATAGGATGGTAGATTCGACGGCGTCGAAGGAGGCAAAGCAGGTGTGATCGGCATCGCGGAGACGGAGTCGACCGCCGAATAGCTGGCAAGCCCCGAGTTAGCGTAATCGGCGGCCGGCATGATCTCGTTATCGCGGGTCCAATCGCCGCCGACGCGCAGCGTTTTTTGCCACACGTAACTGATCTGCCAGGCCACGCCGCTCTGGTAGAGCTTCTGGTAGTTGACCTGCAGCTCGTTATTGTTCGACCAACCGCTCTTCTCCACGATGTAGCCGCCGTTGCCCCAGGTGGTCTGGTCGTAAGGGCCGGTCGCGGTCGCCGCATAGGTGTTGGCTGCGGAAGTTCCGATCACGCTGGCCCCGCCGTTGGGGACCGCAACGCCGTGCTGCATCTCCCAAACGAAGCTGGAAGGATGGTTGTTGTAGTAGTAGTCCTGGTCCAGATTGGTGCCGTGGGACCAGACGTAGCTCAAGCGGAGAACCGAGTTCCACTTGACCGGCTGCTCGATGGTGAAGTTGACGTTGGTGGCGAGGTCGACAGGAAAGTCACGGTTCGGCGTAATGTTGGTAAAGCCCGGCAGGATGGCGGTGGTTGTCGAGGAGTTCACGGCGTTGGCAGTGTTCATGCCGGCGACCGGTGTGCCGGTGGAGGCGTACGAATAGCCCGACGCGGTGGTCTGCGGCGCACGCAACAGGTAGTTCGGCAGGCCATCCGGCGCCTGGCCCGCGTTGGTGTAATCCTGTGAATACGCAACCGAAAAGGGATTGCTGTTGCCGGTGCTTTTGAAGGCGCTCCGGATGGGCACCTGAAAAGCGTAGATGCCGTAGGCTCCGCGCAGCACCGTGCCGTGGTGGCTGAAGGGCTGCCAGGCAAAGCCGAAGCGGGGCTCAAAGACAGCATCGTCGTCATACATGAGTTTCTGCGGCAATCCTGCCTGCTGATAGGTCTCGAACCTGGCTCCGTCGTATATGTCGTTGTTGATGATTGCCTGGGTGGTGTAGCCCTCTGCGATGAGCTGCGATACGGGGGCATCGAGCACCATAGCGTCGTTTTTCAGGTCAAAGCTCACCATCAGCCCATACTTCTGCCACAGGGCGGGATGGGCCTCATAGCGCATTCCCAGGTCGAGGGTCAGGTTGTGGGCCACACGATAGTTGTCCTGCAGGTAGGCGTCGAACTCCATGTCGTGATAGTGCTCATAAGGCGGCTGCAGGTTGACGCTGTAATAACTTCCGCCGCCGATAAAAAGGTCGGCGTCGGCTTCGCCGGTGTCCGCCACGTTCTGGTAGGCATTGGTCGCTATGGTTTTGGGGTCGAGCAAGCCCGTTGCAAATCCGGCGCCGCCGATGGTGGGGCTGCCGCTGGCGCCGCCGACCAGGCTGGTGGGGCCGAACTGGACTGAGTCTGCCGTTTCATCGGCCCGGAAGCCAAAGCGTTCGTGCCGAAAGCGCCCGCCAAACTGAAGCTGGTGCCTGCCCACCGTCTTACTCAGATTTTCGTCGAGGGTGTCGATGATCTGCGTGATTCCGTAAATGAACTGAGTGCCATTGGGCGCAAATACAGTCCCAAAGAACCGCGGGAATCCGGGCTCACCAAAGTTGTTTGGCAGCCCCATCTCCTTTTCGAAGTCGGCCAGCGGCGTGCCGCCCGCATTGTTCTGTTCCTGGAACCACTGCTGGCTGGCCACGGTTTCCGCGAAGAACGTAGGCGAAAACACGTGCGTGTAGCCGATTACGACGGGGATCATATCGTACTGGTAGAAGGTATCGCCGCTGGCGGCCGCGGGGTAGCTCACGCTATTGACGGATGCGGCGATCGTCGCCGGGTTATTGCCGCCGGAGTTGCCGATCTGGTTGCGCAGCACCGTTTGCGTTTCGGGCGTCATGGTAAAGCGCAGGTAAGCCCGGTTGTTCTCGTTGAATACATGGTCGAGCCGGAAGGTATAAGTCGGTGCGCGCAGCTCGGTCGGGTTGTCGGCATTCAGGTTGGTCTGCAGAAGTGGATTCACGCCGGCATACTGCGGACTGGGCGGCGGAGTGATTTTGTAGAGGATATTGGCTAGCGGCGAGAGCCGGCTCATGGGAATGCAGTTCGTATCGCCGTTGCATAACGAAGGATTCCCTGCCCCTTCGCCATATTCCTGTGTGAATGTCTGGCGTGTCCAGGTGGTCCCGTTATATTGCGTCGTATTGGGATCGTAGAGGGTCTGCAGTACACCATCCGTGCCGATAAGCTGGCTGTAATCGCCGTTCTCCCAAGCCTGCGGAAATACCGTCGCGGTTTCGCCGGCGATGCTGGCGAGCGAGTAGCGCTCGTAGGCGAAGAAGAAAAAGCTCTTGTCTTTTCCATGATAGAGATAAGGAATGACGATGGGGCCGCCGATAGTGCCTCCCACCTCGTTGCGGATATAAGGCGGCGCCGTGTAATTGGAGGGATTCTGCCTCTGCTTGGCGATGCCCCAGTAGTTGTTACGTGCCGTCCAGAACAGGCCGCCGTGCAGGGTGTTGGTGCCGGATTTGGTGGTGATGATGCCGGTCGCGGGCGCCGAGTACTGGGCGCTGGTGCCGATGGTTTCCAGCCGGACTTCCTGGACCGCGTCGGGGTCGGGAAACTGCTGAGCTCCCACATGACTGCCGCCAAACTCGCGGCCCTGCAAAGTCACGCCATCGGCCACGTACTCCATTCCATAGCCGAGCAGGCCGCCGGCGCACTGTCCGTTGCTGTCCTGCGCGCAGCTTGCCAGCCCCGGCGTCACGTCCGCAGCCAGATTCAGAAGGTTGCGCCCGTTCATGGGGAGCTGGTTGATCTTGGCGTTTTCGAGCGTGGAATTGATGGTGCCGTTGGTGGTGTCGACGAGCTGAACCTCATTCGCTGCGACCGTGACCTGCTGCGTGATGGCGCCGGCGCTCAGGGATGCGTTGATGACGGCGTTCTGCGCCACCAGCAGTTCGAGACTCTCCTTGTATGTCTTCATCCCGGGCGCGGTGATCGTCACCGCGTAATTGCCCGTGAACAGACCCGGCACCTGGTAAAAACCGACGTTGTTGGTCTTTGTGTTGGTGGCGACGTTCGTCTCGGTGTTGACAACATTGATTGAGGCGCCTGGAATCACGGCGCCGGTGGCGTCAGTTACGGTCCCCTGAATGGATCCTGCGCCGCTTTGTGCCAACAACATGTTCAACGAGAGAAACGCCATGCCCATCAGGAGGGCGATCGTGGCTAAGGCTGATGTCCTCCGATTATAAGGCGCCTCCGCTGCAAAAGTGGACTTCGTCATGGGTCCTCCTGAGAAAACTTGCCGCCGATATACGCGCTCCGGACATCCAGGATCGCTCCCCGCTTTTTGTCTGCGCTCCAAAAGCAACGATGAATGCGCTTTAAGGCTCTGGGGTTTCGTCCCTTAAACGTTTACGTCGCCGGCCATTGTGAAAGAAACACAAATCGCTGTCAAGCGAAAAATATCCGGATCTTCCTGGCGCTCTCTCTGCCATTCCAAGCGAAGGTGCATTTCGGTCGGGCATTTTGGGGATGTTGATTGCGATTGCCGGAAACGGCTTTCGGATAAAAGGGGAAGACGCAGTTGACCAGATCACAGCGCGGAAGGATGGAATGCCGAAGAGGTGCTACCAATTGGTCAGCAACTCTTCGATGAGCAATCGGAAAGGCTAAATCTCGATCCCAATCGCTGGCTCCGGTCCGAAGAGCAGCCTCAAAAAACCTGCACCCGAACTTCGCCCGGAAATGGAAGAGCATCGACACGCGCAGAGGCAGGAGTCCCATTCACTGCTCTGTGCGCATCAGCCTATTCCGCACTTACGGATGGGACGAGACTCACGCGCCAAGGCGAAGATCGTCGCCGCCGTCCGCTGGCTGACGCGGCTGCCCGGCTGCGGACGCAGCCGGCGGCAATACCTCATATGGCCGCATCATCTCGTTGTCCTCGTGTTCGAGAATGTGGCAATGCCAGACATAGCGGCCGGCATAACCTCGAAAAGGCACGAGGATGCGCGTAACCAGGCCGGGGTCCGCGCGCGCTGTGTCCTTCCAGCCCGACTCATACGGCTCGGGAGGCTGGGCCGGACCGGTGTAGCGCAGTGTTCCCTTGGACATGTACTCGAAGGTGTCGAAAGGCCGGCGGTCGAGTATGCGGAATCGCACCAGATGCAGGTGGATGGGGTGAGAGTCTTCGGTGAGATTCACCAGTTCCCAGATCTCCGCGGTGTTCAGTTGGGGCTTTTCCGTCACCGGGGCGTTCCAGGGAGTGTCGTTGAGCAGCATGCCCAGGGACTGCTGGGCTTTGTCCAGCCGCTCGTCGAGGGTCAAGCGGCGCGTACGGATCGCGTCTGCCTCGCGAAGCTGAGTCGCATCTGCGCTGAGGCGGGCGGGAACCTGGCTGGCGTCGGGCCCGCCTAGTCGGCCGACGCGGAACTGAAGCATGGGAAAGGAATCGCTGACCAGTTCGATGTTCGATCCCGCGAAGGGAGAAAAGTCCACCACAACGTCGGCGCGTTCGGCGGGCGCCAGGGGTAGGCGATGCGCGGAGACCGGCGTCGAGAGCAGCGCCTGGTCGTTGCCGATCACGCGAAACGGCGCCCGGTTCGACAGCTCGATGCGATAGAAGCGCCCGTTGGAACCGTTCATCAGGCGGAGGCGGTAGCGGCGCGGCTGCACCTCGTGGTAAGGCAGCAGCTTCCCATTCACCAGAATGGCATTTCCAAAGACCTCGGGCACCCAGGGACGGCCAGGGTCCGGGGAGACCGGGTAGAGCAGTTGTCCGTCGCGCGTGAACAAACGATCGCTGATCATCAAGGGAACTTCGCAAACGCCGGCGGGGAGCTTCAGCGCATCCTCACGCGGGTCGCGCACGATGAAAAAACCCTGCAGGCCCGCGTAGATGTTCAGACGGTTGATCCCCATCGCGTGGTCGTGATAGAAGAGCAGACTCGCGTGCTGGGCCGATGGGTAGAAACAGGTCTGCGTCTGCCCGGGAGTGATCCAATCCTCCGGATATCCGTCACTGTCCGGGGGCGTCCGTCCACCATGAAGATGGACGACAGCGCGCACTTCGGGAACATCGGGTCCCGCACCGTCCAGGGTACGGTCGATGGGCAGAAAATGGCGGGAGGGCAGTTGATTCTGCCACTCCACGATGACCGCCCGGCCGCTCTCCGTCTCGATGGTGGGACCGGGAAAGCCCTCGCCGAAGCACCACATGCGCGTTGGCGGCAGATCGCGATGGACCTTCACGAACCTCTCGCGCATAGGGATCTGGTACCAGGGCAAACGCACGGAGGGATCGACCGGACTCGGCCGCGTCGCCGTGGGTTGCGCCAGGGCGGGAAGCGGCAGGGGGTCCACAAAGGGCGCAAGCGTCGATGGGTCGAGAGACGGCATCTGCCGTACCGTTTGTGTCGACGGCACGAGGCGGGATCCGGCGATGACCATGCCGGCATTGCGCAGAAACGTGCGGCGGGATGAGTGGGAAGGACCCGGCATTTCCTTTTATTGTCGCTGGGCAGGACGGCCCAGGATGAAGAAAATTGCCAGGCTCCCCGCGAATCCGCGGGGAGCCCGACAGGACTGAGAGACTACCACCTTGGGAATCCGCCTATCGGCTCGCCGGTGGCGGGGTTAAGCAGATAGGGCGCGCGCATATTGATGTGGCTGAAGTCGAACATGTTGTCCACCGAGCCGGCTATGCCGTCGAAGGAGCCGTCGCCGAGGCGCTCCCCATTCAGCCAGTTGTCCTCGATAAAGCGGATGATCGAGGATTGATCGGTCAACGTATGGTCGACATAATTCGACTTCGCCCAGGGTGAGATGACCATCAGGGGAATGCGCGGGCCATAGCCGCAACGGCCCTGCGCATGGGGCACGTTGTTCGGTCCCGGCAAGGCCGAGTCCGTCCCGTTGCCGCACTGCCCATCTCCCGTCAGCATGTCGTCCGCGGTTGTGGACTGGTTCACGATCTCTCCGAGCTGATGATCGTACCAGCCGTCGGAGTCGTCGTAGTTGATGAAGACCGCGGTGGACGACCAGTACGGTGTGGTCATCAGGAAATCGATCACCTTCACCACGAAGGTCTGCTCGTCCAGAGGATCGGAATAACCAGCGTGGGCGTCCTCGTAGCCCGGAGCCTTCAGGAAGCTGACGGCCGGCATGTTGCCCGCCTTCACCGCCGCGAAGAAGTCGTCGGTGTCGTACTGGTGGTGGACCTGGCCATCGTCGCGCCCGATCATCATCACCGACGACGGCCGCACATGCTGCAGGTTCTCCGTCGAGTCGTAATACTGGAACGGCTCATGGTGGGGAATGTAGTCGGTCTCGGTCACGCCTGTGACCGCCGAAGTGTGGGAGCGGTTGCAGCCATTGGTCCCGTTGCGGTTGGTCTTCTGGAGGTCGAAGCCGCCTTCGAACCAGCCCCACGTCACGCCGGCCGTATCGAGCAGGTCGCCGATGTTCGGGCCGCTCATGTGGATCTGCGCGCCTGTGGTCGTGGAGCAAAGGTCGCCGATGGGGTCGGCATCGCCAATATCCGTGTAACCGCCGTCGCCGTCCGCCACGATCTTGCTGCTGGCGTTGATCTCGTCGGAGACGCCGTTGGTCTGGCCGGAGATCAGGTTCAGCGCCCCCACCGTCGACGGGCCGAAGGTGCTTCCGTAGGAGTTGTCATTGAGCGCGTAGTGCTGAGCATAGTTCCATAGCGCCGTGACCGTATTGCCGTCGTAATAGCCCATCACCAGCGCGGTCGATTTATCTCCAGTGGGAGGGGGGCCGGGCGTGCCTGTGAACTCCGGGAATGAGTCCATCAGCCCGGCGTGGAAGGCCTCCTGTTCCGGCGCGTAGTTATGATCCTGGTCGGCGGTGGCGGCCTGGGAGCGGTCCAGACGGAAGGGATTCGAAGCCCCGGTGGTGTTCGCCGAATTCAGAAAGTTCGGATTGGCGGTGAGCAGCGCCGCCGTGAACCCGTTCACGCTGGGAGTTCCGGGAACGGGCGTAAATCTCGGTTCGCCCTTGGGGTTAGCAGCATAGGGGTAAGTACCCCAGTAGTGATCGAATGAGATGTTCTCTCCGAAGATGACCACGACGTGCTTGATGGGGGTTGCGGTTTGGGTAAAGCCAGCCTGCGCAGAAGCCGCAGACGGAACAGCCATCTGACCTGCCACCAGCAGGGCAGAAAGCCCAACAGCAATATGCTTTTGCACAATTACCTCCAGGCCGGGCGGGTATCTCGGCAGGGTTGCGAGCTCTGAGGACAGGGCCGTAGACGGGGAAGGTACTGTCGGGGAGGCCCCCGACCACGCGTGGCTGAGATCCGATAACCCAGCCCTTTCTGAATTAGCGGATCAATATGCAGGCCTGTTTACAAGCCGTTAAACATGTGATGAATTTCGAAAGTGGGCTGCCCGGGGGCGCTGCGCCGGCAGCTCTTTTTCGCGCAGCTTTTCAACATGCGTGGCGGAGCTTGACGAGTCGCGGCGAGCGCTGACGGGGCTGTCCCAATACGCAGCCAGCACCTTCCTGCATGCAATGCGATTCCTGTATCCTCGGCCGCTCGAATATCTCAGTCCCGTGCTCATCTCCCGTGACTCAAATTGCGGCGAGGCAGCACGCGGATGACACCCATCATCCCGCCGTCCTCATGCTCGAGCAGGTGGCAGTGATACACGAATGTGCCAACAATCTCGGGATCCCGGAAATCCATTCGCAGCGTCACGCTTGGATAATGCGGGCTCTTGCCGTCCCAATAGGGCACGTTGATGGTATCGCGCAGAAAAGGCTCATCCACCGACTCTCCGTTCCAGGCAACGAGCAGGAAATGGATCTGGTGAATGTGGAACGCATGCACTTCGCGGGAGCGGTTTTCAATCACCCAATCCTCCACATCGCCCTGATGAACGACGATGTTGGGTTGAGGGTGAAAAGGATCGAAGGGCGCCGGCGTCTGTCCTTCCACGGTGATCATGAAGACGGTGGGACTGTTGAGATTGTGAGGATCCTGTGGCCGCTCCGAGAAATAGAGCGTGCGCGTTCGGACGGGCCTTACGTCTCCCAGCCAAATCAGTTTGGAGCGCGCCAGGGGCGCCGGCGACGCCGCGAGTTCAGAACCCGGCGCGGCGTTCAGCGGTGACCCGACGATGCTCGCCAGGGGGCGCGCCGGATCGTTTTCTCCCGCCGGTCCCGTATCGACGCTGCGCGTAATCAGTCGGGCATTCGATCCGGCCGGCACGCCGGGAAAGATCCACTCCACCCGCGCGCCGGGAGGCAGGAAGACGTGATTCACCCATAGGATGCGGTCGCGGTCCATGCCGTTTTCGTCAATCGGAACGCCATCGACCGACACCACTCCCAGGTTTTGCGGAGCACCGTTGACCACGATCTGCAAATCGACGTAGGTGATGGCCGAAGCATTGAGAATGCGCCAGAACTGCCGCTCCGGGGGCCGCACCGCAATGATGGCGGGAGGGTAGTCAGGATACGGCACGGGCACAAAATTGATGGAAAGATCCTTGGCTGGCTTGCCGGTGCCGGTTCCCGTGTTGAGGATGTCTCCTTCGGCATCGCGAAAAACGGGCGGTGGAGGAACCGTTCCGGCTTTGGCGGGGAATGCCCCAGGATGCAGCAGATCCTGGTCGCGGATGACAAACGTGCGCTCGGGCAGGCCGGCGAGTCTGCTGTTGGCGCGCTCGATTCCGTCCACGATCAATGCGCCCGAAGCTCCACCCAGCACCTGCGGATTCGTGAAGCCGTGGACATGGGGGTGATACCAGTAGAGGCCGGGCGGCTCGTCGGAAGGAATGCGGATGCGGTATGCAAATGGCGCGTCTCGGGGCTGAATGAAGGTGCGAAGAACATCGTCCTGGTGGCAGTCCGGCGGTACCGTCATGCCGTGAAAGTGCAGATTCGTCGATAAGGGCGTCATGCGTGCGCTGGCGCAGGGCGAGGCGACCCGGGGCATCGGTGCAGCGCGCGGCATCGCCGGTGCGGGCGAACCGGGCCACGCCAGGCCGGACCGCGTCAGGCCGTTCTTGAGATGCAGGACCAGCAGGTCGCCCGGCTCGACGCGAAGCGTCGGCGACTCCGCCCCATCTTTCGACTGGTAACAAAAATCTTCCTGTCCGCCGGCGTCTCTGAAGTTGAAGTAGGTCAGCTCGGCATCCAGAACGCCGTCGTGGCTCCTCAGCTCAGGCGGATCGCGGACAACGCTCCCCGGCGCGGGTCGCGGACAGGCATCCGACTCGCTTGCCGCACACCTTTGCGCGACAGCAGCCAGGATGACGATCGAGAAGAGAAACGCGGCAAAGGAGCGAAGTTTCAAGGGCAAGGCAGGCAAGACACACGGCTTCGGGGCGAACCCGCTCCCAAGCCGGTTCTTCGAGCCGCTGAACAAAAGCTATCTGGCCATTGTGAACGGCAAATGAATCCATCGGGGCCGAGAGCTTTTCTCAACCTTGCCGGCGGGCGCGCAAGGCGCCCAAGTCACTTTTTTATAAATTTATCGCTGCGCAACAATTGCGGATTATAGTTTGCTCGTTGCGCACCAGCCGGGTGCTTCCCCATTCAAAATCTCCATGCGATTCGCAAAAGAGGTGGTCGCCATGCAAAGGTCTCTTGCGATTGTTGCGCTGCTTGCAGCCAGCCTGATTCAGTTTCCCTCCCAATTGCTGGCACAACATTTCGGTCCGCCATCTCCGGATCGGGCGGAGTCGTTTGCCACCATGACGCCCATCAAGCATGTGGTGGTCATCTTCGATGAAAACATCTCATTCGACCACTACTTCGGCATGTATCCGCACGCGGTAAATCCGCCGGGAGAGCCGCCGTTCATGGCATTGCCGGGCACGCCCACGGTGAACGGACTGACGTCCACGCTGATCAACGCCAGTCCCGACGCGGCGGCGCCCTTTCGCCTCGACAGGTCGGATGCCGTGACCTGCGACAACGACAATCACTACACCGACGAGCAGACCGCCTACGACGGCGGGCTGATCGACAAGGTCTCCGAGCTGCTCAGCGGAACCGGAACCGACTGCACGCCCAATCTGGCCATGGGTTACTATGACGGCAACACGGTGACTGCGCTGTGGAACTATGCCCAGCACTATGCCATGAGCGATGACTTCTTCGCGTCTACGTTCGGCACCACGGTGATGGGCCACCTGAACCTGGTGGCCGGGAACACTCATGGCGCGACGCCCAGCTCGGTTTCCGGCAAGGTGGTGAACGGAAGCGTGATCGCCAATATCGATCCGACAGGGGACGATTGCTCGACCGGCAAAACCATTCAGATGGCGGGGCCGAGCATCGGCGATCTGCTCACTGCGCACAACATCACCTGGGGATGGTTTTACGGGGACTGGACGCCCACCGGGTACAGCGACGGCGTCGCCACATGCAACAGCCAGGAAGATCCGCACTATACGCCGTTTCAATACTTCGCATCGACGCTGAATCCGCACCACACTCCGCCCAGTTCGGTGGCGGCGATCGGATACTCGGATCAGGCGATGCATCAGTACGCACTCACCGATTTCTGGAACGCCGTCGCCAACGGCAACCTGCCGGCGGTCAGCTTCCTGAAGGCTCCAGCCAACGAGACCGGGCATCCATCTACATCCAGCCCCTTGCTCGAGCAGACGTTTCTGGTGACGACCATCAATCAGCTCGAGCAGTCGCCCTACTGGCGGGATACGGCGATCCTCATCACCTGGGACGACTCGGACGGATGGTACGATCACGTTCTCGGGCCGATCGTGAGCCAGTCCAACGACGAGAACAACGACGCGCTTCTCGGCGCCAGCGGCCTCTGCGGCACAGCCAAGTCCGGGGCCTATCTGGATCGCTGCGGCTATGGGCCGCGGCTCCCCTTCCTCGTGATTTCTCCCTACGCGAAGGAGAACTTCGTCGCCCACTCGCTGGCCGACCAGACTTCGATTACCCGATTTATCGAGGACAATTGGAATCTGGGACGCCTGGGCAACCAGTCTTTCGACGCGATCGCCGGGTCGATCCTGAACATGTTCGACTTCAATCGCGCGGGTGAAGGCTTCGATCAGGGGAGCGTTCTGATTCTCGATCCCGACTCAGGAGAACCGGCTCAACGCTGGTAAACCTCTCTCCGGAGGTTGCAACCGGTCTGCCTGGCGTGTCTGGAGCAAAACCAGGGCGCTACGTATTCTTCTGGATCTCTCCGGATTGTCTTCTCCAGGCGCTCCCACCTCAACGACCAGCGGGATCTGTGCGCAATCAAAACAGCCGCTTGCTCCGGAGAGCTATCCGATGAAGGTTCCTCCAGATTGGCAGATGGCTCGCCGGGCGGGTGGCACGGAGGTACACCCGCAACCAACAACGCTCACGGATGCGCCGGCGGAGGCGGAGGCGCAGTGGAGGGCGGGACGGGCTTGCCGGTGACGGTGTTGGGCTCCATCAGTTCGACGCGGGTGCCGTCGGGGTCGTAGAGGTTGGCCTGGCGTTTGCCGTTGACGCCTACGTGAATCTCCGGCGGCTTGGCCCAGGTGAGGTAGGTCTTGTAGGCGGGGCGGGACTCGAGCTCGGCGACGGCTTGGGGGACGCTGGGGACGAGGAGCGAGACGTGGTTCTCGGTGCCGAAGTTTTTAGGCGTGCCGGTGTAGAGCATGAGCTCGATGTAATCCTGGCCGTCCGGGACGCGGAGGTCGATCCAGTTGAGGACGTCAGGCTTTTTGCCGCCGCGCCAGAACTCCTTGAAGCCGAGGATGCCCTCGTAGAAGTCGAGGGACTTTTGCGTGTTGCCGACGAGGAAACCGGCGTGATAGATGGCGTGGGAGATGCGGGTGGGCGGGAGGAATTTGCCCTTGTCGCTCATTTCGACGCCGGTGGGCAGGGACTGGACAAATTCAACGAGGGTGCCGTCGGGGTCGTGGATCTCGAAGGCGTAGTCGCCGGCGCGGGTGGTCTTGCCATTGCCGGGCTTGACGGCGATGCCCCGGGAGCGCAGCCAGGCGCGCATCTGCTCGACGTTCGAGACCGTGAAGCAGATGTGGCTCATGTGGTTGGGCGGGTCGGGCGGCGGGTCGGTGAAGAGCTCGACGTGCTGATGGTCGTTGATCTTGATGAAGGCGATGCGGGTCTGGGTGGTTCCGGGGCGGTCGATGTGGAAGTACTCGTCGAAGCCGAGGAGGTTGTGCCAGAAGACGAGGGCCTTGTCGAGATCGGACGTGAAGTAGGCCACGTGAGAGATGCCGGTGATGGCCGGGCGCGCGGGCGCGGGGGTTTGGGCGAGGGCGGTGGGCGCGGAGAGAAGCAAGAGGCAGGCACAGGCGAGTGCAACTGCGCGAACAGGCCGGCAGTGGTAAATCCGCATGGGAGGGTTCCTTCTAATTGCGAATCTCCGCGAGGAGCTGTTCGACCTCGGCCCTTTCCTGGGCGGTGAGGGGTAGCAGCGGGGCGCGGGCGCGGCCTCCGTAGTAGCCGTTGAAGTCGCAGCCGTATTTTATGCCGGCGATGCCGAGATCGCCAACAATGCGGCGGTTGGCTTGAACGATGCGCTGCTGCTTTTCTTCGGCGAGCGGGAGGTCGTGGTCTTTGAAGGCGAAGTAGATCTCCTGGCAGGCCTGGGGGGCGCAGGCGGCGAAGGCGAGGATGGCGCCGGAGGCTCCGGCCTGGAGAGCTGGGAAGACGCCCGAGGCGGAGCCCATGAGGGTTTGGAAGCCGACCTCTTTGGTGCGGGTCTTGAGGGCGGGCGTAGGCGGGGCGGTGGCTACGGCGGCGCCTGCGGCGAGTTGGCCAGCGGAGACGAAGGTGGCGGCGGACTCGGAGCCTGCGGCGATCATTCGCTCGGTGACGGCCTCGAAGATGGGCGTGACGGTGACGGTGCGGCGAGGGGCGTTGCGGGTGGCCTCGACGGTGGCGCGGATGCGGTCGACGCTGCCGCTCGAGTCCTTGATGCCGATGATGTTGGGGTGGTGGGCGAGCTCGGCGATGATCTCGACGGGGATGCTATACGGGACGCACTTGGGGATATTGTAGAGGACGACGGGCACAGGTGAGCGGTCGGCCACGGAGTTGAAGTAATGCAGGATTGCGGCGGCCGGCAACTGCGCGGAGTAGTAGGAGGGCGTGCGAACGAGGACGGCGTCGTAACGGAAGCGGGCGGCGGCTTCGGCGAGCTCGACGGTGCCGCGGACGCTCTCGCGGCCCACGCCGGCGAGGAGGACTTTATCGGGGGCTGCGGCCTCGGCGGCGATGCGGAGAACCTCGCGGGACTCAGCGTCGTCGAGCGCGACGGCCTCGCCCGTGGAGCCAAGCACGACCATGCCGGCAAGGAGACTGCGCGAGTAGCGGGCCATGTTGGCCTCGAGCTTGCGAAAGTAGATGCGCTCGTCGGTGTAAAACGGCGTGGTAGTGGCGGCGAAGACTCCCTCGATCAGCATGGAAGTATTGTAGAGCGCCTGAAAGTCATTTCCAGGAATTTAGTGATTAGACTGCTGCAAAGGAGAAGACGCGTATGGTTGCTCACAGCCCGGAACATGCCGTGGAGCTGATGGATAAAGCCTTCAACGAGGGCGACCTTGCCACGATTCTGAGTTTTTATGAGGATGCGGCAATTGTCGTCACAGAGCCAGGCAAAACGGCTCGTGGTATTGAAGAGCTGAGACGCTTTTTTCAGCAAGTTATGCAATCCGGTTCGTCGGCAAAACAGCTCAAGACGTACGTAATCGAAGCAGACGGCGTGGCGCTCTTCCTGTCTCGCTGGACTCTGGAGAGCAAAGACACTGGAGCAGATCTTCCTTTGAGAACTTTTGTTGCTACAACAGTTTTTCGCAGACAGCAGGATGGCGGATGGAAGGCCCTGATCGACAATCCTTTCGGGCCGCTGGTCCTTGGTTCAGAATAACCGCGGCGCACACCTGAATTGTTGGGCTTCCGATTGCTCCAAATAAGCACTTTTGATGCCGTTGTTGAGCTCACGCCATAAATATCTGAGAGCCTGCTATTAACTAACTATGTTTCACGTGGCACGCGAATTTATACCGGATTTTCCGAGTTTCTTCCCTGTTTTCCACAAGACGAAAGTGTGAAACATTGCAGATCGAGTTCTCTGAGGCACTCCGCGGAAGGCAAACTACTCCGACCGAAGCGCCTCAACTGCATTGACTCTGGCAGCGCGCGCGGCCGGCACAGCCGAGGCCAGGACGGCTGCTGCCAGAATGAGGAATGCTGAAGCAGTGAATGCGAGTATGCCTGGCTGACGGATCTCTGCAAGATAGTGGCTGACGGCACGGGCCGAGGTGAAACCGATGATCAGACCTGCGCCGACCCCGATGCAGGCCATGATGAGGCCCTCACGCAATACATCAGTAAGAATGTGGCGCGGCAGTGCGCCGAGCGCCATGC
>DATJMU010000129.1:0-19392 GCA_035508555.1 Occallatibacter sp. | reverse complement strand
TTCTTGGCGTCGGCCAGAGCCGATTCGACCTCGGTCTTGTCGGCGGCAGCCACCTTTTCGCCCGCGTCCTTCAGCATCTTCTCGATGTTGTAGACCAGGCCGTCGAGCTGGTTGCGGGCTTCGATCTGCTCGCGCTGTTCCTTGTCCTCGGCGGCGTGCGCTTCGGCCTCCTTGGCCATCTTCTCGACCTCGTCTTTCGAGAGGCCGGAACTCGAGGTGATGGTGATGCGCGTGTCCTTGCCGGTGGCGTTGTCCTTGGCGGTCACGTTCAAAATGCCGTTGGCGTCGATGTCGAAGGTCACCTCGATCTGGGGCACGCCGCGCGGCGCCGGCGGAATCCCGGCCAGCTTGAACTTGCCCAGGGTGCGGTTCTGCCCGGCCATGGGGCGCTCGCCCTGCAGCACGTGCACCTCGACCTCGGTCTGCGAATCGGCCGCCGTCGAAAACGTCTCCGTCTTCTTGGTCGGGATGGTGGTGTTGCGCGGGATCATGGGCGTGGCCACGCCGCCCAGGGTCTCGATGGCCAGGGTCAGCGGCGTCACGTCGAGCAGCAGCAGGTCCTTGACCTCGCCGGCCAGCACGCCCGCCTGCACGGCCGCGCCCACCGCAACCACCTCGTCGGGGTTCACGCCGCGGTGCGGCTCCTTGCCGAAGAGCTTCTTCACCAGCTCCTGGATCCTGGGCATGCGCGTCTGTCCGCCCACCAGGACGACCTCGTCGATCTGGCTGGTGGTGACGCCCGCGTCCTTGAGCGCCTGCTGGCACGGGCCGACGGACTTCTCGATCAGGTCTTCGACCAGCTGCTCCAGCTTGGCGCGCGTCAGCTTGCGGACCAGGTGCTTGGGCCCGGTGGCGTCCGCGGTGATGAACGGCAGGTTGATCTCGGTCTCGACGGTGGTCGAGAGCTCGATCTTGGCCTTCTCCGCGGCGTCCTTCAGCCGCTGCAGGGCCATCTCGTTGCCCTTCGAGCTCAGGTCGAGGCCCTCTTCCTGCTTGAACTCGGCGATGAGCCAGTCCACGATGCGCTGGTCGAGATTATCGCCGCCCAGGTGGGTGTCGCCGTTGGTGGACTTGACCTCGATGACGCCCTCGCCCACCTCGAGGATGGAGATGTCGAAGGTGCCGCCGCCGAAGTCATAGACGGCGATGGTCTCGTCCTTCTTCTTGTCGAGGCCATAGGCCAGCGCGGCCGCCGTGGGCTCGTTGACGATGCGCTTCACGTCCAGGCCGGCGATCTTGCCCGCGTCCTTGGTGGCCTGGCGCTGGGCGTCGTTAAAGTAGGCCGGCACGGTGATCACGGCCTCGGTCACCGACTCGCCCAGGTAGGCTTCGGCAGACTTCTTCAGCTTCTGCAGGATCATGGCCGAGATCTCGGGCGGCGTATACTCCTTGCCCTGCGCCACAACGGCCACGTGGTCGCCCTGCTGGACGACTTTGTAGGGCACCATCTTCATCTCGTCGTTCACTTCGTTGAAACGCCGGCCCATAAACCGCTTGATCGAGAAGATGGTGTTCTCGGGGTTGGTGATGGCCTGGCGCTTGGCCACCTGGCCCACCAGGCGCTCTCCGGACTTGGAAAAGCCGACGATCGAGGGCGTGGTGCGCGCACCCTCTTCATTTGCAATCACTTTGGGCTCTCCGCCCTCGAGCACGGCGACGCACGAGTTGGTGGTGCCGAGGTCGATTCCAATCATCTTGGCCATGGATACTCTCCTGCTGCGTGGAAGATTCTGACCTTAATAAGATGCAGGATTGAGCGGGTTAGTGTCAACTTTATTTGATATTCATTCAGTTAAGGGCGAGGTTTTCTGGAGCGAGGTGCAGGTGTTGATTCGAAATTTGAGGGGGGAAGCTCCGAACCGGGATCTCTCTTTGCAGGGCTCACGCCGGGCCGTTAGACGGCGAACGGGCACAGCCGGTCGGTGGCGTGGTTTAACCGCCGCCGCGATAGAGGGCCACGCCCTGGATCTGGGGAAAGTTCATGTTAGCGCCGTGCAGGGGGTAAGCGGTGCGGGCCTCATCACCACCTCCCAGGCCGCCGATCACCAGGGTCTTGCCGCCCACTTTGGCGTTTCCGATCCACTTGAGATGATATTTATCGATGAGGCTTTCGAGCCGCGCCTTGTTTTCGCCCATGGCATTGTTCCAGTAGGTGATGGCATCGTTGACAGCCTGCTTCACTTTTGACTCGTCCCAGGTGTCCGGAAACATCGTGCTCCACTTCAAGGCTGTGACGATGCCTGAATCGTTCTCCTGCTGTGTGAGGCCGCCGAATCTCCAGCCGATCATGTAACACCCCAACCCTGCCGGGTTCGGGATCAAGGTGCGGTGGATGTTGGGCTTGTCTTTGATCTTGTCCCACTTGGCCTTGCTGTGGAAGCCGGTTTCATTGGGCTTTTCGGGCAGAAACAGGTGGTTCCAGAGCCCCGCGGTCGCCTTCAGAGCCGGCATGAGAGCACCTCCGAGCGTGATCTACGGCCGAGGATCGGCCATGCGACGGCAGTTTAGACAAACGGCCGCCGGGAATCAATCAAATTCGACCGGACAAGCAGGGTTCTGGTGGCAGCTGCAGGCCGGAAGTGCGCGAGCCGTCACAGACGGGTAGGTGGGGATCGTTTAGGCTCAAGAGAGTTTGCCGGCCCGATGACGACTGCCACCGCCGAAGCCCGCTACCCGCTGACCCAGGGCGTTAACCCGTGGCTGGTCACCATGGCCGTTATGCTGCCCACCTTTATGGAGGTGCTGGACACGGCCATCGCTTCCGTAGCCCTGCCCTACATCGCGGGCAGCCTTTCGGCCACCAACTCCGAGGCCACCTGGGTCCTCACCAGCTACCTCGTGGCCAACGCCGTCATCCTGCCCGCCTCCAACTGGTTCGCCCGCCGTTTCGGCCGCAAGCGCTTCCTGCTCACCTGCGTGATCATCTTCACCGTGGCGTCGTTCTTTTGCGGCGCAGCCCCCTCCCTGGCGGTGATTCTGCTGGCCCGCATTATGCAGGGGGCCGGCGGCGGCGCGCTGCAGCCGCTCTCGCAGTCGATCCTGCTCGAGAGCTTCCCGCCCGCCAAGCGCTCCATGGCCATGGCCGCGTACGCACTGGGGATCGTGGTGGCACCGGTGCTGGGGCCCACGCTGGGCGGCTGGCTGACCGACACCTACAGCTGGCGCTACGCCTTCTACATCAATATCCCCGTCGGCATTCTTGCGGTCATCATGATCTCCCAGTTCGTCCGCGATCCCAACTACATCAAGCACGCCAAGGTCGGCCCCTTCGACAACCTCGGCTTCGGCCTGCTGATCGTCTGGACCGGATGCCTCCAGGTCGTTCTCGACAGGGGCCAGGAGGACGACTGGTTCGGCGCCGTGTGGGTCCGCTGGGCGGTGGCGGCGCTCGTCGTCGCCCTCATCGGGTGGATATGGAGGTCGTGGACGAACCCCGCCGGCATCGTCAACCTTCACATTCTGCGCGACCGCAACTTCCGCACCGGCCTGCTGCTCATCGCCCTGCTGGGCATGTGTATCTATATCACCATCACCATCCTGCCGCTCTACTACCAGGAGATCATGGGCTACACGGCTTTTGCCGCGGGTCTGGTCGTGGGACCGCGCGGCATCGGGTCGTTCATCGGCTCTCCAGTCATCGGGATCCTCGGGTCAAGGATGGACAATCGCAAGCTGCTCTGCGGCGGCTTCATCGGCTTTGGCATCTGCGCGCTCATGTTCGGCTCGGTCAACCTCGACATTGGGCCACTGACGCTGCTTTTGCCCATCACGCTCACGGGGTTTGCGCTGAGCTTCGTCTTTGTGCCCCTGGCGACGATGACGACGGCCACCATCTCCAACCAGGAGATGGGCAACGCCACCGGCCTCTTCAACATGCTGCGCAACATCGGCGGCTCGGTGGGGATCGCCATGGCAACGACCGAGCTCACCCGCCGCGCCGACCTGCACCAGACCGAGATCGGGGCGCACCTCACGCCGTCGAGCCCGGTCTTCCAGCGCGTCACCGGCTCATTGGGCCCCTACCTCGGCCATCAGCTCGGCCCCGCCGCGGCCCGGCCCGGCTCGCTGGCCATGATCTACGGGCTGCTCAAGCAGCAGGCGGCGCTGCTGGCTTACGTCGATGTCTTCCGCTGGACGGCCCTGCTGGCCTTTCTCTGCGCCGGCGCCGTGTGGCTGTTCGGCAAGCAGCCGGACCATCGCAAAGCGCCGGCAGGGATGCACTGAGCCCTAGGAACCTGCGGAAGATGCCTGCGCCCGCCGCCGCAAGGATGCCGCGGAGGCGAATGGCCCGAGCCGCTGCGCAGGTCCCGGCTCGTCGCGAACTCTCTACGCCCAGAGCTCGCTCACCAGCAGTCCGCCGAGCCGCGGCCGCTGCGCCTGCAGCTCAAGGCCGGCGCCGCGCAGGGCGCTTCGATGGTCCGGAAGACTGCGCACGGCGAGCCCGGTGAGCTGGCGGAAGCCGAAGTAGAGGCCGTCCACGACCGGCTGCGCCATCGCACCCCCCATTCGGCTGCGCGGGATGGCGAACTCGGAGACCACCCAGTGCGCATCCGGCGTCACCAGTCCCTGCAGCCGCATGGCGAGCCCCTGAACCTCTTCCATGGTGAGGAAGTCGAGGAAGAAGTGGGCGACCACCAGGTCATACGGCGGGTTCGGGGGCTGCCATAGGCGGATATCGGCGCAGTGAGCGCGGACGCGGTGGGCGTGAGGCCCGGCGCCACGGATGAGGGCGCGCAGCATGGCGGTGCTGGCGTCCACGGCGTCGATCTCGACCTGCCGGTTGGCCCGCAGCAGGCGCGCGGTAAAGCGGCCGTCGCCGTCGCCGAGGATGAGGGCGCGGCGGGATGAGAGCATCCGGTCGAGATAAGTCTCGCGGCACCAGGAGAGCCACGGTCCGAAGGTCGCCCACTCCATCCAGCGGTAGAGGCCGGCCAGGCGGTTGAGGTCGGCGGGGGCGTTCATCGGGGCAGGAAAAAGATGGGCGTGAGGAGGACCAGATCGGCCAGGGCGCGGAGAGCGAGCGGCGTGAGGCGTCCGCGGGAGCGGTCGAGGACGACGAGCAGAAGAGCGCTCGCGGCTCCGGCGGCGAGCAGCGCCGAGGGACGCGGATGACCGGCGAAGAGAGCCAGCGCAAGCGTGGCACCGGCCAGGCCGAGGATCGTTCCCAGTCGATCGACGCGGAGCGCACGGCCGGCGGCACGGGGGTGCGGCCAGGCATCGGCCCGTTCCCAGTGAGCGATGGCGTGGCAGTTGAGCCAGGCAAGGGCGGCAAAGTAGATTGCCGGGACGACGACGGCCCAGAGTGCGCCGCCGCGGCCGCGCAGGCGGAGATACGCGGGCAGCGCGCAGGCGGCCGTGAAGATGACGCCGACGAGAAGCTCCTTGGTGAACAGGCGCGGCAGGGGACGCGGCAGGCGCCGGTGGGAGTGGACGCCGGAGAAGTAGGCGAGCGCGGCTGCCGTGAGGAATGAGTCGGGCACCCGCGCGGTGCGGGGCATGGACGCCAGGGCGATGCACGCGGCGGCGAGCGCGGCGCAGGCGGCGAGCGGCGCCAGGATGTAGCGGCGCCGCCAATGAAAGTAGTGTCGGTCCTGCAACTGGCGGTGAGCGGGAAGCTGGCGCCAGTCCGGCGAGCGGAGGCCGGCACGGGCGTCGAGGAGCCGGTCGCCGATGTAGACCGACCACGCGGCGAGGGCCAGCAGAACCGGTGTCGAGAGCCGGAGCTGGACACCCGCGGCCCACGCGAACGCGAATGCCCAGACGACCGCGACCGTGGGTGCATCGAAGCTGCACAGGTGCCAGAGAGCGAGCGGCGCCGGCGCAGCCAAGAGGGGGGGCGAGGTGCGGACGCCGTTCGCGGAACCGCCGCGGCCCGCGGATTGCCGTGGGTTCGCAGCACAGGCCGGTTGCGAGCGCAGGTCTTTTGACGGCGATTGCACGAGGGGAAGCGCCACTCTCCTCAATTTTAGGTGATTGGGGAGATCGAAGTGCGCGGACAGCGGCCGCGCCGGGACCTGCTGGTCGCGAGCGCGGCTCGGCAGCGGCTGCAGATTCAACTGCGCATGGGATTTGGGCAGGCGCGGAGCCGCGCTGTTCTATACACTACTTTTGGAACCCTCAGGACGATTTACGCATCCATTAGGGGCGTACATCTTGCGAAGCTGCTTACCTAACCGATTGGAACCGTCTTGATCTCGTTACAACCTTTTGACAAGAACACGGTGTTCCCCTGTGCCCTGGCGCTGGTGTTGGCAGTTGCGGTCTGGGGAGCGGGCGGTGCAGCTGCGCAGACTTTGCCGAGTTCGGCCGCCGCGGGGCCTTCCGCAGTGCCGCAGTCGAGCTATCAGGGCAGCGTAGCCACCGGGCCGGTATCGCCCCAGCCGATCGGGCTATCGCTCGACGATGCCATCGCGCGGGGGCTGCAGACAAACCTCGGCATCATCCTGAGTGGCACCGAGACGGCCCAGGAGAAAGCCGAGCGGCTGAGCCAGCTGCAGAATCTTCTGCCGGATGTGAAGTTCAACGGGACCGAGGCGGTGATGCAGACGGACCTGGCGGCCGAGGGTCTGCGCATCACGGGGTTCCCGAAGGTGGTCGGGCCGTATGGGTACACGGATCTGCGCGCGGCGCTGAGCTGGTCGCTCATCGACGTGAACTCGCTGCGGACCTACCTGGCGGCGAAGCACAACTTCAATGCAGCGCAACTCTCCGCCGAAGACGCGCGCCAGATGGTGATCCTGACCGTAGGCAACGCTTACATGCTGGTGCTGGCCGACCAGGCGCAGGTGGCGAGCGTGGAAGCGCAGGTGGCCACCGCCAAGGTCTCGCTGGACCAGGCCGTGGACAACCACAATGCCGGCACCGCTCCGCTGCTGGATGAGCTGCGGGCGCGGGTAGACTACCAGACGCTGGAGCAGCAGCTCATTGCGGCGCGGGATTCGCTTGAAAAAGACAAGCTGGCGCTGGCGCGGACCATCGGCCTGCCGCTGGCGCAGAAGTTCGCGCTGACCACGCCGGAGCCCTACGCGCTGTTCGACCATCTGGATGAGGACGCCCTGATCAAGCAGGCGGAGGCGAGCCGGAGGGATCTGGCGGCGCTGGTGGAAGAGACGGCGGCGGCCACCGAGCAGCGCAAGGCGGCCACGGCGGAGCGGTATCCCACGGTGAAGTTCGACGGCGACTATGGGGTGATTGGGCCGACGCTGGGCCACTCGCACGGAACCGGCGACGCCACCGGCACTCTGAGCGTGCCCCTGTTCAAGGAGTACGAGCTGCGGGGCGAAGCCCAGATCGCACAGGCGCAGCTGGACACCGACAGGGCACAGTTGAGCGACAAGCGGGCGCAGATCGAGGCCGACGTGCGCGACGCTCTGCTGGACATCGAGGCCGCACAGAAGCAGGTGGAGGTGGCGCAGTCGAGCCAGGGGCTTGCGAACGAGGCGCTGAAGGAAGCACAGGAACGGTATGCGAACGGCGTGAGCGACAACCTCGCGGTGAGCGAAGCGCAGCAGTCGGTGGCGCAGGCCGACGAGCAGTACGTGACCAGCCTCTACCGGGACAACATAGCCAAACTGAGCCTGGCGCGCGCGCTCGGCGAGGCCCAGAACTACAAGACCTATCTAGGAGGGAAGTGAACGTGGCGGACCCTACCCCCATCCCGAATGAAGAACGCCCGGTCGCGGAGACCGAGATCGCGCAGCCCAAGCGGCGCCGGGGCATTCTGCTGGTTCTGATCGCGATTGCGGTGCTGGCGGCGATTGGCATCTGGTGGCGCTCCACGTACAGCGTGGACACAGACGACGCGCAGGTGAACGGAAACCTGATCCAGGTGAGCACGCGCGTAACCGGGCATGTGCTGCATCTCTACGTGACCGAGAACCAGCTTGTGCACAAGGGCGACCCCATCCTGGAGCTGGACCCAAGCGACTTTGAGGTAGCCGTGGAGCAGGCGGAGGCGGCCCTGAAGAGCGCCCAGGCGGCGGCCGCGGCGGCCAACGTGAACGTCCCCATCACCAGCATCAACACCGGCAGCAACCTGCGCTCGGCGAACGCGGACGTGACCAGTTCGTCGGCCGCGATCGCGCAGGCCGAGGAGCAGTATGCGGCGGCGAAAGCACGGGTGGCGCAGGCCCAGGCCAACCTTTTCAAAGCCCAGTCGGACCTGGAGCGGTACCGGCCTCTGGTCCAAAAGGACGTGATCAGCAAGCAGCAGTGGGACGCGGCGGTGGCGGCCGCGGACGCCGACAAGGCCGCTGTGGCCGACGCCCAGGCCACGCAACAGGCGGCGGCCGACGCGGTGCGCGTGGCGCGGGAGCGGCAGACCCAGGCACAGGCGTCGCTGCGGTACGCCCAGACGGCTCCGCAGCAGGTGGCGGCGCAGAACGCGCGGGCCAGGCAGGCGCTGGCGCAGGTGGGCGAGGCGCAGGCCCAGCTCGACCAGGCCAAGCTGAACCTGAGCTACACGAAGATCGTGGCGCCGGTGACGGGGATCATCACCCGCAAGAGCGTGCAGGAGGACGAGAACGTGTCGGCGGGGCAGAACCTGATGACGCTGGTGTCGCTCGAAGACCTGTGGATCACGGCGAACTTCAAGGAGACGCAGCTCAAAAACATGCGCGCCGGCCAGAGCGTGGACATCCATGTGGACGCGACCGGCAAGACTTACAAGGGCCGCGTGACCCAGATCGGCGGCGCCACCGGCTCGGTGCTGTCGCTCTTTCCCCCGGAGAACGCGACCGGCAACTACGTCAAGGTGGTGCAGCGCGTCCCGGTGCGCATCGACTTCATCGACCTGGCCAAGGAAGACCCGCACCAGGAGCTGCGGCCGGGCCTGTCCGTCGAGCCGAAGGTCTGGGTGAAATAGCGGACGCGCAGGAAGCGCAGGAACAAAGCTGAGGGGACGGGAGAGCGAATCTCCCGTCCCCTTATGATTTGCGGCGATGAGATCACCGCGGAGGCGGGTTACCGATGGCCGCCGTGGTCATCATGCTGCGGCCTGGATTCCTGGTGCTGCTCGCGCTGGGGTTGCGCGCGCTGCTCGTAGTGCTGCTGCGGCTGCGCACGCTGTTCGTAGTGCTGCTGGGGCTGCGGGCGCTGTTCGTAGTGCTGCTGCGGTTGTGCGTGGTACTGCTCCTGCGGATGGTACTGAGGCTGCGCGTGCGGCTCAACGTGCTGTTGCGGCTGCGCGTGCTCTTCGAAGTGCTGTTGCGGTTGCGCGCGTTGTTCGTAGTGCTGCTGAGGCTGTGCGCGCTGCTCGTAGTGCTGCTGCGGAGCCGCGTGCTGCTGCTCGGCCCGGTACTCGCTCGCCGAGTGCTGGGCGACCAGGTTCTGGGGATGGCCACCGTTGTAGCGGGCGTAGGCGTTGTGATCGTGCATGGCCGCGTCGACGTGCTGGGTCTGGAACGAAGTGCGTTCCATGTGCTGTTCGTGCTCGGCGGCAAGTTCGCCTGGGGACGGCTCGTGACGGATGCCGCCTGGACCACCGCTGTAAGCCACGTGGCTGTCGCGGGCGACCGTGTAGCGGTCGATGACCGTGCGGTTGACGTAGACGTTGTGGATGACGGTGCGGTTCACGTTCACCACCGCGGTGTTATAGGCGAAGTCGTGACCGTGCCACTCGCCGCCCACAAAGCCGATGCCGAAGTAGCCGAAGCCGTAGTTGACGCCGCCGTAGTAGCCGATATGGCGGCCCCAGTAGCCGGGGTGCCAGACATAAAGGCCAGTCGACCAGCCCCAGTAGCCAGGGGTCCACAAAGCGCCCACATAAGGCGCCGGAACCCACTCGCCCGGGACCCAGTAGTAGCCGTCCGGGCCGTAGTCCCAGTAGCCAGGCGTCCACATCCAGCCGGGATCAGGGCACGGCGGCTGCACATAAACGGGCATAGGCGGCGGCGCAAAACCAACGCTGATGAATACGCCGGCGTGGGAAACAGCAGGAACCAGAGAGACGACGAGCGCCAGCAGGAGCAATCGCGCATGACGAAACAGCCGCATTGAAATACCTCCTGGGTAAAAACCCTTGCAACTTGCCTGGACGGCTTGTGCGCGTCCAGTGTATGCCTGTTGGAACCCGTTCGGCTGCGAGAAGTTGCATGGTGCGGGCTAACTGCCGGGATGCCACAGAGATGCGGGCGCACAGCGAATGGTAGACTGAAGCCCATGCCGCGCGGACTGTTCATCACGCTGGAGGGACTGGACGGGTCGGGGAAGACGACCCAGATCAGGCGTCTGGCGGCCTGGCTGGAGCGGCGCGGCCTGGCGCCGGTGGTCACGCGGCAGCCGGGCGGCACGGCCATCGGAGACCGGATCCGCGCGATTCTGCTCGACTCGCGGTCTGCTGGTCTGGCGCCGATGGCCGAGATGGCGCTGATGTTCGCCGACCGGGCGCAGGCCATCACCGAGACCATCGAGCCGGCTCTCGAAGCAGGACGGATCGTGGTGTGCGACCGCTTCACCGACTCGACCGAAGCCTACCAGGGGGGCGGGCGCGAGCTGGGCTCCGAGGCAGTGCGCGCGCTGCACCGGCTGATCTGCGGGGGACTAGAGCCGGACTTGACGCTTCTGCTGCTGCCGGGCCTCGAGATCTCGCTGCAGCGCGCCCGGCGGCGCAACAGCCGCGCAGAGGCGCAGACCGGCAAAGACGAGGGGCGGTTCGAGAGCGAACAGGACGACTTCTATCGCCGCGTGTGGCAGGCCTACCGGGACATCGCGGCGCGCGAGCCGGAGCGGGTGGTCCTCATCGAAGGCGACCTTGCCATCGACGAGGTGCACGAGCAGATCGTCGAAGCCGTGGCCGAGCGGCTACTGGTGGCCGAAGCCGGCGCCTGAACGCAACGGCGCGGATTGAAGCCCCGTTACTTCCAGGCCCCGAGCAGACGGCGCACCAGGACCAACTGGCCGACGTGGTAGGCGTTGTGGTCGGCGGTCAGGAGAGCCTCGCGCAAGACCGTCTGGCCGTCGCCGTGCGGGATCTTCGCGAAGAGATCGACCGACTCGTCGGAGACCATTGCGCAGAGGGCGTCGAGGTCCTTGCGGAAGCCGGCCACGCTCTTCTCCCAGGCGTGGGCATCGGGCGGCGCCGGCGTGGGCGGCCAATAGCCGGCGGGGAACTCGGGCGACTTGTGCCTGGCATCGCGCGAAAACTCGAGGATGTCCCACTGGGCGATGCGCAGATGCTCAAGGATCTGCCACGGCGAGTGTTCGGCGCCCGCCGGGGTCGTTCCGTAGAGGGCCGCCGGGAGATCGGCGACGGCCTGGTCGAAGGTGGCGTGGGCGTCGCCGCCCTGGAGCAGGTTGACGAGGTGACGGCGCAGCGATGCATCTGTGGACATGACAGTAGTCTCCTTCGGGCATGGACGGCTCAACGCAGCTCGCCGATGAAGAGATTCGCGAACCGGCGCTCGGGATGCTCTATCCTCAATCCGTGGGCTTCCAAGATTTTCTGGGCAACGCCGCCACGTTGACGCACCTGCGCGAGAGCGTGCGTGCGGGGCGGTTTCCGCACTCGATGATCCTCACCGGGCCGCGAGGGGCGGGTAAGTACACGCTGGCTCTGATGCTGGCGCAGGCCATGAACTGCCAGCAGCCGACCGAGACCGGCGGGCTGCCGGACTTCTGCGGCGCCTGCCGGAACTGCACGCGGATTGGCGGGTCGGCCAACCTCGACGCGCTGGTGGCCGAGGCCGTGGCGGCGCGCGAGGAGCTGCGCGAGACCGACAAGCGCGAGACCCGGGTCCTGATCCAGACGCATCCGGACCTCCTGATTGTGCCGCCCGACCCCCCGCAACTGCTGATCAAGCTGGGCCAGGTGCGCCAGGCGATCCACGCGGCCTACTACAGGCCGCCGGTCGAGGCGCGGAGGTCGTTCACGATCTTCACCGCGTCGGCGTTCATGAAAGAGGCGGCCAACAGCCTGCTCAAGGTTCTCGAAGAGCCGCCGGAACACACCACCCTGGTGCTGCTTTCAGAAAACCCGCAGGAGCTGCTGCCCACGATCCGGTCGCGCGCGGTGGTTCACCGGCTGAGCGCGCTGCCGGCGGCGGAGCTGGAGACGCTGCTGGCCGCGCGGCGGCCGGAGTTGAAGGCGCAGGACCGCGCTCTGGTGGCGCGGCTCGCCGAGGGCGCCGTGGGCCGGGCTCTGGGGCTCGACCTGAGCGCCTATCTGGCCAGCCGCCAGGACGCGCTCGTGGTGCTGCGAACAGCATTGCAGGAACCGGATTATTCGTCGCTCTTCCGCGCCACGGAGAGCTACCGCGCCGGCGCCGAGGGACAGGAGAAGACGGTGAACCTGCTGCGGGCTCTGGGCAGCCTCGTCGAGGACCTGCTCCTGGTGATCGCCGGCACGCCGCAACTGGTGCGCAACGTCGATCTCACCGCGGAGCTCGCGCGGCTGGCCCAGGGGCTCCCGCTCGAGTGGATCGAGGGGGCCGCGCGCGGGCTGGTACAGGTCGAGCAGGGGATGCGGCGCAACCTGCTGCGTTCACTCTCGCTGGACGCGATGGCCGTGGGGCTCGCCCGGATCTGAACTTCTCCCGGCCGCGCGGCAGGCTTGCCGCGCGGCGGCGGCTGGTGCATACTTAGGGAGCAACCTCCACTCGAACACGAGCATCTTTTCGGGTATCAGCGATCCGATTTAACGCACGGCCTCCGGCGCAAGAGCGCCATCTCAGGCGGTGTGCGCTCGTATCGGTTGCGTGCCGCGGCATCAAGAGAGATTTGCGCTCTCCTGCTGCCGTCGGCAAGGCACGACGCCGCAGATGCGTATCTCGCGATTTGGGATGCGGCTGCGGCGGCAGCGACATTTTCGACAGCGGCGGGTTGATGCCCTCATCTCCATCGCCGCAACGGGCCGCAGTTCGTATTGGCTGCATCCAAAAGTACGCGGCGCGCCACAGGAGCCTTTCGGGCGCTGCGGCGGCCCGCCGACTGGTTGCTTCAGATTTCCCCTTGGAGGGTTGTTGCCTATGAGCATTTCATCGGTTTTGCCCGCGCGCCGTGAAGAAAACGGCTTTGAACCTGTCCGGCCACAGAACCGGGGACGCCGCACCCCCTTTTCGCCCGCGCCCTTCCGGTTTCCAGCCAGCATTGTGGAGATGGACGCACCCTATCGCAACGCGGAGTTGTTCTACTTGCAGAAACAGATTCAGGCGCAGACTCCCATGGTGATCGTGCTCGAGGACGGAGAGCAGGTGGAAGGCTGTATCGAGTGGTACGACCGGAACACGCTGAAGGTCCGGGGCCGGTATAAGACCCTCATCTATAAATCGGCGATCAAGTACATGTACAAGCTGGGCGACTCGGGCCGGCAGCCGGCGAGCTATTGAAGGAGCAGCGGGACCGTGTGCAAACGGGCGGCGCCATCGAGCGCCGGCGCGATCAACTGCGATGCTGCACGGCAGCCTTGTGCAGGCGGTCGCGGATGGCAGCGGCGATTCCCTCACCCGGCGGCAATGGGCAGAGGATGACGGTGCAGCCTGCGGCGTCGAGGGCGCGCAGGCCGGCATAGAGGTTGCGGGCCAGTTCTTCAGGCGCGGACCAGCGGCCCCAGAGGTAAATCTCGGCGCCCCGGGCCGCCGGAGGCACCTCGGCCGGCAGCATGATTCCCAGCTTCTCATCGCGCAGACCGAAGGCCGTCTCGGCCATGCGCGCCACCTGGCGCTCAATGCGGTCGAGCGGTCCTTTCACCAGAACAAGGTGGGCCCTCGGTGCGTAGTGGCGCAAACCCACGCCCGGCGAGGGTAGCGCTTCGCGCGGAGCCGCATCGAGCCGCGCCGGTTCCTGAAAAAAACGGACCGCGCCGGCGACCGCCTCAATCTGAGCCGCGGTGACCGCGCCGGGGCGATAAATGACCATCGGGCTCTGGCCCGGATCGAGGACCGTGGATTCGACGCCGTGGACGGTGGGACCGGCGTCGAGTACGGCATCGATGCGGCCGTCGAGGTCTTCAAGAACATGAGCAGCCGTGGTCGGGCTGATGCGGCCGAAGCGGTTGGCGCTGGGGGCGGCCACGGGCACGCCGGCGCGGCGGATGAGTTCAAGGGCGACCGGGTGAGCCGGCATGCGTACACCGACCAGAGGACGGCCGGCAGTAACGGCATCGGGCACGGCGCTTGAGCGCGGCAGCAAAAGCGTGAGCGGGCCGGGCCAGAAGGCGTCGATCAGCCGGCGCGCTGCCTCGGGGACCTCGGTCACAAGCGGGGCGAGCATGACGGCTCCGCGGTCGGCATCAGAACCCGAAGCGCGATCGCAGCCGGCGACGTGGACGATGATCGGATCCCACGAGGGGCGGTCTTTGGCCGCGAAGATGCGCGCTACCGCGGCAGGGTCGAGGGCGTTGGCGCCGAGGCCGTAGACGGTTTCAGTGGGCAGGGCGACCAGGCCCCCGGCGCGGAGGATGGCGGCGGCGCGGTCGAGGGCCTGGCCAGACTCGCGCGAGTCGAGATGCGCGGGGTCCACGATGAGGCGGAGGGTCTGCACTTTGCTATTTTCGCCGCTCGCGGGGCGTGGGGGCCACTTACGGCAGTGCGGTATCATGGTGCAGTTTCCGGATTGCTTACAATTGGCTCAGTACCCGAGATTTGAACTGTTTCTCGGTCGCCGACGATTCGCTCGGACCTTGCACAGCGTACAATCCTGCTGATGAAGCGCGACTGGTTCAATATGCGGTTCGGCATTGATTTTGCCGCCGTTGGCCTCCTTGCCGTTTGCGTTGGTGCCGCCCTCGTCGTGTTTCACGACATCTGGTTCGTGGCGGCTGGAGCACCACCAGCAATGTGGCTCTACGATGAGGTTTTGTCTTATCTAGCAGCGGCAGCAGCGGCTATCTTTTCGGTTGCTTGTTTTTTCGTTTTCCGCCGCGGATTTCCGAAGTACGTGGCAATAGTTCTCGCGGTGTCATTTGCATCGTATGTTGCCCAGCCGCTTCTACCCCTTCACAGTTACCGGCAAGCAGCGGTCCTCTGCACTGGCAGGACCCTTGGCCTCTCCTCACTTCCATTGCTGGCTTGGAAATACATTCTTGATCGGAGGGCGGGAAAGGTCGCCAGATGAAATGCGGCCGGATAGAGTGCAGTAGACCCCCTCACGGTAGTAGTTGCGCTGGCTACCCTGTTTGAGCCGCACAACTGTCGACGCGGGAATATTACCGGCAAACCGGAAACTGCACTACCGCCCAGTCCGGGGCGCCTGCCGTATACTCTCAGGTTATGCCGGCAGTGGAGACCGAGATCAAGTTTCGCGTGGCCGACCTGGAGGGGCTGGCCGCGAAGCTGCGGGCGGCGGGATTCCAGATGCAGACGCCGCGGGCCTTCGAGAGCAACGTGCTCTACGATACGCCGGACCGGCAGATGCGGGCGCGGACGAAGATTCTGCGCATCCGCAGCTACGCCGGGCGCTGGACTGTAACACACAAGCGGCTGCCCGACGGGGGTGCGCCGGAAGAGGACCGGCACAAGCACAGGATCGAAACCGAGACCGAGGTCGCGGACGGCGCCGTGCTGGCCGAGATCTTCACCTCGCTCGGGCTGGTAGCTGCCTTCCGCTACGAGAAGTGGCGCACCGAGTGGACCGATGGCGCAGGCCACTGCGTGGTGGACGAGACGCCCATCGGCGACTACGCCGAGCTCGAGGGCGCGCCCGGCTGGATCGACCGCGTCGCCGAGCGGCTGGGCGTGGCCGAGGCCGAGTACCTGACGCTGAGCTACGGGCGGCTCTTCGACCTGTGGCGCGAGGAGCACGGTTCCGCGGCCACAGACCTGACCTTCACCGCCGTCGGCGCGGCGCATCAGGGGACTTAAGCGGGCTGTCCGCGGGCGTACATTCCTTTCGTAATCAAGCCGCAAAAATGGACTCACGCTAATCCGAGAACCACCGATAAGGCAGGTAAGCGAATTCTAAGCCTGTCTGGAGGGCTCTCATGCTATCTCGCGTTTCCCGTCGCCGCCACCGCAATGCCCCCGGCGCGTGGTTCCTCAGGGCCGGTGCGCTGGCCGTGATGTTGGCCATGGCGCTGCCCGCATGGGCCGCAACCCGCGCCATCAAATCGAGGGTCGCGCCCGTCTACCCTGAGATCGCCAAGCGGATGAGGATCGAGGGTGAAGTGCGCGTGGCGGCCACCGTCGATCCCAAAGGGAACGTTACGGACGTAAAGGAAGTGACCGGCAATCACATTCTGTCGCTCGCGGCTCAGGACGCGGTGCGGAAGTGGAAGTTCGAGCCGGGCGCCGGTACCGACGTGGTCGAAGTCGGGATCAACTTCGCTCTCGGCCAGTAGCCGCCAACCTCTCCAGACGCGGAACGCGCGGGAGCGGTGCGGGCAAACCGGCCCCCGGCTCCTGCGCGTTGCGTGCCAGCCAGCGCCGCCCGCGGCGAAGCGGCCGGCGTCGCCGAAGGTGCAAGCCGAGCCTACGCGCTGGCCCCGTGGCACTTCTTGTACTTCTTGCCGCTGCCGCAGGGGCAGGGATCGTTGCGCCCCACCTTCTCGCCGGTGCGCCGCTGCGCCTGGGTCTGGCCCCCATCGCTGCCGCCGGCGCGGGCCGCCACGGCCAGCTCGCGCTGCTTCTTCTGCTGAAACTCCTTTTCGAGCGCATCGATGGTGGTCTGCGGCTGGCGCGTGTGGATCGGCACTTCGGCCGACGGCACAGCCAGCGCGACACCGCCATCCGACGGCAAAGGCTGCGCAGCGCTCGCCACCTGGGGCGCGCGCGGAACCGGCCGCCGCGGCCGCTCCGCCGTCACCGGCTTGCCGTCCGGCCCGATGATCTGCATCCGGAAGAGGAACCGCACCGTGTCTTCCTGGAACTTGAACATCATGGCCTCGAACAGGTCGAACGACTCCTTCTTGTAGGCCACCAGCGGATCCTGCTGCGCGTATCCGCGCAGGCCGATCCCCTCCTTGAGGTGGTCCATCGAGAGCAGGTGGTCCTTCCACAACCCGTCGATGGTGCTCAGCATCACCATGCGCTCGTGGTAACGCATGGTCTCCGGCCCCAAGATCTTCTCGTTGACCTCGTACTTTTCCTTGAGCTTCTCGAAGATCAACTCGCCCAGCTCGTGGCGCGTCAGTTCCTCGGGCTTAAAGTCGGCCTCCTCCATGTTGAGCCCGAACTGGTCGATGAGTTTTTGGCCAAGCCCCTTCAGGTCCCACTGGGACTCGCGCACCTTCTCGCTGGCAAACTCGTCGAGAAAGCCGCTCAGGATGCCGCCGACATAATCCTCCAGAATCAGCTCGCGCTGGTCGACGCCCTCGAGCAGTTGATGGCGCAGGCCGTAGACGGCCTCACGCTGCTTGTTCATCACGTCGTCGTACTCGAGCAGGTGCTTGCGGCTCTCGAAGTTCTGCGCTTCGACGGCCTGCTGGGCGCCCTCGATGCGCTTGGAGATCATCTTGGACTCGATGGGAACGCCTTCATCCATGCCCAGGCGCTGCAGCAGCCCGCCGATCCACTCCTTCATGAAGATGCGCATGAGGTCGTCTTCGAGGGAGAGAAAGAAGCGGGACTCGCCGGGATCGCCCTGGCGGCCGGCGCGCCCGCGGAGCTGGTTGTCGATGCGGCGGGACTCGTGGCGCTCGGTGCCGAGGATGAAAAGGCCGCCGGATTCGATGACCCGGTCGTGGTTCTCCTGGGCCGCGTCGGCATGGCCCTTCAGGGTCTCGGCCCACTCGCCTTCCGCGACCTCGTACTCCTGCCCCTGGTAGTAGAAACGCAGGAAGCCGGCCGGGGCCATGGGATTGATGGCGCCCTCGTTGGCGCTGATGCCGCGCGCGCGGCCTTTCTTCACCAGCTCCTGCCGCGCCATGAACTCGGCGTTGCCGCCGAGCAGAATATCGGTGCCGCGGCCGGCCATGTTGGTGGCGATGGTGACCATCCCGTGGCGGCCGGCCTGGGCCACAATCTCGGCCTCGCGCTCGTGGAACTTGGCGTTCAGCACCACGTGCTTCACGCCCTTCTTCTGCAGGATCGCCGACAGCCGCTCGCTCTTTTCGATCGACGTGGTGCCGACCAGCACCGGCTGCCCCTGCTCGTGCAGCTCGGCGATGTTCTCGGCGACCGCCTTGTACTTCTCCTTCTCCGTGCGGTAGACGACGTCGGCGTTTTCGATGCGCCGCAGCGGCTTGTTGGTCGGAATCACGACGATCTCGAGCCTGTAGATCTTTTCGAACTCGGCAGCCTCGGTCTCCGCCGTGCCGGTCATGCCGCTGAGCTTCTGATAAAGGCGGAAGTAGTTCTGGAAGGTGATGGTGGCCAGCGTCTGGTCTTCCTTGCGGATCTGCACGCCCTCCTTGGCCTCGACGGACTGGTGGAGGCCGTCGGACCAGCGCCGGCCCGGCATGAGGCGGCCCGTGAAGGTGTCCACGATGATCACCTCGCCGTCCTTGACCACGTAGTCCACGTCGCGCTTGTAGAGGGCGTGCGCCTTGATGCCCACTTCCACGTAATGCTTCAGGTCCCAGTTCTCTGCGTCGGCGATGTTGCCGATGCCCAGCAGCTTCTCGATGGTCTCCCAGCCCTGATCCGTCACGCCGATGGTGCGCTGCTTCTCGTCGACAATATAGTCGCCCGAAAAATACTTCTCGCCCTCGCCGAGCTGGATGCCGAGCTCCTTCTGGCGGCGGGTGTCGCTCCACTCCACCTCCTCGCCCAGTTCAAGTTGGGGAATGATCTTGCGCACGCGCTGGTACTTGTCGGTGGTCTGGTCGGTGGGGCCGGAGATGATGAGCGGGGTGCGCGCCTCGTCGATCAGGATCGAATCGACTTCGTCGACGATACAGTAGTAGTGGCCGCGCTGCACACAGTCCTTGATGTCGAACTTCATGTTGTCGCGCAGGTAGTCGAAGCCGAACTCGTTGTTGGTGCCGTAGGTGATGTCGGCCGCGTAGGCGGCGCGGCGCTCGTCGTCGCTCAGATCGTGGACGATGACGCCGACCGAGAGGCCGAGGAACTCGTAGATCTTGCCCATCCACTCGGCGTCGCGCTTGGCCAGGTAGTCGTTGACCGTGACCACGTGAACCCCGCGGCCGAGCAGGGCGTTCAGGTAGCAGGCGAGCGTGGCCACCAGGGTCTTGCCTTCGCCGGTCTTCATCTCGGCGATCTTGCCCTGGTGCAGGACGATGCCGCCGATCAACTGCACGTCGAAGTGGCGCATCTTCACGGTGCGCCAACCGGCTTCGCGCACCACGGCAAAGGCCTCGGGAAGAATCTCATCGAGGACGGCCTGTTCGGCCTTCTTCTTCTCTTCGGCCTCGGTGATGCCTTCGAGCTGCGCGGCGATACGGGCCTTGAACTCGGCGGTCTTGCCCCTCAGCTCTTCGTCGGAGAGCTTCTTGATTCCGTCCTCGAACGCGCCAATGGCGGCCACTCTGGGCAGCATGCGCTTCACGATGCGCTCGTTCGA